>DASRHY010000069.1:0-99729 GCA_035650275.1 Kribbellaceae bacterium | reverse complement strand
GCCGGGGCCGGGGTGCAGGTCGGCGTAGTGCGCCGCGACCGCGAGCAGCACCGCCTCGGCCCGGTCGGCGGCGGCCCGCGCCTGCGCGGCCACAGCAAGGGCTGCGGCCGCGTCCAGGTCCGCGATCTCGCCGAGGTCAGCAAGGCCACCCACGTGTGCGGCGAACCTGCCGACCTCGAACATGTGCTCGATTCTACTCGAGCAGGCGGACAGAATCCCGACCTCGGCCAAGACTGTGGACAACCAGCCCACACCACCACAAACCCTTGCAGACAAGAGAAAACAGCCGTCGCGCCACCGGCAAAGTGCCCACAGGTCGGCCGGCGAGCGCACGACGGCACCACACCGACCGGCGTCACCAAGCAAGATGTCACCCAAGGAGACGGGTCTATCCCGCCCGCAGCTCGCGGCCGACCTCGTGCATGTGCCGTAGCCCTTGCGCATACGACTCGGCCGCACTCGTCGACACGTACGGCATCCCGATCCGCTCGCAGTAGGACTGCACGATCGGCTGCGCCAGCCGCAGGTTCGCCCGCGGCATGCTCGGGAACAGGTGGTGCTCGATCTGGTAGTTCAGCCCACCCATCAACCAGTCGGTCACCGGACCACCGTTGACGTTCCGCGACGTCAGCACCTGCTTCTCGAGATGGCCCCACCGCTGCGTACCGTCCGGCATCTCCATGCCCTTGTGGTTGGGCGCGAACACCGAGCCCAGGTGCAGTCCGAACAGCATGTGGTGCAGGGCGGCGAAGGCCAGCGCCAGCCCCGGCGACATCGCCGACAGCAGCAATGCGGCGTACACGACGTGGTGGACGATGATCAGCGCCGCTTCCAGGCGCCGCACAGCCGAAGGGCGGTTGCGCAGGTCACGGATGCTGGACACCTTGAGGTTGAAGCCTTCGAGCAGCAGCAGCGGGAAAAACAGCCAGGCCTGGTTCCGGGTCAGCCAGCCATGCAGGCCGGTGCGGCCGCGGGCCTGGTCGAGGGTCCAGACGAGTACGCCGGCCCCGACGTCGGGGTCCTTGTCGGTGTGGTTCGGGTTCGCGTGGTGGCGGTTGTGCTTGTCGTTCCACCAGCCGTAGCTCATCCCGAGCAGCAGATTGCCGTGGAACAGGCCGAGCAGGTCGTGCAGCCGGCGCGACGAGCCGATCTGCTGGTGCCCTGCGTCGTGACCGTAGAAACAGGTCCGGGTCGAGAGCACCGCCGCAGGCACCGCGAGCAGCAGCACCCACCAGCTGTTGCCGAGAGCAAGGATGCCGAGCCAGACCGCGCTCAGCAGTCCGAGGTTGACGAGGATGGATGCGGCATAGTGACTGGTACGGCGCTGCAGCAGCCCGCGCTGCTTGATCTCGCGCAGCAGCGGAGCGAACTCGCTGCCCCTGACCGGCGCCGGTCGTTCGAGGAGAAGTGTCATGCACCCAGCGTTGCCGCCCGCAACCGGCCAGACATGAGTGTTTCTACCCCATCAACAGTGGGCCTAGCACCACTGATGGGCCTGCAGCTCTCGGCGATGATGGAGCAGAAGCACCCGACGAGCCGAAAGACTCCTGCCATGTCCATCCAGTCAGTCAGCCCCGACAGCCAGGTCGCGACCGGGCGCCCGAACCGCGCGCCGATGATCGCGCTGCCGGCGTTCGGCCTCGCGATGGCGATCATGGCCGAGCTCGGTATCGCACTGTTCGTGCTGCAGACGGTGGCGATGCCGCTGATCGCGGTCTGGGTGGGTATCCCCATGCTGCTCGGCGTGATCCCCGCCATCCGCGCGTTCGCCAACCTGCACCGACGGCTGGCGTGGACCGTGAGCGGCGTGGAGATCCCGACGCCGTACAAGCAGCCCAAGTACCCCGGCATGATCCAGCGGCTGCGGACCTGGTTCACCGACCCGGCCACCTGGCGCGACTACGCCTGGCTGATCGTGAACGCGGTGGTCGGGTTCACGCTGAACCTGCTCTCGGCCGTGCTCTTCCTCTGCTCGATCTTCTACCTGATCTATCCGTTCCTGGTCTGGGTGACGCCGCCCGGCGTCTTCGACGAGCTGTTCGGCCTCGTCCACGTCAACCCGGTCACAGCGTTCGCCGTCTGGCCGATCGCGCTCGGCTTCTTCCTGCTCTGGCTCAAGGTCGGGCCGCGGCTGATGCGGGCGAACTCGCTGCTGACCAGGTCCCTGCTCGGCCCGACCGAGAGTGCCCGGCTCGCGCTGCGGGTGCAGGAGCTGGCCGAGACCCGCGCCGAGACGGTCGACACCCAGGCCGCCGAGCTGCGCCGGATCGAGCGCGACCTGCACGACGGTGCGCAGGCCCGGCTGGCCGCCCTCAGCATGAACCTGGGCATGGCCGAGACCCTGGTGGACCGCGACCCGGCCGCCGCGCAGCAGCTGCTCACCGAGGCTCGCGAGTCCGCCGGCCAGGCACTGACCGAGCTGCGCGACCTGGTCCGCGGCATTCACCCGCCGGTCCTCGCCGACCGCGGGCTGGACGGTGCGGTCCGGGCGCTCGCGATGGCCTGCCCGCTCAAGGTCGACGTGGACATCGACCTGCCCGGCCGGCCGCCGGCGCCGGTGGAGTCCGCCGCGTACTTCGCGGTCGCCGAAGTCCTGGCCAACGTGGTCAAGCACTCCGCTGCGACCACCGCCTGGATCCAGATCTCGTACGAGAACGAGGGTTTGCACATGATCGTCGGCGACGACGGGATCGGCGGCGCCGAGGTCAGCCCCGGCGGCGGGCTGCACGGCGTACAGCGCCGGCTGGCCGCGTTCGACGGCACCCTGACCGTGGCCAGCCCCGGTGGCGGCCCGACCACCGTCGTGATGGAGCTGCCCTCGGCGCTCAAGCCGACCACCTAGACTGCGGGCGTGCGGATCGTCATCGCGGAAGACCACGCCCTCCTGCGGGACGGCCTGATCCGGCTGCTCGAGGCCAACGACTTCGAGGTCGTCGAGGCCGTCGACAACGGCCCGCGGCTGGTGCCCGCGCTGGTCGAGCACCAGCCGGACGTGGCGGTGGTCGACGTACGGCTGCCCCCGACGTTCACCGACGAGGGCCTGAAGGCGGCGATCGAGGCCCGGGAGAAGGTGCCCGGGCTGCCGATCCTGGTGCTGTCCCAGTACGTCGAGCAGCTGTATGCGCGCGAGCTGCTGGCCGGCGGCAGCGCGGGCGGGCTGGGCTACCTGCTCAAGGACCGGGTGTCGAACGTCGCCCAGTTCGTCGAGTCGGTACGACGGGTGGCCGCGGGCGGGACCGCGATGGACCCCGAGGTGATCGCCCAGCTGCTCACCCGCAGCTCGCGCGAGGAGCCGATCCAGCGGCTCACCCCGCGCGAGTCCGAGGTGCTCGGGCTGATGGCCGAGGGCCGCTCGAACGCCGCGATCGCGTCCGCTCTGTTCATCACCGAGAAGGCCGTCAGCAAGCACACCAACAACATCTTCACCAAGCTCGACCTGGCGCCGTCGGAGGACGACAACCGCCGCGTGATGGCGGTGCTGACCTACCTGTCGGCCCGCTAGCCGCCGGGCGTCCTCCCGGCCGTTGACGACGACGCTGAGCCGAATCAGCCCGAGTAGTCCCGGAAGCCGCGGGCGGTCTTGCGGCCGAGATAGCCCGCGGTGACCAGGTGCTCTAGCAGCGGCGCCGGTGCGAACCCGGGCTCGCGGAACTCCAGGTACAGCGTGCGCTGGATCGCCAGCGACACGTCCAGCCCGACCACGTCGAGCAGCTCGAACGGGCCCATCGGCAGCCGGCAGCCGAGCTTCATCGCGGTGTCGATGTCGTCCACGCTCGCGTAGTGCGCCTCGAGCATCCGGACCGCGTCATTCAGGTACGGGAACAGCAGAGCGTTGACGATGAACCCGGCCCGGTCGCCGCAGCGCACCGGGTGCTTGCCGAGCGCGGCGGCGAACGCGACCGCGGTGTCGGCCACCTCCTGCGCGGTGGTGACGGTGCTGACCACCTCGACCAGCTTCATCACCGGCGCCGGGTTGAAGAAGTGCAGCCCGACCACATCGGCCGGTCGTTTGGTCGCCATCGCGAGGTCGACCACCGGCAGGCTGGACGTCGTGGTGGCGAGCACCACGCCCGGCTTGCAGATCTCGTCGAAGGTCTCGAACAGCGCCTGCTTGACGCTCAGCTCCTCGACCACGGCCTCGACCACCAGGTCGACGGTGCTCAGGTCGTCCAGCTTCGCGGTGCCCTTGATCCGGGCGAGCGCCGCGTCCCGCTCCTCCGCTGAGAGCTTGCCGCGCTGCACCGCCTTCTCCAGCGAGCGCTCCAGAGCAGCGGCCACCTTCGCCACCTTTTCGGTGCCGCGCGCGACGTACAGCACGTCGTACCCGGCCTTGGCGCAGACCTCGACGATTCCGACCGCCATGGTGCCGGAGCCGACCACCCCGACCTGCTTGACCGTCCGGGTCGGCGGTGCGTCGGCGTCGGAGCGCGGGGTGTGCTCGTCATCCTCCACGACCGGCGAGTCCGGCGCCTCGTAGGTGTAGAAGCCACGCCCTGTCTTCCGGCCGAGCAGGCCCGCGGTGACCATCTGCTTGAGGATCGGGGCCGGTGCGTGCAGCCGGTTGCGCCCCTGCTTGTACATCGTGTCGAGGATCTCGTACGCGGTGTCCAGGCCGATCAGGTCGAGCAGCGCAAGCGGGCCCATCGGATACCCGCAGCCGAGCCGCATCGCCGCGTCCACGTCCTCTCGGGTGGCGTAGCGGGACTCGACCATCGACACCGCGTGGTTCAGGTACCCGAACAGCAGCGCGTTCGCGATGAACCCCGCGCGGTCCTGCGCGACCACCGGCGACTTGTCCAGCCGGCGGGCGAGCGCTGACACGTCCTCGACCACGTCCGGCTCGGTGACCACGGTGCGGATCACCTCGACGAACTCCTGCACCGGGGCCGGGTTGAAGAAGTGCATCCCGACCACCCGGCGCGGCCGCTCGGTGGCGACCGAGATCTCCGTCACCGACAGCGACGAGGTGTTGGTGGCCAGGATCGCGTCCTCGCGGACGATCTTGTCCAGCGCGGCGAAGATGTCCCGCTTCAGGTCCAGGTGCTCCACCACCGCCTCGACGACCAGGTCCGCATCGGCCAGGGCGTCGAGGCTGGTGGCGAAGGTCACCCGGTCGAAGAGCGCCTGCTGGTCCTCGACCGACAGCTTGCCGCGCTTCACCGCCCGGTCGGTGGAGTGCTGGATGTGCCCGCGGCCGCGCTCGACCGACTCGTCGTCGCGCTCCACGCCGACCACGGTCAGCCCGTTGCGGGCGAACACCTCCGCGATCCCCGCACCCATCGTGCCGAGACCGACCACACCGACCGTCTTCAGTTCACGCGCCATGCGCCGAAGTGTGCCACCCGGTCACTGGTCTGCCCAATGAGGTGGGTCACTGCGGCGGCGGCTCAGTCGCGCGGCACCACCGTCCAGCCGCCGCCGTCGTGGTCGACCTCGACCACCTCACCGTCCGGCGCACCGCCCGGGCGCCGTACGCCGAGCACCACCACCGTCTCGCCGCGGTGCAGGTCCGCGATCCCCTGCAGGGCAAGGTCGAGCGACCCGGCGTCCAGCTCCGGTACGACCTCCACCCCGACGCCCAGTCGACCGGCCAGACCCGCGGCATCTGCCTCCGCAGCCGCGCTCGTATAGATCCTCGCGACGCGCCGATCGTCGAGCCGGACGGCGTCGGCCGCGGGGAGCAGGATCAGCCGTGCCGGGCAGTGCAGGTTCATCCGCGCACGTACGCCAGCGCCTGCGCGGCGAGGTCCGGCCAGCTCGCCGATTCGTCGAGCGGCACCAGTACCCACTCCTTCATCGGCCGGCCCATGCCGGGGTCGAACGGCTCGGCGCCGGGCAGCGTCAGGGCCTTCTCCCGCGCCTCGGTGGGCAACTTGAAGTTCATCGCGTCACCCCACAGGCCGCCGAGCACCTTCTTGCCGGTCTTCAGGCAGGGCATGCCGAACATGCTGCCCTTGGTCACGCCCTCGTCCGCCAGCCCGGCCGCCACCTCGTCGTACACCTGCATGGTGCGCTCACTGCTCCGCGGTGTCATGGTCCGAGCCTATGACCCTGACTCGGTCGAGGACGCCCGGAGCCCAGAGGTTCAGCTCCGCGTAGGCGGGTCGCCATTCGTCGCGGTAGGCGACGCGCAGCGGTTCCGGGAAGCGGGCGAGGATCAACTCGGTGCGCTCCGCGCTCGCACCGTCCAGCAGCCAGGGCAGGTACCGAGGCGCATCCGGGCCGATCCGGCTGCCGTGCAGCGCGCCGAAGTGCTGCCACTGCTGCTCGGTCAGGGTGGCGTCGATCAACGCCAGACCCTCGTGCTCCTCGTGCTCGAGGTGTCCGTTCAGCCCGATGCGCAGGGTGTCGACCAGCTCGCCTAGCCGTCTCGGCCCGGACTCGCGGTCAGCCAGCGCAGCGTCGATCGCGTTCAGCAGCGGATCGATGGCGGCGTGCTCTGCCTCCATCGCGTCCAGCACGGCAACGTCGTCCGGCCGGTCGGCCAGCGCTCGATACATCACCGGCCAGACCGCTTCGTCCTCGGACGTGTGATGCACGCGCAGGTAGGCCTTGAACATCTCCCAGCCGGCTGCGGTGCCGAGGATCTGCCGCGGATCGTCGTCACCGCGCTCGGTGAGCCGGGTGATGCGCTCCAGCTCGCGCCGGAGCGCGTCGTGCATCGCGAACATCATCGTCATGTCGAGCCTGAAGGTCTTGTCGCTCATCGTTTCCACTCCCAACCGTTCCTCGCCAGGTCATCGACGCTAGGCGTCCATCCTCCAACTGTCAACTATCCAACTAATGATGTCGGTAACTATCCTGCCTCCAACCATCACCAGGTGGATAGGCTGACCTCGGAGGTGAGTCGGTGCGGCAGCCGAGCGACGAGGAGACGGCGGGCGCGGCCCTGGCGACCGGGATCCGGGGATCCGTCGGCACGCTGCTGCGGCAGGTATACGCGCGGTTCACCGCCGACGCGATCCGGAATGACCCGCGGTCGCGCGACTTCGTCGTACTGGACACGCTCGCCGATCAGGACGCCGACTCCCAGCGGGACCTCGCCGAACGGCTCGGCATCAACCGGACGATCATGGTGCGGCTGATCGACCGGCTCGAGGAGTCCGGATACGTCCAGCGCACACGCAACCCGGCCAACCGTCGCTCGTACGTGCTGTCCATCACCGACGCCGGCCGCAAAGCGCTGGACGAGATGCGCCACCTCGTCTCCGATCGCGATGCGCGGATCACCGCCGCACTGAGCCGGCGCGAACGGAAGCGACTCGATGAGCTGCTGCGCGGCCTGCTCCCGGAGCAACCGGCCATCCGGAGCACCGAGTACCTCGTTGCCCATGCGCACTACCTGCTACGCCGGCGCGGCGACGCGTTGCTGGCCGACATCGGGCTCAAGATCAGGCACTTCGGGCCACTGTTCGCGATCGACCGGCTCGGGCCCTGCCCGCAGCTGCAGCTGGCGCAGTACCTGGATATCACCGAACCGGCCGCCGCCGAGGTGGTCGACGAGCTCGTCCTGGCCGGACTCGTGGCCCGGGGGCAGGACCCGAAGGACCGCCGGCGCTATGCGCTGGAGCTCACCCGACTCGGCCGGCAGCGGCTCGGCGTCGCACGCGGCGTCGTGGAGGAACTCAACGCGGATGTCCAGGACACGCTCGGCGCCGACGGCGTGCGGGACCTGCGCACGCTGCTGACCAAACTGCTGCCGGCCGAGGAACCGGCGAACTGACCTCTCAGGTCACGAACCTTCGGCTCCGGTCGAGTGCCCGGGGAAGATCCGTGCGCCCGGCACGATGACACCCGCCGCGTTGTTGACCGCGGTGGCGGCCTCGCCGAACGCGACGGAGATCAGCTTGACCTTGCCGTCGTACTCGACGATGTCACCGGCCGCGAAGACGCGTGGCAGGTTCGTCCGCATTGCGCTGTCCACCAGGATGTGTCGCTTCCGCTGCTCCAGACCCCACCGCGTGAACGGCCCGAGGTCCGCGGTGAACCCGAGGGCGGCGACGACCGTGTCCACCGGCAGCGTCTGCCGGTCGCCGGACTGGTTGTCGAACACCTCCACCGACTCCACCCTGGGGTTGCCGTTGATCCGGGCCACCTCGTACGGCGTCAGCACCCGCACGCTGCTCGCGAGGACGGCGTCGACGGTGCCCTGGTGCGCCCGGAAGGCGGTCCGTCGGTGGATCAGCGTGACCGACGCCGCGATCGGCTCGAGGCTCGCCGCCCAGTCGAACGCGGAGTCGCCGCCACCCACGATGAGCACCTGCTGTCCGGCGAGGTCTTCGAGGTGCCGGACGAAGTAGCGCAGGCCGTGGTCGGCGAAGAGCTCCGAGTCCGGCAACGGTCGCGGTGAGAAGGTGCCGATCCCGCCGGTGATCAGTACCGCCTTCGCACGCACGACGTCACCGAGGTGCGTGGTCACGGTGACCGCGTCGTCGGCGACGGCGAGCTGCTCTGCGCGGTGACCCAGCAGGTACGTCGGATCTGCCGTCGCCGCCTGCTCGGCGAGCATGTCGACCAGGTCCTGGCCCTTGATCGCGACGAAGCCGGCGACGTCGTAGATCACCTTCTCCGGGTAGAGCGCCGAGACTTGACCACCGAGCTCCGGCAGCGAGTCGACGAGCAGCACCGAGTACCCGCGGAAGCCTGCGTAGTAGGCCGCGTAGAGGCCCGCCGGTCCGGCGCCGACGACCAGCAGGTCGGTCTCGTGCTGACTCACACCTTCAGCGTAGGGCGACCCGTTCCGCGCGTGGTGCTGCTCACACGCACGGCCGCGCCGTACGACGAGGCGTGAGGCACCGTACTGTGCGCCCGGCTCACCGGTTAGGGTGGTTCGCCGTGCGCCTGGTGATCGCTCGTTGCTCCGTCGACTACTCCGGCCGGCTGACGGCCCATCTCCCGATGGCGATCCGGTTGCTGATGGTGAAGTCGGACGGGTCCGTGCTGGTGCACGCCGACGGCGGCTCGTACAAGCCGCTGAACTGGATGTCGCCGCCGTGCACCCTGACCGAGGACTCCGTGGACGGCATGGGTCTGTGGAGCGTGCGGAACAAGGCCGGCGAAGAGCTCCGGATCACCATCGAGGAGCTGCTCAGCGACACGTCGTACGAGCTCGGCGTCGACCCCGGGCTGGTCAAGGACGGGGTCGAGGCGCACCTGCAGGAGCTGCTCGCCGAGCACGTACACACGTTCGGCGACGGCTGGACGCTGGTTCGGCGCGAGTACCCGACCGCGATCGGCCCGGTCGACCTGCTCTGCCGGGACGCCAAGGGCGCACACGTCGCGGTCGAGGTGAAGCGGCGCGGCGAGATCGACGGCGTCGAGCAGCTCACCCGGTACGTCGAGCTGCTGAACCGGGACCCGCTGCTCGCCCCCGTCCGCGGCGTGTTCGCCGCGCAGCTGATCAAGCCGCAGGCGAAGGTGCTCGCCACCGACCGCGGCATCGACTGCCTCACCGTCGACTACGACGCGTTGCGCGGCATGGAGTCAGACGTCCTGCGGTTGTTCTGACCTCCCACAGCGTCCGCCGATGCCGAGCCATGCTGGCTCGGCATCGGCGGACGCAAAGGGTTCAGCAGGGTTCGACGGCGTCGACGGTGAAGCCCTGCGCGGTCACCGACGAGTCGGTCAGCAGCCGGACCGAACCCGTCTGCGTGGTGATGCACGGTGAGGTGGCACCGCGCCGGAACAGACCCGTGTACCGGATCAGCTCCTGACCGTTGCCGTCGGAGACGATCACGAAGTCGAAGTCCTCCTCGGTGTCGAGCAGGCTGAAGTGGAATCGGAAGTTCGGCGACCCGTTGTCGTAGGTCCAGGTGCAGTCGCCGTTGTTGCCGTACGGATGCGGCGACTCGAACGGGATCTCCGCGTCCGGGTCACTGAGGCACGGCGGTGGCGGCGGAACGCCGGGCGTACAACCCGCCTTCACTCCTACCGCTGCCCACGCGTCGCTGGTGCGCTGCCGCGCCGTGCCGCTCGCGACCGCGACGGTGGCGTTGCGGGCGTCGCACATGTTCGCGAACTCGGGAAGGCTGGTGAAGCCGGCGTAGAAGACCTGCTGCGCCTGCGCGAGCCCGAGAGCGGTCACGGTGACATCACAGTCGGCGGTGTGCTGGTGCCCGCTCGAGCCGACGTTGTCGCAGCCGGCGTTCTTGCCGCCGTTGACAGCGAGATAGTAGGCGTGGTTCGGGATCCCGCTGTTGGAGTGCACGCCACCGTTTTCCGCCTCGGTGACGATGAACTCGCTGTAGTGATCGGGATCGACGTCCTCCTGCGGATCGCCCATGTTCCGGAACCCGGGTGCCACGTCGGGCACCAGGATGACGTCCTCGCCGATCAGCCAGTCCGGCGTCGCCGCCGGGTCGAGCCCACGCGCCGCGGCGTAGAACTCGATCGTGTTGCCCATCATGTCGCTGAACGACTCGTTCAGCGCACCGGACTCGTCCTCGTAGATCAGGTTCGAGGTGAACTGCGTGACGCCGTGCGTGAGCTCGTGCCCGACCACGTCGAGGCCGCCCGACAGCGAGATGCAGGTCTTGCCGTCGCCGTCGCCGTACGCCATCTGCTCACCGTTCCAGAACGCGTTGCAGAAGCGGTTCAGCACGTGCACCGACGAGATCATCTGCAGGCCGTTGTCGTCGAGGCTGTCGCGCCCGAAGGTCTGGGCGTAGAAGTCGTCGACCACGTTGGCGTAGTAGTGCGCGTCGACACCGGGCGCCTGGCTCGGCGACCGCAGCTTCGGCAGGTTGAAGTTCCAGTGGTCGTCGGCGTCGGTCATGATCGTGCCGGGCAGCGTGCCCGTCTGGGCCGCGTCGTACGTCTCCTGCCGCAGGTCGCGCGACCGCAGGAAGAACGTGCTTCCGATCCGGGTCGTGTCGATCGTCTTGGTGTCGCCCTTGACGCCGGTCCCGTCCCCGTGCGCGACCGCGTCATAGTGCTTCTTCACCGCACCGGACGACGCGTCGACCCAGCTCACCCAGCGGTGGTCGAGGCGCTGGTTCAGCACCTCGTGGAACAGCCGGCCGTCCTTCGGGTCGATCCGCAGCGTCGAGCTCCACTCGCCCGCGCTGCCGACCCGCTTGGCGGCGACCCCACGGGCGCTCGCCGCGCTCACCGCGGCCGCGTTCTTGGCCTTCAGGCCCGGGTAGTAGGCACCGATCACGGAGGTGGTGCGGCCGGACTGGTCGGTGAGCACCGTCAGCTGTCCGCCGAACACTGTCGCCCCACCGACCCGCTGCTGGTAGCGGGTCTGCCGGGTACCGTCCGGGAGCCGGGCGGACCACAGCTTGACCGCGTCCCTCGGCACCGCGAACGCAGCTGCGTCGGCTCCGGTCAGCACCAGCGAGCCTCCGCGCGCGATCGATCCGACCGACGGCGAAGCGGCGGCACCGGTCGCGGGTTGCGCTCCGGCGTTGAGTCCTGACGCGACCAGGATCGCTGCCACCGCGACCGCGCTCGTGACGGCGGCACGCTTGATGACAAGGCGCTTCATGGCAAGTACCTCCTCGGGTGGGCAGACAGCCAGAAGCGCGGGCCGGCCGACACGATTCGTTCCCCGAGGGTCTACCCGCAGCAACTTTCGTACGCTGCCCGGTGCCGGTCCACAAGAGCCCGGCTATGCGAAAATCCCGATCGCTCCGCCGAGATCCGGGGCTGAGCGGCTGAAACCATGTGGTGACCCCCTGTCGTGACCGAGGCGGACTGATCTGCCCGATTCCGGGCAGATTCTTGGCAAAACTCACCGCCGGCGTGCACTGTTGACGCTGTGAGGCAGGAGAACGCGCCCGACGACGAGCTCGTCCACCAGGTCAGTCGCACCACCGGACTGCCCGCGGCCGACGCGCGGCGGGTGGTCGAGGACGTGCTGGCGTACTTCACCGTCACGGCCGAGGAGTACGTCCGCACCCGGCACCGCGAGCTCCAGCTGCACGGCGTACGCAACGACACGATCTTCGAGCGCATCGCCGACGAGCTGCGCACCCGGCCGGTCCGGGCGCCCGAGCTCACCACGCGGCAGCTGCGCCGGATCGTCTACGGCTGAACGAGTCCTGGAGGGGAAGAGCATGTGCGGAATCGTCGGGTACGTCGGCGCCAAGCCGGCGGCCACGATCCTGGTGGACGGGCTGGCGCGGCTGGAGTACCGCGGGTACGACTCGGCCGGTGTCGCGGTCCTCGGCACCGGCGACGTCAAGGTGCACAAGGACGCCGGGCGGGTCCGTGACCTGGAGGCGTCGCTGCCGAAGCGGTTCGGCGGCAAGGTCGGCATCGGGCACACCCGCTGGGCCACCCACGGCGGTCCGACCAAGGACAACGCGCACCCGCACCTGAGCGAGGACGGCTCGGTCGCGGTGGTGCACAACGGCATCATCGACAACTCCGGCGCGCTGCGCGCCGCACTGGAGGCCGACGGCGTCAAGCTGCGCTCCGAGACCGACTCCGAGGTGATCGCGCATCTCGTTGCCGGGAGCAACGGAACGCTGGAGGACAAGGTGCTCGCGGCGCTGCGCCGGATCGAGGGCACCTACGGCATCGCGGTGATGGACACCGAGCACCCGGACCGGATCGTCGTCGCGCGCAACGGCAGCCCGATCATCCTCGGCGTCGGCGATCGCGAGATGCACGTCGCCTCCGACGCCGCCGCGCTGGTCCGCTACACCCGCCAGGTCGTGCACCTCGACGACGGCGAGCTCGCCACCGTCCGCGCCGACGGCTACCAGACCTTCACCGCCGACGCCGGTGCCACGACCAAGACCGCGGAGACGGTCGAGTGGTCCGAGGAGGAGTACCTGCGCGGCGAGCACGAGCACTTCATGGTCAAGGAGATCCACGAGCAGCCGGACGCGGTGCAGCGCTGCCTGCGCGGCCGGCTGGACGAGCGGTTCCACACCGTGCACCTCGGCGGGCTGAACATGGATGCCCGGGAGGCGCGCGAGATCCGCCGGGTGAAGATCCTCGGCTGCGGCTCGGCGTACTACGCCGGCCAGCAGGGCGCGCAGTTCATCGAGGAGGTGGCGCGGATCCCGGCCGACGCCGAGCCCGCGTCGGAGTTCCGGTACCGCAACCCCGTGGTCGAGCGGGACACCCTGTACGTCGCGGTCTCGCAGTCCGGCGAGACGCTCGACACCCTGGTCGCGGTCCAGGAGCTGAAGCGCAAGGGCGGCCGGGTGATCGGCCTGGTGAACGTGGTCGGCTCCAGCATCGCCCGTGCGGTGGACGGCGGCATCTACCTGCACGCCGGCCCGGAGGTCTCGGTGGCGTCGACCAAGGCGCTGACCAACATGGCGGTCGGGTTCGCGATGCTCGGCATCCACCTGGGCCGGATCCGCGACGTCTCCCCCGCCGACGGCCGGCGGCTGATCGACGGCCTGAAGAAGCTGCCCGATCAGATCGCAGCGATCGTGGCGCAGGAGCAGGCCCTGGCCGAGACGGCCAAGCGGCTCGCACAGCACGAGAGCCTCTTCTTCGTCGGCCGCACCCGGGGCTTCCCGGTCGCACGCGAGGGTGCGCAGAAGTTCAAGGAGATCTCGTACCGGCACGCCGAGGCGTACCAGACCAGCGAGCTGAAGCATGGTCCGCTGGCGCTGATCTCCCCCGACGTACCGACCGTCGCGATCACCCCCGACGACGAGCTGCTGGACCGCAACATCGGCGCGCTGCAGGAGATCGCGGCACGGTCCGGTCCGCTGTACGTCGTCACGCACCCGCGGGTCGAGATCCCCGACCTGGCCGCGGCCGAGATCGTCGTACCGAAGAACGAGCCCGAGCTGGACCCCATCCTCCTCACCATCCCGCTCCAGCTGCTCGCCTACCACGCATCCGTTGCCCTCGGCCACGACGTCGACAAGCCCCGCAACCTCGCCAAGTCCGTCACCGTCGAGTAGGTCCGTTCATCGGGCCCTTGTGACCCGGCGTGTCGTCGTTCGTCGGGCCCTTGTGGTCAGCGCGGCCAGTCGTACTCTGGCGCCTGGCCGCCCGTCTGCTGCCGCGGTCGCCACGGCGGCGGGCCGCTGTCCGCGCGGACCGCGGCCGGCTCCGGCAGCCCGCCGAGCGCCCGCCGCGCGACGTCGGCCACGGCGCTCTCGTCACGCGCCGACGCGCCGACCTCGCGAGCGGTCCCGCGCAGGTCGCGCTTGGCGCTGTCGCTGTCGAACACGTGCAGCTTGTACTCCGCGGCGAGCCGCCGGCAGAACTCGATCCCGCGGACCGAGTTACCGCGGTCGTCCAGCCGCGGCGACCAGACACAGACCCCCATCACGTCCGGCACGACCAGGATCACCGCACCCGACACCCCGCTCTTCGCCGGCCGGCCGATCTCGCGGAAGAACTCGCCGGAGTAGTCGTACATCCCGCTGGTCGACATCATCGACAACGTGTTGCGGACCGTGTCCGGTGCGAACACCCGGTCGTCGGCGAAGGGGCTCCGGCCGCCGCCGGCCAGAGTCCCCGCGGCGGCGGCCAGCATCGACGCGTCCACCTCGATCGAGCAGTTCTGGAAGTAGAACTCGGCGACCTGCCGCGGGTCGGTGCTCGCCGGCAGCACACCCTTGTTGCGCATCTCGTCGGCCAGCGCATAGTTGCGGTAGCCGGTGGCCTGCTCCGACAGGTACGTCGCGTTGTCGAACCCCGGCCGAGCCGCCGTCATACGGGCCCAGGTCCGCGCTACGTGGTCGTAGCGGTCGGCGAGCGGGAGCTCGGGCCGGATCAGCGATGCCGACGCCATCGCACCGGCGTTGATCATCGGGTTGTGCGGCAGTCCGGCAGGGTTCAGCACCAGCTCGTTGAAGGCACCGCCGCTCTGCTCCTGGCCGACCCTGCGGTGCACGGCCTCCGCACCGTGCTCCTCCAGCGCGAGGGCGTACATGAATGGCTTGGTCACCGACTGCACGCAGAACGGCACGTCCGCGTTGCCGACCGAGAACTGCTGACCGTCCACCGTGCAGACCGCGATCGCGAGCTGGTCCGGGTCGACCTCCGCGAGCCGCGGGATGTAGTCGGCCACCCGGCCGTCGGTGACCTGCAGCACCTCGTCGTGCATCCGGGCGATATCCGCGGTCAGCGCCGGGAAGTCCGCCACCGCGAGCGAGCCCTCGAGCGCGCGCAGGACCAGGCCGTCGCCGGAGTGCGCGATCGCGGTGAACTGCGCGAAATCGAGCTGGACCGGCTGGTGGTCGACCTGCAGGCCGCCGAGCGCGGACCGGATCCGCGGGTCGCCCGGCAGTATCCCGGCACGGCCCAGCGGGCCGAGCAGCTCCCAGGCCCAGATCCGGCCGTCCCGGTCGCGGTCGAGCTCATCGAACAACCGGCGGTCCCTCGAGAGGTCCACGCGCTGCTTCCTTCCTCCGGTGGCGAGGTCAGCAGCATTCCGGGGTCGTGTTGCCGGGACGGATCGGCCGCGTTACGCCGGCGTCAACGCTGCCGTCAGGGCCGCGCCGCGGGGCCGTAGATCGCCGCGGAAGCACCAGTTGCCAGGGCCCAGTAACGGTCGCCGTACGACCAGTGCCACCACTCGGTCGGGTAGTTCATGAAGCCCGCGGCGGTCATCGCCGCACCGAGCACGGCCCGGTTCCGCGTGGCGGCGGCGCTGATGTTCGTGGCCGCCGTGTAGCAGGCGCCGTCGCTCTCCTCGGGCGACGCGTTGATCCGGGTTCCGAGGTCGAGCTCGACGCCGTCCGTCGTACACAGCGTGAGGTCGACCGCCGCACCGGCGGTGTGCGGCGCGAGCGGCGGCGGCGCCACATACCGGCTGGCCAGCCGGTCCAGCTCGGCCGGCTCCGACGCGATCCCGTCCGCCCGCAGCCGCTCGCGGTACGACTCGAAGTAGTGCCGCTGCACCAGTGCCGCCCGCCACCCCTCCACGAACAGCAGCTCGACCCCCGCGGGCAGCCGCCGCGCCGCCTCGGCCAGCCGCTCGGCGACCGCGGCCCGTACATAGGTCCGGTCCACCCCGAGATCGGCCTTGTGCTCGGACACCCGCAGGCCAGGTACGACGACCAGCGGCTCACCGTTCTCCTTCACCGGCACGGCCGCAACCCGTGGGTCCCCCATCAGCACGATCTCCTCCACGGGCATCCATCCAACCAGCACCGCTGAGCTGTCTGGGGTGTTGACCATCGGGCCACGCCGGACGAATGTTCGAGATGACAGCCCGACCAGTGGAGGGACGGATCCATGACCAAGGTGCTGATCATCACCGGCGACGCCGCCGAGGATCTCGAGTTCTTCTACCCGTACCAGCGACTCCGCGAGGAGGGGTACGAGGTACACGTCGCGGCACCGACGAAGAAGAAGCTGCAGTTCGTCGTGCACGACTTCGTGGACGGCTTCGACACCTACACCGAGAAGCTCGGCCACACCTGGGACGCCGATCTCGCCTTCGCGGACGTCGACCCGGCCGACTACGTCGCGGTCGTCATACCCGGCGGGCGGGCTCCCGAGTACATCCGCAACGACCCGGACTGCCAGCGCATCCTCAAGCACTTCGTCGACGAGCAGAAGCCGCTCGCGCACCTGTGTCACGGCGCGCTGACGCTGACAGCCGCGGGCCTGCTCGACGGCAGGCGCTCGGCGGCGTACCCGGCGCTGGAGCCCGACGTCCGTGCGGCCGGTGCCGAGTTCGTCGACAGCGAGGCGGTCGTCGACGGCCTGATGGTGTCCGCCCGGGCCTGGCCCGACCACCCGGCCTGGATGCGCGAGTTCGTCTCGATCCTGCGCGCCAAGGCTCCCGTGGCCTGAGCGGAATCACCCGCCAGCCGTCAGAATGGACGGATGCGGGTCATCGTCATCGGCGCCGGTGTGATCGGGCTGTCCTGCGCGGTCCGGCTCGCCGAGGACGGGTACGAGGTCGCCGTACTCGCCCGGGACCTCCCGCTGGAGACCACCTCGGCGGTCGCGGCCGCGATCTGGTACCCGTACCTCGCCGCGCCGCAGGACCGGGTCGCCCGCTGGGCGCGGCGCACGTACGACGAACTGCTGCGGCTGTCCGCGGACGAACCGTCGGTCCGGATGCGCGAGGGCGCGGAGTACCTGGCCGAGGCGGAACCGGACCCGTGGTGGGCGGACGCGGTTCCGGACATGCTGTCGCTGCTCGAGCCGGCGCCCGGCTTCCGCGGCGGGCGGTCGTTCACCACCCCGGTGATCGAGATGCCGGACTACCTGCCGTATCTGGTGAAGCGCCTCGAGGCGGCCGGCGGCACCCTGACCCGGGCTGCGCTTCACGCGCTGCCGAACTCCGCGGACGTGGTGGTGAACTGCACAGGGCTCGGCTCTCGCCGGATGGCCGGCGACACCAGCCTCAGCCCGGTCCGCGGACAGGTCGTGTACGTCGAGCAGCCCGGCCTGTCCGAGTGGCTGGTCGCGAACCGTGGCCCGGACGAGCTGACCTACGTCGTACCGCGCGAGCACGACGTCGTCGTGGGCGGGACCTCGCAGCCCGGCGACTGGACGCTCAGCCCGGACCCGGTCACCGCGGACGCGATTCTGAAGCGCGCGACCGACCTGGTCCCGAAGCTGGCCAAGGCGGAGGTGATCGGGCACCGGGTCGGGCTCAGGCCGGCCCGGCCCGCGGTGCGCTGTGACGCGGCCGAGGTGAACGGCCGGCTGACCGTGCACTGCTACGGCCACGGCGGCTCCGGCGTCACGCTCTCCTGGGGCTGCGCCGACGAGGTCCGCGACCTGGTCAGCCGAGCCCGTTCGCGCGACGGATGACGTCGACCATGTCGGACATCATGCCGGTCAGGTCGTAGTCCTTCGGCGTGTAGACCGCGGCCACCCCAGCCTCGCGGAGCGCCCGGGCGTCGGCGTCCGGAACGATGCCGCCGACAACGACCGGTACGTCGTCCAGCCCGGCCGCGCGCAGCCCGTCCACCACCTGCGGCACGAGCTCCATGTGTGAACCGGACAGGATCGAGAGCCCGACACAGTGCACGTCCTCGGCGACCGCGGCGGCGACGATCTGCTCCGGGGTGAGCCGGATGCCCTGGTAGATCACCTCGAACCCGACGTCCCGGGCCCGGACCGCGACCTGCTCGGCGCCGTTCGAGTGCCCGTCCAGCCCAGGCTTGCCGACCAGGAACCGCAGCCGCCCGCCGAGCTCGTCGGCGGTCGCGTCCACCTTCGCCCGGACCGCAGCGATCTCGGCACCACCGTCGGTGACGCCGACCGAGCCGGAGACGCCGGTCGGAGCCCGGTACTCGCCGAACACCTCGCGCAGCACCCCGGCCCACTCGCCGGTGGTCGCGCCATGCCGTACGCACTCCAGCGTCGCCGGCATCAGGTTGCCGGTGTCAGCCTTCGCGGCCGCCCGCAGCGCGTCCAAGGCCACCGCCACCTCGGTCTCGACGCGCTCGGACCGCCAGCGCTTGAGCGACTCGGTGGCGGCGGACTCGGCGGCGGGGTCAACGGTCTGGATCGCCGTGTCCAGGTCCTCGGTGAGCGGCGACGGCTCGGTGTTCGTGTAAGCGTTGACGCCGATCACGACCTGCTCGCCGGACTCGATCCGGCGGCGGCGCTCCGCGTGCGACGCGACCAGCGCCTGCTTGAGGTACCCGGACTCGACCGCCGCGACCGCACCACCCATCGCCTGCACCCGGTCGATCTCGGCCAGAGCGCCCTCGACCAGCTCGGCCACCTTGGCCTCGATGACGTGCGACCCGTCGAAGATGTCGTCGTACTCGAGCAGGTCCGACTCGAACGCCAGCACCTGCTGCATCCGCAGCGACCACTGCTGGTCCCAGGGCCGGGGCAGGCCGAGCGCCTCGTTCCAGGCCGGCAGCTGTACGGCGCGGGCGCGGGCGTTCTTCGACAGCGTCACGCCGAGCATCTCCAGCACGATCCGCTGCACGTTGTTCTCCGGCTGCGCCTCGGTCAGGCCGAGCGAGTTCACCTGGACGCCGTAGCGCAGCCGCCGGTGCTTCGGGTCCTGCACGCCGTACCGGTTCAGGGTGATGTCGTCCCAGAGCTTGACGAAGGCCCGCATCTTGCAAGTCTCCTCGATGAAGCGCACACCCGCGTTCACGAAGAACGAGATCCGCTGCACCACGTCCCCGAACCGCTCCTGCGGAACCTGGCCACCGTCGCGGACCCGGTCCAGCACCGCGATCGCGGTGGACAGCGCGAACGCCAGCTCCTGCACCGGGGTCGCGCCCGCCTCCTGCAGGTGGTAGCTGCAGATGTTGATCGGGTTCCACTGCGGCATCTCGGCCACCGTGTACGCGATCAGGTCGGTGCTCAGCCGCAGCGAGGCGTCCGGCGGGAACGCGTACGTGCCGCGGGACAGGTACTCCTTGACGATGTCGTTCTGCGTGGTCCCGGTCAGGTCGTGCGGCGACGCGCCCTGTTCTTCGGCGACCACCTGGTAGAGCGCCAGCAACCACATCGCGGTGGCGTTGATCGTCATCGAGGTGTTCATCTCGGCGAGCGGGATCTGGTCGAACAGCGCCCGCATGTCGCCCAGGTGTGAGACCGGTACGCCGACCTTGCCGACCTCACCGCGAGCCAGCGGGTGGTCCGCGTCGTACCCGGTCTGGGTGGGCAGGTCGAACGCGACCGACAGCCCGGTCTGGCCCTTGCCGAGGTTGCGCCGGAACAGCGCGTTCGACTCCGCCGCCGACGAGTGCCCGGCGTACGTGCGCATGACCCAGGGGCGATCCTTCATGACCCGAGAGTAGGTCCGTGTGCGCTTGTGAGTCCGCTGGTCGTGACCGGTGTCACCAGCGGTCTAGGTCACAGGGCTCAGGCAGGCATCGGGAAGGCGCGCTCGACGTGCAGCACCCGGGTCAGCCGGGTGACGGCGAGGATCCGCGCGACCGGCGGCAGCGGGTGCCGCAGCACCAGGCTGCGGCCGAGCCGCTCGACCCGGCGGTGCGCCGCGACCAGCAGCCCGAGACCGGTGGCGTCCACCACGTCGACCTCGCCCAGGTCCACGATCACATCGCCGACGGTCGCGTCGATCAGGTCGTTCAGCTCCTGCCGGACATCCCCGACGCTGCGGACATCGAGATGCCCGGCCAGCCGGACGACGTTCCCTGCATCCTCTGGGCCGTGCTGCTGCGTCGTCACGATCACATCCATCGCGCTGCCCCTTTCGTCGGCACCTGCCTAAGCAGGGACTCAGCGGTGCCGCTGGCGACTGGCCCAGGAGTTGGCCGGGAGACTCTTGTCCGTAAAGACTCCTCGACAGCCCATAAAGTTGCCATGAAGAGCCGATCAGGTTTCTGCTGCAGTTCGGTGTCGGTGGTCTGCGGTCGGGTACGGCCGGGAAGTCCGTCCACCGTAGGGGGCTTGCGGCGGATCCGCAGCAGGTCGCCCGGCGTGTCGCCCGGTCAGGGGTGAGAATTGGGATCATGGCCGTTCCGCTGACCACACTCGACTTCTTCGTCGGACCACTGGTCGGGTTCGTGGTCGTCGGCGTGCTCGCGCTGGTGCTGAAGTGGTCCACGTCCCGTAAAGGCGGGTCGCTGGTCCGCCGGGTCGACGGCAAGCCCGCGGATCCGGACATGTTCGGGCTACTCACCGACGTGCACACCACCTCGGTGTACGCAGACGCCCGCAGATGCGTCGAGATGCTCACCCAGGCGCGGATCAAGGCCACCGCCGCCCGGACCACCAAGGGCTGGACCGTCTACGTCTGGCCGGCCGACGTCGACGCCGCCCGCGACCTGATCCGGCACACCCGGCCGTAACCCCGGCTTGGGCGGGCGGGCAGGATGGGCCCGTCATGACGCTCACCGAACGCCTCCCCGCCGCGCCCGATCCCGACCAGCTGTACGACGCGTTCGCCGGCTGGGTGTCCGAGCAGGGCATCACGTTGTACCCGGCGCAGGAGGAGGCGCTGATCGAGGTCATGACGGGGTCGAACCTGATCCTGTCCACCCCGACCGGCTCCGGTAAGAGCCTGGTCGCCACCGGCGCGCATTTCGCCGCGCTCGCGGACGGCGTACGCACCGTGTACACCGCACCGATCAAGGCGCTGGTGTCGGAGAAGTTCTTCGCGCTCTGCGAGGTGTTCGGCGCCGACAAGGTCGGCATGCTCACCGGCGACGCCGCGGTCAACCCGGGTGCGCCGGTGATCTGCTGCACCGCCGAGGTGCTGGCGAACCAGGCGCTGCGCGAGGGTGCGAAGGCCGACGTCGGCCAGGTGGTGATGGACGAGTTCCACTTCTACTCCGAGCCGGACCGCGGCTGGGCCTGGCAGGTACCGCTGCTGGAGCTGCCGCAGGCGCAGTTCGTGCTGATGTCGGCGACCCTCGGCGAGGTCGAGCGGTTCCAGACCGACCTCACTCGTCGTACCGGACGGCCGACCGCGGTCGTCACCTCGGTCGAGCGCCCGGTGCCACTGGTGCACCGGTACGTCACCACGCCGCTGCACGAGACCCTGACCGAGCTGCTCGAGACGCACCAGGCGCCGGTGTACGTCGTGCACTTCACCCAGGCCGCCGCCCTGGAACGCGCGCAGGCACTCATGAGCATCAACGTCTGCAGCCGCGAGGAGAAGGACCGGATCGCGGAGCTGATCGGCAGCTTCCGGTTCGGTGCCGGCTTCGGCAAGACGCTGTCCCGGCTGGTCCGGCACGGCATCGGCGTGCACCATGCCGGGATGCTGCCGAAGTACCGGCGACTGGTCGAGCAGCTTGCGCAGTCCGGGCTGCTCAAGGTGATCTGCGGTACCGACACGCTCGGCGTCGGCATCAACGTCCCGATCCGCACCGTCGTACTGACCGGCCTCAGCAAGTACGACGGCCGGCGGCAGCGGTTGCTCAAGGCAAGGGAGTTCCACCAGATCGCCGGACGCGCCGGCCGGGCCGGATACGACACCTCCGGCACCGTGGTGGTGCAGGCGCCGGACCATGTGATCGAGAACGTCAAGGCGCTGGAGAAGGCCGGCGACGACCCGAAGAAGCAGCGCAAGGTGCAACGCAAGAAGGCGCCCGAGGGGCAGGTCACCTGGGGTCAGGACACCTTCGAGCGGCTGGTCGCCGCCCAGCCCGAGGTGCTGGTGTCCCGAATGCGGGTCAGCCACGGGATGCTGCTGAACGTGATCGCCCGCGAGGGCGACCCGTTCGCCGCGATGCGGCAGCTGCTGCGGGACAACCACGAGGACCCGGTGCGGCAGAACCGGATGATCCGGCGGGCGATCGGGATGTACCGCAGCCTGGTCACGGCCGGTGTCGTCGAGCGGCTGGTCGAGCCGGACGAGACCGGCCGGACGATGCGGCTGACCGTCGACCTGCAGCGCGACTTCTCGCTGAACCAGCCGCTGTCGACGTTCGCGCTGGCGGCGCTGGAACTGCTGGACGCCGAGGCCCCGACGTACGCGCTCGACGTGCTGTCGGTGCTGGAGGCGACGCTGGAGGATCCGCGGCCGGTGCTGCTCGCGCAGCAGTTCAAGGCGCGCGGCGAGGCCGTCGAGCAGATGAAGGCGGACGGGATCGAGTACGACGAGCGGATGGAGCTGCTCGAGGACGTGACCTGGCCACAGCCGCTCGTCGAGCTGCTGGACACGGCGTACGAGATCTACCGCAAGAGCCACCCGTGGATCAGCGAGTCGCCGCTCTCGCCGAAGTCGGTGGCACGGGACCTGTACGAGCGCGGCCTCACGTTCGGCGAGTACGTGTCGTACTACGGGCTGGCGCGCTCCGAGGGCGTCGTGCTCCGGTACCTCAGCGACGCGTACAAGGCGCTGCGGCAGACCGTCCCGGCGTCCGCGCGCACCGAGGAGCTGACCGACCTGATCGAATGGCTCGGCGAGCTGGTCCGGCAGACCGACTCCAGCCTGCTGGACGAGTGGGAGGAGCTGACCAACCCGACC
This sequence comes from Kribbellaceae bacterium, assembly GCA_035650275.1. Lineage (GTDB taxonomy): Bacteria > Actinomycetota > Actinomycetes > Propionibacteriales > Kribbellaceae > DASRHY01. The sequence goes on along the minus strand of DASRHY010000069.1, from coordinate 76,928 downwards.
GCGGCGGCGCCGGTGGACGTGGTGCCCGACGCCCCGCGCCGGCTCACCGCAAACGTCCGGGCGTTCCGGGTGCTGGTCCGCAACGCGATGTTCCGGCGGGTCGAGCTGTTCGCCCGGCACCGCTGGGCCGAGCTCGGCGCCCTGGACTCCGAGTCCGGGTGGGACGCCGCCCGCTGGGCTTCCGCCGGCACCGCCTACTTCGACGAGTACGACGCGGTCGGCACCGGCCCGGACGCCCGCGGCCCGGCACTCTTCATGGTCACCGAGGAACCCGGTCGCTGGCTCGTCCAGCAGATCCTCGACGACCCGGACCGCAACCACGACTGGCGAATCCACGCCGAGGTAGACCTCACCGCCAGCGACGAGTCCGCCGAGCTAGTCCTCCGCGTGACAGCCGTAGGCCCTCCGACCTAACCCCCGCCCGGCGCCCACGCCGCCGCTCGCCCGGCCGCACACCCGACCACCCGCGCCGCAACTCGCGTGGTGAACCCTGCCAGCTGCGGGTTGTCCCCGCTCATTGCCAGAGCAGACCCACCAGCCAACGGGTCCACCACGCCAATTGCGAACCACATCCCGCCGCACAACCCTCGGCCGACCCCGGCCCCGACCCCTCCCCGCCGGAGCTGTGCCCCGACCCCGTTCGTTTTGGCGATCATCGGTCACTTTTTCCCGTTCTGTGGATGGCGGGCTCCCAGTCGATCCACTCGGGAGAACTCGCCTCATCCGGCCGAACAAGTCTTCCCGGCCCAGCGACCACCCGGCCGGCCTGACGACCCGTCAGAACGCGTTGTCCACAGAACCGGAAAAAGTGACCGATGATCGGCAAGACGAACGGGGTCAGGTCCAGTAGAGCTCGGTGTCGTCGGGTTCGACGACGACGTCGGCGCCGAGGCGGCGGAGATTGCCGGCGAAGTCGGTGTAGCCGCGGTGCACGTGGTGCGCGGCGGAGACCCGTGTCTCGCCCTCGGCGACAAGGCCGGCGAGCACCAGGGCGGCACCTGCGCGGATGTCGGTAGCGACGACGGGGGCGCCGGACAGCCGTTCGACCCCGCGTACGACGGCGTGGTGGCCGTCGGTCTGAAGGTGGGCGCCGAGCCGGGTCAGCTCCTGGGCGAACGTGAACCGGCCCTCGAACAGGTTCTCGGTCACCATCGCGGCACCGTCGCTGACCGCGTTCATCGCGATCACGAACGCCTGCAGGTCGGTCGGGAAGCCCGGGTACGGCAGCGTCACCACGTCGACCGCGTGCGGCCGGTCGTCCATCCGTACGCGGAACCCGTCGTCCTGCACCGAGACCGCCGCGCCCGCCTTGGTCAGCTTGTCCAGCGGCAGCTCGAGGTGCTCGGCCCGGCCGTTCTTCACGGTGATGTCGCCGCGGGTGATCGCGGCGGCGAACGCCCAGCTCCCGGACACGATCCGGTCCGGCACCACGGTGTGGTCGACCGCTTGCAGCCGGTCGACGCCGGTGACCGTGATCCGCGCCGTCCCGGCGCCCTCGATCTGCGCGCCCATCTCGGTGAGCATCGCGCAGATGTCGGCGATCTCGGGCTCGCGGGCGGCGTTCTCGATCACCGTGGTTCCGCTGGCCAGGACCGCGGCCATCATGATCGTCTCGGTCGCGCCGACGCTCGGGAAGTCCAGCCACACCTCGGCCCCGGTCAACCCGGACGGTGCCTCGGCGATCACGAAACCGTGCGCGATGTGCACCTTCGCGCCCATCGCCTCCAGGCCGGCGACGTGCATGTTCAGCCCGCGGGAGCCGATGTTGTCGCCGCCCGGCAGCGCCACCTCGGCCTGCCCGACGCGGCCGAGCAGCGGCCCGAGCACCGAGATCGACGCCCGGAGCTTGCGGACCAGCTCGTAGTCGCACTGGTGCTTGACGTCACCCGGCACCGAGATGGTCGCGATCCCGGCCTCGGTGTCGACCTTCGCGCTGCACCCGAGCGTGTCCAGCAGCTGGGCCATGAAGGACACGTCCAGGATGCCCGGCACCCCCCGCAGGGTCGTCGTACCCTCCGCGAGCAGCGACGCCGCCATCAGCTTCAGCACGCTGTTCTTGGCGCCCGCGATCTCGACCGTGCCGTCGAGCCGGGCCTCACCTGCGATTCGGAACCGTTCCACCCGCCGACTGTAATGCCCGCCGCCACTACCCGCTCACGGTGCCTGTGTCCACAGACCCTGTCCACAGGTGAGTCGCGCCATGGTGTCCAGGGGGTGGTGCCGGTGCTGCCGGGTGAGCGGTACCTGCGCGTAGAGTCCGATCTCATGGCTGTGAACCTGACCCGCATCTACACCCGTACCGGCGACGGCGGCGAGACCCGGCTGGGCGACATGAGCACCACGTCCAAGACCGACCCTCGGCTCGCGGCGTACGGCGACGTGGACGAGGCCAACTCCACCCTCGGCGTGGTGATCGCTGAAGGGCACCTGAACGCCACCCTGATCAGGCTGCTCACCCGGATCCAGAACGACATGTTCGATGTCGGTGCGGATCTGTCGACGCCGGTGTCGGAGAATCCGGAGCACCCACCGCTGCGGATCACCCAGGAGTACGTCGACCGGCTGGAAGGCTGGTGCGACGAGTACAACGAGCGGCTGTCCAAGCTGCGCTCGTTCGTGCTGCCGGGCGGGACCACCGGATCCGCCTACCTGCACGTCGCCCGGACGGTGGTACGACGCGCCGAGCGCGCGGCCTGGGCCGCGGTCGAGACGCACGGCCCGACGGTGAACCTGCTCGCGATCACGTACCTCAACCGATTGTCCGACCTGTTGTTCATCCTCGCCCGGGTGGCCAACCTGTCGTCCGGCGGCGACGTGCTCTGGATCCCCGGCGGCGAACGCGACCCGCTGAACAAGCCCGCCCCGCACCCCTCCGGCGGCTGAGCCGCTCGGGCGTCCTCTCAACAGGTCTCAACTCAGATAGTTGCCATGGCTATAGTTGCCATGTACTTTAAATCGCGTGGCCCGTGACGACGCAACCACCGGATACCTGCTCTGGCGCCTCACCACGAAGTGGCGGACCGCGGTGGACCGCGCCGTCGCACCCCTCGGGCTGACCCACGCGCAGTACTCGCTGCTCGCCTCGTTGTACGGCCTGACCCGGACCGGTCCGCATCCGAGCCAGCGCGAGCTCGCCGACTTCTCCGGCCTTGAACCGATCTTCGTGTCCAAGCTGGTCCGCGCGCTCGAAGGCGCCGGACTGGTCAAGCGGACCGAGCACCCCGACGACTCACGGGCGCGACAGCTCGCGCTCACCGAGGACGGCCACGCTGTGGTCCGCGAGGCGATCGGCGTCGTGCACGCCCTGCAGGACGAGCTCGTCGCCCCGATCGGTGGCAGCGGCAGCCGGCGGCACCAGGAGTTCGTCCGCACACTCCGAACCTTGCTTGACGCCCCACACGAACCCGAACAGGAGTAGCGCCATGACCCAAGCACCGACCCTCACCGGACAGGACCTCGCCGAGGCGCAGGGCGCCGTCCGCGCCCTGCTCGACCACGTCCTGGAAGGCACCGGCACGACGAGCGACGAGTACGTCGTGCTCCGGGTGCTCAGCCAGCGCGGCCCTTGGGACTCCCCGGCCGCCTTGCACGACTTCCTCGCCGGCCAGCGCCAGCTCCGCCTCGACGCGTCCGCTGTCGCGGATCTGCTGGCAGGCTTGGAGAACCGCGGCCTCGTGACCGGAACCGATCGCGCCGGTGCCGGTCCGGCGCGGCTGACCGCGCACGGCGAGTCCCTGCACGCGGAGCTGGGTGACGCGGTCGCCGCCACCACCCGCCGCCTCTACGGTGAGCTGGACGCCGGCGATCTGGCCGTGGCCCACCGGGTCCTGGTCCAGGTCACCGAACGCGCGCACCGCCTTCGCGGAGCAGCCGGGCCAGACGGGTCAGCGCAGCTGCCAGGTGACCGGCATGCTGAGGACGCCGACAGGCGGTAGGCCGAGGGCGGCGTAGACGGAGGCGGCCAGGCCGTCCGCGGCCGGTACCCAGGGCGGCGTGCTCACGGCGATGTCGTCGGTGGACTCCGGCGGCTTGAGCCGGTCCACGATCGTTCTGTGCGGCAGTCCGCGGACAGCGACGTCGTCGCGGGACAGGCCGACCCGCGCGCAGGCCAGGTCGACCGCCCGGTCCAGGCCGCCGAGCTCGTCCACCAGGCCGCGGGAGCGGGCGTCGGCGCCGGTCCAGACCCGGCCGCGGGCGATCTTCTCCAGCGACTCGACCTGCAGCCCGCGGTCCTGCGCTGCCTTGCCGACGAAGTCGTCGTAGATCCGGTCCAGCATCTCCTCGAGACGCTCCCACTGGTCGCTGGAGAACTCCTCCTGCGGCGAGAACATCCGCGCGTTGCGGCCCTCGGCGACGGCCTGCCGGGAGATCCCTACCTTGGCGAACGCGTCCCGCAGCACGCCCTTGCCGCCGAGCACGCCGATCGACCCGGTGATGGTGCCCGGCTGGGCGACGATCAGGTCGGCCGGCATCGAGACGAAGTAGCCGCCGGACGCGGCGACGCTGCCCATCGACGCGATCACCGGACGACCGGTACCGCGCAGCCGCAGCACCTCGTCCCGGATCGCGTCCGAGGCGACGTACGACCCGCCGGGGCTGTCCACCCGCAGCACCACGGCGCGCACGTGCTCGTCCTTGGCGGCAGCGCGCAACGCAGCCCCGACGGTGTCCGAGCCTGCGCCCGGACCGCCGCCCGGACCACCCCGGCCGCCGCTGCGACCGAGCGCGATCCCGCCGGACACCTGGACGACCGCGATCGCCGGCTTGGTGCGCTGCGGCACCAGGTCGCCAACACTGCGCGGCCGGCGCCGGCTGTACCGCTCGACCAGCTTCGGCTCCGTCTCCCCCAGCCGCTCCGTCAGCGCGTCGTACACGTCGGTGCGGTAGCCGAGCCGGTCCACCAGCCCGGCCTCGAGCGCCTGTGCGGCGGACAGCGGCGCGAAGTCGACCAGCTCGCGGACCCGCTCCTCGGACAGCTTCCGCGCGGTGGCGATGCCGCCGACGATCTGCTCGTACGCCGAGGCGGCCAGCCGGGACGCCATCTCCCGGGCCGGCCCGGTCAGCTCCCGCTCGGTGAAGGTGTCCGCTGCGGTCTTGTACTCCTTGCGCTTCCCGAGCTGCGGTACGACGCCGACCTTGTCCAGCGCGTCCCGCAGGAACACCGCCTCGACCGAGACGCCGGTGACACCGAGGTCGCCGGACGGCTGGATCCAGATCTCGTCGAACGCTGTCGCCAGGTAGTACGGCACGGTGCCGGGGCCGGTCTCGCCGTACGACTCCGACCACGCCACGGCCCGCTTGCCCGCGGCCCGGAACGCCGTCACGGCGTCGCGCAGGTCCTGGGTCTGAGCCAGCGACAGCGCCGGACCGCCCAGGTGGGCGACCAGCCCGGCGACCTTCTCATCGTCCCGGGCCCGGCGCAGCACGGCGACCAGGTGCCGCATCGACGGCACGTGCCGGGCGCGCAGCATCGCCAGCGGGGTGGTCGGCGGCGGGTCGGTGACGCCGCGGGTCAGATCCAGCTCGAGCAACGTACGGGTCATGCCTTCGACCGTACCCGCATCGGCGAACGTCCTGGCGGGAGTCGCGGGCCGGGTCCGGGTCAGCCGCTGTAGGCCTGGGCGCCGGGCGGGGCGGACTCCAGCCAGGCGAGCAGACCGGTGAGGGCGTCCTCGGTCATCGCCAGCTCGACCGGCGAGCCGGTATCGGTGAACACGTCCACGATCACGTGACCCGCGTAGGTGACCAGTGGCTCGTTGCCGATCGGGCGGCGGTGCCGGACACCTTCGAGCCGGCGGCGGTTCCAGGTCCGCTTCGGCCGCAGCGACAGGCTGAACACCCGGAACCACTGCAGCTCGTCGCCGACGTACCGGCCGAGACCGAGCGCCCAGCCGCGGCCCTTGTGCATGTCACGGTGCCGGGCGTAGAGGCGCAGGCTGCAATCGAACGTCCCGCCGTCCCTGGTGATCCAGCGACGACGGGACGCGAACGCGACCAGGAACAACACAAAACACACGAGGACGACCCCGACGACATCGAGGATCCATCCCATGTCCTGCTGACCCCATTTCTGGTACCCCGAAGGGCACCGGCCCCGTAGAGACAGACGATGTTCAATTATGCAGTCTGATCAGCCCTGCTTCTCCGCGGCCCTCACCCGGGCCTCTGCGTGGCGTACGTGCTCCTCGTGGTCCTCCTCGTGGGAACCCGCGGCGTGCGCTCGCTCGAGGTCGCGCTTGGCCTCCTCGAGGTCTATCTCGTGCGCCATCTCGGCGTGCTCGGCGAGGATCGAGACGCGGTTGTTCGCCACCGAGATGAAGCCCTCCGGGGCGGCCGCGACGTAGTACTCGTCGTCGGTGGTGCGGACCTCGACCGTGCCGCTCTGCAGCAGGCCCAGCAGCGGCGCGTGACCAGGCAGGATGCCGACGTCGCCGTCGGTGGTGCGGGCGATGACGATCTTCGCCTCGCCCGACCACACGGTCCGCTCGGCCGCTACCAGCGCGACGTCCAGATGAGACTCGGCCATCAGAGGTCCTTCTGGATCTCAGCCCACCTGCGCTCGACGTCCTCGAGGCCGCCGACGTTGAAGAAGGCCTGCTCGGCGATGTGGTCGCACTCGCCCTCGGTGATCTTCTTGAACGACTCGATCGTCTCGGCCAGCGGCACGGTCGAACCCGGCACGTTGGTGAACTTCTCCGCCATGTAGGTGTTCTGCGACAGGAACTGCTGGATCCGCCGGGCCCGGGCGACGATGATCTTGTCCTCCTCGGACAGCTCGTCGACACCGAGGATCGCGATAATGTCCTGCAGCTCCTTGTTGCGCTGCAGGATCTGCTTGACCCGCACCGCGACGTCGTAGTGCTCCTGGCCGATGTACTGCGCGTCCAGGATCCGCGACGTCGAGGTCAGCGGGTCCACCGCCGGGTACAGGCCACGCGAGGCGATCTCACGGGACAGCTCGGTGGTCGCGTCCAGGTGCGCGAACGTGGTCGCCGGCGCCGGGTCGGTGTAGTCGTCGGCCGGCACGTAGATCGCCTGCATCGAGGTGATCGAGTGACCGCGGGTCGAGGTGATCCGCTCCTGCAAGACGCCCATCTCGTCCGCCAGGTTCGGCTGGTAGCCCACCGCGGACGGCATCCGGCCGAGGAGGGTGGAGACCTCCGAGCCGGCCTGAGTGAACCGGAAGATGTTGTCGATGAACAGCAGCACGTCCTGCTTCTGCACGTCGCGGAAGTACTCCGCCATGGTGAGCGCGGACAGCGCCACCCGCAGCCGGGTGCCCGGCGGCTCGTCCATCTGGCCGAACACCAGCGCGGTGTCCTTGAACACGCCCGCCTCGGCCATCTCGTGGATCAGGTCGTTGCCCTCACGGGTGCGCTCCCCGACGCCGGCGAACACCGACGTACCGCCGAAGTTGTGCGCGATCCGGTAGATCATCTCCTGGATCATCACGGTCTTGCCGACGCCGGCGCCGCCGAACAGGCCGATCTTGCCGCCCTGCACGTACGGCGTGAGCAGGTCGAGCACCTTGATGCCGGTCTCCAGCATCTCGGTCTTCGGCTCGAGCTGGTCGAACGCCGGGGCCTTGCGGTGGATCGGCCAGCGCTCGGTGACCTCGAACTTCGACTCGTCCTCGTTCAGGCACTGGCCGGTGACGTTCCAGACCCGGCCCTTGGTGACGTCACCCACCGGGACCGAGATCGCGTGGCCGGTGTCACGCACCTCGGCGCCGCGGACCAGTCCATCGGTGGGCTTCATCGAGATCGCCCGGATGATGTTGTCGCCGACGTGCAGCGCGACCTCGAGGGTGATCGTGGTCATGTTCGAGGTGTCGCCGCCGAGGGCGAGGTCGACCTCGAGGGCGTTGTACATCTCCGGCATCGCGTCGGCTGGGAACTCCACGTCGACGACCGGGCCGATCACCCGGGCGACGCGGCCGACCCCACCGGCCTCTGCCTCGTTGTTCTTCTCGGTAACCGTCGCAGTCATTTTTCTCACTCGCTCCCGGCGCTCGCCTCGGCAAGCGCGCTCGCGCCACCGACGATCTCGCTGATTTCTTGGGTGATTTGCGCCTGACGCGCCTGGTTGAGCTCACGCGTCAGTCGCAGGATCAGGTCATCCGCGTTGTCGGTCGCGGACTTCATCGCCCGTTGCCGGCTGGCCAGCTCCGACGCCGCGGCCTGCAGCATGCAGAAGTGGATCCGGCTGGCGACGTACTTCGGCAGCAGGCCGTCCAGCACGTCCTCGGCGGACGGCTCGAACTCGTACAGCGGCAGCACCTCGTCCTCCGCCGGCGGCTCGGTACCCTCGACGACCTCCAGCGGCAGCAGCCGGATCACCTCGGGACGCTGCGTCAGCATCGACACGAACCGGGTGAAGACGACGTGGATCTCGTCGACGCCACCCTCGTCGGTCGGGGTGAGGAACGCCTCGATCAGCGTGTCCGCGATCTCCTTGGCGTTGTTGTACGACGGGTTGTCGGAGTACCCACTCCACGACTGTGCCACCTCGCGCCGGCGGAAGGCGTAGTAGCCGATTCCCTTCCGGCCGGACAGGTACGGAACGACCTCCTTGCCGTCGCCCTTGAGCAGCTGGGTCAGCCGCTCGCCCTCACGGATCACGTTGGACGAGTACGCGCCGGCCTGGCCACGGTCGGAGGTGATCAGCAGCAACGCGGCGCGGCGCGGGTTCTCCTTCTCGGTGGTCAGCGGATGGTCGACGTTCGAGAACGTCGCCACCGCCGACACCGCACGAGTGAGCTCCCTCGCGTACGGCGCGGCCGCCTGGGCGCGCTGCTGCGCCTTGACGATCCGCGACGCGGCGATGAGCTCCATCGCCCGGGTGAGCTTCTTGATCGAGCTGACCGAAGCCCTCCGCTGGCGTAGCTCACGCAGACTTGCTGGCATGGGTGATCAGCCCCGCTTCTGCCGGACGATCTGCTCCTGCTCGACCTCGTCCGACTCCAGCGACTCGACCTCTTCACGGCCGGCCAGCAGCTTGCCCTCGGAGGTCTGGAAGCCCTGCTTGAACTCGTCCAGCGCCTTGGTCACGGCCTGGGCGTGGTCGTCGTCGAACTTGCCGGACTCGCGGATGCTGTCCAGCACGCCGCCCTCGCGGCGCAGGCTCTCCAGGAACTCCCGCTCGAACCGCAGGATGTCGTCCACCGGCACCTCGTCGAACTTGCCATTCGTGCCGGCCCAGATCGAGACGGTCTGCTCCTCGACCGGGTACGGCGAGTACTGCGGCTGCCGGAGCAGCTCGACCAGCCGCTGACCGCGCTCCAGCTGGCGCCGCGACGCGGCGTCCAGGTCGGAGGCGAACATCGCGAACGCCTCCATCGCGCGGTACTGAGCCAGGTCCAGCTTCAGCGAGCCGGAGACGCTCTTCATGCCCTTCACCTGCGCGGCACCACCGACCCGGGACACTGAGATACCGACGTCGATCGCGGGCCGCAGGTTGGCGTTGAACAGGTCCGACTGCAGGAAGATCTGGCCGTCGGTGATCGAGATGACGTTGGTCGGGATGAACGCCGACACGTCGTTCGCCTTGGTCTCGATGATCGGCAGCCCGGTCATCGAGCCGCCGCCGAGGTCGTCGGACAGCTTCGCGCAGCGCTCCAGCAGCCGGCTGTGCAGGTAGAAGACGTCACCCGGATAGGCCTCGCGACCCGGCGGGCGGCGCAGCAGCAGCGACATCGCGCGATACGCCTCGGCCTGCTTGGTCAGGTCGTCGAAGATGATCAGCACGTGCATGCCCTGGTACATCCAGTGCTGGCCGATCGCCGAGCCGGTGTACGGCGCGACGTACTTGAAGCCGGCCGGGTCGGACGCGGGCGCGGAGATGATGGTGGTGTACTCCATCGCGCCGGCCTCTTCGAGCGTGGCCTTCACCGACGCGACCGTGGAGCCCTTCTGGCCGATCCCGACGTAGATGCAGCGGACCTGCTTCTTCGGGTCGCCTGAGTCCCAGAACTCCTTCTGGTTGATGATCGTGTCGACAGCGATCGCGGTCTTGCCGGTCTTGCGGTCGCCGATGATCAGCTGGCGCTGGCCGCGCCCGATCGGCGTCATCGCGTCGATCGCCTTGATGCCGGTCTGCAGCGGCTCATTCACCTCCTGGCGGTCCATCACGCCGGCCGCCTGGAGCTCCAGCGGCCGGTTGTCCTCGACATCCTTGATCTCGCCGAGGCCATCGATCGGGTTGCCGATCGCGTCCACGACGCGCCCGAGGTAGCCGTCGCCGACCGGGACCGAGAGCACCCGGCCGGTACGGCGGACCGGCTGGCCCTCCTCGATGCCGGAGAACTCGCCGAGCACCGCGACGCCGATCTCTCGGACGTCGAGGTTCAGCGCGATGCCGCGGGTGCCGTCCTCGAACTCCAGCAGCTCGTTCGTCATCGCCGAGGGCAGGCCCTCGACGTGCGCGATGCCGTCACCAGCGTCGGTAACGGTGCCGACCTCTTCGCGGGTCGCCGTCTCCGGCTCGTAGCTGGAGACGAAGCGATCCAAGGCCTCCCGGATCTCCTCGGGCCTGATCGTGAGCTCCGCCATGTCCTCGGTCCCTGCTTCCTTTATCTGCTGCCTATGAGTTCGGTTGGTGTCAGCCCGCGATACGCCGCTGCGCGTCGCTGAGCTTCGCCGCGATGGTTCCGTCGATCACTTCGTCACCGATGTCGACCCGCACGCCGCCGACCACGGCCGGGTCGACGATCACGTTCAGCTGGATGTTGCGGCCGTACTGCCGGCCGAGTGCCTCCGACAGCCGGGTGCGCTCGGCCTCGGACAGGTCGGTCGCGACCCGGACCGTGGCGATGCTCGCGTTCCGGCGCGCCGCCGCGGCGGACTGGTACGCGGTCAGCGAGCCGGCGAAGCTACGGCCGCGGCCGGCCACCGCCCGCTCGGCCAGCCGCACCGTGGCCGGGTCCGCCTTGCCCTCGAGCAGTCCGCGGATCAGCTGCTGGCGCTTCTCCAGGGGCAGGTTGCGGTCCCCGAGCTTGTCGGCCAGCGCCCGCTCCCGGGCCACCACCCGCTCCAGCCGGAACAGCTCGTCCTCGACCTCGTCGAGCTTGCCCTGCTCGTCGGCGTACGCCACGTCGGCCTCGACGCTCAGGTCGTCCAGCGCGTCCGGCAGGTCCCGGCTGCTGCTCCAGCGGCCGCTGACCGCAGCCCGGAGCACCCGCAGCGTGTTGTCGGAGACCTTGCCCTGGAGCAGCTGCTCGACCATCCCGGACTTGGCCTCACCGGATCTCGCCGGGTCGGTCAGGGCCCGGCGCAGCGTGCCGTTCGAGTCCAGCAGCCGCGCTACCGCGAACAACTCGGTGCCGAGCGACTCGTCACCGCCCGCGATCTCCGCGAGCGCTTCACGGGTCCGGGCCAGCGAGTCGGCGGAGACCCCTCGCATCAGCTGTCCCGCCCGACCGGCTGTGCCGTGTCACCGGCCGCCTCGTCGGCGCCTTCCAGATCCGCGAGGAACCGCTCGACGGTACGACGCTGCCGCGCCTCGTCCTCGAGGGACTCACCGACGATCCGGCTGGCCAGCGCGGTCGCGATCGTGCCCACCTCGCTGCGCAGCTGAGCCACCGCCTGGGTGCGCTCGGCCTGGATCTGGGTGTGCGCGTGCGACACGATGCGCTGGGCCTCGACGTTCGCCTGCTCGCGCATCTCCGCGATGATCGCGGCGCCCTGCTCGCGCGCCTCCTCGCGGATCCGGGCCGCCTCCTGGCGAGCCGTGGCCAGCTGCGCGTTGTACTGCTCCAGCGCGGCCTTGGCCTCGGCCTGAGCCTGCTTGGCCTCGTTCATGCCGCCTTCGATGGCCTTCGTCCGTTCGGCGTACGCCTGCTCGAACCTGGGCACCACGAACTTGCCGATGACGTAGGTCAGCAGGATCAGGAAGACGAACCCGAAGATGATCTCCGCGGTGTGCGGCATCAGCGGGCTCGGCTCCTCCGCCACGGGCGCTTCGCCACCGTCGGCCAACCGGATCATGAGGTTCAGCATGGTCTAGGTCCTGTCAGTCAGGGATGGGTCAGCCGCGGAACACGAAGGCGAGCGCGATACCGATGATCGCGAGCACCTCGGTAACACCGAAGCCGATCCACGCGATCGCCTGCAGCTTGCTCTGCGCCTCAGGCTGACGCGCGGTGCCGTTGATGACGGCCGCGAAGATCAGGCCGACACCGACGCCCGGGCCGATCGCGGCAAGGCCGTAGCCCAGAACGGCGATGTCACCGGTGATCTCGAGTGCGGTCATTGAAGTGCTTCCTTTCGGTACGGATGATGCCGTGTGGTGCTGGGACTCTGGGTCGGATCAGTGGTCTTCGGCGATGGCGCTGCCGATGTACTGCGCGGACAGGACGGTGAAGATGTACGCCTGGATCATCTGGACGAACAGCTCCAGGCCGGCGATCGCGAGGCCCATCAGCAGCGTGACGACCCCGACGCCGGCGAGCGCGATGCTGCCGGAGTGCAGCAGCAGGTACTCGCCGCCGAGCACGAACACCAGCAGCAGGATGTGACCGGCGAACATGTTCGCGAACAGCCGCAGCGACAGCGAGATCGGCCGGACCAGGATGTTGGAGATGAACTCGATCGGGATCATCAGCGGCATCAGCCAGCCCGGCACGCCGGCCGGCATCGTCTGGTGCCTGAGGTAGCCCAGGAACCCGTGCTTGCGGATGCCGACCGCGTTGTAGATCACCCAGCTCAGGATCGCCGCGGAGTACGCCCAGCCGATGTGGCTGAAGGTCGGGAACTGGATCAGCGGCACGGTGGCGGCCACGTTGTTCAGCAGGATGAAGAAGAACAGCGCCACCAGGTAGGGCACGTACTTCATGTGCTCGGCGCTGCCGATCGCGTCCCGCGCGATCGAGTTGCGGACGAAGTTGTAGCCCAGCTCGCCGGCGAACTGCAGCTTGCTCGGCACGATCTCGGCCTTGCGCGACGCGGCCCAGAAGAACCAGATGATCACGATCACGGTCAGGCTGGAGACCAGGATCGGCTTGTTCAGCCACTCCGTGCCGAACAGACCGGGAAGCTCGAAGTCCTTCGGCCCGGGCGGGGTGAAGCTGTCCGAAGTCGGAACGCCGGCGATCACCGGGTCTCCTCTCGCGTCGTACTCACGTAGTGCCTCTGGTCGCCGTCTCGGGCGATCAGTGTGCGATCAGTGCGGTCAGGAACATGGCGGTTGGTCCTCACGGGCCCGCGGTGGCTCAGGATCGGCCGTAGCGGAAGTACAGCAGCAGTACGGCGAGCCCGGCGCCGAGCACGATGCCCACCGGAAGGAAGAACGCGGTGCCGAGCCAGCGGTCCAGCAGCCACCCGATGCCGGCGTACACGGCGACTCCGCCGATCAGGTAGGAGAAGACTCTCCAGCCGTCCATCGAGCTGGCCGGCGGTTCTGGTTGCTTGCTCATTGGCACCCGAACCGTAGCAGTCGGCGACAGGCCGGGTCACATCGGCACAGGTGCCGTCCGGCACCGTCATAGGAGCGTTTCGGAGGGTGGTCATTCGGCCACCTTCCCGGTCGCGTCCTGGTCGAGGTCGTAGATCGGGATCCGCATGCGCGTCCAGGCCCAGATCTCGCCGGCCATCCAGCCCATCACGACCACCAGCGCGGTGATCCCGAGGGCGGTGAGGTCGACGTTCTCGTCCAGCCATTCCGAGCTCAGCGCCAGGCCGAGCAGCGCGCCGAAGACGGCGATCCGGCCGGTGTACGAGCCGAGGGCGACCGCCAGCTGGGTGGTCGGGCTGGTCCGGCGCGACGCGTGCAGCGCCAGCAGGCCGAGACCGGAGAAAAGGACGACCATCAGCAGCCCGAGCAGTGCGCCCCAGACCCCGTCCGCGCCGGACGCGACACCCGCGACCGCGGCGGCGTTGACCCCGACTACCACCGCGGCCAGCAGGGCGCCACGCAACATGGCCAACGCGGGGTTCCGCGTCGCCTGTCCGGCGGTGTCGCTGGGAGCCATCTGGTGGTTCCGTCCGTGCTGGCGACCTGGATTGGGGACCCAGTCGTCGCGGTGGGCGGGGTCAGGTTTCGAAGCGATGCTACGGGGTGCTGCCGTTGTGCTTGTGAAAAGTAGCACAAGCATCTCGACCCGAGCAAAACGGCCTACCACTCCACGCACTGGTACTACCGTTCATCGGGCCCTTGTGACCCGGCGTGTCGTCGTTCATCGGGCCCTTGTGACCGCCGTCAGGCCTTGGTGGGGGTCTTGGCGGACGGCTTCACCGAGGACCGTCCAGGCAGTCCGGTGGTGAGTACGATCGCGGCGGCGGTGACGGCCAGCACGAGCAGCACGGTCCACCAGGACAGCAGCAGGCCGAGTACGACCACGCCGAACCCGATCAGTGCCGTCCACAGGTACATCAGCAGCACCGCGCGGCGGTGCGAGTGACCGCGCTCCAGCAGCCGGTGGTGCAGGTGCTGCTTGTCCGCGGCCAGCGGTGAGCGGCCCGCCTTGGTCCGGCGGATGTAGGCCATCGTCAGGTCGAGCGCCGGGATCGCCAGCACCGCAACCGGCAGCACCAGTGGCAGCAGCGTCGGCAGCAGGCTGGAGCCACCAGGCTCGTACGGGATCGCCTTGGAGTCCATCTGCCCGGTCAGGCTGATCGTGGACGCGGCCAGCATCAGGCCGATCAGCAGCGCGCCGGAGTCGCCCATGAACACCCGGGCCGGGAAGAAGTTGTGCGGCAGGAAGCCGAGGCAGGCGCCGGTCAGCGCGGCGGTGATCAGCGAGGCGGTGGTGGCGCGGGTCAGGCCCTGCTCGACGTTCAGCAGGTACGAGTACGTGAAGAACGCCAGGGCGCCGATCGCGACCACGCCCGCGGCCAGGCCGTCCAGCCCGTCGACGAAGTTCACCGCGTTCATCGAGACCAGCAGGATGCCGGCCGTGATCACCGCCAGCTGGGCCGGCGGTGGCGCCAGGATGCCGCCGGGCAGCGGGATCCAGTACAGCTGGATGCCCTGGGCAACGATCACGCCGACCGCGAGCACCTCGCCGGCCAGTTTGGTGATCGCGTCGAGCTCGAGCAGGTCGTCCACCACACCGACGGCGCAGATCACCAGCCCGCCGAGCAGCACGGCACGCGAGTCGATGCCGACCTGGCGGTCGCTGCCGAGGAACGGTAGCGAGCTCGCGACCAGGAACGCGGCGGTCAGTCCGGCCATGATCGCGACGCCGCCGAAGTACGGGATCGGGATCGCGTGTACGTCCCGGGTCCGCACCTTCGCGACCGCACCCACCTTGGTCGCGAACTGCCGGGCCACCCCGGTCAGCAGGAACGTCGTGGCGCCGGCCACGAACATCACCAGCAGGTACTCGCGCATCGGCTACGACGCCGACCCGTCCGACGGCCGGGCATCCTGTGACGGCCGGGACTCCGCGGACCCGGCCTCCGTCTCGTCCACCGGCGGCGGCTCGACCACTGCTTCAGGTTCGGCGACCGCGTCGGCCTCGGCAGCGGCTTGGGGTTCGGCGGCGGCGTCAGGTTCGGTGGCTTCGGGCTCGGCGCCAGCATCGGGTTCGGTGGCTTCGGGCTCAGCGACCGTCTCAGGTACGGCGACCGCCTCGGGCTCGAGAGAGCTCTCCTCGGTAGCGCCCGGTGCGGGCTCGGGTGGCAGCTCGCCGTCCGGCCCGATGGTCTCGGGCGCGACCTCACGGAGCTGGTCGAGACTGATCGCCCCGAGCCGAACAACCCGCGGCACGTCGCCGGTCACGTCAACGATCGTCGACGGCAGTGCGGTCTCGGCCGTGTCGGCCAGCGAACCGCCGTCCAGGTACACCCGGACCGAGTCACCCAGCTGCCGCTCGGCGTCGTACACGTCCGTGGCGGCCGGCTTTCCACTGATGTTCGCGGACGACACCGCGAGCGGGCCGGTGCGGCTGAGCAGCTCGCGGGTGTTCTCGTGGTTCGGTACCCGCAGCGCGACGGTGCCCTTGGTCTCACCGAGGTCCCACATCAGCGACGTCTGCGCCAGGCAGATCACCGTCAGCGCGCCGGGCCAGAAAGCCTCGCACAGCGCGCGGGCCGCGTCACTGACCGAGGCGGCGAGCGCGTCCAGCGTCTCGACCGCGGAGATCAGCACCGGTGGCGGCATGTCGCGACCGCGGCCCTTCGCGTCCAGCAGCCGCTGGACCGCGTCCGGCTTGAACGCGTCGGCGGCGATGCCGTACACGGTGTCGGTCGGGAACACCACCAGCTGGCCCTCGAGGATCGCGTCGACGGCGGCCGAGTACGAAGGCCAGACATCGGTACCGGTGAAGACGAAACGCTCACTCACGACAGGCATCGTCCCATCCGGACGGAGCGAGGGCCCAGCGCCCCCGCGCGAGCCCCGCACATTCGCGTGGTCAACCACGCGAATCGAGGGTTATCGCCGCGCATGACCGGGGCGAACCCTCCGTTCGGCGGGTTAACCACGCGA
This sequence comes from Kribbellaceae bacterium, assembly GCA_035650275.1. Lineage (GTDB taxonomy): Bacteria > Actinomycetota > Actinomycetes > Propionibacteriales > Kribbellaceae > DASRHY01. The sequence continues at coordinate 60,503 of DASRHY010000069.1, read as the reverse complement.
ATGTGCGGTGGGGCGGAGGCGGTGCGGGCTCGGGCCGGGCCGGGCCCGCACCGCCTCGCCTCAGTAGGATTTCCGGCACATGAGCGCACAATCCGATCTGCCGGCCTTCATAGCCGGACTGCCAAAGGCTGAGCTGCACGTGCACCACGTCGGCTCGGCGTCGCCGCGGATCGTAGCCGAGCTGGCCGCACGGCACCCGGGGTCGGCGGTGCCGGCGGACCCGGCCGAGCTGGCGGCGTACTTCGTCTTCTCCGACTTCGCGCACTTCGTCGAGCTGTACTTGACCGTGGTGGACCTGATCCGGACCCCGGACGACGTGCGGATGCTGACATACGAGGTCGCCCGGGACTTGGCCCGGCAGCAGGTCCGGTACGCCGAGCTCACCGTGACGCCGTACACGTCGATGGCGCGCGGGATCGCGGCGGAGGCGTTCTGCGAGGCGATCGAGGACGCCCGGACCGCGGCCGAGAAGGAACTCGGTGTCACGCTGCGCTGGATCTTCGACATCCCGGGCGAGGACGGGCTGCCGGCCGCGGAGGCGACGCTGGACGTGGCGACCCGGCTGCGGCCGGACGGGCTGGTCGGGTTCGGGCTCGGCGGGCCGGAGATCGGGGTACCGCGACCGCAGTTCCAGCCGTTCTTCGACGCCGCCCGCGCGGCCGGCCTGCACAGCGTGCCGCATGCGGGCGAGACCACCGGGCCGGAGACGATCTGGGACGCGCTCCGACTGCTCGGCGCCGAGCGGATCGGCCACGGTACGTCGGCGGTGCAGGACCCCGCCCTGCTCGCGCACCTTGCGAGCACCGGGATCCCGCTCGAGGTGTGCCCGACATCGAACGTCGCCACCCGGGCGGTCGCGACGCTGGACGATCACCCATTGCCGGTGATGGTCGCGGCCGGGGTGCAGGTGACGATCAACTCCGACGACCCGCCGATGTTCGGTACCGACCTCAACACCGAGTACGCCGTCGCGGCCCGGCTGCTGGGTCTGGATGGGCACGGCCTCGCGGACCTGGCCCGGGCAGCGGTCAGGCACTCGTTCGCCGACGACGCCGTCAAGGCCGCGTTGCTCGCGGAGATCGACGGGTACGCCGCCGGCTGATGCGCGCGGCGATGTGCGGGTCCGGTCGCGGGCAGGGCAGACTGAGCGAGGTGTTACGCCCGACGTACGCGGTATCTGCCGTCCTGCTGTGCTGCGGGGCGATCGTCGGCTGCGAGGACTATCCGCCCCCGGTCGGCGCGTCCGCAACCACGACGCCGACCGCGACCCAGCCGGTCCGGGCGAGGAACGAACTGCCCCGCGGCGGAAGGACCGTGTTCCCCCGGCACCAGCTGGTCGCGTACGTCGGCCTGCCCGGCTCGCCCGCGCTCGGCCCGCTGGACTCGGACCTGGACGCCCGAGCCGCCCGGCTGGAGCGGCTCGCGACGTCGTACGCCTCCGGCCGGGTGCCGCTGCCGGTGATGGAGCTGATCGTGGTCCTCGCCCAGGCCAAGGGCGGCGCGGACGGCATGTACCGCAGCCGGGTCGACGACGCCGAAGTGGACCGCTACCTGGCCGTCGCCCGCAGGCACCGGATGCTGCTGCTGCTCGACGTGCAACCGGGCCGGGCGAACCCGCTGCGCGAGATCAAGCGGTACGAGAGGTGGCTGTCGATGCCCGACGTCGGGCTGGCCTTCGACCCGGAGTGGGCGGTCGGCCCCGGCCAGGTGCCGGGCCGGGTGTTCGGCCGCACCAGCGGCGCCGAGCTGGACACGATCGCGGCGTACCTGGGCGGCCTGGTCACCCGGCACGACCTGCCGGAGAAGGTGTTCGTGTTCCACCAGCTTTCCCGACGGGTCGTCTCGAACGAGAAGGCGCTGAAGAAGCACCCCGGCGTGGTCGTGGTCAAGTCCATCGACGGCATCGGGCACATGACGGACAAGATCTCCACCTGGCGCAAGCTCACCCCGGACTTGGCACCCGGCGTGCACGCGGGCTTCAAGCTGTTCTACGACGAGGACGCTCGGCGCGGGAAGCTGATGACCCCCGCGCAGGTGCTCGCGCTACGTCCTCGTCCCGAGCTGGTCACCTACGAGTAGGCAGCCGCAGGCCGTACCTCGCCCAGCAGGTGCCGCCCGACCCGGAGGCGTGGAGCAAGGTGGCGACCCGGAGGGACGGCTGCGCGCGGCGCTGACCGACCTGTACCGCTTCTACCGCGACGGCCAGGACATGCTCGCGCTGTCGCACCGTGACCGTGCCGCGATGCCCGCGAGCCAGCGCGAACGGCTCGCGGCCCGGGACCTCTACTGGCGCGGCCTGCTGCTGGCGCCGTTCCGGGTCCGCGGCGCGCGGCGACGCCGGGTCGGTGCGGTGCTCGGACACGCGGCGGCGTTCCCGACCTGGCGGTCGCTGTGCGTGGACCAGGGCGTGTCGGACGCCGAGGCCGTCGTCGCGATGGTCGCGCTGGCGATGGCGACGGCTGGCTGAGCTCGTCGAGGTAGCGCAGCGCGTCGGCGGCGCGCTCGAGAACTACCTCAGATCCGCCGGCCGGTGGCGAACCGGGCCCGGCCGGCCAGGTCGGGCTGGTCGCGCACCGCGGCGAAGTCGCCGGTGGCCGCGAACACAGCGGGCGCCGACTCACCCTGGACGTCGGCGTGCTCGCAGGCGAACCAGCCGCCCCGCTTCAACAGCCTGGCGGCGGTCGCGGCCACCACACGGATCGCGTCCAGCCCGTCGTCGCCGGACCACAGGGCCAGCGCCGGGTCGTAGTCACGCGCCTCGGCGGCGACCGACTCCCACGCCGCCAGCGGGATGTACGGCGGGTTGGCGACGACCACGTCGACCTGTCCGTCCAGCTCCCGCAGGCAGTCGTCGATGTCTCCCTCATGCAAAGTGACACCGGTGCCGACCAGGTTGTGCCGGGCCCAGACACAGGCCTCGGCCGACTTCTCCACTGCGTGCACGACGCTGCCCGGATGCTCCGTCGCGATCGCACCCGCGATCGCGCCCGACCCGGCGCACAGGTCGACGACCAGCGGCCGATCCGCACCTGTCAGGCGTTCCAGCACCCAGCCGACCATCACCTCGGTCTCCGGCCGCGGAACGAACACACCCGGACCGATGGCCAGCTCCCGGTACCGGAATGCCGCCGTACCCGTCAGGTGCTGCAGCGGCTCGCGGGCCGCGCGGCGCTTCACCAGCTCGGCGTACGCCGCCTGCTGCTCGGCGGTCACGTCCAGCAGCGTGAGCCGGCTCCGGGTGGTGCCGCACACGTGCGCGAGCAGCTCGGCCGCGTCGTACCCGGGTGACTCGACACCGGCCGCCGCCAGCACCTGCTCGGCACCGGCGACGACGGTCCGCGCGGCGGTCATGACGTGGTGTCGACAGCGGCCAGGCGCTCGGCGAGATCGGCCTCGGTGAGAGCCTGGACCACCGGCGCCAGCTCACCGCCGAGGAAGTGGTCGAGGTTGTACGCCTTGTACCCGACCCGGTGGTCGGAGATCCGGTTCTCCGGGAAGTTGTAGGTGCGGATCCGCTCGGACCGGTCGACGGTGCGGATCTGCGACCGGCGGGCGTCCGCGGCCTCCTTCTCGGCCTCCTCCTGGGCCGCCGCGAGCAGCCGGGCGCGCAGCACTCGCATCGCCTGCTCCCGGTTCTGCAGCTGAGACTTCTCGTTCTGCATCGAGACCACGATCCCGGTCGGCAGGTGCGTGATCCGGACCGCGGAGTCGGTGGTGTTGACGCTCTGACCGCCCGGGCCGGAGGAACGGAAGACGTCGATCCGCAGGTCGTTCTGGTCGACCTCGACGTCCACCTCCTCGGCCTCCGGCAGCACCAGCACGCCGGCGGCCGAGGTGTGGATCCGGCCCTGCGACTCGGTCACCGGCACCCGCTGCACCCGGTGCACGCCACCCTCGAACTTGAGCTTCGCGTACGGCGCGTCGCCCGGCTCCGGCGTACCTTTCGCCTTCACCGCGACGGTGACCGACTTGTACCCGCCGAGGTCGGACTCGGCGGCGTCCAGCACCTCGGTCTTCCAGCCCTGCGACTCGGCATACTTGAGGTACATCTTGAGCAGGTCGCCGGCGAACAGCGCGGACTCGTCACCGCCCTCGCCGGCCTTGATCTCCAGGAGCGCGTCCTTGTCGTCGCCCGGGTCCCGCGGGACCAGCAAGAACCGCAGCTTCTCGGCGAGCTCCTCGCGCCGGTGCTCCAGCCGGGTCGCCTCCTCGGCGAACGCCGGGTCCTCCCCCGCGAGCTCGCGCGCGGCCTCGATGTCGCCCGCGGTCCGCAGCCACTCGTCGTACGTGCGGACGATCGGCGCCAGCCCGGCGTACCGCTTACCGACCCTGCGCGCCACCGTCTGGTCAGAGTGCAGCGCCGGGTCCGCCATCTGCCGTTCCAGCTCGGCGTACTCCGCCTTCAACCCCTCGACCGCCTCGAACATCCGCGCCTCTCCTCATCGAGTGTGTTCACGAATCGCCAGGAATCCGGCCGGTCCGCTGGCGATTCGTGAACACACACTCGGTGGCCGTGACAACGCAACGGCGCCGGTCCCGAACCTCGTGGGGTTCGCAGGACCGGCGCCGTAAGCCAGCTACTTCTTGGCGTAACGCTTCTCGAAGCGCGCGACCCGACCACCGGTGTCCAGAATCTTCTGCTTGCCGGTGTAGAACGGGTGGCAGTTCGAGCAGACGTCGGCATGAATGATGCCGTTCTCCGCCGTCGAGCGCGTGGTGAACGTGTTCCCACAGGTACAGGTGACCGTGGTCTCCACGTAGGTCGGGTGGATGTCGCTCTTCATGGGTCTCCTCGAGTCAAAGGCGGCCCGGGTCCCCCGCGGACGCGGAGGTGAACCGGAACCAACGCACGATTGTGCCACTGTCACCGTCAACGGCGCGAATCGGGCCGCTATTCCCGCACGCGGACCGGCCGCAGGTCCCATTCGTCGTCCGGCATCCGCGCGATCGCGGCCGAGACCATCACGAACCCCACTGTCGTGAGCCCCCAGCCCAGCGTCACGTCCAGCAGCCGGCTCGGCACGATGATCGCCGAGATCAGGTGGATCGGCTGCGACACCGCCAGCGCGATGCCGACCCAGCGCGCCACCACCCGCGCCCGGTACAGCGCGATGCCGAGCAGGATCATGCCGAGGATGTGCCCGGCCACCCAGCCGAGACCGCTGACCGTCGCGACCGGATGCGCGTAGCCGGCGTCGACGACCCGGTAGATCGTGTCGACGTCGAAGCCCGCATCGTGCATGGTCAGGATGGTGTAGTCGCTGTCACCGGCGACACCCCAGTCGGCGTACGCGAGGAAGCTCAGCCCGGCGCCGACGGTGGCGAGCACCGGGGCGCCCCGGCGGGCGACGTACCCGAGAACGAGCATCCCCAGCAGCAACGGAGGGAAGAGCACCAGCATCATCCAGGCGCTCGCGTTCAGCAGATCCGGATGTGCGGCGGACTTCTCGACGATGGTGCGCCCGTCGTCGTTGGTCCAGTACGGCATGATGCCGCGCGCGACCGTCACGCCGAGCGGCCCGATCGGCAGCGCGATGGCGATCAGCAGCCGCCAGAACCGGCGCAGGTCGCGCGGTTCGCGGCGCACGGTGACCTTTCGCGCACCAGCAGTGGTAGTGGTCATGGTGACCAGCCTCCAGAAGTACGGGAGTTCCTGACCCGCCCACCGTGGCCGAGGCGGGCCACGCGAGGCATCGTGGCTGCCACCCGACCTGATCTCCGTGCCAGCACAGGGGTCCCGGACCGGCCTGCGGATCTACCGTGAGTACGTGACCCTCCCGCGGGTGCTCGCCGTCGCGGCCGCGGCCGTCGCCCTGGTAGCGACCGGCCTCGGCGGCGTGGCTCTGCGCGACGGGTCGGACGCGGGCGGCACCGCCTCGTTCGTGGCCGGCGCGGTGATCGGCCTGTACGCCGTCGTGCTCGGCCTGCTCGTCACGCGCCGGCATCCGGCCAACCTCGTCGGTGCCGTGCTGGCCTGGACCGGTGCCTTCCTCATCCTGAGCTCGGCCTCGGAGACGTACACCCTGACGGTCGCCGGGGCGGACCAGCTGGCGGCCTTCTCCGAGGGCAGCTGGATGTGGCTGTACGTACCGGTGGCGCTGCTCGCACTGCTGTTCCCCGACGGCCGGCTACCGTCACCGCGCTGGCGGATGGTCGCCGCCGGCCTGCTCACGGTGCCGGTCGCCTTCACGGTGCTCGTCGCGATGTCGCCCGGTCCCTATCCGGCTCCGTACGACGACGTGCCGCGGCCGCTCGGCACGCACCAGTGGGCCGCACCGCTCGCGATCGCCATGCTGCCGCTGTTCCTCGGCCTGCTGGTGGCGTCCGCGGTGTCGCTGTTCCGGCGGCGCCGGACCGCCGACGCGGTCGGTCGCGACCGGCTGAAGTGGCTCGTGGTCGCCGGCCTGACCGTGCCGGCGACACTGCTGCTGTGCTGGACCAGCTACCTGCTGCTGGGAGATGCCGACCTGGTCGTGGTCGGCCTCGCCGCGATGTACGTCGGCATCCCGACCGCCACCGCGATCGCAATGCTGCGCCACGACCTGTACGACGTCGACCGGGTGCTGAGCGGCACGATCACCTACGGACTGGTCAGTGCCGCGCTGCTGAGCGTGCTGACCGTTGCCACGTTCGTCAGCGGTCTGGTGGTTCCGGGCGACTCGACCATCGCCGCGGCCGCGGCGACCGCGATCTGTGCGGTGCTGCTCAGCCCGCTGCGCAACCGGCTGCAACGCAAGGTCGACGAGAAGCTGTACCCGGTGCGGCGCGGCACCCTCGCCGCGATCGAGGACCTGCGCCGCCGGGCCCACGCCGGCATTGCCCGGCCGGAGGAGCTGGAGCCGGTGCTGCGGGCCGCGATGGCCGATCCCGATCTGCGGGTCGGCTACCGGATGCCCGGCGGCACCGCGATGGTCGATGCGGCCGGCAACGACCGTCGTACGGGCGCGGGCGCGACGCCGGTTCTGATCGGCGACGACGAGATCGGCGCGATCACCTTCAGCCGGGGCTGTCCGGCGCCGCTCGCCCGCGAGATCGCCGACGCCTCGGCTCTGCTGGTCGAGGTGGTCCGGCTCCGGCTCGAGCTGCGCGCCGCGCTGGACGCCGCGGACGCCGGCCGGGCCAGACTGCTGAGGGTCTCGTATGCCGAGCGGCGCAAGCTGGAACGCGACCTGCACGATGGTGCCCAGCAGCGGCTGGTCTCGCTCGGCATGTCGCTGCGGCTGGCCCAGCGACATCTGGACCAGCAGCAACTGGCTCAGCGGGATGTGGACGGCGCAGTCGATGTCGACGGGCTGCTCGACACCACGGTCGCCGAGCTCGCGACCGCGGTCGCCGAGCTGCGGCAGGTCGCGCACGGACTGCGGCCGAGCAGCCTGGACGACGGGCTGGGCCCGGCGCTCAGCAACCTGACCAGCAAGGTGCCGATTCCGGTAGAGCTGGACATCCAGGCGAACGGTTCGCTGCCCGACGAGCTGACCACCACGGCGTACTACGTGGCCAGCGAGGCAGTCGCGAACACACTCAAGCACGCGGCCGCGCGCACCGTCGTACTGAAGGTGGCGCAGACCGACGGGCAGCTACGGGTCCGGGTCACCGACGACGGCCTGGGAGGTGCTCGGGTCGCGACCGGATCCGGACTGGCCGGGCTGTCCGACCGGGTCGCCGCACTCGGCGGCACGTTCCGGGTGCTCAGCCCGCCCGGGGGCGGCACCACGGTGGAGGCGGTGCTGCCATGCGGGTCGTGATCGGCGAGGACTCGGCACTGTTCCGCGAAGGCCTGGCCCGGCTGCTCGCCGACACCGGCCAGGACATCGTGGCCACCGCGGTCGACGCGCCGTCACTGGTCGACGCGGTACGACGGCACCGGCCGGACGTCGCGGTGATCGACGTACGGATGCCGCCCGACAACACCGACGACGGCGCCCGGGCGGCGCGAACGCTGCGCGCCGACTTCCCGGACCTCGGCATCGTGCTGCTCTCCCAGCACGTCGAGACCAGGCACTCGGTCGAGCTGGTCAGCACCGGCGGGTTCGGCTACCTGCTCAAGGACCGGGTGCTGGACGTGGACGACTTCCTGGACGCGCTGCGCCGGGTCGCCGCGGGCGGTTCGGCGCTGGACGCGGAGGTGGTGTCGCGGCTGGTCGGCAGCAACCGCCGCGACGACCCACTGGCGTCGCTCACCCCGCGCGAGACCGACGTACTCGCGCAGATGGCCGAGGGCCGGACCAACGCCGGAATCGCCCGGCGGCTCTACCTGACCGAGCGCACCGTCGAGACCCACGTCAGCAGCATCCTGACGAAACTAGGACTCGCCGGCGGTCCAGACGACCACCGGCGAGTCCTCGCGGTGCTTGCTTATCTCGGCCGGCACTCGGCCATCACGGGTTAGTCGCCGTCGTTGGTACGACGGGAGCCACCCATGGTGGGAGTGGTCTTGTTGACCTGGAGCAGGAACTCCATGTTGGAGCCGGTCTCCTTGAGCTTGTTGATCAGCAGCTCGAGGGCGGCCTGACCGTCGAGGGCGGACAGCACCCGGCGCAGCTTCCAGGTCACCTGGAGCTCGTCCTTGCTCATCAACAGCTCCTCACGGCGGGTGCCGGAGGGGTCCACGTCGATGGCCGGGAAGATGCGCTTGTCGGCGTACTCGCGCCGCAGCCGCAGCTCCATGTTGCCGGTGCCCTTGAACTCCTCGAAGATCACCTCGTCCATCTTCGAGCCGGTCTCGATCAGCGCGGTCGCGAGGATGGTCAGCGAGCCGCCGTCCTCGATGTTGCGGGCCGCACCGAAGAACCGCTTCGGCGGGTACAGCGCGGACGAGTCGACACCACCGGACAGGATCCGGCCGGACGCCGGCGCCGCGAGGTTGTAGGCCCGGCCGAGCCGGGTGATCGAGTCCAGCATCACGACCACGTCGTGACCGAGCTCGACCAGCCGCTTCGCCCGCTCGATCGCCAGCTCCGCGACCGTGGTGTGGTCGTCGGCCGGCCGGTCGAAGGTCGAGGCGATGACCTCACCCTTGACCGTGCGCTGCATGTCGGTGACCTCTTCGGGCCGCTCGTCCACCAGCACCACCATCAGGTGGACCTCGGGGTTGTTGGTGGTGATCGCGTTCGCGATCGCCTGCAGCACCATCGTCTTACCGGCCTTGGCCGGGGACACGATCAGACCACGCGCACCCTTACCGATCGGGGCGACGATGTCGATGATCCTGGTGGTCAGGACCTGCGGCTCGGTCTCCAGCCGCAGCCGCTCGGTCGCGTACAGCGGCACCAGCTTGCCGAACTCGGGGCGGTGCTTGGCCGCCTCCGGGTCCGAGCCGTTCACGGTGTCGATCCGGACCAGCGGGTTGAACTTCTCCTTGCGCTCGCCCTCGCGCGGCTGCCGGACCGCACCGGTGATCGCGTCACCCTTGCGCAGCCCGTACCGCTTCACCATCGCGAGCGAGACGTACACATCGTTCGGGCCGGGCAGGTAGCCGCCGGTCCGCACGAACGCGTAGTTGTCGAGCACGTCGAGGATGCCGGCGGCCGGCACCAGCACGTCGTCCTCGGTGATCACCGGCTCGACGTCGTACCGGTCGCGGCTACCGCCACCGCTGGTGCGGCCACCGCGGCTGTCGCGGTCCCGGCCGCGGTCGCGGCCCCGGCGACGCCGCCGGCGGCCCTCGCCGCCCTCGTCGCCCCGGTTGTCCTGACGGTCCCGGTTGTCCTGCCGGTTGTCCTGACGGTCCCGGTTGTCACCACGGTTGCCGTCGCGGTTTTCCTGTCGGTTGTCCCGGTTCTGGTCCCTGCTCTGGTCGCGGTTCTGGTCCCGGTTCCGGCCGGACTCGCGGTCGCTCTCGTCGCCGCCCTTGTCAGCGGCACGGTCGGCGGCACGGTCGCCGTCGTGCTTCTCCTCGCGGCGCTTGTCGCCGCCGCGGTCGCCGGCCCTGTCCTCGGCCCGGTCGGTCTTGTCATCGGCCCGGGTGGCATCGCGGTTGTCGTGGCGGTCGTCGGTGTCACCCGACTGACGCGCGGTTCCCGCGGTCTCCCGGCCGGCAGCGCTGTCCCCCAAGTTGCCGTCGCTACGGCGGGCCTCGGCCCGGCGCGCGGCCGGCTCGTCACCGGCCTCGTCCAGCGTCGGCTGGGTCGCTCGGTTGCCGGCGTTGCGGCCGCCCGAGCCCTGGTTCCCTCCCCCGGAGCCACCCGGGCCACTGCCCTGGGCGGCCTTGATGGCCTCGATCAGCTGGCCCTTGCGCAGTGCGCCGGCGCCCTTGATGCCGAGCGTCCCGGCGAGCTGCTTGAGCTGGGGGAGCAGCATGCCTTCGAGGCCGCCTCCGCTACGCCGGCGCCGGGTAGGCGCCGCGTCATTCGCCGGGGCCGGCTGATCGCCGGCGGCACCGGTGGAGGTTTCGACTGTTTCTGTCACGTGAGGTCCTTCCCACACGGATGGACGACTGCATGGAGCACGTCGCCCTTAGGCATCGCCCACGACCAACAAGACGGGTACGTGGGCACACAAGCTCTCGCTGAACCTGGGCCTCCGCGAGCTCCCGCCGCGGGTTGCGTCGGGAATCCACAGGAGTACGCCACCGAAGTGGCCGGGGCAAGGCGGCCCGGGTGGTGGCGAGAGTTTCCCAATCACCTGGAGGGGATTGGGTGAGTCGAGACTAGCACCAACGGAGGGTCAGGGCACGACTCGGGTACCAAGAACACGTGTGTCGTCCGGAACATTCCCACAGGCCGGTTACGGCACCGACCAGACCTGTGCACCTACTGGGTCTATGGCCAGTGCGAGCCTGGTCCACCCCTGCGGAGCGTCCTCCGTGCCACCACCCGCGCCGAGCAGGGCGAGCACGGTCGGCCCGGCCCCGCTGACCACCGCCGGTACACCGGCGGCGCGCAGCTCGCCGACCAGTGCGGCACTGTCCGGCATCGCGGGTGCCCGGTACTGCTGGTGCAGCCGGTCCTCGGTCGCGAGCAGCAGCAGATCCGGCCGTGACGTGACCGCGGTCGCGAGCAGTGCCGCACGGCCGGCGTTCGCCGCGGCGTCCGCGTGCGCCACGGTGTCCGGCAGCAGCCCGCGGGCCTGCTCGGTCGACAGCGTGTCCGGCGGGACGTAGGCCACCGCCGAGATCGCCGGGTCCGGCTCCAACCGGACCGCCCGGCCGCCGTCGGCGTCGTTCCACGCGATCGTGAACCCGCCGTACACGCAGGCCGCTACGTTGTCCGGGTGTCCCTCGATCCGGGCCGCGAGCCGCAGCACCCGTTCGTGGTCGACCGGCGTACCGGTCAGTCCGAACGCGGCGAGCACACCGCCGACGATCGCGGCCGCGGACGATCCGAGCCCGCGGCCGTGCGGGATCCGGTTCACGCAGCGCAGCTCGAGCCCGTCCACGGGCCGGTCGAGCATGTCCAGCGCCGTGTGCAGCGACCGTACGACGAGGTGCGAGGAGTCCCGCGGCACCTCCGTGGCACCCTCGCCCTCGACCCGAACGGTGAGCCCTTGATCGACCGCTCGGACCTCGAGCTCGTCGTACAGGCCGAGCGCCAGCCCGAAGGCGTCGAACCCCGGCCCGAGGTTGGCACTGGTCGCGGGCACCCGGACCCGGACGACCACGCTCATGCCAGCCCGCACACCCGAGCGACCGCGTCGGTGTCCGCCGGGGTGGTCTCGGCGTGTACCCCGTCGGGCGCGACGGACGCCAGCGCGGTATCGGTGTCCTTCAGCCCGTGCCCGGTCACCGTCACGGTGACGGTGAGCCCGCCGGCCAGCCGGCCCGCGGCCTTGCCGGCCAGCAGCCCGGCGACCCCGGCCGCGGAGGCGGGCTCGACGAACACGCCCTCGCGGACGGCCAGCTCGTGCTGCGCGGCCAGGATCTGCTCGTCCGTGACCGACTCGATCAGGCCGCCGGAGGAGTCCCGCGCATCCAGGGCGAGCTGCCACGACGCCGGGTTGCCGACCCGGATCGCGGTCGCCACCGTCTCCGGCCTCTCCACTACCGCACCACGCACGATCGGCGCCGCGCCCTCGGCCTGGAACCCCCACAGCCGCGGGGTCCGGGTCGCGACACCGTCCTTCGCGTACTCGACGAACCCCTTCCAGTACGCGCTGATGTTGCCCGCGTTGCCGACCGGCAGGACGTGCAGGTCGGGCGCGTCCCCGAGCGCGTCGCAGATCTCGAACGCCGCGGTCTTCTGACCCTCCAGCCGGACCGGGTTGATCGAGTTCACCAGCGCCACCGGGTAGTTCTTGCCGAGCTCGCGGACGATCCGCAGGCAGTCGTCGAAACCACCCTCGACCGACACCAGCTTGGCGCCGTGAACGATGGCCTGGGCCAGCTTGCCCTTGGCGATCCGCCCGGCCGGCACCAGCACGATCGGAAGCAGCCCGGCGCGTACGGCGTACGCCGCGGCCGACGCGGAGGTGTTGCCGGTCGACGCGCACGCGACCGCTTTGTCACCGGCCTGCGCGGCGAGCGAGATCGCCACCGTCATGCCGCGGTCCTTGAACGAGCCGGTCGGGTTGTTCCCCTCGACCTTCAGCCACACCTCGCAGCCGGTCTGCTCGCTGAGCCACTGCGCCGCCACCAGCGGCGTACCGCCCTCGCCGAGCGTCACCACCGGCGTGTCCGCGGACACCGGCAACCGGTCCCGGTACTCCTCGATCACGCCGCGCCACTGCCGCCGCCACTGGTTCGCCATCATTCTCCTTCGACGCGCATCACACTGCTCACCTCGCGCACGATGTCCATGCCCCGCAGTGCCTCAACGGTGGCGGACAAGGCCGCGTCGGTGGCGGTGTGGGTCACCACCACGAGCTGGGCGTCGCTGCCCCTGCCCTCCTGACGGACGGTCTCGATCGAGATGTCGTGCTCGGCGAACGCATGCGCCACCGCCGCCAGCACGCCGGCCTTGTCGGCGACGTCCAGCGACACGTGGTACCGGGTCAGCGTCTCGCCCATCGGCCGCACCGCACGCTGCGTGTACGACGACTCGCCCACGCCCGGCACACCCTTGAGCCGGTTCCGGGCCGCGGAGACCAGGTCGCCGAGCACGGCGCTGGCGGTCGGCGCGCCGCCGGCACCGGCACCGTAGAACATCAGCCTGCCGGCCGCCTTGGTCTCCACGAACACGGCGTTGTACGCCTCCCGCACGCTGGCCAGCGGGTGACTCGCCGGGATCATCGCCGGATACACCCGGGCGCTGACCGCGTCGGACTTCTCGTCCAGCTCGCAGATCGCCAGTGACTTGACCACGCAGCCCATCTCGCGGGCGGACGCGATGTCGGTGGCGGTCACCTCGGTGATGCCCTCGCGGTGCACGTCGGCAGCGGTCACCCTGGTGTGGAACGCGAGGCTGGCCAGGATCGCCGCCTTCGCTGCGGCGTCGAAACCCTCGACGTCGGCGGTCGGGTCGGCCTCGGCGTACCCGAGCGACTGCGCCTCCTCGAGCGCCTCGTCGAACCCGGCGCCGGTGGAGTCCATCTTGTCCAGGATGAAGTTCGTGGTGCCGTTGACGATGCCCAGCACCTTGGTCACGTCGTCGCCGGCCAGCGACTCCCGCAGCGGCCGCAGGATCGGGATCGCGCCCGCCACGGAGGCCTCGAAGTACAGGTCCCGCTGGTGCTTGTCCGCGGCGGCGAACAGGGTCGCGCCATCCTCGGCGAGAAGCGCCTTGTTCGCGGTCACCACCGAGGCGCCCGACTCCAGCGCCGCCAGGATCAGCGACCGGGCGGGCTCGATCCCGCCGATCACCTCGACCACCAGGTCGATGTCGTCGCGGGACACCAGTGCGTGCGCGTCGGTGGTCACCAGCGCGGGGTCGACGGCGATGTCGCGGGCCCGGCCGGCGCGTCGTACCGCGATCCCGGCGAGCTCCAGCGGCGCGCCTACCCGGGCGGCCAGGTCGTCACGCTGCTCGGTCAGGATCCGCACCACCTCGGTGCCGACCACGCCGCAACCGAGCAGCGCCACCTTGAGAGGATCCTCCATCACTGCACCCCCGTGTCCAGCGCGAGCAGGTCTTCCTCGGTCTCCCGCCGTACGACGACCCTGCTGCTGCCGTCCCGTACGGCGACCACCGGCGGCCGCGGGACGTGGTTGTAGTTGCTCGCCATCGACCGGCAGTACGCGCCGGTGCCGGGTACCGCGACGAGGTCGCCGGGTGCCACGTCGGAGGGCAGGAACTCGTCCTTCACCACGATGTCGCCGGCCTCGCAGTGCTTGCCGACCACCCGGGCCAGCATCGGCCCCGCGTCGGACCGGCGGTTCGCCAGCGTGCACGAGTAGTCCGCGTCGTACAGTGCGGTCCTGATGTTGTCGCTCATCCCGCCGTCCACCGAGACGTAGGTCCGCGACGCCCCGGCGTCCAGCTCGACCTCCTTGACCGTGCCGACGGCGTACACCGTGCAGACCGCGGGTCCGACGATCGCGCGCCCCGGCTCGACCGACAGCCGCGGCACCTCCAGGTCGAGCGCCTTGCACTCGTGCTCGACGATCTTGCCGAGCTCGGTAGCGAGCTGATGCGGGTCGGACGGGTCGTCCTGGGTGGTGTACGCGATGCCGAACCCGCCGCCCAGGTCGAGCTCGGGCATGTCCACGCCGAGCTCGTCGGACACCCTGGCATGCAAGGCGATCACCCGCCGCGCGGCGACCTCGAACCCGGACGAGTCGAAGATCTGCGAGCCGATGTGGCTGTGCAGCCCGAGCAGCGCGAGGGAGTCGGAGTCGTTGATCTGGGCAACGGCCTTGAACGCGTCGCCGGAGGTGATCGAGAAGCCGAACTTCTGGTCCTCGTGCGCGGTCGCGATGTACTCGTGCGTGTGGGCCTCGACGCCAGCGGTCACCCGCACCATCACCGGCGCGACAACGTCCCGCTCGGCGGCCAGCCGGGACAGCCGCTCGATCTCGTGGAACGAGTCGACGATGATCCGGCCGAGTCCCGCATCCAGCGCCCGGGCCAGCTCGGACTCCGACTTGTTGTTGCCGTGGAACCCGATCCGGGCCGGGTCCGCGCCGGCGCGCAGCGCGACCGCGAGCTCACCGCCGGAGCAGACGTCGAGGTTCAGGCCCTCCTCCATCACCCAGCGGACCACGGTGCCGCACATGAACGCCTTGCCGGCGTAGTACACGTCGAAGTCCTCGAAGCCTTCGCGGAAGGCCCGGGCCCGGGTGCGGAAGTCCTGCTCGTCCAGCACGTACGCCGGGCTGCCGTACTCCGCGACCAGGTCGCGCACGTCGACGCCGCCGACCTCCAGCGCGCCGGCGGCGTTCTTCGTCGCGGTGGACGACCACAGCGGTCGGACCAGCTCGTTGGGGTCCTGCGGAGCACGCAGCCAGGGCGGACCGCGGTGGCCGATGTCCGCGTGAAGTGCCCCGGCCTCGTGCGCCCTCACATCCGCTCCGGTGCCGAGACGCCGAGCAGGTCCAGCCCGTTCGCGATCACGGTCTTCGTCGCGGCGACCAGCGTGAGCCGTGCCGTGTGCACCGGCTCTGCCTGCTCGTCACCGCGCGGCAGCACCCGGCAGGTGTCGTAGAACCTGTGGAACTTCGACGCGCTCTCCTCCAGGTAGCGCGCGATCCGGTGCGGTTCGCGCAGCTCGGCCGCGGTCGCCACCACGCGCGGGAACTCGGCCAGCGCCCTGAGCAGATCGCCCTCGCGCTCGTGCTCCAGCAGGCCCGGCTCGAACCCGTCCATGCTGACCTTCAGGTCGGCCGCGTTGCGCAGGATCGAGGCCAGCCGGGCGTGCGCGTACTGCACGTAGAAGACCGGGTTCTCGCTGACCTGGCGGGTGATCACATCGATGTCGAGGGTCAGCGGCGAGTCCGCCGGGTACCGGCACAGGGTGTACCGCAGCGGGTCCACGCCGCCCTCGTCGACCAGCTCGGCGAGCGTGACGATGGTGCCGGCCCGCTTCGACAGCCGCATCTCCTCGCCGCCCTTGAGGATCTTGACCAGCTGGCCGATCAGGATCTCGATGTTGTGCTCCGGGTCGTCGCCGGCGCAGGCACTGATCGCCTTCAGCCGGTTCACGTACCCGTGGTGATCGGCGCCGAGCAGGTAGATGCAGACCTCGAAGCCGCGCTCGCGCTTGTCCACGTAGTAGGCCGCGTCGCTGGCGAAGTACGTCGGCTCGCCGTTGGACCGGATCAGCACCCGGTCCTTGTCATCGGTGAAGTCCGTGGTCCGCATCCAGAGCGCGCCGTCGGCGTCGTACAGGTGTCCCTGGCCGCGCAGCTTCTCGATCGCGTGGCCGACGCCGTCGTGCGCGTGCAGGCTGCGCTCGGAGTACCAGACGTCGAAGCTGGTCCGGAAATGCTCGAGCTGGGCCTTCTGCTCGGCCAGCTGGTGGGCGTACCCGGCCTCGCGGAACGCGACCAGCTGCTCCTCGGTCGGCAGCTCCAGGATGCTCGGCTGATCGGCGACGATCTCCTTCGCCAGATCCGTGATGTACTCGCCGTGGTAGCCGTCCTCCGGGACCGGCTTCCCGTGTGCGCCGGCCATCAGCGAGGCACCGAACTTGTCCATCTGGGCACCGCGGTCGTTGATGTAGAACTCGCGGGACACCTCCGCACCGGCCGCCGCCAGCACCCGGGCGAGTGCGTCGCCGACCGCCGCCCACCGGGTATGGCCGAGATGCAGCGGGCCCGTCGGGTTGGCCGAGATGAACTCCAGGTTGATCCGCTGCCCGTGCAGCGTGTCGGTCCGCCCGTACGCAGCGCCGGCCTCGACGACCGCCGCCGCGATCTGGCCCTGCGCGTCGGCGTCGACCCGGATGTTGATGAACCCGGGTCCGGCGATCTCGACCGACTTGATCCCCGGCTGCGTGGTCAGCTCGGCCGCGACCAGCTCGGCGAACTGCCGCGGCGGCATCCCGGCACGCTTGCCGAGCTGCATCGCCACGTTCGAGGCGTAGTCGCCGTGCTCCGGGTTCTTCGGACGCTCCACGGTCAGCTCGCGCGGCAGGCCGCCCTCCACGGTGATGGTCCCGTCGTCGGCGAGACCGGTGAGGGCATGCAGGATCGTGCTGGCGAGCTCTTCGGGGGTCACCCCGAAAGCCTATCGGCGAGCGGCCGAAGCCTGGACACCACTTCCACTCTGTAGTACGGCTACCGACCGTGCCCGCCCGATCACAACCCGCCGGACGTCCAGACTAGATGCGGGTCGCGGCGACCTGGATGAGGGCGCCGCGCTGGAGCTTGGTGTCCCAGGGGGCGGCTTCGCCGTTCACCAGGACGGTGATGCCGCCGCATGCGTCGCCGAGACACTTCTCGTCGTACCGGACGCCCCAGAGGGTGAAGAACTGCTCGAGCGTGGGACGTTCGGTACGGGTGCGGGCCTCGACGTTCACCACGCCGTCGTCGGCATGGGTATGCAGCGCGGCCTGCTCGGCACGGATGCGGTCGATGCCGATGTCGGCGGGAACCACGACGGCCTCACCGTCGATGGTCACGACCAGGTTCACGGTGTACGGCGCCGGGCCGCTGAAGTCGAGTGGAAGACGTTCCATGCCGGCCGCGTCGACGTACGAGACAGCGTCGCGCGGGGCGTTCCACGGTGGTGGGCCGGTGCGGTGCTCGGCCGGGCCGGGCGGAGCTGGCCCGGCCTGGCAGCCGGTGAGCAGGATCCCGGTGAGCAGGATCATCCGAGCACGATGTTTCACGCGGTACCGACCGTCTCCTTCAGATGGGCGGTCTGCAGTGTTCCACCCGGTGCCGCGTGCAGGCCAGCGAGCGCGCCGGAGACGTCAGTCCTCCGAAGGCATCAGGATCCACAGCACGATGTAGACGATGAACTGCGGACCGGGCAGCAGACAGCTGAGTACGAACAGCAGCCGCACCGTGTTCGCCGATAGTCCGAAGCGTCGGCCGAGACCAGCGCAGACACCGCCGATCCAGCGGCCGTGCGAAGGTCGGACCAGGGTGGTGGCCATCAGGCTTTCCTTTCAGAGGAACGGTTTCGACACCATTGTGACTCGGCCACCGGCCCGACCTGAGGCATTTCGCGGTCCTTCCAGGGGTGCGTCAGGGCAGATCCCGGGCGATGCCTGAACGTGATCCCGCTTCATGCCGCGCGCGGATCTGCTGGTACTGTTCTTCCTCGGTCCCGAGCCCCCGTAGCTCAGGGGATAGAGCACCGCCCTCCGGAGGCGGGTGCGCAGGTTCGAATCCTGCCGGGGGCGCCCTTCCTGACCAGCGCAAACGCCGTCCACCCCGCGGTCATCCGGACTGGTCAGACACGAGATATGACACAACTCCCCCGTTCTTGACGCGGATGGCGCAAGTCTTGCGTGGCCCTGAACCGGCCCCAGGATCCGCGTTGTGCTGGCAGCGTTCGGAAACTTTGTAAGCGATCTCCCACTGCTGAACCGGCGGCGGACCACAGGTGCCACCGCCGCGGTTCTGGAACATCAGGCGCGGGCTGACTCACTCGTCGGCGAGTTTGCGGAGGAGGTCTGCCAGGTCGTTCTCCTCCAGGTCGGCGAAGTCGGCCAGGCCGATGTTGGCGGCTTGCTGGCGCAGGTCGGTCTGCCGGCGCTCGCCGGGGCGTTCGCCGAAGTGGTGCTCCCGGCTGCGGATGAACATCTCCGCGAGCTCGACCAGCTGGTCCTTGGCGAGCCGGTCGCGCAGGGCGGGCAGGATCTCGGTCTCCTCGCGCCGGAAGTGGTGGTCGGCCTCGTCGGCGAGGTCGGTCAGGATGCTGTCGAAGACCGCGTCGTCGGGGTCGACGCGTCCCAGCTTGGCCAGCAGGTCTTCGGTGCGGAGGTGTTCGCGCTGACCACGGCCGATTCCCTCCACATCACCAGCGTCGCGTGCCCGTGGGTAGACCACGTCCTCCTCGGCGCGGTCGTGCGCGATCAGTAAGGCGGACAACACCGGGCGCAGCATCGGCCGGCGGTGCCGGTACCGGTCGAGCTGGTCGAACAGCCGCGCGATCTCCCGGTGATCCTGCTTGACGAGATCGATCAGGTCCTTGGTCATGCCCGTTCCTCCCTGCTGCGGTTGTCCGCCCACCTCGCCTGCCACAGGATGGAGTACTCGGCCGGTACCTCAGCGGTGAGGTAATCGATTCCGACTGTAGGAGCCAAGCAGCCGCGCGCGGATCACAAGATCAGGTGGTTTTCGACCCGGCGTACTCAGGTTTCTGCCGGCGTAGGAGGCAACATGGGCGGCCTCGACGGCCACTATCGCAGGGAGGCGTCCGGAACCGGCCCGGGCACGATGTCAGGCCCGGCCGGGGTCGCGAAGCCATCGGCAACACGAACGCCTCACCCAGCTGGTAAGCCTGTCCGCCACCGAATCACAGGCAGGAGGAGCTCGTCTGTCCGCAGTACCACCGTCAGGCTGCACTCGGGGACCGAGGTGCCAGGCCTCGGACAGAGCAGGCCGCGACGTATGAGTGCGACATCGTCTGGGACTGTGGAGGCGACAAATGTTGTTCAATATCGGCCGCAGGTGATCGCGTTGATGGGCTGGGTTCTTCGCTTGTTTGGTGTGGCTGGTCGTGCACCTGATCTACCTCGGCGGGTTCAAGAACCGGTTCACCACGCTGATTGACGGGGCGGTGGCCTTCATCGGTCGGGGGACTCCGAGCGAACGGCGATCACCCAGCAGGCCCTCGTCCGAAAGGCCCGGCCCGACACGCACGACGACTCACGGGCCGATGAAGGACCCGACACTTTGCCTCATAGCCCCGCGCCGCACCTGATTCGTCGCCACCCATTACCGGCCCTCGGAGTCGCCTTCGGCGAACTCCCACCACTGCAGCGGCAGCCAGTCACCGCTGACAAATGCATCCACACTCGCCCCACGGCCCGTGACCAGCACTCTGGTTCCCGCTGGGTAGACGACGCCGGACAGGCCGGGCACGGACACGAGTAAGGTCCCGATGCGCGGTGACATCTGCTGCTCCTACCCGTTTCAGGGATGACCCTCCACTGTCTCAGCAGCATACTCAAGCCGCGCAGGCCGGCAGCGAGCGATCCCGCCGCTCACTCACGCGTTGGCGTCGGACTTTCACTCGGGACCGGTCCCGGAGCAGACAATCGCGCATCGATCGAGGTCTGCATGGATCATGAGAGCTGACGCACATGAAGGCTGTCGTCTACAAAGCCCCGTTCCAGGTAGCGGTCGAAGAAGTCGAGGATCCGCGGATCGAGCACCCGAATGACGTGATCGTACAGGTCACGACGACCGCGATCTGCGGTTCGGACCTGCACATGTACGAGGGGCGAACCGCGGCCGAGCCCGGCATAGTCTTCGGGCACGAGAACATGGGCATCGTCGAAGAGGTCGGATCCGCGGTCACCTCGCTCACACGGGGCGATCGTGTCGTGATGCCCTTCAACGTCGCCTGCGGCTTCTGCAAGAACTGTGTCGCCGGCTACACCGGATTCTGCCTGACCGTAAACCCCGGATTCGCCGGCGGAGCATACGGCTACGTGGCCATGGGCCCGTACAAGGGCGGCCAGGCAGAGTACCTGCGAGTCCCCTACGCCGACTTCAACTGCCTGAAGCTGCCTCCGAGTACCGAACACGAGGCTGACTTCATACTGCTCGCCGACATCTTCCCGACGGGCTATCACGGTTGCGAGCTGGCCCAGGTCTCGCCGGGTGAAAGCGTCGCCGTGTTCGGCGGCGGACCGGTCGGCCTGATGGCGGCCTACTCCGCGCTGCTACGGGGGGCCGCCCTGGTCCTCGTCGTCGACCGGATCCCCGAGCGGCTGCAGAAGGCTCAAGACATCGGCGCCATCCCGATCAACTTCCAGGAAGCCGACGCGGTCGAGCAGATCAGACAGCACACGAACGGCGAGGGCGCCGACAAGGGTGTCGACGCCGTCGGCTACCAGGCCCAGGCTCCCACCGGAGGCCGAGAGGAGCCGGCCGTCGTCCTGAACTCGCTCATCCAGTCCGTCCGAGCGACCGGAAGCCTCGGCGTGCCGGGGCTCTACGTGCCGGCCGATCCCGGTGCGCCGGACGAATTCGCGAAGCAAGGGATGCTCCAGGTGGCCGTCGGCAAGCTCTTCGAGAAGGGTCTGCGCATGGGCACCGGGCAATGCAATGTGAAGCGCTACAACCGGCAACTGCGCGATCTGATCATCACCGGCCGAGCAACGCCGAGCTTCGTCGTTTCCCACGAGCTGCCCCTCGACCAGGCACCCAGCGCCTATGAGAGGTTCGACAAGCGCGTCGAGGGCTACACCAAAGTACTACTGCACCCATAAGGCGCAGACCACATGGCGCGGTGCTGGCGAATGCGCTGGCAGGCCGGGTCGACGACTCGCACGACAGGGTTGTCGAGGTACGCAGCACCCTTTCAGCGCGCAGACCCGAGGACAGCGGCACGCTGGTCGAGCGATCGCCGTAGCGGGCCCGGGCCGAGGGATTGGACATCGCGATCGGGCTGCCCGAGCTGCCGATCAGTGCAGGGCCAACCGCTGGTCGCGGGCGCCAGTGGGGCCGAACGGGCCGCCGTCGTCTCGCTGCCGGCGCTGGGTGGGTGGCGGATGCGGTCCCGCGCACGCAGCGCGCTGGTGGACCTGGTCCGCTCGCTGCACGCCGGCCAGGACGAGGTCCAGAACGGCGCCGCCGAGCTGGCGCGGAAGTGAACCACGCCGTTCTAGGAGGCCAAGCCCGACGACGAGCTGATCGAGGTCCGGCTGGTGGGCACACCGGGGCGTGGACTGCTACGGCTGCTGCTCGGCATAGTGCGCGCCAACCGGCCCTGGAAGCTCCTTCCCGGCCTGGCCAACGCGCCAGTCGCGGCGCTGGCCAGCGCGGTCGCCAACATCAACAACATGATGTGGCAGATGTCCGATCACATCGGTACGACGCGGCTTGTGCTGGCCACGGCCGAGTCGATCATCACCCTCATCGTCTGGCTGATGATCGACGCCGAGCTCTTACGTGGATCTGCTGGTCCCTGAACATGACGCTGGCGTCGTTCGTGCTGCGACGGTGCTCGAGGAGGCGCTGAACCATCCTGTCGATACCGACGACTACATCATGCTGGCCCGGCTGGTCACGTCGGCGGCGACCGTGGGCGGAGCGCTGGGGTCGGGGCTGGAGAGCGATGACGCGATCCGGGCGGCCGCCTACGGCCGGCGTGAGCGCGAGCGTCACGAGGACGCCGCGGACGCGGACTCGGCCGACAGCGAGTAGGCGGTGGATCGGACACAGACCCCCCGATCCACTGATGCGACCGCGGCGCACCGCGCTGGACAGTGGTGCTGTCCATAGAGGCCGAAGGGATGACCATGTCCATGTCACCTGACTCGCCCGTAGCGGCGTTGGGCGAACCCGTTGCGTCCTTCAAGTCCTACCGTGAGGCCCAGCGCGCGGTCGACTACCTGTCCGACAACGGGTTTCCGGTGCAGAACATCACGATCGTCGGTTCCGATCTCAGGCAGATCGAACGGGTGACCGGTCGGCTGACCAAAGCCAAGGCGGCACTGGCCGGTGCCGGAACCGGCGCGTGGTTCGGCGCGCTGATCGGTCTGCTGCTCTCGCTGTTCGCCGACTCGACCACCACCGTGCTGCTCGCCATCGTCTGGGGCGTCGTCTACGGCGCCGTCTTCGGCGCCGTCTGGGGATTCGTCGCGCACCTGCTCACCGGTGGCGAGCGGGACTTCGCGTCGTTCGGCGTCACGATCGCAACGGAGTACGAGGTCTACTGTTCGCCCGAACACGCGGCACGAGCCGTCGAGCTGCTGGCGCGCGGACCGTCGGCCACCGAGGCGCGGTAGCCACGGGCACCGCACGACGGGCCGCGGCGGTCGGTGGCGTCCACTGCAGGACTACGCGTTCTGGTGATGCTCCCGCCGCCGGGGCCTGACAATCGTGGAGGTCCCGAGCGGCCCGACCCGCGCGGCGACCCCGACCCAGACCCCTGGAGGCGCCATGACCGCCGAGCCGAAAGTGGTCACCTGCCCCAACTGTGGCAAACGTAACCGGGTCGCCCCGGCGGCGAAGGGTGCCCCGCGCTGCGGGAACTGCCGGCAGGCACTTCCCTGGGTGGTCGATGCCGGCGACGACGACTTCGCCGAGGTGGCCGACCAGGCCACGGTGCCGGTTCTCGTCGACCTGTGGGCGCCCTGGTGCGGACCGTGCCGGATGGTCAGCCCGGTGCTCGAGCAGATGGCCGCCGAGAAGGCGGGTGAGCTGAAGCTGGTCAAGGTCAACGCGGACGACGCCCCGTCGGTGTCCCGGCGGTTCGAGGCGCAGGCGATCCCCACCCTTGTGGTGCTCCGCAACGGACAGGTGATCGCGCGCCAGGTCGGCGCCGCGCCCGCCGCCGTACTGCGTCCCTGGCTGGACGAGGCGTTGGCCAAGCAGGAGGCGTCATGACCGCTGTGCTGGACCCGCACCTGAGCATGGTCCGCCCGGTCGTACCGCAGACCCCGCAGGGTTGTGCGGAGTGCCTGCGGTTGCACACCGCGTGGGTGCACCTGCGGCTGTGCCTGTCCTGTGGCCATGTCGGCTGCTGCGACTCGTCGCCGATGCGGCATGCTCGCGCGCATGCCGCGACCCAGGGCCACCCGATCGTCCGCTCGTTCGAGCCGGGCGAGAACTGGCGCTGGTGCTACGTCGACGAGGCTTTCGTGTGACCGGCGCGGACACGCCGGCCGAGACCCCTGACCTGTACGGCGCCTTTCCGCGGCTCGACGACGCGCAGCGTGCCGAGCTGCTCGCGCGCGGTGTCCGGCGTCCGACCCACGCAGGCGAGGTGTTGCAACGGGCCGGCGACGTCACCAGCGACTTCGTGGTGGTCCTCGACGGGCGGGTCGCGGCGGTCCAGGACCTGGGCCCGACGGAGCGGCTGATCGCGGTACACGGTCCTGGCCGGTTCCTCGGCGAGATCGGCGTGCTGACCGGCCAGCCGCTCTTCCTGAGCTCGGTCGTCCGGGACCCGGGCGAGGTGCTCGCGGTCGGGGTGGACGACCTGCGCCGGCTCGTCGTCGACGATCCGAGGCTGGCGGACCTGATCCTGCGCGCGTTGCTGATCCGGCGGTCGCTGCAGCTGTCGCTGGGCGCCGGGTTCGGCATCATCGGCTCGCGGTTCTCCGCCGACACCCGGCGGCTGCGCGAGTTCGCGGCCCGCAACCGGCTGCCGCACCACTGGATCGACCTGGAGACAGACGCCGAGGCCGACCAGCTGTTGCGCCAGCTGGGTGTCAGCCGGGACCAGACACCGGTCGTGATCTGGCGGGGCGAGGTGCTGCGGAACCCCAGCAACGAACAGCTCGCGGCTGCGGTGGGCCTGCGTCGTACGCCGCCGGACGCGGTGTACGACATGATCGTCGTCGGAGCCGGTCCAGCCGGCCTCGCCGCCGCCGTCTACGGCGCCTCCGAAGGACTGGCGACGGTCGTGCTGGACGCCACGGCCACCGGCGGTCAGGCCGGCACCTCGGCGCGGATCGAGAACTACCTCGGCTTCCCGGCGGGGATCAGTGGCGCCGAGCTGGCCGATCGCGCCGTCGTCCAGGCCACACGGTTCGGCGCCGACCTGCTGGTGCCCGCCGCTGCCTCTGGACTGGAAGAGCAGGACGGGCACCACATCGTCCGAACGGAGACCGGCGAACGGATGAGTGCGCGCACGGTCGTGGTGGCGAGCGGGGTGCGTTACCGGCAGCTCGACCTGCCCCGGCTGGCCGAGTTCGCGCCGAGCAGCGTCTACTACGCCGCCACCGAGCTGGAGGCGAACCTGTGCCGCGGCGACCCGGTGGTGGTCGTCGGGGGCGGTAACTCGGCCGGGCAGGCCGCGGTCTTCCTCTCCCGCCACGCCGACCGGGTGCTGCTCGTCGTTCGCAACGCGGAGCTCGGCCAGGACATGTCGCGGTACCTTGCCGACCGGATCGAGCAGACCCCGCGGATCACTGTGCTGCTGCACAGCGAGGTCCGGGAGCTGCACGGGCACCAGGCTCTGGAAGAGGTCGTGGTCGAGGACCTGAAGACCGGCCAACGGCGTGCGGAGCCGGCGAGGGCGCTGTTCGTCTTCATCGGCAGCAGCCCGCACGTGGACTGGCTGGGCGATCAGATCGCGCTCGACGACCGCGGCTTCGTCCTCACCGGCGGCGACGCGGACGGCGCCGGTGACCCGAAGGACCGGCTGCTGCTGGAGACGAGCCGGCCGGGGGTGTTCGCCGCCGGGGACGTTCGCAGCGGTTCGGTGAAGCGGGTCGCGGCGGCCGTCGGCGACGGCGCGCTCGCGGTCCGGCTGGTGCACGAGTTCCTGGCCCGCGGCTGACTTGTTCGGCGCTCGAGCAGACTGCGCGGACCCGGGATGCGCCGCGCCGGCCTCGCGCCGAAGGCTGGCTACATCGAGAACCGGCAGCCTGCCGGCCCCGCTCCAGGAAGGAGCACACGATGGCGTTGCCCGTACGACGTGGAAACGAGGCCGAGGCCGCGAACCCGATCAGCGAGTTCGACCGGCTCACCCAGCAGCTGTCCCAGCTGTTCGACCAGCAGTGGCCGTCAGCGGGCGGCCCGGAGGGCTTCACGCCGCTGGCCGACGTGGAGGAGACCGACGACGCCTACCTCTTGGAGATCGAGCTGCCCGGTGTGAAGAAGAAGGACATCGAGATCGACATCGAAGGCCGCCGGGTGGTGATCAGCGGCGAGCGTCCGGCGCAGCGGCGGACCGGTTGGCTGCGACGCCAGGCCCGCTCCTGGGGCCGCTTCCGCTACGAGATCGTCCTCGGCACGGACATCGACGAGGACGGCGTGGAGGCCACCCTGCAGGACGGGGTGCTGCAGGTCCGGGTCCCCAAGAGCGCCGCGGGGCGGCGCCGCCGCATTTCTGTGAAGTAGTCCCCGCCGGTCGATCGGCTGATTGAGGAGAACCATGTACGCACACGTCGGTGATCACATCCACGTGAACGGCAGAACGGTCGGCGGCCCGGTCCGCGACGGCACCATCATCGAGGTCCGGGGCGACAACGGCGCGCCGCCGTACGTGGTGGACTGGGCGGGCAGTCAGATGCCGGCGCTCGTCTACCCGGGCCCGGACGCCCAGGTCGGGCGGCTCGCGGTCGACGTTCCCTGGGCCGCGCAGTAGGCCGCGCAGTACTTCGGCGGCGAGCACCGTTACGGCTGAGCCGGCTGCCAGATCCACCGGGCCATGTCGGCGCCACGGTGGCCCTGGTACGGGTCGAGTGCGGCCAGGCCACGCCGCATCAAGGCACGGTTGATGTCGGCCGGGGTGACCAGGCCGATGACGCGACCCTCGTCGTCCACGACGACGGCGCGGCCGTCGGCGCATCCGTCGAGGCGGCCCAGCAGGGAGACGAGCGGCTCGTCGGGCCGGGCCGTGGGCAGCTCGCCGGGCGGGCAGGCGATATCGCCGAGGGAGGTCGCGGACCAGTTCCGCGGCGGGACGGCACGGATCCTGTTCAGGGTTGCCAGGCCCAGCAGGCGGCCGTCGGCGTCGGTCAGCGGGTACGTCGAGAACGGCCGCCGCAGCACGGTGTCGTCGATGAACCGGTCGAGTGGTTGCGACGCCTCGGCGACCACAGGGTTCGGCGCCATCACGTCCCGGACGCGCAGGTCGAACTCGTCCGCCATCAGCCTGCTCTGCTGCTCCTCCGCGGCGGCGGCGTTGACCACGAACATCCCGAGCAGGACGAGCCAGATACCGTCAAGGCCTCGCGTGGTGAGCACCTGGATCACGCCCAGCGTGATCAGGACGAAGCCGAACACCCGGCCGGCCCGGGCCGCGACGATGGCGGCCTTGGTCCGGTCATGCCGCCAGCGCCACAGCGCCGCGCGCAGCACCCGCCCGCCGTCGAGCGGCGCGGCCGGGATCAGGTTGAAGACCGCCAGCATCGCGTTCACGCCGGACAGGTAGCCGAGCACGCCCACAGGCAGGCCGGTCACATCACCCAGCTGCAGCAGCAGCGCGGCAGCTCCGAACAGCACGGCGACGGCGAGGCTGGTCAGCGGTCCGACGACCGCGGTCCGGAAGTCGACCCCCGGGGTCCGCGGCTCCGAACGGAACTCGGCGACGCCGCCGAACAGCCAGAGCGTGATCCGGTCGACCTCGATGTCGTTGCGCCGGGCAACGATCGCGTGGGCCAGCTCGTGCGCCAGCAGGGACGCGAAGAACAGCACGGCGGCGACGACGGCGGCGGTCAGGTAGGTTGCGGCGCTGCGGCCTGGATACACCGCCGGGAACCTCCTGGCGGCAAGACCCGCCACCAGGATGACGACGATGACGAAGACGCTGAGGTTGAGACCTACCGGGATGCCGGCGATCCGGCCGAGTCGGATGGACTCACGCATGACTGGGTTGCTCGGCGGCGAACATCCACGCGTGCTTCTCGAGCCCCGCGATGACGCCGACGACCAGGTCCTGGCTGACCAGGTCGACCGCCTGGAGGCGGTCGATCCGCTGCCTGCTGTTCTCGACGACCGTGTTCAGCCGCTCGACCATCAGCGGCGCCACCTTGGTGCTGTCGACGAAACCAGTCGGGAAGTCGGCGAACGGGGTCGCCTTGGCGACGGTCTGCACCCGGCCGTCGGCCGCGACGCCGACCGCCGTCAGTCGCTCGGCGACGTCGTCGGACCAGTGCCGGACGTCGTCAGCGAGCTCGTCGAGCTGCGCGTGCAGCTGCCGGAACCACATGCCGCTGACGTTCCAGTGAGCCTGCTTCGCGGTGAGTGCCAGGTCGATCAGCTCGACCAGCATCGGCGCGAGCTCCTGTTCGACAGCCTGCCGCTCCATGACCACTCCTTACGTCGGGATGTCCCGTCACCTCATCGTGGCGAGCACACCCCGCCCCGGCATCCCGCGACCGCGTAGGCGTGCGGGACGGCCGTCGGTCAGGATGTCGGAGCGAGCTCCTCCCTGAACTGACGTGGCCCGAGCACGCGGCGCCGAGCCTCGACACCCTCGTGGACGCCTGGCGACACACCCGCCCGGGCTGCGCCCTCCACGACCAGTACGACGTCCCCGCGTGGTCGAGTCACCCGGTGATTGCCTTGAGCAACCATCGTATGGCGGCCGGCCAGTCGCGCCACCAGCCGTCCGGCCGGGACCCGATCACGTTCGCCGCGTCCACCACGAGCAGCGGCCGTCGCTCCACCACGGTCAGGCGTCCGCGTCCGCGACCGCGGGAAGCGGGAACCGCAGGAACGCGGCGACCACGTGCCGCCGCAACGCCGTCTGCGCGACGACCTGCTCGACCGAGCCACTCGCCGCGATCACCGCCTCCACCAGCTCGGCGATCACGTCGGCGGTACGCCTGGTCCGCCCTCCACACAGCGGACAGATCTCCCCCGCGGTGGCCAGCCAGCCTGACTCGTCGCAGACCACACCTGGCGCGACGGCGCCGTCCTGCACCAGCAGCTGCTCGACGGCGGC
Organism: Kribbellaceae bacterium; assembly: GCA_035650275.1. GTDB lineage: Bacteria > Actinomycetota > Actinomycetes > Propionibacteriales > Kribbellaceae > DASRHY01. The sequence continues at coordinate 32,163 of DASRHY010000069.1, read as the reverse complement.
GGCGGAGCCGGCCCGCAGGCACTGCTCCAGCCCGACCGCGGCGCCGGTACCGACCGCGGCTCGCTCCATCACCTCGGCGACCAGGCGCTGCTCCTCGTCGCGTTCGTAGCTCTCGATGATGGCCTGAGCCGTGCGCCGGATGTCCGCGACGCCGCCCGTAGCCTCGTCGACGTCGAAGGTGCCGGCGAGCTTGGGCCGGACGGACTTGGGGAGGAACTCGAGGAGACCGGGCACGTCCTCATGATGGCCCCCGACGATCAGCAGCTCGAAACCCTCGGTACGGAACAGGTCGTCGAGGGTGACCGCGACCCGGCGGAAGTGACGCCGGGCCAGGGTCTCCGCCTTGTTCCGTACCCGGTGCTCGTCCAGTCCGTGCCAGCCGGCGTAGTCCGGCTTGCGCAGCACCCCTGACCGGATCTTGCCGACGGGCTCCATCTCGCCGAGATAGAGCGCCCAGAGCCGCGCGGACTCCCGGTCGACGACGGCCACGCACGCGCGGTGGTACTCGTCGAGCACGGCCATCATCGGCCGCACCCACGGTTTCAGGTCGGCGACGGCACGATCCCTGATCATCCGCGGCAGCAGGAACTCCTCGTACAGGCCCGCGGCTGCGCAGGAGAACGTCGCGAGGGTGCCCGGCAGCAGCCGGTCCGCCGGCACCGAGCGTTCGATCCGCTCGATGTCGTCGCGCAACGACAGCCGCGCCTCGTGCCCGAGCGAGCGGTCCTCGGTCAACGGACGGATCTGATGCATCAGCGCCGACAACCGGGTCCGGGTCGCACTGCTCCGCGACCGCGGGTCCTTGTCCACGCCGACGTACACCGACAACACCGGTAGGCCGTGCGAGTCGAACCGCAGTACCCGGTTGACCATCTCCGCTGTGATCATCGTCTCCACCTCAGCCGCTGGAACACGCTGCGGCGCCACCCCTCGCCAGTGTCGCGGGCGACCGGGCCGCCCGGATCCCGCGATCACGTAGTTCGCGCTCAGCCCGGTGAACGGTCGTCGCGCGTGAGCACGATCCGGGTCAGCTCGACCCGGGACCGGACGTCGAGCTTGTGGAACGCGTGCCGCAGGTGCGACTCGACCGTGTGCGGGGACAGCTCGAGGTCCTCGGCGATGTCCCGGTTGGTGAGACCGGTGGCGGCCAGCCGTGCGACCCGGAGCTCGGCCTCGGTCAGGCTCTCCCAGCCGAACGCCGGCCGGTGTACCACTGACCGTTCCGCCCGCCCGGTGCCGACGGCGGTCAGCCGGTCGCGGACGCGCCGGGCGGGCGCCAGGGCGCCTGCGCGACCGTAGTCGGCCGCGGCCCGCTCGAGGTGATGGACCGCCTGGGTGCGCCGGTTGTGCCGGAGCAGGCTGCGGGCGGCGTCCTCACACGCCCAGGCACGTGCCAGCGGCCGCGGGCTCGCCTGGAAGGCGCTCGCGGCCGCGACCAGCCGGTCGGCGTCGTCGTCGAGCAGTCCGCCTGCCTGCAGCCCGGCGGCGGTGAACGAGACCACGCCGTCGTTCTGCTGTCCGAGGAACTCGGTCGCCTCGGCGGCAGCGGCCGCCCGGCCGGGGTCGTCCGCCCGCCGGGCGGCGTCCACCAGACGCGGCCCGACAATCGGGTCCAGCGCCGGCGCCGGCAGCCGGTCCGGCAGCCCGTCGTACAACGGTGCGAGGTGCGACAGGAGGCGCGTGGGATCCTCGCCGGCCGTCGCATCGACCACGGCCGTCGCCCACGCCAGCCGCTGGGCGGCTAAGCTTCCCGGCTCATCGACCAGATTCGTGCCGCGCCGTAGCTGGCTGCGCGCGAGCCCGAACTGTCCCCGGTACGCGCAGGCCTCCGCGAACACGGCGGACAGCTCCGGCACGTGCGTCCACGACTCGAGTTCGGCGGCGCGGTCCAGTCCGGCGTCGGCCTCGGCGATGGCGCCGGCGAGCTCGCCGCGCTGAAGCAACAGCATCGCGCGGCAGATATACGCGAACGGTCCGGTCGACCCGCCGTTCGACCGGCCGGCGGTCTCGAACGCGGCGGTCGCCTCGTCGAAGCGGTCGAGGGCCATCAGCGTGCGTCCGCGGGTCCACTGCGGTCCCAGCCGCCGTGTCTGCGCCGGATCGGGCGCCATCAGTCGGACGGCCTCGTCGACCAGCTCGAGCGACCTGGTGAGACGGCCGCGCATCCGTTCGGCAGCACTCATCGAGAGCAGCGCCCGGCCGGCCGCGGTGGCGTCTGGCGGGGCAGGACCGGCGCCGAGCGCCTGCTCCCCCGCCCGCAGCGCGGCGCCGGACTCGCCGGTCACCACGTGAGCGTGTGACTCCACCGCGTACAGCTGCGCCCGGACCGCGTCGTCCACTCCGGCGAGGCCGAGTGCGGCCCGGGCATGGTGCAGCGCGGAGGCCGGCCGGCCGGTGACCCCGAGCGTCTCGGCCAGCTGCAGGCGCACCAGCGCCTCCACCTCGGTCGGGAGGTCGCCGCGCAGCACCAGCTCCGCGAAGGCCTCCGCCTCAGCACCGCGGTGGGCCCGCAGCAACAGCCCGACCGACTCAGCTATCAGCCGCGCCCGGACGGCCTCGTCGGCAGGCATCAGCTCGACGGCCCGTAGGCGCAGGTCGGCGGCTGTGCCCGGCGCGGTCGGCGCGATCTCCTTCGAGGCACGGACGAGTACGGCGACGGCGTCGGCGTCGCCGTCGCCGGTGTACGCGCCCCGGGTGATGTGTGCCGCCGCGTCGACGGTGGAACCGCCGGTCGCGAGCAGTGCGTACGCCGCCTCACGGTGCAGCGCGCGGCGCGCGGTCAGCGGAATCGCGCTGTAGACCGCGTCCCGCACCAGCTCGTGCCGGAAGCCGAGCCGGGCACCGTCCTCGGCCACCAGGTCAGCCTCCAGTGCCTCCTGGACCGATGGCAGCAGCTCCGCGACCGCGCAGCGCAGCACCTGGGCGACGGAGGCCACCTCGAAGAACCGGCCGAAGACGGCAGCCACCTCCAGCAGCTGCCGGGTGGGCGGCGAGACCGAGTTGAGCCACCCAATCAGCGGCTGGTAGAGGTTGCCCGGCGGACCACCGGGCAACAACCGGGCGTGCGTCGTGTCGACCACCAGCTCCTGACGCTCGACCAGCGTCGACAGTAGCTTCGTCACCATGAACGGGTTGCCCGAACACTTCTCAAGTAGCGCGAGCAGCACCTCGTCCGGTGGCGCACCGAGCAGCTCACCCGCCATCGTGGCCACCGTGTCGGGCGGCAGCGGCGCGAGTTCGAACTCGACCGCCCCGGCGTCGACGAGGTCGGCGACCACCTTGTCCAGCAAGGGCGTGGACGGCCAGCGGCGCCGGCTCAGCAGCCACATGACCGGCTTGTCCGCCAGCCGCTCGGTCAGGGATCCGACGACGACCAACGTGAGCGGATCCGCCCACTGCAGGTCGTCCAGCGCGACCAGCACCGGCCGTTCCCCGGCCATCCGCTCGATCGCCGCGTGGAGCCGGTCGACCAGCCGCGACCTGTCCGCGGCCAGCATCTCCACCGGCTCGAAGTCCTCCGGCCCGATGATCGGTGGACTGCTGTCACGCAGCGCCGACAGCAACGGGGCCAGTGACGACAGCCGGTGCAGCTCCACGGCGTCGCCGGCCGCGACCGCCAGGCCGAGGTGTCTCGCCCAGCCGGCCGCCTCATGCACCAGCCGGCTCTTGCCGACCCCGACGGCACCGCCGACCACGACGACGCACCCGTGACCGGCCGCCAGCGCCATGACGGCCTCGCTGAGCCGGCCGACCTCGCTGTCCCGGCCGTGTAGCGGGCTTTCTGCCATGCAGCGCTACCGATGTCGTTCGTTCTCGATCGACAACCGGGTCAGCTCGACGCGACTACCGATGCCGAGCTTGCGGTACACCTTGCGCAGGTGGAAGGACACGGTGTGCGGTGAGAGGAAGATCCGGTCCGCGACTTCGCGGTTGGTCAACCCGCTCGCCACCAGTCCGGCCACCGTCCGCTCGGTCTCGGTGAGCGAGAGCCACCCTCTGCGCACGCGATGCGGGCGGCGCCGCCTGGTCACCTGACCGTGGAGCGCGCGGCGCAGCGCGGCCGGGACGTGACCTGCCACCCACTGGCGAACTAGATCGTGCCGGAACGCGAGGACGTCCTCGCCGGCGACGCTGATCAGGTCGGCGGCCACGAGCTCGTCGAGCGGACGTCGTACGTCCTCGGCCGCCCAGCCGAGGAGGCCGGCCAGGTCTTCCACGGCGAACTCTCGGTCCAGCGACGCCGCGAGGTCGAGGATGTGCCGCGCCGCGGGGCTGAGCCGCGCCACCCAGTCGTGGATCACCTCGTGTACCTGCGCCGACGGCCGCCCGGACAACAGGCGTGCGCGGCCACTGGCGATCGCCACCCCACCCTCGTCGTGCAGCCCCTCCAGCAGTGCACCGACCAGCTGTGGGTTGCCACCGGCCAGGTTCGCCTGCGCCAGCAGGTCACCGTCTGGTCGTGCTCCCAGCCGGTCGGTGACGATCTGGGCGACCGCGTCATCGCTGAGCGATCCGAGGACGGTCCGGGCGGCTCCGAGGTTCTCCAGCTCGTTGAACAACCAGGCGACGGCAGGATCCGGCACACCGGTCCGGCGCGCGATGATCCAGCCGACCGGATAACCCGCCAGCCAGACCGGCAACGTGCGCAGCGCCTCGAGCGTCGTCGTCTCGGCACACTGCGCGTCATCGACCGTGATCAGGGTCGGGCCTCGCGCCGCCCGCTTCGCGGCGCGCACCGCCAGCTCGCCGATGTACGCCAGCACATCCCCCCGGTCGGACGATCCGCCGTGCTGCAGGCCGGCCGGTGACGCCATCTCCAGACCCGCGAACAACGGCTCCGGCACCGTCGCGCGCGGCAGCTCGTCGAGGTGGGCGACGCCGAACCCTCGATGCGTCGCGCCCTCCGCGGCACTCAGCAGCCGGGACTTGCCGATGCCTGGCGGTCCCTCGACTAGCAGGACTGCTCCGTGCCCGGTCACGGTGGACTCAAGTAGGTCGTGAACCGACCTGAGCTCCGGCGAGCGGCCTCTCAGCCTGCTCGCCGGGACCGCCGCCGCGGTGCCCATCCGCCGGCTCCTCGCGCGACTCACCGTCGAGGTTGCCGCCGGGCGACCGGCAACCTTCGCGCCGTTGCATACGCATGAGATCTCTGACTCTCGTTGACCATGCGAATCCGGACGGTTCCACACTGTCTCGGATCGCCGGGGCATGCCAGTACTGGCGAGGAAGTGCCGAGGTCAACCGGACGTGCCGAGTAGCTGCCGAGCCCCGAAGTCACTCAGCGACCCGTGGGCCCTCGGACAGCGGGACGAGAGTGATCCCGTCGACGGTGATCCGGAACTCCCTGATGCCCGGCTCGTGATGGGCGGCGCGGGTCTTCAACATCGTGAGGGTGCGCGAGATCGTCCCGTCGCCCCGGTACCGCAGCAGCACGACGTTGTCGGCCAGATGCGGCACCGCCACGTCGCTCAGCCGGGACGTCCCGAACGGCTTCGTCAGCTCGTAGGTCATCATCAGGCTGATCCCGCGCCGCCTCGAGCGGTGCAGCAGCGAGTAGACGTACTCCTCGAACCGCGTCCGGTTGGAGGCGGCGGCCTCGAGGTCTCGGAGACTGTCCACTAACACCCGGGTGGCACCGGTCAACTCGATCGCGGCCAGCAGCTCGTGCACCCACTGGTCGATGTACAGGTCGACCGGGCTGCGGTACATCAGCGTGAGGTTGTCGGCCTTGACGGACCAACCGAACTGCGACGCCGTACGCTCCAGCTGGGACGGATCCTCCTGCATCGTCGCGATGATCGCGGGCTCCCCGTGGTCGACGGCGTGGAACACGAAGTGCAGTCCCATCAGCGTCTTGCCGACGCCGGTGGGTCCCGCCACCAGCGTCGACGCCCCCGACCAGTAGCCGTCATCGAGCATGTCGTCGAGCGCCTGGATGCCCGACGCGACCCGCCGGCTGACCCGCTCGTAGCCGACCGAGTCCGCCTGGTCGGCGAGCCGGGGGAAGACCGTCACGCCGTCGGCGGACAGCCGGTAGGCGTGCTTGCCGGCCAGGAAGCCACCGCCGCGCAGCTTGTACACCTGCAGAGCGCGGGCGGTGCGCTCGGCGGTGTGCATGGTCCCCAGCGAGATGATCGCATCCGCCACAGCGAACTCCGCGACCCGCGGGACGTCCTCCTCCAGGTAGTCACCGACCCACATCGAGGTCGCCGGGAACGCGCTGAGCATGCCGGCGAGGTCGTGCAGGAACGGGCCGAATCCGATGCTCCGGTCGGCGTACGGACGCATCGCCCGGAAGCTGTCGATCACGATCATGGCCGGCTGTCGCTCCCGGATCATGTCGCGCACCTGGTCGAGCACGCCCTGCAGCCCCCGGGCGCGGAGGATCCCGCCCAGATCCTCGTACCAGACGCTCTTGCCGATCGCGCGCGGATCGAAGAACGACAGGGTCTGGCCGTGCCGGAGCAGCTTCTCCAGCGGTTCGGAAACGGTGGACATGTACAGCGCCGGCCGCTCGCGTGTGGCGTTGGCGAACACCCACTGCTGCGCCAGCAATGACTTGCCGGAGCCGGGCGCGCCGGTCAGCAGGATTATCGCGTCACGGGGCAGCCCGCCGCCGAGGACGAGGTCGAGCGGACCCGATCCGGAGGCCATCCGCTCGCTCATGGCACGGTCTCGGCCTGGCGGGTCGCGTGGAGGTACGCGCTCCGTCCGAGCAGGTCCCGGGTCACCGATGCCAGCCGAAGCGGTCGCAACGGCTTCATCAGGAAGGCGGCCGCGCCGGCCTCGAGCGCGTCGTCCCGCAGGTCGAGCGTGGAGATCGCCACCACCGGGATGTCGAGCTGCTTCCGCAGCTGGGCGCACAGCCGCAGCCCGCGCGCACCCGAGACCAGCAGGTCTATTACCGCGAGGTCGGGTGCGGTCCGCGCGACCTCGATCATGGCCTGCTCGGCGGTGCTCACGACGGTGACGCTGTACCCCTCAGTGCGCAGGAAGTAGTCGGCGAGGTCGGCGGTGTACGGGTCCTGCTCGGCCAGCAGGATGAGCATGCCACTGCCGTCCGGTATGCCGGTCGGTTCCAGCGGCATACCGCTGGACACCCGGTCCCGTAGCAGCCGGTAGGCGTCGCTGATCGACAGGCCGTCGGCCAACCGGTCTCCGACGAAGCGCAACTGCTCGACCTGCAGCCGTGAGTACAGGCGATGACCGCGCGGGCTCCGCTCGGGAACCACGACGCCGTACCGGTCCTCCCAAGTGCGCAGCGTGGCCGCTGGGATACCGAGCATGCGTGCGAGTGCGCCGATGCTGTACACGGGGCGGTCAGGCATCGATCCGAGCACCTCCTGCCGGTGGCTCCGCAGGACTCTTCGTGTTCGGCCGACGAGGATCGTCGACAGGTTCCTCGTCTACACATCCGTGCCTGAGCATCTAGTTCACGCCGCACGGACGACATCCGCTTGAACCGCAGGCTACACCCCAATCTGTCCGGCGGCCCGTCCCGGAAATTTGCACCTGAACTGTCCGACTACGTGGTTCCGGGATGCCGTGACGAGCGGCGGTCAGAAGACTGCGGAACGCAGGGGACCAACAGATCCGTCGCTCCGTGCCGGAGCGGGACAGGAGGCAGTCATGCTGATGCGGTTCGACCCCTTCCGTGAGCTCGCGTTCCGCGAGATCGACCGGATGAACCAGATGTACAACGAGCAGGGTGGAGCGTTGCAGCAGCGCACGATGCCGATCGACGCCTACCGAGAAGGCGACCAGTTCGTCATCAAGTTCGACCTCCCCGGTGTCGACCGCGACTCGATCGAGCTGACCGTTGAGAAGAACGTCCTCACCGTCCGTGCGGAGCGCGGCTGGCAGCCGGCCGAGGGCCAGGAAGTCGTCGCCGCCGAGCGTCCGCAGGGAACGTTCAGCCGACAGCTGTTCCTCGGCGACACCCTCGACACCGACCGGATCACCGCGACGTACGACCAGGGCGTGCTGACGGTCCGCGTGCCGGTGTCCGAACGGGCGAAGCCGCGCCGGCTGCAGATCCAGGGCAACGGTGCAAACGAAGACGCCGGGGCGCAGCAGCCCATCGGCGCGACAAAGTCCGCGTGAGCTGAGCTTCGGCGAAGGGTGGAGACAGACAATGGCGAAGGCAGTCGGCATCGACCTCGGCACCACCAACTCCGTGATCGCGGCCGTCGAGGGCGGCCAGCCGGCGGTGATCCCCAACTCCGAGGGATCCCGGACCACACCGTCAGTGGTCGCGTTCACCGACCAGGGCGATCGGCTGGTCGGACAACTGGCGCGACGGCAGGCGATCCTGAACCCCAAGGGCACCATATACTCGGCCAAGCGGTTCATCGGACGCCGGTACGACGAGGTCACCAGCGAGATGAACGCCGTCTCCTTCGACGTGGTGGCCGGCCCGGACGGGGCCGTGCGGTTCCAGGTCGGCAGCAAGCAGTACGCCCCGGAGGAGATCTCCGCGCAGGTGCTGCGCAAGCTCGCCGACGACGCGTCGAAGTACCTCGGCGAGAAGGTTACCGAGGCGGTCATCACCGTGCCGGCGTACTTCAACGACGCGCAGCGGCAGGCCACCAAGGACGCCGGGCGGATCGCCGGACTGGAAGTGCTGCGGATCATCAACGAGCCGACAGCCGCGGCCCTCGCCTACGGCCTGGACAAGCGGGAGAACGAGACGGTGCTGGTGTTCGACCTCGGTGGCGGCACCTTCGACGTCAGCATCCTCACCGTCGGCGACGGGGTGGTCGAGGTGATGGCGAGTGCCGGCGACGGCCACCTCGGCGGCGACGACTTCGACCGCCGGCTGGTCGACTACCTCGCCGACGAGTTCAAGAAGGCCGAAGGTGTCGACCTGCGGGAGGACCCGCAGGCGCTGCAGCGGCTGTTCGAGGCCGCCGAGAAGGCAAAGGTCGAGCTCTCCTCGGTCACGCAGACCCAGGTCAACCTGCCGTTCATCACCGCCACCGCCAGCGGGCCGAAGCATCTGGTGACGACGATCATGAGGTCGACGTTCGAGGAGATCACCCACGATCTGATCGAGCGCACGATGGGACCGGTCCAGCAGGCGATGGCGGACGCGAAGGCCACCGCGGATGACATCGACGAGGTCATCCTCGTCGGCGGCTCCACCCGGATACCCGCCGTGCAGCAGCTGGTCCGCCGACTCACCGGGGGCAAGGACCCCAACATGACGGTGAACCCGGACGAGGTCGTGGCGATCGGCGCCGCCATCCAGGCCGCCATCATCAAGGGCGAGATGAAGGACGTTCTGCTGCTTGACGTCACACCGCTCTCGCTCGGTGTGGAGACGCTCGGCGGGATGATGACCAAGGTGATCGAGCGCAACACGACGATCCCCGCCCGTCGGACCGAGGTGTTCAGCACCGCCGAGGACAACCAGTCCGCGGTCGACGTCGTGGTGCTGCAGGGCGAGCGCGAACGCGCGGCGGACAACCGCACGCTCGGCCGGTTCCGGCTCGAAGGGATCCGGCCCGCCCCGCGGGGCGAACCGCAGGTCGAGGTCACGTACGACATCGACGCGAACGGGATCCTGAACGTCTCCGCGCGCGACAAGGACACCGGCGCCGAGCAGCAGATCACGATCACCGAGAGCTCGACCCTGGACCAGTCGGAGGTGGAGCGGATGGTCGCCGACGCCGAACAGCACCGCTCCGAGGATGCCCGGCTGCGGCAGGAGGTGGACGCGCGCAACGAGCTGGACGCGGTCGCCCACCAGGTCGACCGCCGGCTGAACGAGCTCGGCGACACGGTGCCCACGCACGAGAAGGCCCGGGCGGAGATGCTGGTGGCGGACGCCCGCCAGGCGGTCAAGGAGAACGCGCCGCTCGACCGGGTTCGTTCGCTGACCGAGGAGCTGCAGCAGGTCTTCCACGGCCTGGGCTCCCGCCGTGCGGACGACGGGGCTGCCGGTGCGACGGGACAGCCGGGTGGCCAACCGGGCGGACAGCAGTCGAGCGACGATGACGACGTCATCGACGCGGACTTCACGGTGAGCGAGTGAGGGACACCGAGATGCCGCATACCGAGGACGCCGCCGAGGCGCCGGCACCGGACGACCGGGCCGACGACCAGAGCCGTGCGGACGAGCCTGACCGCCAGGACGAGCCTGACGGTCAGGACCGCAGCGCCGACGTTGCCGCGCAGCTGGAGGACGAGCTGCGGCGGGCGCTGGCGGACCTGGACAACCTGCGCAAGCGGTACCAGCGCGATCTCGAACGCGAACGCGCCGCCGAGCGTGCCCGGCTCGCGGCCGCCTGGCTGCCGGTCGTGGACAACCTCGAGCTCGCGCTGCGGCACACGAACGATGACGCGGCCTCGCTGGTCGAGGGAGTCCGCGCTGTGCACGAGCAGGCGGTCGCGACGCTGACCCGGCTCGGGTTCCCCCGGTTCGAGTCCGTAGGCGAGACCTTCGACCCGGCCGTACACGAGGCGGTGAGCACGGTGAACGACGAGGCTCCGTCGGGAACGGTGGTGGCCGTGGTGAGGCCGGGCTACGGGACCCCCGAGGCACTGCTGCGCCCGGCGGGCGTCGTGGTCGCGACCCAGTAGTCCGATGGCGGACCGGCGCGACTTCTACGAGGTGCTCGGGGTCAAGCGAGATGCCGCCCCGGACGAGATCCAGCGCGCCTACCGCAAGCTGGCCCGCACCTATCACCCCGACATCAACAAGGACCCCCAGGCCGAGAACCGGTTCAAGGAGGTCTCGGAGGCCTACGACGTGCTGTCCGACCCGGAGCAGCGCAAGCGGTACGACGCGTTCGGGCACGACTTCCGCCGGGTCCCGCCGGACGTCGACCCCGAGACATGGGCCCGCGCCCAGCGCGCCGGTGCCGGCGCGGGTGCCAGAGCCGGGCCGGGTTCGTACGGCGGCGGCGGACAGCGGGTCTGGTTCGACGAGGGCGACATCGACATCGAGGACCTGTTCGGCGGCATTTTCGGCGCGCGCGGACGCGGCCGGTGGGGACCGATCCGCGGCGCCGACCAGGAGGTCGAGCTGGAGCTGTCGGTCGAGGACGCCTACCACGGCGTGCACCGGTGGCTGTCGGTGTCCGGGCCCGACGGGACGCGCAGCATCGAGGTGACCATCCCGCCCGGTGTCACCGACGGGCAGCGGATCAGGCTGTCCGGGCAGGGCGGCGAGGGCACCGGCGGCTCTGCCGCGGGCGACCTGTACCTGGTCGTCCGGATCGCCCCGCATCCGCGGTACCGGGTCGAGGGCCGTGACATCTACGTCGAGCTGCCGGTCACCGCGTGGGAGGCGGCCCTCGGTGCCAGGGTCGCGCTGGACACGCCCGGCGGCGAGGCCAAGGTGCGGGTGCCTTCGCTGACATCGAGCGGGCGCAGGCTGCGGCTCCGCGGCCGCGGCATGCCGGGACCCGGTGGCCTGAACGGTGACCTGTACGCCGAGGTCCGCATCGTGATGCCGGACCGGCTGACCGACGAGGAACGGCGCCTGTTCGAGCAGCTCGCGAGCACATCGACGTTCGACCCGAGGAGCCGGCGATGAGCAGCGCGCTGGCACGACCGCTCGCCCTCGACCTGGAGTCGTTCGCCCGCCTGGCCGGTCTGCATCCGCAGGTGGTGCGCAGGCTGGTCGCGCTCGGCCTGGTCGACGCCGCGCGGGACGCGTCCGGACGGCTCTGGTTCCCCTACGCCGAGCTCACCACCGTGGCCCGGCTGCAGCGGCTGCGCGCCGCGTTCTCGATCAACTATGCCGCCCTCGGGCTGGTGGTCGATCTGCTCGACCGGATCGCTGCCCTGGAGGCGGCACCGAAGAACCGCACTCGATCTCCCGGAGGCCGATCATGGACATGAACCGTCTGACGCAGAAGTCCCAGGAGGCCCTGCACGACGCGCAGACCAAGGCGCTCCGCTTCGGTCACACAGAGGTCGACGGCGAGCATCTGCTGCTGGCTCTGCTGGAGCAGGCGGACGGGCTGGTCCCCCGACTGCTCGCGCAGGCGGGGGCCGATCCGGACCGGCTGCGGTCCGAGATCGAGGCCGACCTGGGCCGCCGGCCGAAGGTGAGCGGTCCGGGCGCCTCGCCCGGCCAGGTGTACGTCACCCAGCGGCTCTCGCGGCTGCTGGACACCGCCGAACGCGAGGCCAAGCGACTCAAGGACGAGTACGTCTCGGTCGAGCACCTCGTCATCGCGCTGCTCGAGGAAGGTACGGAGACGGCGGCCGGCCGGCGGCTGCACGAACAGCGCCTGACGCGGGACAGCTTCCTGCAGGCACTGACGTCGATCCGCGGCAACCAGCGAGTCACCTCGGCCATGCCCGAGGTCGCCTACGAGGCGCTCGAGAAGTACGGCCGCGACCTGGTCGCCGACGCCCGGGCCGGGAAGCTCGACCCGGTGATCGGGCGGGACGCCGAGATCCGCCGCGTCATCCAGATCCTGTCCCGCAAGACCAAGAACAACCCGGTCCTGATCGGCGACCCGGGCGTCGGCAAGACCGCGATCGTGGAGGGCCTGGCGCAGCGGATCGAGCGCGGCGACGCACCCGAGGGGCTGCGGGACAAGACTGTGTTCAGCCTCGACATGGGATCGCTGATCGCGGGCGCCAAGTACCGCGGTGAGTTCGAGGAGCGGCTCAAGGCGGTGCTCAACGAGGTACGCGCCGCCGAAGGGCGGATCCTGCTGTTCATCGACGAACTGCACACCGTGGTCGGCGCCGGAGCGACCGAGGGCGCGATGGACGCCGGGAACATGCTCAAGCCGATGCTGGCCCGCGGCGAGCTGCACATGATCGGCGCCACGACGCTCGAGGAGTACCGCAAGCACATCGAGAAGGACGCCGCCCTGGAACGGCGCTTCCAGCCGGTGCTGGTCGACGAACCCTCGGTCGAGGACGCGATCTCGATCCTGCGCGGCCTGCGGGAGCGACTCGAGGTGTTCCACGGCGTCAAGATCCAGGACAGCGCGATCGTGGCCGCGGTCGCCCTCAGCCATCGCTACATCTCCGACCGGTTCCTGCCGGACAAGGCCATCGACCTCGTCGACGAGGCCTGCGCGATGCTGCGGACCGAGATCGACTCGATGCCGTCGGAGCTCGACGAGCTGACCCGCAAGGTGACGCGGCTGGAGATCGAGGAGGCCGCGCTGGCCAAGGAGAACGACCCGGCGAGTAAGGCGCGGCTGGAGGAGCTGCGCAGGGAGCTGGCCGACCTGCGGGCCGAGGCCGACGCGATGCGCGCGCAGTGGGAGTCCGAGCGGCAGGCGCTGCGCCGGGTGCAGGCGCTGCGCGAGCAGATCGAGCAGCTCCGGCACGAGGCGGACCAGGCCGAGCGCAACTACGACCTGAACAGGGCCGCCGAGCTGCGGCACGGCAAGCTGCCCGAGCTCGAGCGGCGGCTGAAGGCGGAGGAGGAACAGCTCGCCGCTAAGCAGGGCGACCGCCGGCTGCTGCGCGAGGTGGTCACCGAGGAGGAGATCGCCGCGATCGTCTCGCGCTGGACCGGCATCCCGGTGAGTCGGCTGAAGGAGGGCGAACGGGAGAAGCTGCTGCGCCTGGACAAGATCCTGCACGAGCGGGTAGTCGGTCAGGACGAGGCGGTGCAGCTGGTCGCCGACGCCATCATCCGGGCCCGCTCCGGCGTCAAGGACCCGCGGCGGCCGATCGGGTCGTTCATCTTCCTCGGCCCGACCGGCGTCGGGAAGACCGAGCTGGCCAAGACGCTTGCCGCGACCCTGTTCGACACCGAGGACAACATGGTCCGGATCGACATGAGCGAGTACCAGGAGCGGCACACGGTCAGCCGGCTGGTCGGCGCCCCGCCCGGGTACGTCGGGTATGAGGAGGGCGGCCAGCTGACCGAGGCGGTCCGCCGGAAGCCGTACTCCGTGGTGCTGTTCGACGAGATCGAGAAGGCGCACCCGGACGTGTTCAACACGCTGCTCCAGGTCCTCGATGACGGCCGGCTCACCGACGCCCAGGGCCGCACGGTCGACTTCCGCAACTCCGTCATCATCATGACCTCGAACATCGGCTCGGAGTACCTGCTCGAAGGCGCAACGTCGGACGGCGAGATCAAGCCGGACGCGCGCGACCGGGTGATGGCAGCGCTGCGCACGCACTTCCGCCCGGAGTTCCTCAACCGGGTCGACGAGATCGTGCTGTTCAAGCCACTCACCCTGAACGAGATCGAGCAGGTCGTCGAGCTGATGTTCGACGACCTGCGGGCACGGCTCGCCGACCGGCAGATGGCTCTGGATGTCTCCCCCGCGGCCCGGCGGTTCATCGCCGAGCAGGGCTTCGATCCGGTGTACGGCGCTCGCCCGTTGCGCCGGTTCATCGCCCGCGAGGTCGAGACCCGCGTCGGGCGCGCGCTGCTCGGCGGGGAGGTGCACGACGGTGCGCTGATCCGGGTCGACGTTCGCGAGGGAGAGCTCGAGGTGACCTATGACAACCCGCCCGCTGCTGAGACCGCTGCGTGAGCTGCCGCCTCGCGTGCGGACCAGCAGGCAGACCGGACAGACAGGAGACCAACCATGCAACTGCAGCTGAAGGCCTGGCAGGTCCCGTTGCGGTGCAGTGCCGGCGCGTTCATCGTGAACTCCGGCCTGTCCAAGCTCACCAAGGACGACGCCGCGGCCAAGCAGACACACGGGTTCGCCGCCGGCGCGTACCCAGCTCTGCAGCCACTCGACCCCCGGGTGTTCCTGGGAGCCCTGGCCGCCGGGGAGATCGCGCTCGGCACCGCGCTGCTGGTCCCGGTGGTGCCTACCGGCCTCGTCGGCGTGGGGCTGACTGTGTTCTCCGGCACCCTGGTCGGGCTCTACGTGCGCACGCCCGGCCTGCGGCAGGAAGGCAGCCTGCGCCCGACCGAGCAGGGCATCGGTATCGCGAAGGACGTCTGGCTGCTTGCCATCGGGCTGGCGTTCGTGCTGGACGACCTCCGCGACCGCCTGCGTGGGAAAACCGTGAACCCGGCCGTCCGCCGACGGGGCCGCGCCTCATGACGCCGACACGCATCGTGGTGGTTGGCGGTGGGTTCGTCGGGCTGTACACCGCGCGCCGGCTCCGGCGCCGGCTCGGACGCGCCGCCGAGGTGATCTTCGTGACGCCGCGCAACTTCATGACCTACCAGCCGTTCCTGGCCGAGGCGGCGAACGGGAGTCTGGAACCGCGGCACGTCGTCGTACCGCTGCGCCGAGTGCTGGCCGGCACCGAAGTGCTCAGTGCCCGAGTCACCCGGGTCTGTCACCGCGAGCACTGCGTGACGGTCCAGCCGGCGGAGGGTCCGGCGTACGACCTCGAGTACGACCATCTCGTGCTCGCGGTCGGCGCCGTCACCCGGATGCCGCCCGTTCCCGGTCTCGAGGAGTCCGCCACCGGCTTCAAGCGGATCGAAGATGCCATTGCCCTGCGCAACCATGTGCTCGGCCGGCTCGACCTCGCGGAGACCACCCGGGACCCGGAGGTACGCAAACGCGCCCTGACGTTCGTCGTCGTGGGTGGCGGATTCGCCGGTGTCGAGGCGCTCGGCGAGCTGGAGAACCTAACGCGGACCGCGTGCCGCTACTACCGCCACATCAATCCCGCCGACCTGCACTGGATGCTGGTCGAGCTCACCGGAAGGATCCTGCACGACGTGAGCGAGAGCGTCGGGCAGCAGGCCGTCGCGGAGCTTCGCCGCCGCGGCGTCGACATCCGGCTCCGGACCGGGGTGGAGTCCGCGGTCGGGGGGCGGATCCGGCTCTCCGACGGCACCGACCTGCCCGCGGGAACGCTGATCTGGAGCGCCGGCGTGCAGCCGCATCCGATGCTCCGCGCAACCGACCTGCCGATCGACGAGAAGGGCCGGGTGACGGTCGGCGCCGACCTGCGGGTCCTCGGCACGGAGGACGCGTGGAGCGCCGGCGACTGTGCCGCCGTACCCGATCTGCTGAACAGGGGCGTCCCGACACCGCCGACCGCCCAGCACGCCGTCCGCCAGGCCCGGCGGCTCGCGGACAACCTGGCCGCGGACCTGCGCGGAAAGCCCGTGCGGCCCTACAAGCACCGGTACGCAGGGTCGGTGGCCAGCCTCGGGCTGTACGAGGGAGTGGCCGAGCTGTACGGCGTGCGGCTGCACGGGCCGCCCGCCTGGTTGCTGCACCGCACCTATCATCTGGCGCAGATGCCGACCCTGAACCGCAAGATACGGATCGGGCTGGACTGGCTGCTGGCGTCGCTGTTCCGTCGCGACCTCGTCTCGCTGGGTGCGGAGCGCTATCCCGAGGAGTCCACCACCGAGGCGGCAGCCACGCCCCGTTCGCACGTCGCGGTGCACTGATTGCGCCTGCCGGCGGACTACCAGATCCGGGGATGTGCCGCACGGGTCCGTCCGGCCACGCTGGGGCCGACGTTGTGAGCGAGAGGTCGACCGATGACTGTCAACACCCGCAGCAGGACGCATCGACGCAGCCGGGGCCGATGGCTGGAGATCTTCGCGGCCGGTTTCACGCTGTGGCTGGTCAGCCTCGCCGTTACCCTGCTCACCGCGAACACGAACCTCGTGCCCACGCTGATCCTGCTCGGCAGCTTCCTCGTCCCGGTGACGTTCGTCGCGTGGTCGTTCGAGCGGTGGCGCGACGAGCACCTCACCGCCGAGCTGATCGTGAGTGCCTTCGTCGTCGGCGGAGTGCTCGGGGTGCTGGCGGCGGCGGTGCTGGAGACGTATCTGCTCGAGCCGTCGCCGTGGCTGTTCCTCGGCGTCGGGCTGATCGAGGAGGCGGCCAAGCTCGGCGCCCTCGTGTTCGTCACCCGGCACCTGCAGCGCCGGCACGCCCGGGACGGCTTCGTGCTCGGCGCCGCGGTCGGCTTCGGATTCGCGGCGTTCGAGTCGGCCGGGTACGCGTTCAACGCACTGCTCACCATCCAGGGACTCTCGCTGACGGCGCTGGTCGAGACCGAGCTGGTGCGCGGTCTGCTGGCGCCGTTCGGGCACGGGCTCTGGACGGCGATCCTCGGCGGCATCCTGTTCCGGGAGGCACGGGCCGGTCGGTTCCGCCTCAACCGGGCGGTCCTGCTGACGTATTTGTGGGTGTCGGTGCTGCACGCGTTGTGGGACTACACGCACAGCATCGCGCTCGCACTCACATTCCTGCTCACCGGTACGTCGTGGCAGTACCAGCTCCTCTTGAGGGGATACCTGCCGTCGCCCACCTCGGAGCAGGTGCATGTGTTCACAGCGCTCTCGCTCGGCTTCCTCGCACTGGTGTCGCTGCTCGGGATCACCACCTTGCGGACCACCTGGCGCCGATCCGTGCGGCCGACCAACGCGGAGGTGCTCCGATGACACACGGCGACGTCCAGCGGATGCCGGGCCCGCTCCGGACCACCGTCCCCGCGCGGCTCGACCGGCTCCCCTGGGCCGGCTTCCACTGGAGGGTCGTGATCGCGCTCGGCATCACCTGGGTGCTGGACGGCGTGGAGATCACGATCGCGGGCACGATCGCCGACCGCCTCCGCGACGAGGGCACCCTCGGCTTCTCCTCCTCGCAGGTGGGGCTGGCGGCGAGCCTGTACCTGTTCGGCGAGGTGTTCGGCGCGCTCTTCTTCGGCCGACTGACCGACAAGCTCGGCCGGCGCAAGCTGTTCATCGCGACCCTCGCGATCTACCTGATCGGGAACGCGCTGACGGCGTTCTCGATGAACTTCTGGTTCTTCGCCGCTACCCGCTTCATCGCCGGCGCCGGCATCGGCGGCGAGTACGCCGCGATCAACTCCGCCATCGATGAGTTGATCCCGGCGAAGTACCGGGGCCGGACCGACCTCGCCGTGAACGGGACGTACTGGCTGGGCGCGATGATCGGCGCCGCCGCGAACCTGGTCTTCCTCGACGAGGACATCCTCGACGTCGACCTCGGCTGGCGGCTCGCGCTGCTCATCGGTCCGCTGATCGGCGTGCTGATCTGGCCCTTGCGGCGCCACATTCCGGAGAGCCCGAGGTGGTTGCTCACGCACGGCCGGGTCGATGAGGCGGAGCGCATCGCCGGCCAGATCGAACGAGACATCGAGGCGAAGGGCGTCGCGCTGCCCCCGGTCGGCGAGGACGGCGTCATCGAGCTTCAACCGCGAGGGACGCTCAGGTACTCCGAACTCGCCCGCGTGGTGCTGCGCGACTATCGCCGGCGCTCGGTCGTCGGGTTCACGCTGATGGTGACGCAGGCGTTCCTCTACAACGCGATCTTCTTCACCTACGCGCTGATCCTCGCCGACTTCTACGGCATCGAGGGCGGTGCGGTGGCGTACTTCATCTTCCCGTTCGCACTCGGCAACCTGCTCGGGCCGATCCTGCTCGGCCAGTTCTTCGACACCGTCGGCCGGCGGATCATGATCGGCGGCACCTACACCCTGGCCGGGGTTCTGCTGTTCATCACCGGCTGGCTGTTCAACGAGGGCTCGCTCACCGCTGTCACGCAGACGGTGCTGTGGTGCGTGATCTTCTTCTTCGCCTCCGCGGCCGCGTCCTCGGCGTACCTCACGGTGAGCGAGATATTCCCGATCGAGCTCCGCGCGCAGGCGATCTCGTTCTTCTTCGCACTGTCGGTGCTGTGCGGCGGAGTCGTCGCACCGTGGCTGTTCGCGACCCTGATCGGCGACGGCGACGATCGGGGACGCGTGTTCCTCGGCTACGCCATCGCCTCGGTCCTGATGGTGATCGGTGGCCTGGTCGAGTTCGCCTGGGGTGTGAACGCCGAGCAGCGGTCGCTGGAGGAGGTCGCAACACCGCTGTCGGCCCGGCCGACGCGTAGAGCCCGTGCGGCGACCGCCGCCGCGGAGAGCGGCCTCACCGGCGGACTCACCGCACACGTACGGCGCGCACCGCCGCCACCCGGCCACGCGCCGGCCAAGCACACGCGACGGGAGTAGCCGGCGACAACCCCTGCACCGAGGTGGTGAGCCATGAAAGGATCGCAGTTCGTGCAGCCGGCGCTCGCCGCGCTCGTCGCGGTCGCGGTCGCATCGCTCATCGACTTCGTGATCGAGCGGGCGGTACGCCGCCGGCAGGCCCGGTCGTCGGCCCCGGCGTGGTCGTCGCTCGCCCGGCACTGCCGGCGCCCGTTCCGGGTCACACTGATGATCGCCGCGTTGTTGTCGGCGCTGCCGTACGCGGGGCTCGACGGCCTGCTGCTGCAGGTCGTCCGCCACGTCCTCGTGCTGGCGCTGATCGCCGCGGTGGTGTGGCTGCTCATCCAGCTCAGCCGCGTCTTCGAGGACGTCATTCTGGCCCGCTTCGACGTCGACGCCACCGACAACCGGCGGGCCCGCCGGGTCCGCACGCAGATCCTGATCTTCCGGCGGATGGCCATCGCGATCCTGGTCGTCGTCGCGGTGGCCACGGCCGTGATGACATTCCCGGCGGGGCGCACCGTCGGCGCGAGCTTCCTGGTCTCGGCGGGCGTGCTCAGCGTCGTGGCCGGGCTCGCCGCGCAGACGACGCTCGGCAACCTGCTGGCCGGCCTGCAGATCGCCGTCACCGACCCGATCCGGATCGATGACGTCGTCGTCGTCAACGGCGAGTGGGGCCGGATCGACGAGATCACGCTGACCTACGTCGTGGTCCGGACCTGGGACAACCGCAGGCTCATCCTGCCCATCTCCTGGTTCACCACGAACGTGTTCCAGAACTGGACCCGGCACGAGGCGCGGGTGCTCGGCAGCATCGTCCTGCACGTCGACTTCAGCGTGCCCGTCGACGAGCTCCGCACCGAGATGCACCGCCTCGTCCAGGAGTCGCCACTGTGGGACGGCCAGGACTGGATGCTCCAGGTGGTGGACACGACGACGTCGACGATGGTGGTCCGCGGCCTGGTGAGCTCCGCCGACGCACCCAGCAACTGGGACCTGCGCTGCGACGTGCGGGAGAAGCTGCTGACGTTCCTGCAGAAGCGGTACCCGCAAGCGCTGCCGAAGGTACGTGCCGATGTCTCCGGACCCGACGGACCGCCGCGCTACTGGGGCGAGGACGTGACGGAGTTCGACCGACCGACGGCGGACCGGCAATGAGGAGAGTGACCTGATGGGTGTAAGGCTGAACAAGCGCGCCTACGAGCATTCGCAACAGCTGATCGCGGAAGACCGGGTGGTGCTGGACGAGAGGGACGACTGGAGCGAGCACCGGCCGACCGCCGAGGCGGAGAACGCCTTCATCCGCGAGCACGGGCTGACGGAGTACCAGAAGTGGTACCTCGGGATCGACGAGAACCAGGACGAGGACAACAAGGGCAGATACAAGTTCCCGTACGGCGACTTCCGCGACGTCCACCGCTGCGGACTGCTCGCCGCCGAGTCGCGCGCAGGGCAGTACAAGTACATCGACATCGAGGTCGCGGTGGCGCACCTGCACGGGATGCTCGACAGCCCCCGAAACCGGCGTGACCGGCGGTGACGGCAACCTCCGGGCCTGGCCCGGCCGCGGAGCCTTCCTGCTCGTCGCGGCCCTGGCACTGGCCCACTGGTCACGGCGCTGGGGCACGGAGTGAACCGCACGCAGGCACACACCATCAAGAGTGGAGGACCGCGATGCACGTTGAGAAGGCGCTCCTTCCGGGCGTAGGGACTCGGTACGACTTCACGACAGCAGCCGGCCGGCAGGTCGGCGTGGTGGCGCGCCGGGACGGAACGACCGAGCTGGTCGTCTATGCCGAGGACGATCCGGAGTACGTCGCCGAGTCGGTGATCCTGCAGTCGGAGGAGCGGGCGACGCTTGTCGAGCTGCTGATGCTACCGCCCGATCCGACGGATCTCGCCCAGCCACGGACCTGAGTCCGGCCGAGGACGCCACGTGGAGCGCGCCTCATGGTGGCCGATGGCCACCGGCACCGATGCGGTAGGGCAGGACCTGCTCGAGCTCGGGGCGGTGTTCTTCGGGCTCGGATTGCTGGGCATGCTCGCCCACCGGTTCGGCGTCTCGCCCGTGCCGCTGTACCTCGTCGCAGGGCTGGCGTTCGGCGAGCACGGGCCACTCCCCCTCGCCGCCGGCGAGAGATTCATCGACACGGGCGCGGAGGTCGGCGGCGTCCTGCTGATGCTGAGCCTCGGACTCGAGTACTCCGCCACGGAGCTGGCGACCGGTGTGCGTCAGCAGCTGCGCGCCGGGCTGGTCGACCTCGTGTTCAACGCCGCTCCGGGAGCCGCACTCGCGCTGTTGCTCGGGTGGGGACCGGTGGCCGCCGTCGCGCTCGCTGGAGTGACGTACGTGTCGTCGTCGGGCATCGTCGCCAAGCTGATCGCGGACCTCGGGCACATCGGGAACCGGGAGACGCCGGTGGTGCTGAGCCTGCTGGTGTTCGAGGACCTGACGATGGCCCTCTACCTCCCGGTCCTGACCGCACTGCTTCTCGGCCTCGGCTGGGCGAGTGCCGCCACCAGCGTGCTCGTCGCGATCGCAGCCGTCGCCGCGTCGTTCTTCGTCGCGCTGCGCTTCCCGCAGGCGGTGGCGCGGATGATGTTCTCGCCGAACGACGAGGTGCTGCTGCTTCGGGTCCTCGGCCTCGCCCTGCTCGCTGCCGGCGTTGCCCAGCAGCTGAACGCCTCGGCCGCCGTCGCCGCCTTCCTGGTCGGGCTGAGCCTGTCCGGCGAGATCGCCGAGGGTACCCATGCGCTGCTCCGGCCGCTGCGTGACTTGTTCGCCGCCGTCTTCTTCCTGTTCTTCGGTCTGCGGATCGATCCCGGCACGATCCCCGACGTCGCCGGGCTCGCCTGTCTGCTCGCTGTCGTCACAACGGCCACGAAGATCGCCAGCGGCTGGTGGGCAGGCGGCCGCGCCGGGCTCAGCCGGCGCGGACGGCTGCGGGTCGGGTTCGCGCTGATCCCACGGGGCGAGTTCTCGATCGTCATCGCGGGGCTCGCGGCGACGACCGGTGTGGACCCCCGGCTCGGGGCACTGGCTGCGACCTATGTCCTGATCCTCGCCATCGCCGGACCGCTGGCGGTGCGGATCGCAGAGGTGCAGCTCACCACCCACCGGCGAGCAGTCAGACGCTCGCGGACGCGGAGCGTCACCGAGACCGGCTCAGCGCACGGCCGGAAGGATCGCGAAGCGTAAGCATCAGGGCAAGGTCTACACACTTCCGTGGTGACGGGCGCATCCTGTCGCCGCAGCATGACGACGTGACCTGGTTCCGTGGTAACGCACGATCATCGAGCACCGGCCAGTCCGACCGGCGGTTGGAGGACTTCGACCGACTGACGCAGCCGGCCAGGTTCAGTCCGCAGGCCAACCGGTGGTTCTGGCTGCTGTTCGCGGGGATGCTCGCCCTGAACTGGATCATCGCCGAGGCGGTGCAGGCGGGACCGCCCCGGGCGGACGTGTCCTACACCTTCTTCCGGCAGCAGGTGCAGGCGAAGAACGTCGTGGAGATCACGTCGAGGGCTGACACCATCGAGGGTCAGTTCCGCACCCCGGTGCGGTACCCGCCGGGTGACGAGAACGCGGAACAGGTGCAACGGTTCAGCACCGCGCGGCCGGCCTTCGCGGACGACGAGCTGATGCAGCTGCTGCTGCAGAACGGGGTCGACGTCAACGCGCGTCCCGCGGACGAGGTGCCGCTCTGGCAGCAGCTCGTCTTCGGCTTCGGACCGACGATCCTGCTGCTCGGACTGCTCGTCTGGTTCTACCGGCGCAGTCTCGCCGGCGGGCTGGGCGGCGTCGGCGGCATGGTCAGGTCGCGGGCCAGGCTCTACAAGCCCGAGGAGGGGCCGCGGACCACGTTCGCCGACGTGGCGGGGATCGATGAGGTGAAGACCGAGGTGCAGGAGATCGTGGACTTCCTCAAGAACCCCGAGCGGTACCGGCGACTCGGTGCCGCGATACCCAAGGGTGTGCTGCTGACCGGCCCGCCCGGCACCGGTAAGACGCTGCTTGCCCGCGCGGTGGCCGGCGAGGCGGACGTGCCGTTCTTCTTCGTCTCCGCCTCGGAGTTCATCGAGATGATCGTCGGCGTGGGTGCCGGCCGCGTGCGCGACCTGTTCGCCCAGGCCAAGAAGTCGGCGCCGGCGATCATCTTCATCGACGAGCTGGACGCGATCGGCCGTGCCCGCGGCGGCACCGTCACCGTGAGCGGTCATGATGAGCGCGAGCAGACCCTGAACCAGATCCTCACCGAGATGGACGGCTTCAGCGGTACGGAGGGCGTGGTGGTGCTGGCCGCGACCAACCGCCCGGAAGTGCTGGACCCGGCACTGCTTCGGCCGGGCCGGTTCGACCGGCGGATCGCCGTCAACCCGCCGGACCTCGAGGGCCGGCGCCAGATCCTGCAGGTGCATGTCCGGTCGGTACCGCTCGCCGACGACGTCGACCTCACCGAGCTGGCCGGGGCGACCCCGGGCATGGTCGGCGCCGATCTGCGCAACCTGGTCAACGAGGCGGCGCTGCTGGCCGCTCGCCGCAACCACGACCGGGTGACCCGGGCCGACTTCAGCGACGCGCTCGAGAAGATCGTCCTCGGCACCGCTCGGCAGATCACGATGTCGCCGGAGGACCGGCGCCGTACCGCGTACCACGAGTCCGGACACGCGCTGCTCGGCATGCTCACCCCGGGCGCCGACCCGGTGCGGAAGGTCTCGATCATCCCGCGCGGGCAGGCGCTGGGCGTGACCTTCCAGTCGCCGATCGAGGACCGCTACGGGTATCTGTCCAGCTATCTGCTCGGCCGGATCACCGGCGCGCTCGGCGGCCGGGCCGCCGAGGACCTGGTGTTCGGCGACGTGAGCACGGGTTCGGAGTCCGACCTGGAGCAGGCCACCGGGATCGCCCGCCAGATGGTCGGGCGCTGGGGCATGTCGAAGACCGTCGGGCCGGTGTCCGTGCTGCCCCGGCCGGGCACGGAGAGCCCGTTCGGAATCGACGGCAGCGGTCCCAGCCTGGCCACCCGGGCGCGGGTCGACGCGGAGGTGCGCCGCATCCTCGAGCAGTGCGATACCCGGGCCCTCGAGACCCTGCGGGACCACCGGACCAACCTCGACCGGCTCGCCCAGACACTGCTGGAGCGGGAGACCCTCGACGCGGACGAGGCCTATATAGCTGCCGGTATCGCACGTGCACAGGCCGGTGACCGCGAGAGCGACCCCGAGAACCACAGCGAGAACGACACCCCGGCTGCGAACGCACGAGACTACACCGAGGAGACGGTATGACGGTCATGGCGGTGCACAGGTTCGAGCGGTTCTTCCGCGCCGCGGCGAGTCTCGACATCGACAAGAACGACCTCAAGCGCTACAGCGACTTCGTCACCGACAAGCTCTACGACCTGCTCGTGATCGCCCAGGGAACGGCGAAGGCGAACGGCCGGGACATCATCGAGCCACGCGACCTGCCGATCACCAAGGGCCTGCAGGAGCGCATCCACGAGTTCCGGAAGCTCGACGAGGACATCGAGCTGCAGCCGATCCTGGAGCAGCTGGCGGCGTGGCCTCCACTGGACGTGACCCTGAGCAAGGAGACCGAGTCCCGGATGCCCGGCGTCGTCGGCGGGCTGAGCATCGCACTCGCCCGCACCTTCACGATCGTCGACCCCGACGTCAAGAACCCGCAGACATCCCAGTGGGAGCGCGCCTTCCGGATCTTCGGCCTGCTGCTCTAGTTGTACCCGGACCAGAAGGTGGGTGCCTGGTCAGGACACCAGCGCGTGCCAGGTACCGACGGTCGTGGCCCGACAGTGGCGCTCTCGGTGGCCAAGGGGCAACCCCGGTCGACGAGCGGCCCCAGACAGCCACGCCCGAAAGTCCGCGGTGCGTCCGGCATCGCAGCCGTGTCGCCAAAGTTCGAGTGCGTCTGGCGGGCGGTGCGTGTCTGGTGGGCGATGGGTGCGGCCGACACGGCGACCACTGACCGTGCCGGCCGCTGTTGCGCGCCACCTGGCCGGGCGACACGCAGCTCAGCACCGTGCCCTCCATCTCCGGCGGGTGCCGATCCTCCCGGAGATCCGCTCCCGCCGGAGATGCTCCCCGCGCCTCTTCCGTGGAGATTGAGCCCCGCTGCCGTCTTCGTGACAGCCTGCGGCACGAGCGAGAACAGGACATCCCCGAATCGCGCAGCCGCGAACGGATGCGTCAGCTGCCATCAGCCGACTCGGCGGTAGAGCTCCGGGCGGTGATCTCCTCGCCGCCGGCCGGATCAGTCGATACGTACGACGATGTTGTTGCGGACCTCCGCGACGCCGGGCGCCGACCACGCGGCCTGCTCGGCCTCCTTCTTCTCGGCGTAGGAACGCACCGTCCCGGCAAGCTGCACCGTGCCGCCCTCCACCGTGACGGTGATCCGTTCCGCGTCGGTTTCTGCGCTACGCACCAAGGCCGCCTCGATCTTGCGCTTGAGCGTGTCGGGCGAGGGCTTCACCCGCGGCCTGACCTTGATCAGGTTGCTCACGCCACGCACCCCGGACAACCGGCGAACCGCCCGCTCGGCGTCGTACTTCTGGAATTGCCACTCGACCTCCCCGCGCAGCGTGACCCAGCCCTTCGAGACGGTGACCTCGATGTTCTCGATCGGCAGGCCCGCGTGTGACTCCAGCGCGCGGGTCGCAGCCGCAGCGATGTCGGCGTCGGTGCGCTCGGCGGATCTCGGCAGGCGGATCTCGACGTCGTTCACGACCGCGGTCACTCCGCGCACCCGGTGCGCGGCCCGCTCCGCCGCCCACTTCTTGCTGAAGGAGTCCACCCAGCCGGTGAGGACGGCGATGCCATCCTTGACCGCGACGCCGATCTCGTTGGGCTGGACGCGGGCGTCCCACTTCAGCTCCTCCAGCACCTCCCGCTGGATCTCCTCGTCGAGCCGCTGCGCGGTCATTGTCGCCATGGGTCATCACTCCTCGAGGTCCGGTCTCCGCAACCATCTCCGCCGGAGCTCCGGACCGGCATCCCCTGACTGCGTAGTTCCCGGCCAGGACGTGTCACGGCTACCTCCGCCGCGGTGCGTACGGTGCGAGGAACCCCCGTGGCTCCTCGGCGATCACCCCGACCTGTGTCGTGCCAGCGCCGCGGAACGAGAGCGTGACTGTGGCGAGGAAGCCGGCCCGGATCCTCTCGCCGGGGTCCGGCAGGTCGATCCGCGGGTTGCCGGCGCCCCCGACCAGGACGACCTCCTCTGCGCCGAGGCCCAGGCCGGGAGTCTCACGGCTGATCACGTCCGCGCTGGGCACGCCGTCCGCGGTGTTTACGTCGCCCGGTCTCGCCGACAGCTCGAT
Organism: Kribbellaceae bacterium; assembly: GCA_035650275.1. Taxonomy (GTDB): domain Bacteria; phylum Actinomycetota; class Actinomycetes; order Propionibacteriales; family Kribbellaceae; genus DASRHY01. Next base: position 5,950 of record DASRHY010000069.1, on the reverse strand, counting down.
CAGTACGTCGGCGGGCCCGTCGTTGACGAACGTGGCGACGAGCGCGACGGCGCCGTCGTTGTCGGCCGTCACCAGCCTGACCGCCCGGACGTGCAGCTGGCCGAGGTCTGCGGCGCCGAACCCGTGCTCGCGATAGGCCAGCGGCGGCTCGTCGTCCGACCCGCAGGCCGATAGCAGCAGCGCGCAGGCCACGGTGGCCATCACCGCACGGCTCCCGGTCATGGCATGTGCACCGGCTAGCTGAGGCGCACCGTGATCTGGTTGTCGACCGCGGCCACCCCGGGCGCGGACCAGGCGACCCGCTCGGCTTCCTCCCGCTCCGCCCACGAGCGCACGGTGCCCTTCAGCGTGACCCGGTCGCCGTCCACCTGGATGGAGATCCGTTCGGCGTCGGTCTCCGCGCTGCGGACCAACGCCTCCTCGATCTTCCGCTTCAGCTCCTCGGGTGACGGCTGGGTCCGCGGCTTGAGCTTGATCAGGTTGCTCACGCCGCGCACGCCGGCCAGCCGCCTGACCGCTCGCTCGGCGTCCCGCTTCTGGAACTGCCACGCGACCTCGCCGCGCAGCGTGACCCAGCCCTTCGAGACGGTCACGTCGAGGTTCTCGATCGGCACGAATGCGTCGTACTCCAGCGCGCGGGTCACGGCGGCGGCGATGTCGGCGTCGGTGCGCTCGGCGTCGGTCGGGAGCCGTACCTCGATGTCGTTGGCGACCGCCAGCACACCGCGGACGCGATGGGCCGCGTCCTCGGCCGCCCACTTCTTCATAAACGAATCCACCCAGCCCGTCAGCACCACGACGCCGTCCTTGACCGCAACGCCGATCTCGTTGGGCTGAACCCGGGCGTCCCACTTCAGCTCAGCGAGAACGTCCCGCTGGATCTCCTCATCGGTTCGAGTCGTCGTCGCTGTCGCCATTGCTCGCTCCATCCTCAGTCCCGGCGACGGAAGGCCGCCGCTCCGCCCTCCGGCCCACCGTCTCGCCTGCCGCTGCCGCCGGGCATCCCCGGACTGCGTAGTCGTGGAGCCGTCAGCGCATCGTCCGGGCGAGCGCCTGCAGCCTGGCGATGCGCTCCGACACCGGCGGATGGGTGGAGAACAGCTTGGCCAGACCCGCCGGCCTGAACGGGTTGACGATCATCAACGAGCTGGTCGGCTGCAGCCGCGGCGATGGTTCGAGCGGCAGCTGCCGGGTCCCCAGCTCCAGCTTGCGCAGCGCACTGGCGAGCGCGATCGGGTCGCCGGTGAGCTGCGCGCCGTCGGCGTCGGCCTCGAACTCCCGGGACCGGCTGATCGCGAACTGGATCAGGGTGGCGGCCATCGGCCCGAGGATCAGGACAAGGAGCGCACTCACCGGGTTGCCCTCGTCGTCGTGGTGGCCGAAAGGCAGGAACCAGGCGAGCTGCGCAAGGTACATGATGCAGCTCGCCAGTCCGGCCGCCACCGACGCGATCAGGATGTCACGGTTGTACACGTGCGCCAGCTCGTGACCGAGAACGGCGCGGAGCTCCCGCGCGTCGAGGATCCGCAGGATGCCTGTCGTGCAGCACACCGCCGCCTTGCGCGGGCTCCGACCGGTGGCGAACGCATTAGGCGTGAAGGTGGGCGCGACGTAGAGCCGGGGCATCGGCTGGCCTGTCGCGGTCGCGAGCTCGCGGACGATGCGGTACATGACCGGCTGCTCGTGTGCTCCGATCGGCCGCGCGTGCATCGAGGCGAGCGCGAGCTTGTCGCTCCAGAAGTAGGCGATCCCGTTCATCCCCAACGACAGCAACAGCGCCATCGTCAGGCCGGTGCGGCCGCCGATCCACCATCCGGCGAGCAGGACCAGCGCGGACAGCGCGGACAGCAGGACCGCAGTCCTGAGACCGTTTCGATGCCGCCGCACATCGTCATCCTGGTCGTCCCGCCCGGTACTGCCATCACGCACTCGCGTAGCCGTCGCGCGACCGGTGCCGTTGAGTCGGCGTCGTGCCGGCGTCCCGCGGGGCTGCCCCCTCGGCCCGGCAGGATGTGCGCAAACCCGGGAGCCACGGCACGCTCGACTCCAAGATGGTCGAGCAGATCGACGTAGCAGTCCGCCTGGGCTGCCGGCGTCGCACCGGCCGGCATCGCCGACCCGAGGTAGCCGAACCGCGAAGGCCCGATAGCGCGCACCTCGCCTCCCAGCCACAGATCGGCCAGACTGGCGCCGATTGGGAACCGACAACGTATGGCTGTCGGAACAAAGCGCTTCGCCCCAGCCAGAATGTCACTCTCCGTCACGGTCGTGGCTGTTCAACGACGGATCAATGTCCGGTCAGCTCGGCGACGACAGGAGCGAGCGCATCAGCGGCGTTGGCGCCGACAATGAAGTAGGAGAAGCCGCTGTCCTCCCGCCGCCTCAAGATCTCCTCGGTGGCCGCGGTCGGGTCGCTCGGGAGTATCAGGAGCGAGTCCGCCGCGCGTAGCGCGGCCGGGTCCGTGTCGGGGCGCGTCATGAACGGGGCGACGGCGTCGCCGACCACCGGCACGTGGAGCGCGAGTTCGACGTCTCGGACTGCGCGGAAGTCGGCCGCCAGCCGCATCATCTCGGCCCGAGAGTCACCCGGCATCGCGGCGAACGTGACCGTATCCGCCAGGTCGGCCGCCAGCGCCAGGGCCTTAGGACCACGTACAGCCATCGCCACCGGCGTATAGAGGTCCGGGCCATCGAGTTCTCTGAGCGACGTGACAGTGTCACGCACCTGCGACAGCCGCTCGCCCGGTGTCACCACCGGAAGGCCCAACTCGCGCAGTTCGTCCTCGATCCCGGGTCTCCCGGTGCCGATGCCCATCTCGAAGCGACCCTCGGTAAGCACCGACAGTGAGTGCGCCTCCCACGCCATACTCCAGGGCATGCGCAGCGGAGAGGCATACACCCACGTACCCACCCGCAGGTTGGCGAGAGTCGCCGCGACAGCCAACGTGGGTCCAGGCGCCGGCTGCCACTGCTGAACGTCCGGCATCAGAAGTGTCGAAAAACCGCTGTCGGCGATACGGCGCACCTGGTCTCGCCACGCCGGTAGATCAGTTCTGAGGGGGGCGACGACCCCGAATCGAAACGGTCTCGCTCCGCCGGTCGCCTGATTGTCGGTCATCGTCGCTGTCCTTTCGCTGTCGCCCGAGCCCTGTGCCGGGCTTCTACATCACATCGAACGGGCCCGGACAGATTCGACAAACACAGTCGGGCTCGGTAGACCTGCGCACCACCGGAAACTCATCGGCCGGCCGAGTCACCAACCGGCTCTCGCGGGCGCTCAGCCTGCTGTCACCGCCTGGCGGCGGTTCGAAAATTCGATGCGCGTCTCACGGCGCACGTGGTTCATGCCCAAATCCATACCCACGGCCCGGTACCTCGAGGCCGTCCTCTAGGTAGACGGTGCGCCCCTCAGACCGCGCGGATCGCCACGCGCCCTGACGCGCGAGAGTGTGATCCGAGCTGGGTCGGCCGGCGATCGGGCGTGGACGACGGGGTGGAGCGAGGGGAGGATAGGGGCCGAGTCCGGCCGCCCGATCGGGCCGTCCGAGGTCTGGGAGATGTGATGGCGCAGGAGATGATGATCACGTCGGGCAGCGTCGAGGCCGCACGCGCCGAGGAGTTCCAGGTCGCGTTCCGGACGATGGTCAGCGAGCGGGTGATGAGCCAGCCGTACGTGCAGCAGTGCATGCTCGTCCACCACGGTGGCGGCCGCTGGTCGGTGTTCGTCCTCGTCGACGGCACGCTGGCACAGCGGACGAAGCCCACGCACGACGTGCCAGTCCCGGTCCAGGTATTCCGTGACTTCGGGGTGGAGCCGACGATCGAGCTCGTCGACGTGTCGATCGTGTTCACCGCGGACGTCGTCCGGGACCGGGAGTCGCCGGCCACCGGACCGAGCAGCAGTCCCCGGCCGGCCGACAAGGGGCAACGGCCGCCGACCAACGGATAACCCCGGCACGGGTACGTCGGCGTTGGCGTCGCTGCCGTCCAGCTACGCCGCGGGTGTTCCGGTCGTCTGGCCGGGCCCGTAACGAACGTTGACACCGCGTCGATGCACCATGCATGACCCGTGTCGAGCGTTATGAACGCAAGTCCGAGATTCCGCTGCTGTTGCTGGCGTTGGCCTTCCTCGTCGCCTACGCCTGGCAGGTACTCGACCCGGTGTTGCATCCCGACCTGGCGACGACGCTCAGCGTGGCGAGCTGGACCGTCTGGATCGCGTTCGCGGTCGACTTCGTCGTGCGGGTGATCCTTGCCGACGACCGGTGGCCCTACGCACTTCGCCACTGGTACGACGTCGCGCTGATCGCACTGCCCATGCTCCGGCCGCTGCGCCTGCTGCGTCTGCTCGCGCTGGCCCGGATTCTCAACCGATCGGCGGCCAGCTCACTCGTGGGCCGCGTCGGCACCTACGTCTTCGGTACCAGCGTGATGGCGGCGTTCCTCGGGGCGCTCGCGATGCTGGACGCCGAGCAGGACGCCGAGGGGGCGAACATCGAGACCTACGGTGATGCGCTGTGGTGGGCGACTGCAACCATCACGACAGTGGGCTACGGGGACCGGTACCCGACGACGCCGACGGGCCGGTTCATCGGTCTCGCGCTCATGATCGTGGGCATCGCAACGGTGGGGGCGGTCACGGCGTCGATCGCGGCGTGGATGGTGTCACAGGTCCAGCGAGACCAGAGTGCAGCTGCGGCTTCCTCGTCGACCTCATCCGAGGGCAAGAAATCGGAAGTGACCCCCGCGTCGAGATGACTCGACCAGCCAGGGCGCGGCTCAACCGGTGTTCGCGTCGAGCCATGCGTTGTGGGTCTCCGCTAGATGCTCGGCCAGGCGGCTGTCGATCGTGGCAGCGATCACCCCATCGGTGTTCTCCTCGAGCACAACAAGGTGGTGCATGCTGTCGGTCGACCTCATCGGGTGTAGTAGATGGTCCGGAATCGGATCTGTGGTGCCGATCTCCGCCGTGATAATTGTCCACCGAACGTTGAGCGGGTACTTGATCCGTTCAGGCGCCGTCGCGGGTATCCGGCCGTCCGGACCGGACCGGGCCCGACGAACGGCTCGCAGCGCCGAGTCGACGAACCGCGGCGCCGCTCGCCGGTCCCGCTCCTGGTCGTCGCCACGCCGCCGGGGTCGTTCAGACACTGGGCCGCGGCGGAACGGAAGGCGGAAGGGCCTCCTCCACCAGCGGAGGCGCGCGTTGTGCGTCTCGGCGATGTACGCGGCCACGTCGATGTCGGTTGTGGTCGCGAGCAGCACCATCGGATCCGGGGCCCACTCGCTCTGCTCGATCGAGACCATGAAGCGCATACCGTCCAGCGGGCTCGGCGGCAGGATCGAGCCGTCCGGCGCGTACGGGTCGCTGGCGACGACCGCGGTGCTGGCCTGCCATCGGCCGGCGGTCGGGTCGATCCCGCTCTCTGGTCTCCATTCGACGATCGGCGGATCGGTTTTCATCACGGCCTCCCCGAGTCACAGGTGACAGCCACCCTACCGACCTGGAGCGGCTCGCACCGGAAGCGTTGCTACATCTTCCCCCGAGAAGTCGAACACCTGTTCTACTGGCTGAGTGAGTGTCCATCCGTGGCCTGACGCCCTCCAAGCACCCGTCCAGGAGCGCTATCAGAAGGTGCTCAACGAGCAGTGGCCGCAACGGCCGCGCGAGTTCGAGTGGCGCTCGCCGCGGATCCGGGCTGGGTGCGCGTGGTGTGGGAGGACGACGGCGAGGAGTGGTGCGCCGGCGACGCCGACCGGTGGAACGACCGTCACATGCACGTGTGGTTCGACAACGAACCGCGGTCGTTGACGGGCGGTACGTGGGTGCTCGCGCGGAACGTCCGGCGCCGCGCCGTGCCCACAGACGACTGACCGCCGCACCTGGGCGGCAGGGTGCGGCGGTCCTGGCGAGGGGCGCTGCTGCTACGGGTTCTACCCTCCGGGTCGT
>DASRHY010000068.1:0-6127 GCA_035650275.1 Kribbellaceae bacterium | reverse complement strand
GCACCGCCTTGCCAACCAACCGGACGAACCGAACCGAGCACGCTGGACACCGGGCCAGCCGACCAGCCACACACCGCCAGGCCAAGATCTTTTAGCTGAACTCGCCGGCCAGACTCAACGACCAGTCCACGGATCGAGGCTTAGTCGCAGCCGACCACAGACCGCCACGAGTCGGTGTCCGTCAGTACTCCATCGCGTCGGTGCGTTCGGCACCCGGGCGCCGAACGGGGAGATCGCCGAGGACACAGGAGTGGTTGCGATGGGACCGACAGTTCAGCGCTTGACGCCCGTCTATCTGGTCGTGGACGTATCTTGGTCGATGTCGACGCAGGGCAAGCTCGAGGCTGCCAATGGGATAATCACAGCGGTTGCTGATGCGTTGCGACGGGATCCGGCCGTCGCCCGCCGCGTACGGCTGGGTCTCATCGACTTCTCGCGGGACGCACGCGTACGACTGCCGCTGTGCGACCTGACGGCCAGCGGCGTCGAGCTGCCCCGGCTGCGGGTACGCAATGGGACGAGCTTCAGTGCAGCATTCGCCACGGTACGGCAGCAGCTCGAGGCCGACACCGCGCCGCGCGACGGCCCCGGCCGCCTCGGGCCGCCCACGGTGTTCTTCATGAGCGACGGGGAGCCCACCGATGACGAAAGCGTATGGCGTACCGCGTTCCACTCCCTCATCGCGCACGACTCGCGCCCGGCCGTCGTGCCGTGCGGGATCGACGAGGCGGAGACCCACGTGATGGGCTCGCTGGTGCACCCGCTGACCGGGCCTGCGCGCACGGCGCTGTTCATGATGGCGGACGGGACCGCTGCGGCGACCGCCGTCACCGCCGTCGGGGAGATCCTGATCGCAAGTCTGCTGCGGCCGGGCAACGCCGATGGCCGACTCGCGCTGCCCGGTCCGGCGGAGCTGCCCGCGGGCCTGCGCCGCTACGAGCCGGAGGAGTTCGGCTGAGCGCCACCCCGGATGGGAGTAGGTACGGCAGCGACCGAATGGCGGGAGGACACGATGGGCGAGGCGGCAGCATCCGGCGGCGCGCTGCCCGAGCAAGTCCAGGCCAAGCTGATCGAGCTTCTCGCGGGTGAGCTACGCGGCGCCTGGGACGAGGCCGTCAAAGCCGGCGTGCCCGCGTCCCGCCTTGCGCAGGTGGTCCAGGAGCGTCGTCGTGTCGTCGAACGATCCGGCATCGAGCACGTGCAGCCGCACCCGCGACCCGACCTGTGGCTTCCCGCAGGCGCCACGGTGCGGGAGTATGGCGCAATGGCGAACCTCGGTGATGGATCTGGCACGCCGCGTTACATTTCCGGGGCGACCATCCGACCCTTCGTCGGGCGTGCTACCGAACGGGAACGCCTCTTGGCCGCTCTGGATGCCGCACGCGCCCACCGGCCGGCCGTCGTACTGCTCGAGGGTGAACCGGGGGTCGGCAAGAGCCGGCTCGTCCAGGAGTACTGCGCGGCGGCGCGCAGCCGCGGCGCCCGCGTGCTCGTTGGCGCCTGCGTACCACTCGGCGATGACCGGCTCAGCGGGAGCGGCTTCCCGTATGCACCGCTGACCGACGCCCTGCGCCTGTTCGTCCGGGAGCACGGCGAGGAGGCGGCCGCCCTGGCCGGTTCGGCGTGGACCGAGCTGCAGGGTCTGGTCAAGGACTTCACCGACGTGGAGACACCGGACGGCGGTGGTCGGGCCGCCGTCGGCGTGGGCTCGCAGGTGCAGGTCTTCGGCGCGGTCATGCGGCTGCTGGACCACCTGGGCGGGCAGGCACCAGTGCTGGTCGTCTTCGAGGATCTACACTGGGCGGATCCCTCCACGCTCAGTCTCGTGTCGTACCTCACCCGGGCCAAGACCGACCAGCGCATGGTGCTGCTGTGCAGCCTGCGCAGCCGGCTGCACAGCGGCCATCCCGTACGGGGCCTGTTCACCGAGCAGGACTTCCTTCGACGTACCGAGCGCCTGCGGCTCCACCCGTTTACCGAGGCGGAGCTGCGCCTTTTCCTCGGCGCTGGTGGCGTGGTCGATCGCGATGTCATTCACCGCAACTTCGTGCTCTCCGGCGGCAACGCTTTCTTCGCCGAGGAGCTGCAGGACTCCTTGTCGCGCAGCGGCGATGAGCATCCAGCGCTACCCGAGTCGCTGCAGGCGTTAATGAACAGCCGGATCGCGGCGGTCGGCGACGACGCGCAACGGGTGCTGTCCGTCGCGGCTGCCGCCGGCCGCCAGGTGAGCGAGCCGCTGCTGGTCGCCGTTAGCCGGCTCGATGACGACGCGCTCGCAAGCGCCCTGCGTAGCTGCCTCGACGGGGACCTGCTCGTGGCCGACCGGGATACCGACAGCTACCACTTTCGACATGCGTTGCTGGGCGAGGCGGCGTACAACCGGCTCGCCGGATTCGAGCGCCGGAAACTGCACCTGGCCATGGCCGAGGCGATCACCGCCGACCCGACGCTGAGCCTGGACGAGTCGAACGCGGCGGTGGAGCTCGCACACCACTGGTTCGCCGCAGGCCGAAAGCCAGAGTCGCTTGCCGCCGCGGTCCGGGCGGGCGCCGCGAACGCCCGGATCCGTGCCTTCCGCGAGGCAGAGATGCAGTACAAGCGTGCGCTGCAGCTCTGGGCCGAGGTGCCCGACGCGGTCCGGGTGGCCGGCATGCGCCGCGACGAAGTCCTGACCGCCCTCGCCGACACCGCCCGCTGGGCCGGCCACGTCGGCCAGGCCGTGGAGCACACGCTCACGGCAATCGACGAGACCGATCCGAGCCAGGATCCTCACCGCGCCGCCGAGCTCCGTGAACGGCTGGGCAGCTACCAGTGGGAAGCAGGCGAGAACGCGGCGTCGGCGGACGCCTACCGCACGGCATTGGACCTGCTCGATGGCCGGCCGACCGACGCGTTAAAGGCCCGCATCCTGGCTGCCCTGGCCACCGTCACCGTACGCGAGGGCAGCTACCGCGAAGGCCTCAAGCAGGCCCGGCACGCCGCCCAGCAGGCGGAGCGGATCGGCGCGCGAGCCGAGGTCGGGCGGGCGCTGAGCACCATCGGGGTCGCGAGCGCCATGCTCGGCGAGACGAAGAACGGCATTGACGTGCTGCGCCACGCACTGCGGATCGCACAGGACACCGGAAACCTGGAGGACCTGCTGCGGACGCACGCCAACCTGGAGGTGGCGTTCGAGCAGGCGGGCGCGCTGAACGAGGCGGTGGAGGCCGCGCTGAGCGGCATAGAGGATGCCCGGCGCCACGGACTCACCGAGACGCGTCACGGCGGCATCCTGGCCAACAACGCCAGCGTGGCGCTGTTTCAGCTCGGCCGTTGGGACGAGGCGCTCATGCTGCTCGACGAAGCCCTGCTGGTCGGGCCCGCGGTCCGGGAGAGCCGGTACCTGCGGCTGACCAAAGCGGAGATCGAGGTGGTCCGGGGCCGGTTCACCGACGCCGAGGCACTATTGCAGCCGCTGCGTGGGCAGCCCCATACCGATCCCCGGTTCCTGGAGACGCTGTACGCCTGCGAGGCCGGGCTGGCGTTGGGCAGGGGCGATCTCAATGCCGCCCAGAAGGCCGCGCACGACGGCATCACCGCGGTCCAGGGTCGGGAGAACCAGCTCGCGAAGCTGCGGCTGTACGCCATCGCCCTGCGCGCCACCGCCGACGCCCGCCCCACCGCCGGCGATCGGCGCGAGGTCGAACGTCGCGCCGGCAAGTTGCTCCGCATGGTCGGCAACGAGGCGTCGGGACGAGACGACGAGGCTCAGGTGTTGCACCGGCAGTGCGCGGCCGAGGCTCGCCGGGCCTGCGGCACCGACGACCCCGACTTGTGGCAGATGGTGGCGGAGGGCTGGGAGGCGCTGAAGCGGCCCTACCCGGCTGCGTACGCGCGGTGGCAGGAGGCCAAAGCCGCGCACGCGGCCCGCGACCCGAACCGCGCGGCGCGCGCCGCGACGCAGGCCCGGGAGACGGCCGACCGGCTCGGCGCCGAGCCGTTGTGTGACGCGCTGGCCACCCTACAGGCCGCGATCGACGGTGCGCCGGCCCCGGCAGATGCGCTCACGGATCGTGAGGTCGAGGTGCTACTGGCCGTGGCGACCGGAGCCACCTACCGGGAGACCGGCGAGATGCTGCACATGGCGGAGAACACCGTGGCGGTGCACGTCAAGAATGCGCGCGCGAAGCTCGGCATCGTCGGCCGCAAAGCCACCATCGCATGGGTACGGGAAAACCTTTAACCGTCGCGGTGGCCAGCGGGGATCCCATCTAAAGGTTTCCCACAGTGTTCGTCGCAGCCGCTATTCCGTCGGTCGCCCGCTACATAGCGTCACTTCCCGTACGGTTCCAAACCGCTCGGAAAGGAACGCGGGTGGCCGCCTCGATTACCCCGAACCCCGACGATTTCGCTCGTGTCCGGGCCGCAATGGCGGCCGGGCGCCTCGAGGAACTCATGCGTACCGCCACCGCAGGCGAGCAGGCGGCGCTCTACACCATCGTTCACGACATCGTGTACAAGCTGACCCAGCAGCGCGAGCGGGCCCGCGGTCACCTCCGCTGCGCCGTGTCACCGGACCACATGGAGCCGGAGTGCCACGACCGGCTGCAGGACAACGTGGCGGTAGTCCGGGAGGACCTGCTCAGGCACGGCACGGTCCGGATTCTCAACCCCGAGGGCTGGTTGAGGTCCCGCTACAACGCCGTCACGGTTGATGCCCATCGGCGTGAACGCGGCGAGCGTGGGGCCCTGCAACGGCCCCGCATGCCGCAGTGGCTCGGCCGCCGACTCGCCGGCGAGTGGCCGCACCAGCTCGCATTGGAGATCATGACCTGGGTTGGCGTGCCCCACTCGGCCGGCCCGAACCTGTGGCCGCTCTCTGCCTGGGCTGACCTGCGCGACCGGGTCACCGGCGTGACCGGCAGCAGCGAGGCGGACGTGGCGGCGGACGTCAGAATGGTGCTGGCCGTCATGCGTACCAACGAGAGCTGGTACGAGCAGTACATCGAAAACCCCTTCGGGCACAAGCAGCCGCGCGTCATGCCGGCCCAGCGGCACACCGCGGAGGACGGCGGAAGGGAACCGAGACATCTGGTCCCCGTCCAACGGGACGAGACCGTCGACGCGCTCCTGCGCGGCCTCGCAGCCGTGGCGGTCGAGGCCATCGCCAGCCGGATCACCGCGGGCGAGGACGTCACCGAGACGGTGATCTCCGTGCTCAACACCGTGTTCACCGGGCGTACCGGGGCCTACGAACTCGGCGACGTGCCGGGCATCGATACCGATCCCGCTGAACCGCTGGAGGTGCTGCTCGGCGACCCGGCCACCGTCCAGCGCATCGTCAAGACGGTCATCGAGATCATCCGCCAGCGTGGTGCCACACAATGACCCGGGGCACCGCCCTGACGCGGATAGCCGGGTCCGTGGCTAAGAGGGCATCTCATCCCATTTCGTGATGATCTGGTATTGACACGGCGGCACGTCGACGTCCGACGTCCCACCATTGTGGACGGTGGCTTGGTAGGCCAGGCGAGTGACTGCCTCTCGCCGCCCGTACCGCACTGACCTGTCCGACGCCCGGTGGGCGCTGATCGAGCCGATGCTCTCGGCGTGGCGGGCCGCCCGGGCCGGATTGGGCATCGCGAAGATACATCGTCAACGCGATCCTGTATGTCAACCGGACCGGTATCCCGTGGGAGTACCTGCCGCACGACTTTCCGCCGTACAAGACGGTGCATGGCTACTTCGCCCTGTGGGAGAAGGAAGGAATCACCGAAGCGATCCACGACGCGTTGCGGGGGCCAGGTCCGCTCGGCGGCGGGTCGGGACACCGAACCCACTGCGGCGATCCTGGACGCCCAGACCGTCAAGACCTCCGGCAACGTGCCCGAACACGCCCAGGGAATCGACGCAGGCAAGAAGATCAAAGGAACGAAGCGACACGTTGCCACCGACGTGCTCGGCCTTCTGTTGGTGGTGCTGGTCACCGCGGCCAGCGTCCAGGACACCGTCGGTGGCCGGGCGGTGGTCGAACAGGTAGCCGGCCGCCACCCGCAGGTGGCGGTGGCCTGGGTGGATTCCGGATAAAAGCAAAGCGTCATCGACACCGGCGCGGCGTTTGGCATTGAGGTGCAGGTCGTCACCAAAG
>DASRHY010000067.1:0-186784 GCA_035650275.1 Kribbellaceae bacterium | reverse complement strand
CGCCGATCACTGTCACCAAACGGCGCCCGGGCCTCATTGCTTCAACTCCATCTCGAACATCGTCCAGTGGCCGGCCGATGCGGCGAGCGTGGTGTCCCACACGATGGGCCCGCCCGGGAATGTTTTCGGAGCCTCACCCGCCTTCCTCCGCCACGAGGTCTTGCCGATAGTCGCGCGGATGACAACAACCGCCGTGTCCTTGCCGACCAGGCGGGCTTCGGTGACACGCGTGATCTTCGTGCCAAGGTTCCCAGCGACGCTGCCACCGGCCTCGTAGGACTCTTCGTAGGTGGTGCTGTACGCCTTGCACGACTCGCAGGAACTGAATGCCCAGCGCCGCATCACGCTCGCATCACCAGTCGCGCGGAGGTAATCGAGGGCCGCGATGTAAAAGCGGGCGAAGGCTTCGGCGGAGGTGACTGTCAGGCCGTTCGTGGCGGCGGGAGGGATTGCGGGCGGTGTGGGTTTGGGCGGTGTGCTGGGGGTGCTCGCGCTCGGAGTGGGCGGTGGAGGCGAACTGGTGGTCGGAGGCGGCGTTGCCTCGGGGTCGCCGTTGCATGCCGCGAGCGCAAGCATGCCGGCTGCCGCGACAACCGAGAGGGTCCGCCTCGTACGCTCCACTGCTCTCCTCACCTGAACACCACGTCCAGCACGACCCAGTCGCCACCCAGCTCGACCAGCGAGACCTTGTAGTACTGCACACCGCCGGGGAAGCGCTTCGCCGGCGCACCGCGTTTCTCGACCGCCGCATGGCGACCCGTTCGCACATTCACATCGACGACCGCGGACCGAGCGCCGGTCGAGCGGACGATGCGCACGTCGACGTCACGCCACACGAAGGCACCGGTCAGCCGCTTGCTTCGGCCGTTGGCGAAGCCGAAGTACCGAGCGTTTCCCGAACAGAAGGAACACGCCGGGCTGCTGGCGCGCGTCCACGCGCTCGCGTCGCCGGTGAGCTTCAGATAGTTGCCTGCCTCTGCGAAGTAGTACCGCACCAAGGACTCGGCCGCCGCGATTGTCAGACCGTTCGCCGCGTCCGGCCGCAGGGGCGGACCGTCGTTCGCCTCGGGGGTGGCCGGAGCGGTCGTCTGCGCAGTCGCGGTGACCAGCGGCGTGGACGACTCGGCGGGCGTGGTCTCCGACGGCGTCACGGACTCCGACGCCGCGCCAGCAGCGCCCGGGTGCGGGTCGCGGTCGAGCATCGAGAAGCCGAGAACGGCAGCAGCCGCCGCCAGAGCGGCCGACACCGTCCACCGCAGCCGCGCACCCATCCTGCCCGCTCCCTTCCACTCTGGAGGAGACGACACCCAGAGTCATGACGTCCCACACCGGCCGTGACATTCTGCCCGAGAGCCGGGCCACCACGTCGTGCGTTATCCACAGGCCACGCGCCCCGTACGCTCACAGGCGTGCACAGCGTCAGTCCGGGAGGCATCCCGAGCCCCAATATCTGGCACAACCCGGTCGTCTATGAGCTGGAGAACAAGGCCGTCGACCCCGACGGCGTGATCGAGACTGCGATGCGAGCGAGCCGGGACTGGGCCGGCGCCGACGTTCTCGACATCGGCTGCGGTACCGGGTTCCACCTGCAACGGTTCGCGGAGACCGCGCGCCGGGTCGTCGGGATCGAGCCGCACGGCACCCTGGCGGCGGCCGCGCGACGCCGTACCGTTGCCTTGAGCAACGTCACGGTCCGGCAGGGTACGGCGCAGCGGCTGCCCGTGCCGGACGCGTCGGTGGACGTGATGCACGCGCGCTGGGCGTACTTCTTCGGCCCCGGGTGCGAGCCCGGTCTGGCCGAGCTGGACCGGGTGATGCGGCGCGGCGGCACCGCGTTCGTGATCGACAACGACGGCACCAGGTCGACGTTCGGCGGCTGGTTCCGGCGCGCCTTCCCCGCGTACGACGCGGACGCGGTCGAGCGGTTCTGGTCCGGCCGCGGCTGGCGTCGAACGCCGCTGGACATGCGCTGGCGGTTCGAGAGCCGGGCAGACTTCGAGGCGGTGGTGCGGATCGAGTTCAAGCCAGAAGTCGCCGAGCACGTGATCGCGTCGCACGATGGTGTCGAGGTGGACTACGCGGTCAACCTCTGGTCCCGCGGGTATTAGCGCACGGCCGGAACCGCCTGCGCCGGGACGTGTTCGGAGTCGATCTCGAACGTGGCGAGGAAGTAGGCCGCTGCGTCGCAGACCGTGCCCTCACCGCCGGTCAGGTCGGCAGTGAGGCGCGTTGGTGACACCACCAGCACCGCGCCGGTCTCTGCGCACCCGGTGAGCACGAACCCGAACGACCGGGTCCCGGATCGCGGCTCGCGCTGCACCGCGGCCTTGACCTGTTCCAGGTTGATCGCACCCGCCTGCCGCAGCGCGTCGTACATCGCCGGCGTGGCGAGCTCGGCCGGCGCGATCTGAGGGAACCCCCGCAGCGTGCCGAGCGGGACGAACGCGACCGAGCGGCCCGGGCCGGCGCCGGGCAGGATCGCGTCGCCCAGCACGGTCCGGGCACCGGCGACAGCGGCCTGCGGGACGGCGAACTGCACCACGGCGGCATACGGGCGGAAGCACTCCGGCCGGTCCAGCCCGCCGGTGAACCGGACCCGCAGGTCGTCGCCCTCGCGGTACAGCTCGGCGCCCGAGCTGAGCCGGCAGCCGGTACCGCCGCCGGCCACCACGTAGCTCTTGCCGTCGACGTCCGGCACTGGCTTGTCATCGCCGGGCCAGCGCGGCTCGCCATCGTCGCGCCAGAGCGCGGCCGATCGCTTGACGGCGAACCAGCCGGCGAGCACCCGCAGGTCCACCGGGTGGTCGGACACGGCGACGAACCCCGGCGGTGTGTACGCATCGCCGGAGAACGACACCACCTCGGCCTCGATCTCCGTGCCGCCGACCGGCTCCGGATCGTCGGCCCTGCCGGCGCATCCGGTCACGAGCACAGCGGCCAGCAGCGCGGTCAGACCTCGCTTCAGCACCATGCCTCCTGGACGCGCCGGAACGCACAGCCGTTGCCACGGTCGGGGCGAGCGCGGGTCCACCGGTTTGTCGGTCGCACGATCTAGGTTGACGGGCATGGCGAAGGCAGCTGCGAAGACCGGCCGGTCCCCTTACCAGTGCGGCGAGTGCGGTTGGACGACCGCGCGTTGGATCGGCCGCTGCGGCGAGTGCCAGGCCTGGGGCAGCGTCGTCGAGATCGGTGCGCCGAAGGCGAGCCGGGTGACGGCGGGCCCGGTCTCGTCGCCCGCGACACCGATCGCGCAGGTCAGTGCGGTCGAGGCGGCGTCCCGGTCGACCGGCCTGGCCGAGCTGGACCGGGTGCTCGGCGGCGGCATGGTGCCGGGCGCGGTGGTGCTGCTCGCCGGCGAGCCAGGGGTCGGCAAGTCCACCCTGCTGCTCGAGGTCGCTGCGCGGTCCGCGCGCTCTGGCCAACGCACGCTCTACGTCTCCGGCGAGGAGTCCGCGGCCCAGGTGCGGCTCCGGGCCGGCCGCACGGACGCGCTGGTGGACGAGCTGTTCCTCGCCTCCGAGACCGACCTGTCCGCGGTGGTCGGGCAGGTGGACGCGGTCAAGCCGGGACTCCTCGTGGTGGACTCGGTCCAGACGATCGCGCACCCGGAGGTGGACGGCGCGCCCGGCGGGGTGACCCAGGTCCGCGAGGTCACCGGCGCGCTGGTCCGGCTGGCCAAGGAGCGCAACATCGCGGTCGTCCTGGTCGGTCACGTCACCAAGGACGGCGCCATCGCCGGGCCGCGCATGCTCGAGCACCTGGTCGACGTGGTGCTCGCGTTCGACGGCGACCGGCATTCCGGCTTCCGGATGGTGCGCGCCACCAAGAACAGGTTCGGCCCCGCCGACGAGGTGGGCTGCTTCGACCTGGTGGACACCGGCATCGTCGAGGTCACCGACCCGACCGGGCTGTTCGTGTCCCGGCACACCGAGCCGGTCCCGGGCACCTGTGTGACCGTGATGATGGAGGGCCGCCGCCCGCTGCTCGCCGAGGTGCAGGCGCTGGTCGGCCCGTCGAACGCGCCGCAACCGCGTCGTACGACCTCGGGGCTGGAGTCCAGCCGGGTGGCGATGGTGCTGGCCGTGCTCGGCAGCCGGGTCGGGATCCGGCTCAACGACCAGGAGGTGTACGTCGCCACCGTCGGCGGCGTCCGGATCAATGAACCGGTGGTGGACCTGTCGGTCGCGATCGCGGTCGCCTCGTCGGCGTGCGGCATGGCCGCGCACCCGGGGCTGGTGGCGATCGGCGAGGTCGGCCTGGCCGGAGAGGTACGCCGGGTCGGCGGCCTGGAGAAACGGCTCGCCGAGGCCGCCCGGCTCGGCTTCACCAAGGCGATCATCCCCGCGGAGGTGCCGAACTGGTCCCGCGAGATGAAGCCGATCGACATCCAGAGCAAGTACGGGCTCAAGGTGTACCCGGCGGCCGACATCGGCAACGCGCTGCTCGCAGCCGGCATCAACGGCTGAGACGACGAGCCGGGCCGCTCGGCAGCCGTCGTACCGTGGTGGTCCCCCCGCCCTCAGAAAGGCACCGCCCCATGACCGGATCCCGTGTCGTTGCCCTCGGCCACTACCAGCCTGCCCGGGTACTCACGAACGACGAGCTGGCGACGATGGTCGACACCACCGACGAGTGGATCCGCAGCCGGGTCGGTATCCGGACCCGGCACCTCGCCGCCCCGGACGAGCAGGTGGACGAGATGGCTGCGCACGCCGCCGAGAAGGCGCTCGCGAACGCCGGGCTGGCCGCGGACCAGATCGACCTGGTCGTGGTCGCCACCTGTACGGCGCTGGACCGGTCGCCGTACATCGCGGCCCGGGTGGCGGCCAGGCTCGGCATGACCAGCCCGGCGGCATTGGACGTGAACACGGCCTGCTCCGGGTTCAGCCATGCGGTCGCGACCGCCGACCATGCGATCCGCGCCGGCGCCGGGTCGAAGGCGCTGGTGATCGGGGTGGAAAAGCTCAGCGACTTCACCGACTGGACCGACCGGTCGACCTGCGTGCTGATCGGCGACGGTGCGGGAGCCGCCGTACTCGTCGCGTCCGAGGAGCCGGAGGTCGGCCCGGTGGTGTGGGGCTCAGTACCGGAGATGAGCGACGCGGTCCGGATCGAGGGCCGCAACGGGTCGTTCGCGCAGGAGGGGCAGAGCGTTTTCCGATGGGCCACCACAGCGCTGCCCATGATCGCCCGGCAGGTCTGCGAGAAGGCCGGGCTGCAGCCCGAGGACCTCGGCGCGGTGGTGCTGCACCAGGCGAACCTGCGGATCATCGAACTACTGGCCGGGCGGATCGGTGCCGTCAACGCGGTGGTCGCCCGCGACGTGGTCGACTCCGGCAACACCTCGGCCGCGAGCATCCCGCTCGCCTGGTCGAAGCTGGTCGAGAAGCGTGCGATCCCGAAGGGTGCGCCGGTCCTGCTGTTCGGGTTCGGCGGCGGTCTGTCGTACGCCGGCCAGGTCGTCCGTTGCCCGTGAGCCGGCGCGGATCCGGGCCGCGCAGCGCCGATCCGACGTCGGGTCGCCCCGCACCGCTGGCACCGGCATAGAATCGGGCACCGTGGCGAACCCCGACAGGAACAGCACCGATGCCCGGATGCGGGCGACCCTTGCCGCGGTCGCGCCCGGAACCGAGCTGCGGGAGGGTCTGGAGCGCATCCTGCGTGGCCGTACCGGCGCACTGCTGGTGCTCGGTCACGACAAGACGGTCGACGCGATCTCGACAGGTGGCTTCGCGATCGACGTCGAGTTCACGGCCACCGGTCTGCGCGAGCTGAGCAAGATGGACGGCGCGCTGGTACTGGACCGCGACGTCAACCGGATCGTCCGCGCCGCCGTGCACCTGATGCCCGACCCGTCGATCCCGACCGAGGAGACCGGCACCCGGCACCGCACCGCGGACCGGGTCGCCCGGCAGACCGGGTTCCCGGTGATCTCGGTGTCGCAGTCGATGCACATCATCGCGCTGTACGTCGACGACCAGCGCTATGTGCTCGAGGACTCCGGCGCGATCCTGTCCCGCGCGAACCAGGCGCTCGCCACACTGGAGCGGTACAAGCTCAGGCTGGACGAGGTGTCCGGCACCCTGTCCGCGCTGGAGATCGAGGACCTGGTCACGGTCCGCGACGTCGCCGCGGTCGCGCAGCGGCTGGAGATGGTGCGCCGGATCGCCGCCGAGATCGACGGGTACGTCGTCGAGCTCGGCACCGACGGCCGGCTGCTCACCCTGCAGCTGAACGAGCTGGTCGCCGGTGTCGCCGGTGAGCGCGAGCTCGTCGTCCGCGACTACCTGCCGCCCGCGGTCGGGCGCCGCGCCAAGACCGCCGAGGAGGTGCTGGCCGAGCTGGACGCGGTCAGCCCGACCGACCTGCTCGATATCGGCCAGGTCGCCCGCGCGCTGCAGCTCGGTGGAGCGGAGCAGCTGGACGCCGCGGTGACGCCTCGGGGGTATCGGCTACTCGCGAAGGTTCCTCGGCTCCCGGGAGCCGTGATCGACCGGCTGATCGACCACTTCGGCCACCTTCAGAAGCTGCTCGCGGCCAGCATCGACGACCTGCAGACCGTCGACGGTGTCGGCGAGAACCGCGCCCGGACCGTCCGCGAGGGCCTGTCCCGGCTGGCCGAGTCCAGCATCCTCGAGCGCTACGTCTAGTAGGCGAGCAGCGCGTCGAGATCGACGGTGACCTCGAACGGCGACGCGATCTCGAACCCGCCGGTCACCGCACCGGCGTCGGCGTAGCCGAACTGCTCGGTGAGCTGGCACGCGACCAGGGATACCGGATCCTCGATGTCGACGATCCAGTAGTGCCCGATCCCGGCGTCGGCGTACTCACCCCGCTTCACGTTGTTGTCCATCCGCCGCGAGCCCTTGGACACAACCTCGACGACCACGACCACCTCTGACGCCCGGATCAGTCCGCCTTCGTCCGCCACCCGGTCCAGCGCCGCACGGTCCACGACGATGAGGTCCGGCCGCCGGGACGACCCCGGCTCGGTTCGTGGCACCAGATCAAGGTCGATGTCGACATCCGGTACGGCAACCAGGCCGTCCGGCAGCTGCGGGCGCAGCTGATGGTGTAGACCGGCAATGGCGAGCATGTGGAATGGCGTCGGGCTCGGCGACATCACCAGGCTGCCCTCCTGCAGCTCGACCCGACCGTGCTCCACCTCACCGATCGCTGCGTATTCGTCGATCGTCAAGAGATGCTCGATCGGGAGGGAGAACTGCATGGGCGGCAACGGCTGGGCTGTCACGCGTCCTCCTTCATCCGGGCTCGCCATGCTCCCACGCTACGGCAGGGCCGCGTCGGGCTCTCCCACAAGCCTGTGGACAACGCGGTCGGTCAGCCCACGAGGAAGGCTTGCTGGACGGACGCGCGGCCGTCGTACGCGGCCTGGACCACGTACGTGCCGGGCCTGGCGGCCGGGCTCGTCGTCGGGCAGCCGGCGGCGGAGCGACGTCCGTTCCACGCGACCGTGCTGGTGGCCTCCTTGGCGGACAGCGCCAGCGTCGCCCGCGAGACGGCCTTCACGCAGTGCGCGCTGGTCCAGATCCGATCGTTGCCCGACATGACGGTGACGACGAGCCGGGTCGCGTCGACCACGGCAGCGCAACCGTCCCGGCGCAGCGTCGAGAGCTGCACCTGGAAGTTCAGAGGCCGGCCGCTGGAGACCCGGCGGGCCGCGGGTTGCACCTCGACCCGGACCATGGACCCGGTGCACCGGCCGCTGTCGTTCCGAGGCTGCCGGGACTCCTGGCCTCGCGGTGTGCTGGAGGTGCTGGAACCGCCGGGCGAGGCCGACCCACCCGGGCTCGGGCTCAGCGTGCTCACCGGGGCCGTGCTCGACGGCGACCCGACGGGCCCCGCCGATGCGGCCGGCTTCGGGTCCTCGCCGCCGAACACCTGGAAGAGCGCGATCACGAGGATGAGCAGCAGAGCCAGCGCAAGCGCGCGTCGTACCCAGTAGACGCTTGGCGGCAGGTGCCCGACCGGATGGAGCAGGCTGCTCATGTGTGCACGATAGATGGCAGGATCGTGACCACAATGCATGACGCGCCGCGCTCACGCCCTTACAACATGCCCATCGGCCTGCACGAACCCGTGCTGGAGTGGTATGCGGCGAACGCGCGCACGCTTCCCTGGCGGGAGCCTGAAGCGTCACCTTGGGCGGTGCTGGTGAGCGAGTTCATGCTGCAGCAGACGCCGGTGGCGCGGGTGCTGCCGGTGTTCCACGCCTGGCTGGAACGCTGGCCGGTGCCGGCCGCGCTCGCGATCGAGCCGCCGGGCGAGGCGGTCCGGGCCTGGGGACGACTCGGGTACCCGCGGCGCGCGCTGCGGCTGCACGCGGCCGCCGTCGCGATCGTGGAACGGCACGACGGCGACGTGCCGGACGACCACGCCGATCTGCTCGCACTGCCCGGCGTCGGCACCTACACGGCGGCCGCGGTCGCCTCGTTCGCCTTCGGCCGGCGGCACGCGGTGGTGGACACGAACGTGCGCCGGGTGCTGGCCCGCGCCGTCACCGGCGTGGAGTACCCCGGTCCGTCGCCGTCCGCCGCCGAGCGCCGGCTGGCCGAGGCCGTGCTGCCGGACGATGCGCCGACCGCGGCCCGTTGGGCGGTTGCGTCGATGGAGCTGGGCGCGATGGTCTGCACCGCCAGGTCGCCGCGCTGCACGGCGTGCCCGCTCAGCGGCCGGTGTGCGTGGGTGCTGGCCGGCAGCCCGCCGTACGACGGTCCGCCGCGGCGCGGCCAGACGTACGACGGCACCGACCGGCAGGCCCGCGGTCACCTGCTGGCGGTGCTGCGAGACGCGTCCGGGCCGGTTCCGCGGCACCGGCTCGACCAGGCCTGGCCGGACGCCGTACAGCGCGCCCGGGCCCTGGACGGCCTCGTCGCCGACGGCCTGGTCGAACCGCTCGCACGCAACCACTACGGCCTGCCCTCGTTCCGGGCAGCAGCGTCCGCCGAAGTGGCGTCAGGGTGACACTGCTTCGGCGGACGTAACGCGTGCTGCTACTTGGAGCTCTTCTTGGCGTTGGCTGACTCGGCTTCGGAGTCCTCCTCGCCGAGCAGGTCCAGCGGCATCGCCGGGCTGCCGGACAGCGTCGCCAGCATCTGGCGGACGTTGGTCAGCTGCGCGTTGATGCTGTCGCGCCGCTGCGTCGCCGCGGCCAGCTCGCGCTCGGACTCGGCCCGGATCCGCTCGGCCTTGTCCTTCGCGGCCGCGATGATCTCCTGCGCCTGGCGGTTGGCGTCGGCCATCTGCTGCTGTGCCAGCCGCTCGGCCTCGGACCGGGACCGGTCCGCCTCGCGCTGCACCTGCGCGGCCCGATCGGTGACCGCGGCCAGCTGCTGCTCGGCGAGTGCGGTCCGCGCCGCGAACTCCTGCTCGACCTTGCCGCGCCGCTCGGCCAACGTGGTCTCGAACGCGGCCGCGGCCTGGGCCGCCTTGGCGCGCTCCTGCTCGTACAGGGCCTGCGCCTCGCTGCGGCGAGCGGTGGCGTCCCGCTCGGCCTCGTCGCGCATGTCGTCGGCCTGGGTACGGGCTTCCTCGAGAATCCGGGCGGCCTCCGCGTCAACCTCGCTCTTCCAGTCGACGGAGTACTGCTCGGCCTCCTCCCGGACCTTCTTCGCGTGCTGCTCGGCGTCGGTCAGGAGAGCCTGCGCATCGGTCTGGGCGCGCAGCACCAGATCGCGAGCCTCCTCGTCGGCGAGCGAGAGGATCTTGGCGACCCGCTCACCGAAGTCGGTGAACGTCGGCTGCTTCGACTCTGTGTCCTGCGCGGCGACCACAGCCGCCTCGGCATTGTCCAGCCTGCCCTGCAGCTCCTGCACGTGGCGCTGCAGCTGCTCGGACTGCTCCTGGAGGGCGGTCAGCGACGTGGTCAGCTCGCGGACGTGCTGGTCGACCTGCGCGGGCTCATAACCCCGCAGGACCGTACGGAACGGAAGGGAGGAGGCTTCACTGCTCATTTCGGGGCTGCCTTCGGTGGTGTGGATGTTTTCTCGGACTGGGTTCACTGGTTGTTGGTCCCCGTGGAATCGTCGGTGCTGGACATACTGCCGGGTGCCAGGGCCCACGGGACAGCAAGTGCCTCGATCACACCCGAGAGCTGTGTCAACTCACGGGTGATCTCATCACGACGCTGGGTGAGAGCCGCAACCCGGGCTTCCGCGTCGGCGATCATCTTGCGCGCTTGCGCTCGCAGCTCGTCGGCGTGGACGCGGGCCTTGGCTTCGATCTCCATCGCCTCGGCACGGGAACGACGCAACAGGTCGTGTGCGTCGCGCTGGGCCTGCGCGAGGTCATCGGCGGCCCGTTCGCGGAGGACTTGGACACTGGACTCTGCCTCGACCTCACGGCGGCCCGCGCGGGACAGCACGTCCTTCGCGCCCGCCTCGGCCGCGGCCTGGATCCTGGCCGCATCGGCCCGGGCCCGGGACCGCTCGTCGGCAGCCTCCTCACGTGCCGCGCGGAGCAGGTCCTCGGCCTCCGCACGCAGCTCCCCGGCCCGGTTCTCGGCCGCGGCCTGCGAGTCTTTCAGCTTCGCCGTCGCCCGGCCGACCACGCGGTGCAGGTCGCCACGGCGGCGACGGACCAGCTCGGCGGCTTCGGCATGCGCCTGGTTCCGGGTGACCTGGGCCTCCGCCTCGGCGGCAGCGACCAGACCCTTCGCGGTCTCCTTGGTCCAGGCCGCCTGTTCGGCGGCCGCCGCCAGCTCGGCCTCGGCGGCCTGCTGCGCCTCGGCCCGGATCCGCTCGCCGTCGGCGGCCGCGGTACGACGCGTCTGCTCGGCCGCGTCGGTCAGCTCGCCGGCCTGCCTCTGGGCTCGGCCGAGCAGCTGCTGTGCCTCGTGCTCGGCGGTGATCCGGCGCCGGTCCAGCTCTTCGACCGCGGCCGCGCGGAGCTGGTCGACCTCGACCTTGATCGCCGCCAGCCGGGACCGCTCGGTCTCCTCCAGCTCGGCGGTCCGGCGCTCCAGCTCCATCCGGCCGTCGGCGCGGCTCCGTTCGACCTCGGCGCGGACGCCGGCCACCTCTCGGTTGGCGTTGTCCCGGATCGACTCGGCCTCCCGCTCGGCGGCGGCGCGGATCTCGTCCGCGTCCTGCTCGGCCTGCGAGGTCAGCTGGGCGGACGTACGGCCCGCGGCCTGCACCACCAGCGCGGCCTGCTCGCCGGCGTCGGCGACCAGCTGGCGGGCCTCCTCGCCGGCGGCGACGACATGCTGCTCGGCCTGGCGACGGATCCGCTCGGCGTCGTCACGGACCTGCTGGGCCTCCCGGTGCAGGGCCCGCGCCTCGTCCCGCAGCCGCTCCGCGTCCCCGCGGGCGCGGTCGTTCTCCAGCTCGGCCTGCTCCCGCAGCGTGTCCGCGATCCGCTGCGCCCGTGCCAATACACCCCCGGCCTGGTGCACGCCAAAGGAACCGGTGTCGGTCACCGGTTCCTGGGCGGCCTGAACCAGACGCGTGGCGTCCATGCGAGGAGATAATTCCATCTCTTACCGCTTGAGGACAGCCCAGATTCCCGCCACCGTCAGTAGATACATGATCACGGGCAGGACTTGTCCAAGTTTCACCCAATTGAGTGACGCACTCCCCTCTGTCGGCGGACGCCCTCGCAGTGCCTCCATCACACGATGTCGGCATGAGCATGCCCCTCATCCCGGCCCGCGACACCGGCGGAGCTGACACCGGCGGGCCCGTCACCGACAGGCTGTCTTACCTGGTCGCGCTGCTGTCCGCGCTGTACGCCGTCCTCGGCGTCTACTGGAGCCTCGGCGGCGACGCGTACCCGTTCGCCGCGGTGCCACCTGACGGCGACAAGCTGAGCGCGCTGTCGCTGCTGCCCGAGCGGTACGGCGCCGGCCTGGTCGCCGTACTCGGCGCGATCGGCGTACCGGCGGCGCTGGCGACCCGGCTGCGCGGCTGGAGCCCTGCGTCGTACCGGCCGCTGCTGGTCACCGCCGCGGTCCAGGCGATCGTGTTCGGGCTGCTCTGCACCGACGTCGTGCTGGTCGTGCTCGCCGCCTACACACTGGTGGTGCTCGGCGTACCGGCGTTCCTGTTGATGCTGATCGTCGGCGCCGTCCGGCGGACCGGGACCCGGGTAATGCTCGGTGCGGTGGCGGCCGCGGTCGTGGCGGTCGCGCTCGGCACCGGCGTGTTCAGCGGGCCGGCGTTCCGCGAGCTGGCGGACGGGCTGGCCGGGGTACCGGCGAAGGTCGGCTTCCGGCCGCTGCTGGTGCTCGGCACGTTCCTGCTCGGCACCGGCTGGGCGGTGCTGGGCGTCCGCTCCTACCGGACCGCCCGGGACCGCTGCGGCTCCTGCGGCCGGCCGGGCGCGTCCTGGATCTCGCCCGCCACGGCCGCCCGGTGGGGACGCCGGGCCACGATCGTGGCGGTGCTGTGCCCGATGCCGTACGCGTTGCTGCGGTTCACCTGGCTGCTGCCGAACCCGATCGGCTTCAGCGCCGAGGAGCTCGACGCGGAGCCGGGGATGAAGATGTTCGGTCTCGGGCTGGGTGCGGTGGCGTTCTGCGCGGGCCTGGTGACGCTCGGGCTGATCCGGCCCTGGGGTGAGGTCTGGCCGCGCTGGGTGCCGGTGCTCGCCGAGCGGCCGGTGCCGGTGAAGGCGGCGGTGATCCCCGGTACGACGGCCGCGCTGATGCTGCTCGTCGCCAGCCCCTCGATCGCGACGCTGAGCGGGTCCGGCGAGGACCCGGACGCGGCGCAGACGGTGCTGCACCTGCTGATCTTCCCGTTCCCGCTCTGGGGTGCGGCGGTCGGGCTCGCCACCGCCGGCTACTACGTCCGCCGCCGCGCCCGCTGCACGGTCTGCGGGCGCGCCTGACCACCGCGAGCGTGTTCACGTATCGCCAGGTTTCGGGCCGGATCCTTGGCGATTCGTGAACACACTCAAGGGGTTGAGAACGACGAAGGGCCCCGCGGACCGGAAGTGGTCCGCGGGGCCCTGTCGCGTCGTACGGCCTAGGTGTCCTGGACCGCGGACTTCGGCGGTCCGGCGACGTCGACCGTGGCCAGCTCCGGCTGCGGGGTCGTCTTGGCGTTACCGGTGAAGGTGAACCGCTTGCCGTCCGCGGCGATCTTCTCCGGGTCGTCCTCGATGTCGACGAGCACGATCTCGCCCGGCTTGACCTCGCCGAACAGGATCTTCTCGGCCAGCAGGTCCTCCACGTCGCGCTGCAGCGCGCGGCGCAGCGGACGCGCACCGAGGACCGGGTCGAACCCGCGCTTGGCGACCAGTTCCTTCGCCGCGGGGGTGAGCTCGATGCCCATGTCCTTGTCCTTGAGGCGCTCCTCGATCTGGACGACCATCAGGTCGACGATCCGCAGGATCTCGGGCTCGGACAACTGGTGGAAAACGATGATCTCGTCGACACGGTTCAGGAACTCGGGGCGGAAGTGCTGCTTGAGCTCGTCGGCCACCTTCGCCTTCATCTTGTCGTACGAACCGACGCTGTCGCCCGCCTGGTTGAAGCCCAGGCTGACGGCCTTCGCAATGTCCCTGGTGCCGAGGTTCGTGGTCATGATGATGACGGTGTTCTTGAAGTCGACCACCCGGCCCTGGGCGTCGGTCAGGCGACCTTCGTCCAGGATCTGCAGCAGCGAGTTGAAGATGTCCGGGTGCGCCTTCTCGACCTCGTCGAACAGCACCACGCTGAAGGGCTTGCGGCGCACCTTCTCGGTGAGCTGGCCGCCCTCCTCGTAGCCGACGTACCCGGGCGGTGAACCGAACAGCCGGGACGCGGTGTGCTTCTCGGAGTACTCGGACATGTCCAGGCTGATGAGTGCCGACTCGTCACCGAACAGGAACTCGGTCAGCGCCTTCGACAGCTCGGTCTTACCGACACCGGACGGACCGGCGAAGATGAACGAGCCGCTGGGCCGCTTCGGGTCCTTCAGACCGGCGCGGGTCCGGCGGATCGACCGGGACAGCGCCCGGACCGCGTCCTCCTGGCCGACGTACCGCTTGGCCAGCTCGTCCTCCATCTTCAGCAGTCGCGAGGACTCCTCCTCGGTCAGCTTGAAGACGGGGATGCCGGTCGCGGTGCTGAGCACCTCGGCGATCAGCTCCTCGTCGACCTCGGCGACGACGTCCATGTCGCCGGCCTTCCACTGCTTTTCCCGCTCGGACTTGGCGTTGATCAGCTTCTTCTCGTCGTCGCGCAGGTTCGCCGCTCGCTCGAAGTCCTGCGCGTCGATCGCCGACTCCTTCTCCCGGCGCACGGTCGCGATCTTCTCGTCGAACTCGCGCAGGTCCGGCGGAGCCGTCATCCTGCGGATCCGCAGCCGCGAGCCGGCCTCGTCGATCAGGTCGATCGCCTTGTCCGGCAGGAACCGGTCCGAGATGTACCGGTCGGCCATCTGCGCCGAGGCGACCAGCGCCGCGTCGGTGATGGTGACCCGGTGGTGCGCCTCGTACCGGTCGCGCAGGCCCTTCAGGATCTCGATCGTGTGCGCGATCGTCGGCTCGGCGACCTGGATCGGCTGGAACCGGCGCTCCAGCGCGGCATCCTTCTCCAGGTACTTGCGGTACTCGTCGAGCGTGGTCGCACCCACCGTCTGCAGCTCACCACGGGCCAGCATCGGCTTCAGGATGCTCGCCGCGTCGATCGCGCCCTCGGCCGCACCTGCACCCACCAGAGTGTGCAGCTCGTCGATGAAGAGCACGATGTCGCCGCGGGTCCGGATCTCCTTCAGGACCTTCTTCAGCCGCTCCTCGAAGTCACCGCGGTAGCGGGACCCGGCGACCAGCGCCCCGAGGTCGAGGCTGTAGATCTGCTTGTCCTTCAGCGTCTCCGGAACGTCGCCCCGCACGATCTGCTGGGCGAGCCCCTCGACGATGGCCGTCTTGCCGACGCCCGGCTCGCCGATCAGGACCGGGTTGTTCTTGGTCCGGCGGGACAGCACCTGCATGACCCGCTCGATCTCCTTCTGCCGGCCGATCACCGGGTCGAGCTTGCCCTCGCGGGCGGCCTGGGTGTAGTTCCGGCCGAACTGGTCGAGCACCAGCGAGCTCGACGGCGCACCCTCCTGCGGCGCACCGGCGGTCGCGGTCTCCTTGCCCTGGTAACCGCTCAGCAGCTGGATCACCTGCTGCCGGACCCGGTTCAGGTCGGCGCCGAGCTTGACCAGCACCTGCGCCGCGACACCCTCACCCTCGCGGATCAGGCCCAGCAGGATGTGCTCGGTACCGATGTAGTTGTGCCCGAGCTGCAGAGCCTCGCGCAGCGAGAGCTCCAGCACCTTCTTGGCACGGGGTGTGAACGGGATGTGCCCACTGGGTGCCTGCTGGCCCTGGCCGATGATCTCCTCGACCTGCGCGCGGACGGCTTCCAGCGAGATACCCAGGCTCTCGAGAGCCTTGGCGGCGACACCCTCACCCTCGTGGATCAGGCCGAGCAGGATGTGCTCGGTCCCGATGTAGTTGTGACTCAGCATCCTGGCCTCTTCCTGAGCCAGGACGACAACCCGACGGGCGCGGTCCGTAAATCTCTCAAACATCGCCAAAGCGCTCCTTGCCTCAGGGGACCCGGACGAGCGGTGGGTAACAGTGATGCCGTGGTGACTGTCGGGCCCCGTACCTGCATGCTAGTCCCCGGCACCTACACGACGGCCGGCCAGCGTTCGCGGACCGAGCGCCGATCGCCCACCTGCCGAGGCTCACACAGGGACAACCGCGCTGCTCACGCGCGTGTTCCCGGCGTGGGCTCCGTGTCGGCCCTGTTCGCCAGCAGCGAAGTCCGGCCACTCGCCGGGCCGGGGCCTGCTGCCCGGAATACGGACGGTCCCGGCGCCGCCTCTGGGCAGCGGCCGGGACCGTCCGGTCGGTGTTACTTGGCCTCGTTGTACGCCGCGCGGATCTCGGCCGAGATCCGGCCGCGCTCACTCACCTCGTAACCGTTGTCCTTGGCCCACGCTCGGATGTCCGCCGAGTCGCTGCCGGAGCGGCTGCGACCACGGCCGCGGCCGCCGGACCGCCGGCCCGACACGCGGCGGCCGGCGCCGACGTACTGGGCGAGCGCGTCGCGCAGCTTTGCCGCATTCTTTTTCGAGAGGTCGATCTCGTACGCCGTGCCGTCCAGGCCGAACGTCACGGTCTCATCGGCCTTACCGCCGTCGAGGTCATCCTCGAGCACGACCTGAACCCTCTGCGCCATCCCTGACTTGTCCTTTCCCGAGCCGGTTTAGTCCGGCGAATTCCCCCGACTCTTCCTGGCTATCTGAGTTGTACCGCACAAACAGCCGGGTGTCATCGTGTCCACGCAAACTCGTGTGCCGCTTTTGGAATTCGTGATGTGTATCGCCACCGCGCTAACCCAGCGGACGCGCGACGTCACGAGCCGTATTCAAGGCCACACGCACCGGAATTCCAGCGGGTATAACACGGTGCCCGCCCGCGCCGCTACATGGTAGGTCGACCGTCGGGTAGGAATGTCACGACCGCGTTACAGCACAGGGGCCACAATCTCACTCCGGCCGCAGCAGCGGGAAGAGGATGGTCTCCCGGATTCCCTTTCCAGTGAGCAACATCACCAACCGGTCGACGCCCATGCCGATACCTCCGGCCGGCGGCATACCGTATTCCATCGCCCGCAGGAAGTCCTCGTCCAGCTCCATCGCCTCTGGATCACCGGCCGCGGCCAGCAGGGACTGCTGCACGAGCCGTTCGCGCTGGATCACCGGGTCATTCAACTCTGAATAAGCAGGGGCGAGCTCGACCCCGTTGATGACCAGGTCGAAGGCCTCGACCAGGCCGGGGATGTCGCGATGCGGCTTGGCCAGCGGGCGGACCGACTCCGGATAGTCGACGATGAACGTGGGCTGCATCAACGTGTGTTCGACGAGCTTTTCGAAGAGCTCCAGCACGATCTCGCCATATCCCCAGGACGGGACCAGCTCGACCTCGTGCGCAGCGGCGGTCTTGGTCAGCGACTCCACACTCGTCGTCGTGGTGACCTCCTCGCCGACGGCGGTGGACACCGCCTCCAGGATCGGCAGCCAGCGCCACTCCCCCTCGAGGTCGATCTCGCCGCCGTCGCGCGCCGGTACGACGGTGCGCCCCACCGTGTGCGCGGCACCCAGCACCAGTGCCCGGGCCAGCTCGGCCATCGTGTGGTAGTCGCCGTACGCCTGGTACGCCTCGAGCATCGAGAACTCGGCGGCGTGGGTGGAGTCCAGCCCCTCGTTCCGGAAGGTCCGGCCGATCTCGTACACCTTGTCGACGCCGCCGATCATCGCGCGCTTGAGATCGAGCTCGATCGCGATCCGCAGCAGCATCGGCTGGTCGAACGCGTTCAGGTGGGTCCGGAACGGCCGGGCCGCGGCACCGCCGTTGGTCAGCTGCAGCACCGGCGTCTCGACCTCGACGAAGTCCTGCGCGTCCAGGGTGGCGCGCAGCGACTTCAGCACCGCCGCCTTGGTCCGGACCATCTCGCGGGCCTCCGGCCGGACGATCAGGTCGACATACCGCAACCTGGCCCGGGTCTCCTCGCTCAGCGGGTTGTGCTCGTTCGGCAGCGGCCGCAGCGTCTTCGCGGCCAGCCGCCAGGACGACGCCTGCACGGACAGCTCGCCGCGGCGGCTGGTGACGACCTCGCCGTCGACCGCGAGCAGGTCGCCGAGGTCGACCGTCGCCTTGAACGCGGCCAGCGCCTCCTCACCGACGTCCGCGAGCGACAGCATCACCTGCAGCTCGGTGCCGTCACCCTCGCGGAGCCGGACGAAGCAGAGCTTGCCGGTGTTGCGCAGGAAGATCACCCGTCCGGTGACCGAGACCTGCGCACCGGTCCGGGTGTCCGGCTCGAGCTCCCGGGCGTCGTACGTGTCCCGGATCTGCCGCAGCGTGTGCGTGCGCGGCACCGTCACCGGATACGGCTGAACCCCGTCGGCGAGCAGCCGGTCACGCTTCTCCCGGCGGACCCGGATCTGCTCGGGCAGGTCGGCCGGCCCGCTGTCCGCCACCGCCGCTGGGGTCTGCTGCTCACTGCTCATACCGCCCAACGCTAGTGCGTCAGTGCAGCCTGGGCCGAATCGATTCGCTCGCGGGCCCCCTCGGGTACGACGCGGAGCCGGCGCCGGCCGAGGGCCACGCCGAGGGCGGCCGCGGTCAGGACGCAGAGCACGCCTGCCACGAGGAACGCCCCGCGGGCGCCGACCGCGTTCCCGGCCAGACCGCCGAGCACGAGGCGAACGCCCGGCTGCTCCCGTTCAGCGCGGACAGCACTCCGCGGCGACGATGAACACCCACAGCCCGGGCACCAGCACCCGGAGCACGTCGGCGGCGAACACCACCCGGAACCCCGCCAGCATCCCGCCGCCGGCGCCGTCCACGGCCGGGTCCGGCCGGCTCCGGGTTGCCGCATGTCCCGGACGGACCAGACCGACGGATCCGAGACGTGAAGTGTTCGCTTCATAGTTATGAAACTAATGCTTCATATCGTGGTCCTCAACCATGCCGTTACGCTGGGGCCCGTGGCACGGAAGAAGAAGGCCGTCGTGCTGACCGACGTCAGGGCGATCCGCGCGCTCGCGCACCCGGCGCGACAACGCCTGATCGACGAGCTGTTCGGCGGCAGCGTGCTGACCGCGACCGAGTGCGCCGAACTGGTGGGGCTCACCCCATCCGCAGTCAGCTACCACCTCCGCGCACTGGCCCGCTGGGGCATCATCGAGCGCGCCGAGGCGACGGTGGACGGCCGCCAGCGGCCCTGGCGGGCACCCGCTCGCAACCTGGTCATCTCCTCACCGCCGGGCGTGGCCGGCCGCACTGCCGGCCGGGCCAGCACACATCTGCACTTGGACCGCTTGCGCGAGCAGATCGACGAGTGGAGCGAGCAGGCCGACGACGATCCTTGGCGCGACGACGCGCTCACCAGCCGCGGCCGGCTCTGGCTCACCCACGAGGAGTACAACGAGTTCGTCAAGGAGATGACCGCCGTGGTGCGCAAGCACGCCCGCGGCCGGACCAACGCCGACCACCCCGACGGCACCCGGCTGGTGAACTCGTTCCTCGTCGCGATCCCGGCCGGCGAGGCGCCGGCGGAGTAGCTCAGCGGGTGGTGAGCACTATGCTCCAGGTCGCGTACCCGTACACCGTGCGGCCGCCGTACCGGACCGATCGCACCACGAACCGGAAGCCGTACGACCCGCGCAGCACCGAGGTGAACGTGTAGGTTCCGATACCGTTGCGCACGGCAACGTTCTTGAACCCGATCCAGCCGCGGCCGTTCCAGCGCTGCATCACGGCCGTGGTGTTCGCGCGTGGCAGCGTCCGCACCACGGCCGTGACACGTTCGCGGTACCGCACGACCGGCTTGCTGAACCGCGGCCACACGCGGACCCGGGAGGCCGTCGTGGCGGCCGAAGAGGCGGACCCGAACGCCACCCAGGGTGACCCGTCCCAGTTCGAGGTGAGCACGCGGTACTGCCGGGTGCCCGGCGACGGCACCGAGATGTAGAACGTGCCGCCGGCGCCGGTCCGGGTCCGGCCGACATACGTCCATGGGCCGGACGCGTTCGTCCGCGCCTGCAGCACCACCGGCAGACCCTCCCCGGGCACCGGCTCGGCGGCGCAACTGCTCTCCCGGCAGACCAGCCGGTAGCGCGTGACCCGGCCGCGGATCGGCGTACTCATGCCGAACACGGTCTGGCGCGGGAAGCTCGCCTTCGTCGTGGTGGTGTCCCCGACCACGGACGCACCGTACGTCGTACCCCACTCGTTGGCCCCCCGCACCGTGAACCGGAACGGCGGCTGGACGTCCTTGATCAGGTGCCGGGTCGACCCGCCCGAACCGGCCAGCGGGCGGGCCGCCAGCGGCCCGGCACCGACCACGGTCGGGACGAAGGTCGTGGTCGGTGTGTTCACGTCGAGCGGGTCCCCGGGCGTGTAGTCCTCCGCCGGTGCACCGGGGCGCCACTCCACCAGTACGGCCGTCCCGCCCGGGTTGTGCACCGAGGAGAGCTGCGGCGGCACCGGCCCGTCGGTGTCGAACATCGGCGACAGGCCGGGCTTGCTGGTGATCCCGCCGGACGTCGAGCCGATGCTCACCGCGACCCGGAAGTTGCCGTTCATCGGGAAGTCGGACGCCGGGAGCAGCGCCTGGTTCGGCTGGTCCGCGCCGACGTACCGGGTCGCCTCCGGCGAAGCGACTACGACACCCTCGACCGAGATCTTGTTCGGCTGCGTGCCGCTCTCGGACCAGGTCACCTTGACGTTCGTCAGCGAGGCGTCGGCCCACGAGACCCGGACGTCGGTCGGCGCCGGCTCCGACGTACACGCGACCAGCAGCGACCCGGTCACGGCCACCACGACCGCCACCGCCGCCCCGCGCCCCCGTCGCCTCACCCCTGCCTCCACCTCACACACGTCGTTCGCCGCGGGAGCATACCCGCCACTGCAACAGCCTCCGCCTGTCGTCCGCGACCGGCAACTCCCGATCATTCGTCAGTCCGGCCCCGGCGTGTCGCCATTCGTTCGTCACTCCGGCCTGGTGCGGCGGAACAGTATGGCTCAGCGCAGGATCTGCTCGACGACCTCGGCGCGGGCCTCGCGGATGACCTCGAGCCCGGCCTCGCTGCCCGCCTCCCAGACCATCCGGCTGTTGCGGGCCATCCGGTGGAAGCGGGAGACGCGGGTGATCCGGGTCTCGGTCGCCGCGGTCCGGGTCTGCACGAACAGCGGGGTGCCGACCGGCACGGACAGGTCGTACGCGTCCTGGGAGTTGGCCGCCTCGAAGGTGATCTCGTCGACGTGCGCGACCTCGCGGAAGCCGCCGTCGGCGAGTGTCCGCATGGTGCCCTGCTTGAGCGCGTGCGAGGTCTCCAGGCCGGCCCTCTCGGCGATGTCGCGCGGGTAGTAGCTGGTCTCCCGCGACCACGGCTCGTTGTCCAGCAGCAGGTGCAGGATCCGGACCACGACCAGCTCGTCGGGCGTCAGGCCTAGACGGTTGGCCATGGTGTCGTCGACCCGCTGCAGCCGCATCTCGAACCGGTGGCTCGGCTTGCGCCCCAGCCGCGCGGCGAACTGGGCGAAGGTGCCCTCCTTCGGTGCCTCACCGAGGTACCGCAGCGGGTCGGAGAGCAGGTGGTCGGTGTACCCGGTGGCGCGGACGATGGTGCCGCGCTTGCCGTCGGCGTAGCCGGTGTAGACCAGGCCCTGCTTCTCCAGCTCGCGGAGGCCGCCGCGAACGGTGATCCGGCTGACGCCGAACCGTTGCTCGAGCTCCGGGATCGTCGGCAGGTGCGACCCGGTGGGCCACTCACCTGCCTGGATCTCGGCAGCGAGCTGCTCGGCGATCTGCTCGTACGCGTGCACCTGCGCCTCCGATGATGTTGAACATGATCAACATACACAAACCCTTGACTGCATGACGAGTATGTTGATTATAATCAACATCACCACTTAGGGGTTGAGTGGAGATGGGGTGATACCGATGCTGACCATCGCACTGCTGGTGATCGTCGTAACGCCGCTGCTGATCGTGTTCCTGGCTCCGCTCCGACGGCTGCTGGGACACGCTGAGAACCCGAACGCTGAGGCCTACCCGTGGCGCCCTGGAACCGCCGAGATCGTGTCGGTGCTGCGCGCGGGCAACCGCACCTTCCTGCTGGTCCGCTACCGGGTCGGGACCCAGATCATCCACAACGACGTGCTGTACCCGCTCGCCGGCAAGGTGCCGAACATCGGCCAGCGCGTCCCGATCAAGTACGACCCGTCGGCTCCGGCGCGCGTCGAGTTCGACAAGGACCGCGCAACCGCGCCGCACGGACTGGCGGCCTGACCCGGGAAAGGGGCTCCGCAGGGTCAGGAACGCCGAAGGGCCCGGCATCCGCGATCGGATGCCGGGCCCGCTGTCGTGAGGCCACCTACTCAGGTTCGTTGTCGTGGTCCTCGCCGACCCGGTACGGCGTACTGACGCCGGTGTACATCAGATGCGCGACGAGCCCCTGGGCCGCATGGGGCAGGTTGTGGCAGTGGTCCATCCAGATCCCCGGGTTGTCGGCCACGAACGCGACCTCGTAGCTCTCCCCGTCCGCCACGTTCAGCGAGTCGGTCCACCAGGGGCTTCCGGTCGCGGCCGTGCCGTTGCGGCTCAGCACCAGCACGTGATGGCCGTGCAGGTGCATCGGGTGCACCTGGCCCGAGTGGTTCTTGATCGTCATCCGGACGACGTCCCCCTCGGTGACCGTGAACATCGGCATGTCCGGGAACAGGTGCCCGTTGATCGTCCAGAACAACCCCGGCTGGCCGGCGACGAAGCCCGGCCGGCGGCCGATGTCGTAGCGGAAGCTCCGGCTCGCCCGGGCAGGGTCGAAGCCGAGCGGCGCGGGCGTGCCGTAGCCGAGCAGATCGACCGTCGGACCGGGATCGGCGTCCGCCGGGGCCGTCGTACCCTCCGGGCCCACCACCAGCGAGACCCCGCCACCGCCGAGTCCGACCCGCGCGGCGCCGTTCGACGGCACGGTCAGCAGCAGGTCCACCCGTCCGCCGGCCGTGACCAGCGTGGCGGTGTCGCGGAGCTCACCCGGTTCGTGCACGTCACGCCCGTCGACCGACTGGATCCGGTACGACGCCCCGCTGACCCAGGCGCGGACCGGACCGGCGTCGGTGTTGATCACCCGGACCCGTACCGTGCGGCCTGCCGGAGCTGTGACGTGCTGTTCGCCGTTCCGCCCGGACACCGTGCGGTGCTTGTCGTAGCTGTGCAGCAGCGCGACGGTGTCGGTCTCCGCCCCAGCCGTGCGCGGCAGGATGACGAGCGGGCCGAGCAGACCGCCCTTGACCTGCTCGTGCGAGACCTGGTGCGAGTGGTACCAGTACGTGCCGGGATGCTCCGCGACGAACCGGTACTCGAACCGCTGCCCGACCCGGACCGCGTCCTGGGTGACCCCCGCGACGCCGTCCTCGGCGTTCGGCAGGTCGACACCATGCCAGTGCAGGGTCGCACCGTCCGGCACGGACTCGTTCACCAGCGTCACCTGGACCAGCTGGCCCTCACGGACCCGGATCTCCGGTCCGGGCGAGCGGTGGTTGAGAGTGAACCCGTCGACCTGACCGACCCCGGGCACGTCGAACCGCTCCTTGCGGGCGACCAGCTCGATCCGGAAGTCGGGCGGCCGGTTCCGCGGCCCGGCGAGGTCGCTGACGCTGCGCTCCTGGTGGTGATGCCCGGCCGGCATCGCCGCTCCGCCGCCGGCGTCGACGTACCCCATGTCCATCGCCGACATCGACGACGGCAGCAGGCTGCGCTGCCACAGGAACGCCAGCGGCGCGACCAGGATGACGGCAGCGGCAACCGCGATGACCGTACGACGACGCCCAGACATGCCCTGTGTGGGCGCGCTACAGGGTCGCCTCGGCGGCCGGTTCGCCCGCAGCGGCACTCGCTGGAGCCGGCGCCGCGGCTCTGCGGGCCGCCACCAGGGCGACGCTGAGCAGCGCGATCGCGTTGATGCCGTGCAGCGCACCCACGCCCGGCACCCCGAACGAGAGGAACGCGAGCGCGATCTGCAGCACGACCACGCCGAACACGATCAGCGCCCACTTCACACCGCCCGGCACCTTCGCGAAGAACGACACGATCAGCAGCAGCAGTGCCAGTAGCGGGATGACGCCCTCGCCGACGATGAAGTGCAGGGCGTGACCGAGGTTGCCCTCGTAGTTCTTGTCCAGCACGGCGCCATCGTCGATGTCCTTGATCACACCGAACCAGGCGGCGGCGATGAAGGCCGCCTGTGCGACGACGCCGAGCGCGATGAGTCCGGCCAGCACACGGTACGTGGCTCTCATGGTTCCCCCTCAGGATCCGTGACGCCGCACCGTTGCCCTCAAGCCCCTACCCCTGCGGCGATGCGGTCCACCTCATGGTGAACCCCTTTTCAACAAAGGCGCAAGAACATTCGCCGATCGCGACTCAGACGTTCCGGTCGAACACCAAGCGGAGTCCGAGCAGCGTGAGCCACGGCTGGTGCTCGTCGATCACCGTGCACTCCGGAACCACCAGCGGTGCAAGGCCACCGGTGGCGACCACCGTGACGTCCCCGGGCTGCCAGCCCTGCTCGGCGAGGATCCGGCCGACGACGCCTTCGATCTGTCCGGCAGCGCCGAACACGGCACCGGCCTGCATCGCCTCGACAGTGTTCCTGGCCACTACCGTCCGTGGCCGCACGAGTTCGACCGTGCGCAGCTGCGCGGCGCGCTGCCGCAGCGCGTCCAGCGAGACTTCGATGCCGGGGGCAATCACCCCGCCGATGTACTGCCCCTTCGGGCTCACCACGTCGTACGTCGTCGCGGTGCCGACATCGACCACGATGCACGGGCCTCGATCGCCGTAGTGGTGCGCGACCGCGACGGCGTTCACGATCCGGTCGGTGCCGACCTCGCGCGGGTTGTCCATCAGCACCGGCAGCCCGGTCTTCACCCCCGGTTCGACGATCACCGCGGGCACGTCGCCGAAGTACCGCGCCGCCACCTCACGCAGCTCGTGCAGCACCCGCGGTACCGCCGAGCACACCGCCATCCCATCAACCGTTGCCTCACGCAACAAACCCGTGATGAGCACCGCCCACTCGTCGGCGGTACGTCGCTGGTCGGTGCCGACCCGCCAGTGCCGCTTCACTGT
Organism: Kribbellaceae bacterium; assembly: GCA_035650275.1. Classification (GTDB taxonomy): domain Bacteria; phylum Actinomycetota; class Actinomycetes; order Propionibacteriales; family Kribbellaceae; genus DASRHY01. The sequence continues at coordinate 162,138 of DASRHY010000067.1, read as the reverse complement.
GTCGCCGTCCAGCAACCCGACAACCGTCCGGGTGTTCTCGACCGCGATCGCGAGCAGCATCTGCAGGTCAGGCCTCTCCTTCTTGTTCTCGCAGGTCCATCGCAATGTCGAGCACCGGCGCAGAGTGGGTCAGGGCGCCGACCGCCAGATAGTCGACCCCGGTCTCCGCGACGGCGCGGGCCTTGTCGAGCGTGAGCCCGCCGGAGGCCTCCAGCTTGGCCCGGCCGTGCACCTTCTCGACCGCGGTGCGCATCTGTTCGATCGGCATGTTGTCGAGCAGGATCAGCTCGGCACCCGCCTCGACCGCGGCGACGGCGTCGTCCACGGTGTCGACCTCGATCTCGATCGGTACGTCGGGGAACTGGTTGCGGACGGCAACGAACGCCTCGGCGACCCCGCCGGCCGCGATCACGTGGTTGTCCTTGATCAGCGCCGCGTCCGCGAGTGACATCCGGTGGTTCACGCCACCGGCGCAGCGGACCGCGTACTTCTCCAGGCTGCGCAGCAGCGGCATCGTCTTGCGGGTGTCGCGGACGGCGGCGCCGGTGCCGTCGAGCTCGGCCACCCAGCGGGCGGTCAGGGTGGCGACACCGGACAGGTGGCAGAGCAGGTTCAGCGCGGTGCGCTCGGCGGTGAGCAGCTGCCGGGTCGGTCCGGTCACCGTCATCAGCACGTCACCGCCCCGCACGGTCGCGCCGTCCGCGACCTGCCGCTCGGCCTCGATCGTGTCGGCCCCGGCGGCGATCCGCAGTACCAGCTCGGCCACCTCGAGCCCGGCGACCACGCCGTCGGCCCGGGCGACGAAATCGGCGACCGACCGCTGCTGCTCGCCGATCGTCGCCGTGCTGGTGACGTCGACGCCGCCGGCCAGGTCCTCCTCCAAGGCGGCGCGGACCAGGTCTTCCACCCAGCGCTTGTCGAGCACGTCATCCATCGGAGCCGCTCCCGGCCTTGGCTTCGGAATGTCTCGGCACGAAGGCCGGACTCGGGCGTGCTGCATCGTCGCTGCCGCCGAGCGTCACGTCAAGGCTCCCGAGCCAGTGCTCGTCGTCGCGATCCGGGTGGTCCTCCCGCCAGTGCGAGCCGCGGCTCTCCTCCCGGGCGGCACCGGCCGCGATGAGTGCCGAACCCACCGTCACCAGGTTCGTGGCCTCCCAGGCAGAGGTGCCCGGCGCGGTCGAGACCCGGGCGATCAGCTTCTCCAGCGCCGCGGCCGTCTCGGCCAGGCCGGCCGCGCTCCGGATCACGCCGGCGCCGGTGGTCATCACCCGTTGCAGCTCGCCGACCACGTCGGCGTCGACCAGGCCCGGCACGCGCGCGTCGTAGCGGGGCTCTCGTTGCGGCGGCAGCTCGGCGGTCAGCCTGGCGGCGATCCGGCGGGCGAAGACCAGCCCTTCGAGCAGCGAGTTCGAGGCGAGCCGGTTGGCGCCGTGCACGCCGGTGCAGGCCACCTCGCCGCAGGCGTACAGGCCGGGCACCGACGTCCGGCCGTGCAGGTCGGTCCAGACCCCGCCGGAGGAGTAGTGGCAGGCGGGCGCGACCGGGATCAGCTCACGCACCGGGTCGATGCCGTGCGAACGGCAGGAGGCCAGGATGGTCGGGAACCGTACCCGCCATTTCTCCTCGCCGAACGCCCGCGCGTCCAGGAAGACGTGGTCCTTGCCGAGTGCTTGCATCTGCCGGGTGATCGCCTTGGCGACCACGTCGCGCGGTGCCAGGTCGGCCAGCTCGTGCTGTCCCTGCATGAACCGGTTGCCGTCGTGGTCGACCAGGAACGCACCCTCGCCGCGGACCGCCTCCGACACCAGCGGTTGCTGGCCCTTGGCCGACCTGCCCAGCCACAGCACGGTCGGGTGGAACTGCACGAACTCCAGGTCACGGACCCGGGCCCCGGCGCGCAGCGCCAGCGCGACCCCGTCACCGGTGGACACGCTCGGGTTCGTGGTGGCGGCATAGATCTGCCCCATCCCACCGGTCGCAAGTACGACGGCGCGGCAGCGGATCGCGCCGACCCCGTCCAGCTGGCCCTCGCCCATCACGTGCAGGGTGACGCCGGCGACGGCGCCGTCGTCCGCGTGCAACAGATCCAGCACCAGCGCGTGCTCGACGATCCGGATCTCCGGCGCGGCGCGCACCGCGGCCACCAGGGCGCGCTCGATCTCCGCGCCGGTGGCGTCGCCGCCCGCATGCGCGATCCGGTCCCGGTGATGGCCACCCTCCCGGGTCAGCGACAGCTCGCCGGCCGGGCTCCGGTCGAACTCGGTGCCGAGGGCAATCAGCTCGCGGACGGCGTCCGGTCCTTCGGTGACCAGCGCCCGCACGGCCTGTTCGTCGCACAGCCCGACGCCGGCGACCAGGGTGTCCCGCAGATGCTCCTCCGGGGTGTCGCCCGGGCCGATCGCGGCGGCGATACCGCCCTGCGCCCACTGGGTCGAGCCGGAGGCGATCACGTCCTTGGTGACCACCAGCACCCGCCCGCACGAGCGGGCGCGCAGTGCGGCCGTCAGACCGGCGATCCCGGAGCCGACCACCACGATGTCGGCGGAGTCCGTCCAGCCCGGATCGGGCGCGGCCAGCCGCTGCGGCACAGCAGGTGAGAGCACTACCGGACCCTACCAACCGGCCTCAGCGCAGGGTGACGGCCAGGTTGTCGATCAGCCGGGCGGTGCCGACCCGGGCCGCGACCAGCATCCGCGCCTCGCCCGGCGCGACCACCGGGCCGAGGTCCGGCGCACGCAGCGCGAAGTAGTCGACGTCGATCCCCGGCGCCTCGTCCAGCTCCGCGTGGGCCGCGTCCAGCACCGCGTCGGGGCCGTGCGCACCGGCCTTCGCCCCGGCGATCAGGGCGCGGTGCAGTGCCAGCGCCTCGTGCCGCTGTGTCTCGTCCAGGTACCGGTTCCGCGACGACACCGCCAGGCCGTCCGGCTCGCGGACGGTCGGCACCCCGGCGACCTCGACGTTCATGTCCAGGTCGTTCACCATCGCCCGGATCAGGGTCAGCTGCTGGTAGTCCTTCTCCCCGAACAGCGCCAGGTCCGGTGCGGTCAGGTGCAGCATCTTCGACACCACGGTGAGCACACCGGCGAAATGACCCGGCCGGGACTTGCCCTCGAGCTCGTCGGCGAGCGGGCCGGGATGGATGGTGACGGTCGGCTCCTGCGGGTACAGCTCCTCGCGGGACGGGTTGAAGACCAGGTCGACGCCCTCGGCCTTGGCCACGGCAAGGTCGGCGGCCAGCGTCCGCGGGTACTGGTCGAAGTCCTCCGCGGGCCCGAACTGCAACGGGTTCACGAAGATGGTCAGCACCACGCTGCCGTCCGGCCCGACCCGCTCCCGGGCCTCCCGCAGCAAGGCCGCGTGACCGGTGTGCAGGGCGCCCATCGTCATCACGACCGCACGCCGCCGAACCGCGCTGGCGGCTCGCAGCTCTGCCTTGGTCTGGGTCAGCCTCACCGTTCCCCGCCTTTCGCTGGGCCGTCCGAGGTGTCTAGGACTAAGCGAAGCCTGTCGACGGTGTCCGCGTCCAGCCTTCCGGCACGGTGCGCCAGATCCACTGTCGCCAGAGCCAGTACGACGTACGACGGCCGGACCTCGTCACCGAGCACTGCGAGGTGCGACCGTACCGTCTCGATGTCACCGCGAGCGATCGGCCCGGTCAGTGCGTCAACCCCGGAGCGCAGCGCGTTGTCGAGCAGCGCGGTCATCAACGGCCGCAGCGTCGCGACCGGGTCCTGCACACCCGCCGACCGCAGTACCGCCGAGGCCTGCTCGACCAGCGTGACCAGGTAGTTCGCCCCGTGCACGACCCCCGCGTGGTACGCCGCTCGGTCCTCCTCGGCGACCCACTGCACCCCCGCACCGAGGCTCTTCACCAACCCGTCCACGAACGGCCGGGCGTCGTCCGGCGCGGTAGCGGTGAAGGTGACCGTGGCCAGCCGCTCCAGATCCAGCGCGGTGCCGGTGAAGGTCATCGGCGGATGCAGCGCCACCGGTGTCCCGGCGACCCCGTCGAGTACGGCGAGCCCGTGAGCGCCGGACAGGTGGACGACGTACTGCCCGGCCGCCGTATCGAGCCCGCTCGCGACGGATGCGATCGCGTCGTCCGGGACCGCGAGCACCAGGACCTCGGCGCCGGTCAGCTCGGGCGGCCGGACGATGGGTACGCCGGGGAGCAGGGCGGCGGCCCGGTCCCGGGACTGCGTGGACCGGGCGGTGACGCCCACGAGCTGATGGCCGACGGCACGGAGCGCGGCGCCGATCACGGTGCCGGCGCGCCCGGCGCCGACGATGCCGATGAGATACACGTGCTGCCTCTCGTTCCAGTCCCTGCCGGGTACCAGACGTCCGGGCCAGCCTACGGGGCGGCCGGTCAGGGCCGGTGAGCGCCGCCGCTCACGGGCGATACGTGGAGAGCAGCTCGAGCAGGGTGCGCACGCCGTACCCGGAGGCTTCACGGTTCGCCGGGACGGGCTACCGTCCAGGGCGTGGACACGTTCCGGGACGCCTGGCAGTCCGCGCTGTACGGGCCGGACGGGTTCTACCGCCGGAACGCACCCGCGGACCATTTCCGGACCTCGGTGCACGCCTCGCCGTTGTTCGCGACCGCGATGATCCGGCTGGCGGAGCGGGTCGGGGCGACCACCGTGACCGACATCGGCGCGGGGCGCTGCGAGCTTGCCGCGCAGATCGAGGTGCAGGCGCCTGGTCTCACCGTGCGGTCGATCGAGCTGGATGACGAGCTGCCGGAGCGGCTCAGCGGGTTGGTGATCGCGAACGAGTGGCTGGACAACGTGCCGTGTGAGGTCGCCGAGCTGTCGCCGGACGGCCGGCCGCGGTATGTGCTTGCCGACGGCAACGAGCTCGGTGATGTCGTCGACGGCAACGACATGACCTGGCTGGAGCAGTGGTGGCCGCTGGCCGAGCCCGGCGACCGGGCCGAGATCGGGACCACCCGGGACGCCGCCTGGGCGGAGGTCGTACGCCGACTGGAGGACGGGCTGGCGGTGGCGATCGATTACGGGCACACCCGGGACCGGCGGCCGCCGTACGGGAGCCTGATCGGGTACGCCGCCGGGCGCGTCTGCGCCCCGGTGCCGGACGGGTCGTGCGACCTGACCGCGCATGTCGCGGTGGACGCGGTCGCGGCGGCCGTGGGCGGCGTCGTCCAGTCGCAGCGGGACGTGATGCAGTCGTTGGGGATCACGGCCGCGCGGCCGGCGCTCGACCTCGCGACCAGCGACCCGCAGCGGTATGTCCGCGAGCTGTCCGCCGCCGGCGAGGCCGCTGAACTGCTCGACCCGGCCGGGCTGGGTGGCTTCGCCTGGATCTCCTGTCAGCCTGCGTCGGGTTCGCCCACGCCGCCCTGACAGGAGCCGTGCGGCTCGGGCGCGGTGGTGCCCCCGGAGAATACCCGGACGAACCCGTCCACCCGGACTCGGTCGAGCCTGTCCAGCCGCAGCTGGTGCCGCCAGGCGGAGACGACCACCGGCGTGGGCAGGCCCGGGTACGGGCTGACCAGGACGTAGTCGTTCGACCGTGCGATCTCGGTGAGCGCCTGCCGGTCGGAGTCGGCCAGCGGCTCGCGGTAGGTGATCCAGACCGCGCCGTGCTCCAGTGCGTGCACCGCGTTCTCGCTCCGGACCGGCTCGGAGTAGAAGCCGCAGTTCTGCCAGTCGCCGTGGTGCGCACCACCGACCGGCGGGGTCTGCGGATACCGCACCTCGCCGTCGATGTGCTCCCGGGCATTCGTCACGTCGAACCGGACCACCCCGGGCAGCGGTGGCGGGATCACGTCCGAGTTGTCCTGCATCATCCAGCGCAGCGCCGCACCGCCGAGCACGACCGCGGCGAGGAGCACAGCGCCGATGACCAGCAGCCGCCGACCGGCCATCAGGAGACGCCGTCGTTCTGCGTACGGCGCGCATGCCGGGCCCGGTCCGCCTGCGCGGCGAGCAGCCCGGCCGCATCCTCGACGTCCCGGTGCAGCGCCACCGCGTCCGTCGGCCCGGTCGGGGTGTCGACGTGGACGTGGGCCAGCCGGAGCCGCCGTTGCAGCGGGCCCTGCTCCAGCCGTACCGACTGCGTCTTGTGATGCAGTACGACGCTGGTCCGCCGGTTGATCCAGCCGCGGACCGTGACGAGCACCTGGTCGTCGGCACCGTACGCGAGATACCGCCAGCCGACCGGCCGCAGCCACTTCACCCGTTCCGGCGCCGGGTGCATCTCGATCGCCGCAAGGTCCAGCCCGGGCAGAACCCGGTGCAGCAGCGCAGCCCGCTCGGCGCGGTCGCCGACCGGCAGCAGCTGCGCGCCGTTCGTCATCTCGTCCAGGTCGTTGGAACCGGCCACTCCGGCGATGTCCAGGTCGGCCTTGCCCCAGCCGAGCAGCCGCCACAGCAGCGGTTCGGAGATCAGCAGGCCCTGCACCCGGCCCGGCGGCACGGTCTGCCGCTGCAGGTCGAGCAGGCCGCGTTTGGTGCGCAGCCCGTCCGGCGACTCGTACACCGTGAACCCGTGGTTGCCGATCACCTGCTTCCAGATCGGCTGCACCACACCGAGCAGCAGCGGAATGCCCGCGACCAGTCCGATGTGGTAGTCGAACACGGTGGTGGACACCGCCAGCCAGATCAGGCCGCCGGCCGACGCGAGGAAGGTCGAGGACAGCAGGGTGGCGCCGAGCAGACGCTTCGTCGGAACCGTCAGCAGAGCTTGCTGCGGCGCCTCCATCGTCTCCGGGTGCATCGACTCCTGCGTCAGCCCGGACGCCGTCGCGATCAGCGTCGCCCGCAGCCGCCGGGCGTCGGCCAGCATCAGGTAGCTCAGCCGCCCGTCACTGCCGCCACCGCCGGCCACGTCCATCCGCAGCTCGGCCAGCCCGAACAGCCGGGCAACGAACGGCTGCGCGACGTCGATCGCCTGGATCCGGTCGAACCGCATGATCCGGGTCCGCCGGAACAGGAAGCCGGAGTCGACCCGCAGGGCGTCCGGAGTCAGCTGGTACTTGGTGAACCACCACGACAGCCCGCCGAGCACGACGCCGCCGACGAAGACGCCGAGCAGACCGATCACCGCCCAGCTCAGCTCGCTGCGCAGCCCCTCGTTCTGCGCTATCACCGCCACCGCGCCGACGAAGTACCCCCAGCCGCGCACGAACGGCGTCAGCGGATGCACCCGGGCCGGCGCCAGCACCCCGACCGCTGCGATCTCCGGCGGGCTCGCGACGGGCTGCTGTGGTTCGGCGCTCTCGTCGCTCACAGGCCCCACGCCTGCGCCTGCCCGAGCTTCGACAACCGGTCGCGCAGCCGGGCCGCCTCGTCCGGCGTCAGCCCGGGGATCTTCGCGTCCGTCGCCGGGGTCGCGGTGTGCAGCTCGACCGTGGCCAGCCCGAACGACCGCTCCAGCGGTCCCGCCGTCACGTCCACGAACTGCATCCGTCCGTACGGCACGACGACCAGCTCGCGGAACATCACCCCGTGCGTGACCAGCAGCTCGTCCTCGCGCTCGGCGTACTTCCAGGACCGCTGGTTGCGTCCGACCAGCACCCAGGCCCAGCCGAACGACGCCAGCGCGACGACCGCGGCCAGTCCGGCGTACAGCCAGTCGGCGAACAGGCCAAGCAGCAGCGCGACGGGCACTCCGACGATGCCGATCAGGATGGCTGCGGTGACCCGGCGCAGGCTCGCCAGCCGCGGGGAGACCGGCGTCCAGCTCACATCGGCGGGGGCGAAGAGGTCGTTCACGCACCCAGCCTGTCACGGCGCGGGGTATTTCCGGTCGCGGCCGCGGTTACGGTGGGGGTGTGACCGGCGCCGAGTACGTGCTGACCGGGCAGCTGACCGTCCCGCTGCCGGCCTCGGCGGCGTACCGGCTGTTCACGCCGGAGGGCGAGCGGACCTGGGTGGACGGCTGGGATCCGCGGTACCCGGTGCCGGCTGGCGACGACGATGCGCCGGGCACCGTGTTCGTGACCGCGGCGCACGGCGCGACCACCACCTGGATCGTGCTCGAACGCGAGCCCGGCCGCCGGATCCGGTACGCCCGGGTCACGCCGGGCGCGCGGGCCGGCACCGTGGCCGTCGTACTCGAGGACACCACGGAAGGCTGCTCGGTGACCGTGACGTACGAGCTGACCGCACTGTCCGAGGCTGGGCGGGACGGGCTGCGCGAGTTCGCCGGCGGCTATCCGGCCTTCCTGCGGTCCTGGCAGGAAGCGATCGCCGATAGCCTGAGCGCATGACCACCGAGCGAGTCGTCGGACTCGGCGCCGGCGCGGCCGGCCTGGACTCGGCGTACGAGCGCGGCGGCACCGGAACCGGGTCCGAGCTCGCGACCATCGACATGGTGCTGAACATCGGCCCGCAGCACCCCGCCACGCACGGCGTGCTCCGGCTCCGGCTGACCATGGACGGCGAGCGGATCCTCGGCTGCGAGCCGATCATCGGGTATATGCACCGCGGCGCCGAGAAGCTGTTCGAGGTCCGCGACTACCGGCAGATCATCGTGCTCGCGAACCGGCACGACTGGCTGTCCGCGTTCTCCAACGAGCTCGGCGTGGTGCTCGCGGTGGAACGCATGATGGGCCTCGAGGTGCCTGCCCGGGCCATATGGATCCGGACCCTGATGGCCGAGCTGAACCGGGTGCTGAACCACCTGATGTTCCTCGGCTCGTATCCGCTGGAGCTGGGCGCGATCACGCCGATCTTCTACGCGTTCCGGGAGCGCGAGACCGTCCAGGCCGTGATGGAGGAGCTGTCCGGCGGGCGGATGCACTACATGTTCAACCGGGTCGGCGGGCTCAAGGAGGACCTGCCGGTCGGCTGGCTGGGCCGGGCCGGCGCGGCGGTGGATGCGGTCCGAGGCAGGCTGCCCGATATCGAGAACCTTGTCCTCGGCAACGAGATCTTCCGGGCCCGTACCGTCGGCGTCGGCCGGCTCGCGCCCGAGCTGATCACGTCGTACGGCGTCTCGGGCCCGATCGCCCGGGCGTCCGGCGTGGACGCGGACCTGCGCCGCGACGAGCCGTACCTGGCGTACGACGAGCTGGCCCGCGACGGCGTACTGCGGGTGGTCGGCCGTACCGACGGCGACTGCTTCGCGCGCTTCTCGGTCCTGCTGGACCAGGTGAAGGTCTCGCTGGACCTGGTCGACGCCTGCCTGGACCGACTGGCGTCGATACCCGCGGGACCGGTCAACGTCCGGCTGCCGAAGATCCTCAAGGTGCCCGAGGGACAGACGTACGCGTGGACCGAGAACCCGCTCGGCATCAACGGCTACTACCTGGTCTCGCGCGGCGACAAGACCCCGTGGCGCCTGAAGCTCCGCTCGGCCTCCTTCAACAACATCGCCGTCCTCCCCGAGATGCTCCCCGGCTGCGTCGTCGCCGACATGGTCGCCATCCTCGGCAGCATGTTCTTCGTAGTAGGCGACATCGACAAGTAACTTCCATTCATCGGGCCCTTGTGACCAGGCGTGTCGTCACTCATCGGGCCCTTGTGACCACATCACCACCTGCGCGGCAACCGCGGCGCAATCCCCAGCAGCTCGCCGACCGCCTTCTCCAGCGACGGATCGGCACCCCACACCTGCCAACGACGGACGGGAAGCACCTCCCACGCCAGCCGGTCCAGCCGCCCACGTCGAGCGCTGTCCTCGGCGACCTGCTCCGGCGTGGTGTGCCACTGGTCCGAGTCGTACTCGAGCGCCAGCCGCCGAGCCCGCCGGCCCGGCAGCGGATCGAGAAAGGCCAGGTCCACCCGGTACTCGCGAGCCCCGTCCTTGATCACCACCTGCGGGATCGGCCGCGGGAAGCCGGCGTCGATCATCCGCAGCCGTAGCCACGACTCGCCCGGCGACTCCGCCGACGGCTCGATCAGCCCGGCCAGCTCGCGGGCCTGCCGGATGCCGGGGTGGTGCGGGTACCTGCGGACGGCGTCCCTGACCGCCGACGGCGTCACCAGCTCGGCCCGCGCCATCGCGTCCAGCGCCGAGAGCCCGAACGGCCGGGTGAGGTGGCGGGCGAGATGGACGGCCGTCGCCACCGGTGACGTCACCCGGAGCCCGTGCCACTCGATGACGTCGCCGTCCAGCAGAGTCTGCGAGTGACCGTTGGCGCCGGACGACTTGAGTGCCCGGACCGACCGCTGGCGGACGAAGTCGACCTTCGGCAGCTCGACGATCTCCTCCATCGCCAACGCGTCGATCCCGAAGAGCCAGGCAGCGGTACGGCGACACACGACCGCGTCGTCCGGCGCGACCTTGGCCACGGCGGCCGCCCGCAGAGGCAGGGAGTCCTCGACGCACGCGTCGACGTACACGCCCCGTACGACCGGCGTGATCACGCCGATCCGGCGTAACCGGCGCAGCTCGGCTGCACTCAGGCCGGCCAGCAGTGCCTCGGCCCGGGTGAACGGGAGTCCGTCGAGCAGCAGGTCCGGGTTCGCGATCGGCGTGGTCACCGGAGCAGCATGCTCGGCCCGGCGTCAGTCACGACGCCGGTTGTCCACAGGTGCCCAAGGGGCGTGGTCACAAGGGCCCGACGAACGACGACACGCCGGGTCACAAGGGCCCGATGAATGGAAAGGGGAGTTAGGCGGAGTGAAGGTTTACGACGGTGGGGGCTTCTTGGGTGGAGTAACGGTCGCCGGCTTGGATGACGGTGGCTACCTCGGACTCGATCTTGTCGAGGCGGGCGTGCATGGTCTCGACGAACTCGGCGTTCTCGACGACGCGCGCGTTGGTGAGGCGGCTGTACTCCTGTGCGACCCGGCTGCGTTCCTCACCGTACGACGCACGCTCGACGAGCAGCTGGTGCCGGACCATCAGCATCGCGGCAATGCCGGCGAAGGCGGCGCCGAGGGCGATGCCGCGCAGGGCCCACGCGCTGTCCGCGACGAAGACGAAGACCACGCCGACAAGGATGGCCACCGACACCGAGTACGCGACGGCGAGAACGGTCGCCCTGGCCCGTCGGCGGGTACCCCTTTGCCCCATGGGCCAAAACCCTACGTTGTCTCGTCAGGGTTCCGCGGTACACGACACGCTCGCTCGAGCATCAATCCAGCCCTGACAACGAGAACAGCGAACACGCCCGATAACCCGGCCGTGATGGTCCTGCTGCGCGGACCCGATGCCTCGAGCGAGTCGATGAAGGCCAACGCGAACCCTGCGTAAACACCCGTGCACAACGCGCCGACAAATGCGCTGGCCTTGGCGATCAGCAGCAGGAAGACGGCGCGCTGCGGGTCGACCCGTTCACGGCGTACCTGGATCCGCTGGTGCGTGTTCCGCGCGGCCAGGAACAGCAGTGCGGCCAGGAAGCCCCAGGCGACCGGGGTCAGCCAGGACAGCGTCGGCGCGACGCCGCCGCCGTTCTCGATCACGGCGATCACGGTCCAGCCGACGGCCGTACCGAGTACCCCGAGCGCGACAAGCAGCCGGCGCGAGATCGGCCGGATCCGTCCCGGCTGCGGCTGCTCCGGGCCCTCCGGCCCGGCCCGGCCCCCTGAGCTGGGTCCGGTGGCCACTACTGCAGCTCGATGGCCACGTCGTCGAGACGCTTCACACCGGACGTCCCGACGTTCTGCAGCAGGTCCGCGACCCGGCCGTACCCGACCAGCTCGGCGTCCGGCTCGATGTCCAGCCACGGCGCGAGCACGAAGGCTCGCTCGTGCGCCCGCGGATGCGGGACGGTGAGGCCCTCGGCCTCGATCGTCTTGTTCCCGTACGTGATCAGGTCGACGTCGAGCGCTCGCGGTGCTCCCGGCACACTGCGCTCCCGCCCGAACGCCTGCTCGACCGCCTGGCAGCGCTCGAGCAGCGTGTCGACCGACAGCGTCGTATCGGCCAGCAGCACGATGTTGAGGAACTCCTCCGAGCCTTCGGGCGCGTTCACCGGCTCGGTCGCATAGACCGGTGACACGCTGACCACCTTGACGTCCGGGGTGTCCTGCAATGTGTCGACCGCGCCCTGCAGGTTCGCCTCGCGTTCGCCGACGTTGCTGCCAAGCGAGAGAATGATCTGCCGGATCGGCTTCAGACCGCCACTCAGGGTGTCGGCGTCGATGACGTGGGGACTAGGGGTCTCAGTCACGGGTATCTCCGAGTTCGGCGTCTTGGGGGGCAGTGCGTCGTCGGTGGACTGTCAGTACTACATCGTCGAACGGCACCGTGATCGGTGCCGAGGGTTTGTGAACACTCACCGCGACCGCGGCGACCCGCGGATCCGCGAGGCACCGCTCCGCGATACGTTCCGCAAGCGTCTCGATCAGGTCGACCGGGTCCGACTCGACCGCGGTATGAACCTCTGCCGCGATCCTGCCGTAATCGACGGTATCCGCCAACCGGTCGGAGGCCGCGGCCTCGCGAGCATCCAGCTCCAGCCGCACGTCGACGACGAATTCCTGCCCGTCCGCGCGCTCGTGCGCAAACACTCCGTGCCGCCCGAATCCCCGGATCCCGCGGATCTCGATCAGGTCGGCAGGCAGCACCGCACCGCTCACCCTGCCTCCTCCGCTTGACCCCCTGTCGACAGTACCGGGGACGCGTGGTGGATCCACAGTCGCCAGCCAGTCGATGTGCGCCGGAACACGTTGGTGGCCAGGGCCTTCCCGCCCGCGAAGCCTTCCTCGGGCGCCCCCTCGCCGGACGACAGCACGTTCTCCGTGCAGGTCACGTACGCCACGTCGTCGTCCACCCGCGTCACCACGTCGGTGAGGAAGAACTGGATGTACGGCGTGTTGGCGAAGATCATCGCCCAGGCCCGCATCAGCTCGTTGTACCCGTTGATCGCGACGTTGCCGGGGTGGATGCAGACCGGGTCCGGCTGCGGCAGCCAGATCGCCGCCATCAGGTCGAGGTCGCCGGCCTCGAACGCGTTGTAGAACGCCTGGTTCGCGTTCAGCACCGCGGCGGTCACCTCGTCTGGGCGGTCAGTCATCGGCCGTCCAGCGGCGCGCGACCCGGACCGCGTCGGCACTCGAGGCCACCTCGTGCACCCGGACGCACCAGACGCCGGCGGCCGCCGCCAGAGCCGAGATCGCAGCGCTGGCGTCGTCCCGGGCGACGGTCGGCCGCGGCTCACCGGTGGCGGGATCCGCGAGCAGCCTGCCGAGGAAAGCCTTCCGCGACGCACCGATCAGTACCGGTAGATCGAGGGCGTCCAGCTCGCCCAGCCGGCGCAGGATCTGCCAGTTGTGCTCGGCCGTCTTCGCGAACCCGAGCCCTGGGTCGACCGCCACCCGGCCCAGGTCGATCCCAGCGTCGGTCAGCGCCGCGACCCGGTCGCCGAGCTCGTGGACCACGTCGGCCACCACGTCGTCGTACGTCGCCCTGGTCTGCATTTCCGCGGCGTGTCCACGCCAGTGCATGCAGATGTACGGCGCGCGGCGTGCCGCCACCAGCGCGAGCATGTCCGGGTCGCCGAGGCCGCCGGACACGTCGTTGACCGCGGTGGCACCGGCATCGAGCGCCCGGGCGGCGACGTCCGCACGCATGGTGTCGATCGAGACCACGGCACCCTCGGCGGCCAGCGCGTCGACCACCGGAAGTACCCGGCGCAGCTCCTCGGCCGGTTCCGGTCGCTCGGCACCGGGCCGGGTCGACTCCCCGCCGACGTCGAGCACGTCCGCGCCCCGCGCCAGCAGCTCGCGACCGTGCGCGATCGCGGCGCCCGGCTCGAACCACTCGCCGCCGTCGGAGAACGAGTCCGGGGTCACGTTGACCACACCCATCACCAGGCACCGGTCCGGCCGCGGAAGGCCGTCGACCTGGCGCCTGGTGGGAGTCATCGGGGCGGATTGCACGCGACAACCGTAGTGGCCACCGTGGACGGCTGCGTGCCGTGCCCCGAATGAAGCGGCCCGATATGAGCGGTGGGACGGATCGACCCCGACCACCTGAGTGATCCGGGGCGATCCGCCCCACCTTGGCACCGGGCCCCATCCGCCGCCGGCTCTCCAACCGACGGCTGCTATCCCAGCACCAATGAGGCGCCACTGGCGGTCAGCGCCTCACCGATCGGTTGTGACAACCACCCGCGCGAGCGTGCCGAAGATCATGCGTTCCTCCTCCCGAGGGCGCGGGAATCGCGCCGTAACGGAACGTATTGATGCAACCACTCAATGTCTACCCGTCGGTGCAGGCATCTTCCTGCCGTTGTCACGAAGTTTCAAGCCCTGGAAGGCCTCGTCAGCCGACGATCAGGCTCATCGCCTCGGCGCGGGTCACGGGTTCGCGGAGCTGACCGCGGACCGCGGAGGTGATCGTCTTGGCGCCGGGCTTGCGGACGCCGCGCATCGTCATGCAGAGGTGCTCGCACTCGATCACCACGATCACGCCGCGCGGCTCGAGCAGGTCCATCAGCGAGTCGGCCACCTGGGTGGTCAGGCGTTCCTGGACCTGCGGGCGCTTGGCATACACGTCGACCAGCCGGGCCAGCTTGGACAGTCCGGTGATCCGGCCGTCCTCGCTCGGGATGTAGCCGACGTGCGCGACCCCGGTGAACGGCACCAGGTGGTGCTCGCACAGCGACCAGACCTCGATGTCCTTGACCAGCACCATCTCGTCGTGGCCCAGGTCGAACGTGGTACGGAGGACCTCGTCCGGTGTGTGCCACAGCCCGGCCGTCATCTCGGCGTACGACCGGGCCACCCGCGCCGGGGTCTCCAGGAGCCCTTCGCGATCCGGGTCCTCACCGATCGCGATCAGCAGCTCCCGGACAGCGGCCTCGGCCCGCTTGTGATCGAACTTCTGTGCGGCCACTGAGGCGGCGTCAGGCTTCGCTCGGCGGCGTCGGCCCGCTGCCGTACGACGGCCCGTGGGCCGCCTCGTCCGGACCGACCACGCCGCCGGGGATGATGTCCTGCAGCGAGCCGTTCTGGTCGCCGCGGCTCGGCAGCGGCTGCACCGGCGGAAGCTCGGACGGCTCCCGGGTCGGTGAACCCGTCCAGGCCGGCCGGCTCGGGCGCTTGCGCACCGGCTCGAAGACCCGGGCCACCTCGGTCTTGTCGAGCGTCTCGCGCTCGAGCAGTTCCTCGACCAGGTGGTCCAGCACCGCGCGGTTGTCGACCAGGATGTCGAACGCCTCCTGGTGCGCGGTCAGGATCAGCTTGCCGACCTCCTCGTCGACCGCCGCGGCGATCTCCTCGGAGTAGTTGCGCTGACTGCCGAGATCCCTGCCCAGGAAGGGCTCCGGGGAGTCCTCGCCGAACTTGATCGCGCCCAGCCGCTCGGTCATGCCGTACTGCGTCACCATCGCCCGGGCCAGCGCGGTGGCCTTCTCGATGTCGTTGCTGGCGCCGGTGGTCGGGTCGTGGAAGACCATCTCCTCGGCGGCGCGGCCACCGAGCATGTAGGCGAGCTTGTCCAGCATCTCCGACCGGGTGGTCGAGTACTTGTCCTCGTCCGGCAGCACCATGGTGTAGCCCAGCGCGCGACCGCGCGGCAGGATCGTCACCTTGTGCACCGGGTCGCTGTGCGGGAGCGCGGCGGCGACCAGCGCGTGACCGCCCTCGTGGTACGCCGTGAGCACCTTCTCCTTGTCGCTCATCAGCCGGGTACGACGCTGCGGTCCGGCGATCACGCGGTCGATCGCCTCGTCCAGCATGTCCTTGTCGATCTGGTTCTTGTTCGACCGTGCGGTGAGCAGCGCGGCCTCGTTCAGCACGTTCGCCAGGTCGGCGCCGGTGAAGCCCGGCGTACGACGCGCGACCGCGGTCAGGTCGACGTCCTGCGCCATCGGCTTGCCGCGCGAGTGCACCTGGAGGATCTTCTCCCGGCCGGGCAGGTCCGGGGCGTCGACGGTGATCTGGCGGTCGAACCGGCCCGGCCGCAGCAGCGCCGGGTCCAGCACATCCGGCCGGTTCGTCGCGGCGATCAGGATCACGCCGCCGCGGACGTCGAAGCCGTCCATCTCGACCAGCAGCTGGTTCAGGGTCTGCTCACGCTCGTCGTGACCACCGCCGAGACCCGCACCGCGGTGCCGGCCGACGGCGTCGATCTCGTCGATGAACACGATCGCCGGCGCGTTCGCCTTGGCCTGCTCGAACAGGTCGCGCACCCGAGAGGCGCCGACGCCGACGAACATCTCTACGAAGTCCGAGCCCGAGATCGAGTAGAACGGAACCCCCGCCTCTCCGGCGACCGCACGGGCCAGCAGGGTCTTGCCGGTACCGGGCGCGCCGTACAGCAGCACACCCTTCGGGATCTTCGCCCCTACCGCCTGGAACTTGCCCGGCTCCTGCAGGAACTCCTTGATCTCGCCGAGTTCCTCGATCGCCTCGTCGCAACCCGCGACGTCGGCGAACGTGGTCTTGGGGGTGTCCTTGCTGATCAGCTTGGCCTTCGACTTGGCGAAGCTCATCACCCGCGACCCGCCGCCCTGCATCGAGTTCATCAGGAAGATGAACACCACCGCGATCAGCAGGAACGGGATCAGCGTGGAGAGCACCTGGCCGATGAAGCTCGGCTTCGGGTTCTCGACGTTGTAGTTCTCGATCCGGTTGCTGTTGTACAGGTTCTGCAGGTCGGTACCGAGGGCGGTGCCCTGACCATCGACCCAGTGCGCTCGAAGCTTGGTCCCGTCGGTCTTCTCGATCCGGATCTCCTGGTCGGGATCGATCAGGGTGACGGCCTTGATATCCCGGCCGTCCTTGATGATCTCGACGACCTGGCCGGTGTCGACGGACTTGTAGCCGCTCGAGCTCGTCAGGAGCTGCCCGATCACCATGACGCCCAAGAAGGCGACGAAGATCCAGAACAGCGGTCCGCGGAAGATACGCTTCACGTCCATGTTCGAGGCCGTGGCCCCGTCCCTCCTAGCTCGAGCAGCCCGACTGTGGGCTTGTGACGGTACACCGCCCCCAGTGTCTCGCGCGGCGCAAGTCGGCCCGCAACGAGGGTCAGGAGTAGACGTGTGGGGCGAGGGTGACGACGCAGCGCAGGTTGCGGTACTTCTCTGCGTAGTCGAGGCCGTAGCCGACCACGAACTCGTCCGGGATGTCGAACCCGACGTACTTCACCGGGACGGCCATCTTGGCCGCGTCGGGCTTGCGCAGCAGGGTGCAGATCTCCACCGAGGCGGGCTTGCGGGACTGCAGGTTCCGGACCAGCCAGCTCAGCGTCAGGCCGGAATCGATGATGTCCTCGACGATCAGCACGTGCCGGTTGGTGATGTCGGTGTCCAGGTCCTTGAGGATCCGGACCACACCGGACGACTTGGTCCCGGAGCCGTATGACGAGATCGCCATCCAGTCCATCTCGATGTGCCGGGTCAGGGTGCGGGCAAGGTCGGCCATCACCATCACGGCGCCCTTGAGGACCCCGATCACCAGCAGGTCCGTGCCCTCGTAGTCCCGCTCGATCTCCGTGGCCAGCTCACCGAGCCGGGCCACGATCTGCTCCTCGGTGACGAGGGTCTCGGTCAGGTCCTTCTCGATGTCCGCGCAGTCCACGCCGCTTAGGGTGTCACACCGGGGTCGAGCAGGATGACGCCGTCTCGGCGGAGGGCGCGGACGGACTGCGGCAGGTCGATCCAGCGCTGGCCGTGCCAGTCGGTGACGAGCGCGTCGACCGCGGCGATGTGCCCGGCGGTCAGGTCGGTGGCCCGGCAGCCGGCGGCCAGCGCGGCCAGCCGCAGTACCCGGGTACGCAGCGCCTGGGGCTCGGACTCCAGCGCCGCGACACTGCACTCGACCACTGCGCCCTCGCGCCGCAACGCGCTCTGGCTCAGGTCGGCGGCGAGCGCGTCGAGGGCGTCCGCGTCCGCGCGCAGCAGCCCGGCGGTCCGGGCCAGCGCGGCGCCGACCCCCGGGCCGAGCGCGTCCTCGAGCAGCGGCAGCACCTCGTGCCGGACCCGGACCCGGGTGTACGACGGGTCGTCGTTGTGCGGATCCTGCCACGGGATCAGCTCGAGCGCCGCGCAGACCGCGACCGTCGTATCGCGGCCGAGGTCCAGGAACGGTCGCCGCAGCCGCCCGGCGACCGCGGCCATTCCGGCCAGCGAGCGAGTGCCGGAGCCGCGGGCGAGACCGAGCAGCACGGTCTCGGCCTGGTCGTCCCGGGTGTGCCCGAGGAGTACGACGTCCGCACCGAGGTCGTCCGCCTGCGCGTCGAGCGCGTCGTACCGGGCCGACCGCGCGGCCGCCTCCGGACCGCCCTCGGTTCCGACCGTGACCGGCACCAGCCGAACGGGGTCGAGCCCCATGTCGCGGCACTGCTGGGCGGCGTCCCGCGCGACCTGGTCCGACTCCGGCTGCAGGCCGTGGTCGACGATCACCGCACCGGCACGCAGGCCGAGCTTCGGCGCCACGAAGGCGGTCGCCGCCGCGAGCGCGAGCGAGTCCGCGCCGCCGGAGCAGGCGACCAGCACCACGGCTCCCTGCGGCAACCCGTCCAGCACGTCCCGGACGGCCTCGCGTGCAGCCGCCACCGCGGGATCGAGCCGGCCACGCATCGCCGTACCGCTACCCGTGGACGCGGGACAGCCAGCGCTCCGGCTCGGCGATCTCGGCCTTGGTCGGCAGCGCTCCCGGTCCGGACCAGACCGCGTTGAAGCCGTCCATCCCGGCCCGGTCCACCACGCGTCGTACGAAGCTGGCACCGTCGGTGTACTGCCGCAGCTTGGCGTCCAGGCCGAGCAGCCGCTTCACCAGCTGGTCCAGCGGGTTGCCGCTCTTGCGGCGAGCGTTGAACTTGGACCGGATGTGGTCGACCGACGGGATCACGTTCGGGCCGACACCGTCCATCACCACGTCCGCGTGACCCTCCAGCAGCGACATCACGCCGGTCAGCCGGTCCAGCACCGCGCGCTGCTCCGGCGACTGCATCAGGTCGATCAGCGAGAAGTCGCCGTCGCCGCGCACCGACCGGCCGAGCCGCTGCATCGCGTCGCGCAGCATCGACGCGTACGCCGAGGGGTCGACCTCGGTCTGATCCAGGAAGGTGGCGATCTCGGCCCGCAGGTGGTCCCGCAGCCACGGCACCGCGGTGAACTGCACCCGGTGCGTCTCCTCGTGCAGGCAGACCCAGAGCCGGAAGTCGCGCGGGTCCACGCCGAGCTCGCGCTCGACCTGGACCACGTTCGGCGCGACCAGTAGCAGCCGGCCGGTCAGGTTCGAGCCGGGCACCGCGTCGGCCGGGTAGAACGGGTCGAACTGCCCCAGCACCTTGGTGGACAGGAACGCGAGCAGCGCGCCGGTCTCGACCGCGGTCACCCGCGAGCCCACCGATGTACCGAACGCCGAGCTGCGGTCCTGGCGGGCGCGGACCTTGTCGGTCAGCGGCCGCAGCACGGTCCGGAAGCCGTCGGCGTTGGCCTGCACCCAGCCGTTGCGGTCCACGATCACGACCGGCGCGGTGGCCGAGGTGGCGTGCAGCCCGGTGAACTCGCGGACGTGCCACTCGGAGTCGTTCGCGAACTGCCGCAGCTGCGCGACCACTGCCTCGGCCTGCTCACGGGTCGTCTCCGGCCCGGGCCGCAGCAGCTTGCGCGCCGTACGGCCCGCGAGCTCCCAGTCGACCACGTCCGCCGTAGCGCTTTCCTCCGCCGTCCCGGCTGCCCCAGTCATGCAGCAAACGTATCTCTACACAGAAGTAACCACCTGGGGTGCGCGTGGCTGGCCAATTCTGCTGACGCGGCACCGCTGTCCGGATCCCTAGCCTCGGGCGCACGACGACACCGGGAGGTCCTGGATGAGCGAGATGACGATCGACACGGTGGTGATCGGCGCCGGCCAGGCCGGCCTCGCCACCAGCCATTGGCTGACCCGGGCCGGGATCGAGCACGTGCTGCTGGAGCGCCGCGATGAGCTCGGCGGCGGCTGGCACGACCGCTGGGACAGCTTCACGCTGGTCGCGCCGAACTTCACCCTGCTGCTGCCCGGGATGCCGTACAGCGGCGACGACCCGGACGGGTTCATGGTCCGCGACGACGTGGTCAAGTACGTCCAGGCGTACGCCGCGCAGCTCGGCGCGCCGGTCCGGCTGGGGACCACTGTCACCCGGCTGGCCGCGGACGGGGACGGGTTCACGGTGCACACCGACCGCGGACCGTACGCCGCGCACAACGTCGTACTGGCTACCGGGCCGTACCAGCGGCCGCGGGTCCCGGCGGCCGCGGAACAGCTCGGCGACGGGATCCAGCAGCTGCACTCGCAGGAGTACCGGCGGCCCGGTCAGCTGGCGGCCGGAGGGGTGCTGGTGGTCGGGACCGGGCAGTCCGGCACCCAGATCGCCGAGGAGCTGCACGAGGCCCGCCGGGACGTGCATCTCGCGGTGTCGAAGTGCCCGCGAGCACCGCGCCGGTACCGCGGGAAGGACTGCATCCACTGGCTGATGCAGAGCTTCCTGCACGGCGCCGAGGTCGGCGTACCGTTCCCGACCGTCGCCGACCTACCGACGCCCGCGGCGCGGTTCGGCTGCGACCCGCACCTGTCCGGCACGGACGGCGGGCACGACCTCGACCTGCGCTGGTTCGCCCGTCAAGGCATGCATCTGTACGGCGCGCTGGAGGCGGCGGACGGGACCACGGTGCGGTTCAGCGACGACCTGGCCGAGCGGCTGACCATCGCCGACACCGGGTTCGACGAGGAGCTCAAGCCGCTGTTCGACGCCTACATCGCGGCGGCCGGGATCGACGCGCCGCAGGACGATCGCCTGCCGTACGACGACTACGTGCCGCCGACCGCGACCGAGCTGGACCTGGCCGCGGCGGGCATCGGCACCGTGGTCTGGGCGACCGGGTACCGGCTCGACTTCGGCTGGGTCGACCTACCGGTGTTCGACGAGTGGGGATACCCGCGACACGTCCGCGGCGTCACCGAGCACCCCGGCCTGTACGCCGTCGGCCTGCCGTGGCTGCACTCCGAACCGTCATCGGTTTTCGCCGGCGTCGGCGCCGACGCCGAGCACGTCGTCAACCATCTCGCCACACGTACGTCACGTACTTGACGTACGTACAACTCGTCCCCACACTGGGCGGTGCAGGTGACGGACGACCGGGAGCGGCGATGTCAAGGGTTCACTTCGACAGCTACAGCGAAGCGCGAGCACATCTGAAAGACCTGCTGGACGCCGCCGAGCGCGGCCGGGTCGCGACGGTCCGGCGGGACGGTGCCCGGTCGGCCGTGGTGGACGCCGCCCGACTCCGGTTCTACCTCGCCTCACTCATCCCGTCGCGGGCGCAGGTGGTCCCGGAGGGAGGCGGCTGGTCGGTGTTCATCCCCGGCCTGCCGATCTCCGCCGACGGCAGCAGCCTCGACGAGGCCGTGGACGAGATGATCGACGCTCTGCGCGAGTACAGCGACGACTGGCAGGACCACCTGCTCGACGCCCCGAACCATCACGAGAACTGGGGCCTGGTCCAGCTCATCGCGCTCAGCGACGACTCCCAGCTCCGCGACTGGCTCGTGCCTCCGGCCGCATGACCTGGCCACAGCCGACCCGCAAGGACCACGAGCGGTTCTGTCAGGTGGAAGGCTGGCGGAAGGTCCGCACCGCACGCGGACGGACCGGCACGCACCACCTGACCTTCGAGCTCGACCTGCCGGACGGCTCGGTGCTCCGGACTCGCGTCTCCCATCCGGTCGATCGCACCGACTACGGGCCGAGCCTGTGGCAGCACATCCTTCGTGATCAGCTGCGGGTCGGCGAGGCGGCGTTCTGGGCCTGCGTGACCGACGGCGCGAAGCCGGATCGTGGTGTGCCCCGGAAGCGACCCGAGTCGTTACCTGCCGACGTCGTACACCTGCTGATCACCCGGGTGGGCCTGACCGAGAGCGAAGTCGCAGGGATGAGCAAGAAGGAGGCGATCGGCCGGCTACAGCAATTCTGGACGGACTACTCCTGAAGCGCACTTGCGGTTCGGAGGTGGTGGTGGTGTCGATCCGGGGCGGGGGTGATCGACGCAGGGGTGTCGGCGGGCATCGGGCCCGGTCGGCATCGACACGGATGGAGGCAGGGCGATGCGATTCATGACTCTGGTCAAGAGTGCGGAGAACGTCGGTCAACCGCCGCCGGAGCTGTTCGCGGCGATCGCGCAGCTCGGTGCCGAGGCGGCGGAGAAGGGAGTGGTCGTCGACACCGGCGGGCTGCTGCCGACCGCGACCGGGAGCCGGATCCGGCTGTCCGGCGGGAAGCTGACCATCACCGACGGGCCGTTCGCCGAGGCCAAGGAGGTGGTCGGCGGGTACGCGTTCTACGAGGTGGAAAGCAAAGAGGAAGCAGTGGAGTGGGCCAACCGGTTCATGACGCTGCACCAGGAGCTGTGGCCCGGCTGGGAGGGCGAGACCGAGATCCGCCAGGTGATGGACTTCGGCTGAGCCTGCGTCAGCCGCAGCCGCAGGCGGCGAGCGCGCTGGCGACGCGGTCCAGCGCGGCCCGGGCGGCCAGCGCCTTGTCAGATGCGACGCGGTCGGTGGCGACCACGAACACCAGCAGGGTGCCGGTGCGGTCCCGAACCAGACCGGCCAGCGAGTGCACACCGGTGAGGGTGCCGGTCTTGGCCCGGACATAGCCGGCGCCGGCCGCCATACCCGGGCCGGCGAAGCGCTCCGCGAGGCTGCCGGTGAAGCCCGCGACCGGCAGGCCGGTCACCACAGCGCGGAGCCGGGGCTGGTCCGGTGACGTGGCCAGAGTCAGCGCGGAGCCGAGCAGCTGCAGCGGTACGGCGTTGGTCCGGGCCAGCCCGCTGCCGTCCTCCAGCCGGGCCTTGCCGAGCGAGAGGCCGAGGCCGGTCAGCGTGGACCGCAGCCCCTTCAGCCCGCCCGCGTACGAGCCGCCGTTCTTCGTCGCCAGCCCGACGTGCCGAAGCAGCACCTCGGCGCCGTCGTTGTCGCTGACCAGGTTCACGTGCTCGACGATCGACGCCAGACGCGGCGAGGTCACCTGGGCCAGAGTGGCCGCGCCGGGCGCCGCCTTGGCCTTGCCGGCGGGGGCCACCGAGATGCCGGCCAGCTTGAGCCGGGACGCGAACTGCGCGGCGGCGGCCCGGGCCGGGTCCGGATACCGCTTCGCGAACCCGGGACGCTGCCGTCCCTGGTCGGTCCAGAGCGCCGTCGTCGGAGCGGCGATGCCCTCGGCGAGGTACGCCGGCAGCCAGCGGTGGTTCACCGCGGGACCGGTGAACAGCGACGCGTCGTACCCGAGCGAGACACGCTTGACACCCTTCGCCTTCAGCGCCTTCGCGGTGGCGGCGGCCAGGTCGGCGAGGCTGGCGGGCATCGGGGACGCCGGACCGGCCGGACGCTTCGCCGCGAGCAGCGGGTCGCCGCCGCCGACCAGCACGATCGACGAGGCGCTCCGGCCGGTGACGACCTTCGTGGTGAACCTGTGCTCCGGTCCGAGCGCGGCCAGCACCGCGGTGGTGGTCAGCACCTTCAGCGTCGACGCAGGGACGAACGTGCCGGAGACACCGTACAGAGCCTTGCGGCGGGAGGCGTCGTACACGGCGACCCCGACATGCTGTCCCAGCGCCGGGTCCCGCAGCGCCGGCCGCAGCACCCGCTGGACTCCCGCGGCCGTCGGTGCGACCCCCTCGGTCGCCGCCACCTGCAGGACCGGCGGCGCCTGGGCCGCGACCTGCTGTGACCGCACCTCGGCGCGGGACGGCACGGCCCCGGCGGCGAGCGCCAGCACCGTGACCAACGCCGCACCTGCTGCGCGCTGCAACCAAGCCTCCATGAGTCAATCGTCCGGGCGGAACCGTGACAGTATCTCCGCATGGAGTTCGACGTCTTCATCGAGATCCCCAAGGGCTGCCGGAACAAGTACGAGGTCGATCACGAGAGCGGGCGGCTGCGCCTGGACCGGACACTGTTCACCGCGACCCAGTATCCCGCCGACTACGGCTTCATCGAGACCACCCTCGGTCTGGACGGGGACCCGCTGGACGCGCTCGTGCTGCTGCCCGAGCCGACGTTCCCCGGCTGCCTGATCAAGTCGCGTGCGATCGGCATGTTCCGGATGAAGGACGAGAAGGGTGGCGACGACAAGGTGCTGTGCGTCCCGGCCGGTGATCCGCGGCAGGAGCACCTGCGCGACATCCACCATCTGCCCGAGTTCGACCGGCTCGAGATCCAGCACTTCTTCGAGGTCTACAAGGACCTCGAGCCGGGCAAGTCGGTGGAGGGCGCGAAGTGGGTCGGCCGGGCGGATGCCGAGGCCGAGATCATCGCGTCCTTCGAGCGCCTGAAGACCTCAACGCACTAGAGAAGTGCCCTAGGTCCTGGCGGCAGCCAGGATCTTGCGCCAGACCTTCTTGTAAGCCTCGATGCCGTCGCCGGACAGCGGGCCGGTCGGGCCGGCCGTGATCGCGACCCGCTCCGGGATCGTGCCCCAGATCGGTACGCCGGCCTCGGCCCACTCCTGCACCGCCTCCTGGTAGGAGCGGGTGAAGGTTCGCGCCGAGCAGATCACCAGGCCGTACGGCACCGAGTCCGGTACCAGGTTCAGCACGGTCTCCACCCGAGGTGTCTCCACCCCGCCGACCCGGGTCGGGATCACCACCACCCGGGCCCGCTCGACGGCCTTGTTCAGCAGCCGCTCATGCGACGGCGGCATATCGACGATGCCGGTGCCGCCCGGTGGCACCTTGTCGAGCGCCTTGCTCAGCAGCCGCTCGGTAGGCGCCTCGGCCACCTCGACCCGCTCCAACCTCTCGTCGGAGTGGTTGTCGATCCAGTCCGCGGCGCTGCCCTGTGGGTCTGCGTCGATCAGGGTGGCACTGCGGCGGTTGGAGGAAGCCAGCGCTGAGAGGTACACCGACGTGGTCGTCTTGCCGACGCCACCCTTCAATGCTGCGGTCACGATGATCATGACCGCGACGGTATTCCGTTTTGAACACGGTTGGATAACGACGGCGTGCCCGGCCAGCGATCCCGTCTAGTGACTCGACACCAGCCGGTGCGTGCCGGAGCCGAGCTCGACCGTCCGCCCATCGGGCAGGTCGAGCTCGGCGACGGCGTTCACCGGACCAACTGTCACGGCCTGCTGAAGAAGTCCGGATCCTCCCAGTAGTAGATGCTGTTGACCCGCACCGACGAGCCGGGTCGCGGAGCGTGGATCATGTCGCCGCCGCCGATGTAGAGCCCGACATGGAAGATCGTTCCGGGGTCGCTCGCGTCGTCGGCCCAGAACACCAGGTCGCCGGGCCTGAGCTCGTCCTCGCTGATGTGCCGGGTCTGCTCGTACTGCGCGACGGAGTAGTGCGGCAGGTAGACCCCGGCGCGGGCCCAGGCCGCCATCGTCAGCCCGGAGCAGTCCCACGAGTCCGGTCCGTCGGCCCCCCACACGTACGGCTCGCCGAGCTGGTCCCGGGCGAAGTCGATCGCTCGCTCCGCTCCACTGCGGCTGCTGCGGGACGGTCCGTCGTCGTCGCTCCGCGGCTGGTCCGGCCGGCTCTCCCGGTCCGCCTCCCGCTCTGCCTCCCGGGCCGCTTCCTCGGCCCGGCGGGCAGCCGCCTCGCGAGCCTCGCGGTCCTTGGCTTCGCGCGCCTCCTCCGCTGCCTTCGCCGCGCGCGCGGCCGCCCTCGCTGCGCGCGCCTTCGCCGCACGGCTCTCCGCCGCGCGGGCGGCCTCCGCGGCCCGCTCGGCCGCCTCCGCCGCCGCCTTGGCCGCGGCCCGTCGACGCTGCTCCTCGGCCTTGCGCGCGGCCTCCGCCGCGGCCCGCTGCCGGGCCAGCTCCTCCAGGCCCTGCTGCCGCTGCTCGGCGACCTGGTACGACGTGCTGCGCAGCCGCGCGAGCTGGCCGATCAACTGCCTGCGCTCGGTCCCCATCGAGGCGACCGCGGCGGACTGAGCCACGACCGCGGACTCGGCGCGCTTCTTGGCGGCAGCCGCGGCGTCGGTCGCGGCCTTCACCTCCCCGACCGCCTGGTCCGCCTGCAGCTTGAACGCGTTCGTCACCACCTGGGTCGCGGTGAAGCGCAGGTACGCGCCCTGCATCGCGGTCGACACCGACTGCGCGGTGCCGGCCCGGTCCAGCAGCGACTGCGGGCCGTCGGCGGTGAACAACGGGCCGACCTGGGCCAGGGTGCCGCCGGACTGGTAGCTGGCTGCGGCGAACCGGCCGATCTGCCGGCCCTGGGCGGCCAGCGTGGCCTGCGCCTTCTTCGACCGGGCGGTCGCGGCGGCCGACTCGGTCTTCGCCTTCTGCAGCCGGTACCGGGCGCCGTTGTAGGCCTCGGCGGCACGCCCAGCGGCGTGACCGAGCGCCTCCAGCCGCGCGGTGGCGCCGTTCAGCCGGGCCTCGACGGCGGCCACCTGGGTGGCCTTGTCACCGGCCGCGCGACGGGCGGCGTCGACCTCCGACCGGGAGGGGAACACGGGCGGCTCGGGCTCGGCGTTGGCAGGGACTGTGGTCAGGGCGACCGACCCCGACAGCGAGACGACGAGCACACCGGCGAGCAATGCCCGTCCGGCCTTCCCAGTGCTCGCGGTACGACTGCCAGGCGTCGCGCCCGTAGGCGTCGGCACGTCTGGGTTCCTTCCGCAGGGCCACGAACCCCTTCCCCAGGGTTCGTGACAGGGCCGCTCTTCACGTTTCTCCCGTGACATTAGTGCTGTTCAGCCCCAAAGGGAACAGTTTTCACACAAATCCCACGAGTTGACAGGCGTGTCGACTTGACAAACTACAGGAATGTAATTTGCGCGAAGGATTCTTCTGCCGCGACATGTGTGGCGTACGGGCGTGGGACGGCTGCGGTCGTACTCTTGTGCCGTTCCGATCCCCCATGGAGGGACGCCCCCAACGGACCCGAGATGTCCAAGCTGCGGCAGCTGAGCAGCGCCGAGCTGGTCGGCCGGTTCGAGCACGTCAACCGGCTGGCTCGCAATGCGGCGCACTCGGACCTGCCGCGGGCGATCGCCCTGCTGGACGAGATCACCGCCGAGGCCGCGCGCCGTCCCGAGCCGGATCCGTACCTGCGGGCCGCCCGCGGCTCGATCCACGTCCGGCTGAACAGCGAGACCGATCTCGGCACCGCCAGGGATCTGTGCCAGGACTGGGGCCGGCGCGCTACCGCCGCCGGCCGGGGCGAGGTCGAGGCCGATGCGCACGCCACACTCGGTGTACTGCTCTGCGGGCAGCACCGCGACTCGGACGCGCTCGGCGAGGTGGTGGTCGCGAGCACGCTGCTCGACGACGCCGGCCGGGTCGCCGGCTGGGAGCAGTCCGAGCCGCGGCTGCTCTCGTACGCCTACAACGACCTGCACGTGTGCCTGGCCTTCCTCGGCCTGTACGAGCCGGCGCACGCGATCATCAGCCGGGCCGCGGACCTGCACCACCGGCTGGACGCGGTCAGCGGGAACGCGTTCAGCCTGGCCGACGACCGCACCCAGCTGCTCGTGGTCGGCTGTAACCGGGTCCGGACCAGCCTGCTGTGGGGACTTTGCGAGGAAGCCGGCGGCGCGGCCGACGTGGCCCGGTCCCGGTTCGAGCTGGCCCGGCAGGCCGGCGCCGAGATCCGCGCCGAGGTCGGCGACGAGCCCGTCCCGGTGCTCGACGCGTGCACGCTGACGGCCCGGGCGCTGGCCGACCCGATGGCAGTGGACCCGGCCGAGTTCACCGTGATCGACCGCGAGTACGCCAGCAACGCGGACCTGGTCCGGGCGGACATCGCGCTCGGCCGCTGCCTGGAGGTGCGGAACCGGGACGCCGAGGCCGCCGCGGTACTCGAGCGGGCAGTCGAGCTGGTCGGCTCCGGTACGGCGGTGCCGCAGCTGCGGATGCTGACGGTCCGGGAGCGGGCCCGGCTGGTGCAGCTGCACAGCGGCCAGCCGCCACAGCTGACCGCCTACCTGCGGGAGCTCGAGCAGGCGGCGTCGGCGATGCCGTCGGAGCGGCTGGCGAACTACCAGGCCCGCGGCGCGGCCGAACGCCTGCGGCGCACCAGCGGCGAGGCACACCGGCTGGCCCTCACCGACCCGCTCACCGGGTTGCCGAACCGCCGCGATGTCGGCACCTGGCCGGACCGGCTGGCGGCCCGGCCGGACGCCGAGGCGACCGTCGGGCTGATCGACGTGGACCGGCTGAAGCAGGTGAACGACACCCGGTCGCACGCGGTCGGGGACGCCGTACTGTGTGCCGTCGCCGAGGCGCTGCACGCGTCGCTGCGGCCAGCGGACTCGATCGCCCGGTACGGCGGCGACGAGTTCGTCGTACTGCTCGAAGGAACGCTGCCGCTGGCGGCGCGGGACGCGCTGCGCCGTGCGGTGCGGGCGGTCGAGGAGCTGACCCCAGAGCGAGGATACGGCGTCAGCGTCTCGGTCGGGCTGGCTCCGGTGACCACGCCGGACGGGCTCGCGGCCGCGTTCGCGCTCGCCGACGCGGCGATGTACGACGCGAAGCGGGCCGGCGGCAACCGGATCCGGATCCGCGGTGAGGAGCGGCTGGACCCCGGTGCCCCGCCGGACGGCGTCGTACCGGCGGAGCAGTGGGGTCCGGCGGCTCAGGACGCGGGCACGTCCAGGACCGCGAGCACCGGCAGGTGATCCGAGGCGCCGGTGCTGATCACCTCGGCCGCGCGGGCCTCGACCTGTGACGAGTGCAGCACGTAGTCGATCCGCTTGGTCGGGTTCACAGCGTCGTACGTGTAGCCCGGTCCCACGCCGACCTCGGCCCAGGCATCGCCCCAGACCCCGGTCAGGGTCTGGATCTCCGGCGCATCCGGGGTGGCGTTCAGGTCACCGGTGACCACCGTCGGGACGTCGCGGCCGCCGAGCACCTCGACCACCTTGTCGGCCTGCTCCTGGCGTTCGGCGTCGTTGTTGTGCGTGAGGTGCGTGTTGGCCACCACGACGGTGTTGCTGCGCACCCTGATCGTTGCCTCGAGCAACCCACGCTGCTCCTGGCCGGGGTACATCGGCAGCAAGGTGTTGCGGGAGTCCATGATCGGGTGCCTCGACAGGATCGCGGTGCCGTACTGGCGGCGCGGCTCACCCGGGTTCAGCGGGTCCAGGTCGAGGTTCGCGGCGTAGGTCACGTGCATGTCGAGCCGCTCGGCGAACCAGGCCGGCTGGTCGACCCACTCGCTGCGTGCGCTGAAGTGCCGGTCCACCTCCTGCATGGCGATGACGTCGGCACCGGAGTCCTCGATGACGGTCGCGACCCGTTCAAGGTCGAGCACGCCGTCCTCACCGGCGCCGTGATGGATGTTGAAGGTCAGCACCTCGAGCCGCCGGTCGTGGCCGCCCGCGGCCGCGGGTGACACGGACGCGAGCAGGCCGGCCAGGACGATCAGGGCGATGACCAGGGATCTGGGGCGGAGGGCGGAAGAGATCATGGCACCTGTCCTACCCAGGCCCGGCGAACCTCAGCCCAACGCCGGATGACAGCAACCTGTCAGCGGGAGCGAACCAGCTTCGCCACCCGGCCCTGCTCGCCGGACGCCCAGCACGCGCCGCGGGCACACTCGACGCTGTCGAAGCTTCCGGTGTCGAACTCCTCCCAGCTCCAACCGCCGTCGCGGCTCACGTCGCTGCCCGATGGCCCGACCGCGATCACGGTCCTGGCCGTGCGCGGCACGAACGCGGACCCGGACCGGTACCCACCCGGCGCCTGGTCCTCCGGCACCAGCGTCCAGGTCCGGCCGCCGTCGCGGGTCACCGACGCTGCGTCGTTCGCCGCGTCCGGCAGCAGGAAGTCGCCACCGACCGCGACACCGTGCCGGGCGTCCCGGAACGCCAGGGAGAAGATGCCGGCCGCTTCACCGCTGGCCATCGGCGAGTCGGTCACCGTCCAGCTGCGTCCGCCGTCGGTGGTTCGGAACACCCGCGGCCGGTCGCCGCCGCCGGTAGCGAACCACGCGGTCCGGCCCGGGCCGGTGACCAGGCAGGTACCACTGGCCGCGAACGCGAACTCGCCCGGCAGCGCCGCCGGCATCCCGGCGTTCGGCTGGACCGTCCAGCTGCGGCCGCCGTCGTCGGTCGCCAGGATCCGGAACTTGCCGTCCACCGGGTCGCTCAGCGCCAGCCCGCGCTTGTTGTCGGAGAAGAAGTCGAAGCAGTCGTAGAACGCGTTCGGGTCGGTGTTGCGGAACGTCTCGGTCCAGGTCTGGCCGCCGTTCTCGGTCCGGTACACCCTTGACGCCTCGCCGGGGCCGATCGCGAGGATGACGGCGCGGTGCGCGTCGAACGCCTCCACGTCGCGGAACTGCAGCTCGGCCGCGCCGGGCGGGCTGACGTTCTGCCAGGTCGTGCCGCCGTTCGTGGTCCGCAGCACCTGGCCGGCGCTGCCGCCGACCCAGGCGACGTCCTCGTCGACCGCGGCCAGCCCGCGGAACCGGGCCGTGTTGCCCGTGGGGGTGAGCTCCCAGTCGTACGACGGCTCATGGTGGGCCGAGGCCGAGACGGGGAGCAGCTGTCCTGCGGCCAGCAGGACTCCGGCAGTGAGAGCGGCACCGCGCAGCATCTTCATGCCGGGGAACCTAGCCTGTCTTCGGGATCTGCATAAGGTGGCGGCATGACCCAGATCGGATACGCCGCGATGTGCGAGCAGTTCGCTCCCGCCGAGCTCCTCGACTTCACCGTCACCGCCGAGCAGCACGGCTTCTCCGGCGCGATGGTCGCCGACCACTTCCAGCCGTGGGTGCCGCAGCAGGGTCAGGCGCCGTACGTGTGGAACGTGATGACCGCGATCGGCGAGCGCACCAAGGGCGACGTCGGACCGGGCGTCACCTGCCCGTCGTTCCGCCAGCACCCGGCCGTGATCGCGCAGGCGTCGGCGACGCTGGAGGCGATGTACCCGGGTCGGCACTGGCTCGGACTCGGGTCCGGCGAGGCGCTGAATGAGCACATCGTCGGGCAGTACTGGCCGGAGGCGCCGGAGCGGATCGCGATGATGTTCGAGGCGATCGAGATCATCAACGGTCTGTTCGACTCCGGCCAGAGGAAGAAGGACTGGAAGTACTCCGGCCAGTACTTCAAGCTCGAGTCCACCCGGCTGTGGACGATGCCGGACGCGCCTCCGCCGATCTATGTCGCGACCGCGGGCCCGATCACCGCGAAGAAGACCGGCAAGTTCTGCGACGGCATCATCACCGTCGGCGCGAACGCCGAGAAGATCCAGAAGGTGTTCGCCAAGTTCGCCGAGGGCGCACGCGAGGCCGGCAAGGATCCGGACGCCATGCCGAAACTCCTGCAGCTGCACCTGTCCTGGGCACCGACCGACGAAGAGGCGCTCGCGAACGCCGTCACCGAGTGGCCGAACGGCGGGATGAAGTTCCCGAAGCAGGACATCAAGTCGCCGCTGGACTTCGAGCAGATGGCCAAGCTGGTACGCCCGGAGGACTTCGAGGGCCGGATGCTGATCACCAGCGACCTGGATGCGCATCGCGCCGAAATCCAGCGGTACGTGGACATGGGCTTCGACCGGATCTACCTGCACAACGTCGGCCGCAACCAGGCCGAGTGGGCCAAGGTCTTCGGCGAGCAGGTGCTACCAAAACTCAATCACTGATCAACCACTGAGCTGCTGCTCGATCCGTTCCACCTTGGCGGAGAGCTGGCCGGTGTGACCGGGCCGGATGTCGGCCTTGAGCACCAGGCCGACCCGCGGTGAGGTGGCCGCGACGACCTCGACGGCCCGCTTGACGACAGCCATCACCTCGTCCCACTCGCCCTCGATGTTGGTGAACATCGCGTTGGTCTCGTTCGGCAGCCCGGACTCCCGGACCACCCGGACCGCCTCGGCGACCGCTGCGCTGACTCCGCCGGTCTCGTCGCCGCCGGAAGGGCTGATGCTGAAGGCCACGATCATGCCGCCCAGCCTGCCTCAGACCTGTGTGTGTTCACGAATCGCCATGGGTGAGCGCTCTCCCATGGCGATCCGTGAACACAGTCGTAGAGTCGGCCGGCGAGATGCACCTGATGAGCCGTCTCTTCAGCGGCGAAGGATGCGGGCGAGTCCGGCGAGGCCGTTCCAGACCATTCGCTGCGGCCGGACGGGGAAGCCGGCCAGCATCAGCGTTGCGGTGTCGCCGTGGTGGATGGTGGCGAGCTTGAGCAGCGGCATCCGCCTCGACTGCAGCCGGAGCCGGATCATCGTCTCGAACGGGTCCGGCGGCTCGATCACCACGACGAACCGGGTCGCGTGATCGGACCGGTTCGCGAACGTGTGCGGCGTCCCCGGCTCGACGACGACTCCCTCACCGGCGTGGTAGAGCTGCCAGTCCCGCCCCGCGCGGATCGCCAGCTCGCCGTCGATCACCCGGAACGACTCCCGCTCGGCCAGATGCAGGTGCAGCGGCGGTCCCTTCACGCCTGGCGGCACGGTGGTCTCGAGCTCCAGCAGTGCCCCGTCCGTCTCCGCCGCAGCTCGCAGGAACCGGATGTCCACCCCGCCATCCGACCAACCCCGATCGCCCACCACCCCTCGATGCTGCCAATCCCCGGCTCTTGCGTCCATCCTGCCCATGCACTCACACCGCATCGACGAGCGGGAGAGCCCGGCGCACGGCGCGGACGAGTCGTTTGGGCGGCGGCGCCCAGGGTTCGCGGTCGTGCGGATCCCACGCATAGGCCGGGGTGGCGTCGCACACCAGGTCGGTGACGTCTGGGATCCGCAGCTCGTCGGCCGACCAGCGGTACAGCTCGGTGAGGCGCGGCACGATGACGCCACGTCGAGGAGCCGGCCGAAGGCGTGTTCGGCGGCGATGTAGTCGTCGAGCTCGCCCTGCAGCGGGTACCGGTGCGGCAGAACCCGCGACACCGAGAGGAACATGCCCGTCAGGTCCAGCCGCGGATCGCCGAGCCATCGGCCGATCGGCGCGAGCCAGGCCAGTGCGAGCCGGGGCGCGGCGACGAGAGCATGGGCGTACAGCACGCGGACCAGGATGAGGTTGATGAAGAAGCGCTCGACTCGGTTCTCCTGCTCCGCCAGCTCGCGGTGGTCGAGGTATGCCCGGACGATCGTGACGTTGTGGGCCAGGTACCACGTCCGGGGCGATGGCTGACGGGCGAAGCGGATCGACGGATCGACGCTGGGCGACGACGCCGGGCCCGGGTGGCCGAGGAGGCGCGATCGCGCCTCGCAGGTGTCGCGCAACAGTCGTTCGTTCACCGCCCGCCACCACGGGCTGCCTGGACGCTCATGGTCGAGCGGGTTGAGCAGGCCACGCCGCAGCTGCCAGCCCATGAACGCCAGCGCCGCGCGCGGAAAGGGGAGATGCAGCGGGGCGGCACCCGGAGGCGGTGCGTAGGACGACCGGAGCAGGTCCAGCCGGCCGAGAGGACGGTCGCGGACTTCGGCGACGCGCTGCGCTGCGATCGTCGCGGCCGGCACGCGGCCCGGCGACTCTCCGAACAACTCGACGTCGCCGCCCGCACCACTCACCCGGTCAGTATCGCCGCCTCGTGTGTGGTCAGCACCACGTCAGATCTCCGCGATGCCGCACGCGGCGATGCGGTTGCTCGGCCGGCTCGACGAGCTCGGCCCGAGCCGGGTCAGCGACCTCGCCAAGGCGGACCGGTGCGCGCAGCCGACGATGACCACCCTGGTCCAGCGCCAGGAGGAGCAGGGCTGGGTCCGCCGCGATCCGGACCCGTCCGACGCCCGCGCCAGTCTGATCAGCCTGACCGCGGCCGGGCGCCGCGAGCTCGACCGGGCCCGTCGCGAGGCCGATGACGCGATCGCGGACCGGCTCAGCCGGCCGTCCGACGACGACGTACGACGACTGCGCGACGCCGTACCCGCGGTGCGAGCCGTACTCGCCCTGCCCGCCGAGGAGACGATCCGTTGACCAGCATGTTCCGCAACCAGCCGAAGGCCGTCCAGGCGGTCGGGTTCGCCTGCGTGATCGCGTTCATGGGCATCGGCCTTGCCCACCTGCGCACCTGGCGCCCGCACTCGACGGCGGAGGCCGGCATCCTGACGACCGCCGACGCCTGACCGGCAGCGCGGCTACTGTCGGCAGCATGACTGACGAACTGCTGCTCGAGGCTCCGATCGTCGCCGTCGCCGTCTATCCGGACCGGGCCCGGGTCACCCGCCGGGGGCGGATCACGCTGGCAGCCGGCGACCAGCGAGTGCTGGTCGAGCCGTTGCCGCAGGGGCTGCAGCAGGACTCGGTCCGGGTCGCCGGCCGCGGACCGGCGACTGTGCTCGGTGTCGACGTCGCGCTGCGGCACCACGCCCGGACGCCGGACGTGGACGTGGCCGAGCTGGAGCAGCAGCGCAGGACGATCGAGTCCGAGATCGCGGAGCTCAACGACACCGACGACGTGCAGGGCCGGCTGGACGCCTTCCTGGAGCAGCTCGCCCGCCGGGCCGGCAACAGCTACGCCCGCGCGCTGGCGTCCGGCGACGCGGCACCGGAGACGCTGAGCGGGTTCACGGAGTCGCTGGCCGGCCGGCTGACCGGCGTACGGGCACGCCGCCGCGAGCTCGCCGAGCAGCGCCGGGATGCCGAGGACCGGATCGCCGCCGTGGATCGCCGCCTCGCCGCCGTCGCCCAGCAGCGCCGGCCGGACCGGCTGACCGCCACCGTGTCGCTCGAGGTCCACGCCGACGCCGAGGTCGAGGTCGAGCTGTCGTACGTCGTCGTCGGCGCCGGCTGGACCTCGGCGTACGACGTCCGGTTGACCGGGGAGAGGCTGTCGCTGAGCTGGTACGGCCTGGTCAGCCAGCACACCGGCGAGGACTGGCCCGAGTGCGAGCTGACGCTGTCCACCGCCCGCCCGGCTGCGGCGGAGAAGGTGCCCGAGCTGGACCCGTGGTACCTGGACCGGATCCGCCCGCCGGTGCCGGCCGCCGGGGCGGCCCGACAGCTCGGCGCGATGCGACCGGCCGCGGCGGGCTTCGGCGGCGCGGCGATGGACGTCGACGGTGCCGCGATGGACACGATGGCCGCGATGGAGCTCGCCGAAGCGGTCTCGACCGTCGAGCAGGGCATGGCTGCCGCGTCGTACAAGCCCGCCCGGCCGGTCGCGGTCCCCGCGGACGGCGCCGGTCACCGGGCGACCGTCGCGGTGCTCGACCTGGACGCCGAGCTGGACTACGTGACCGCGCCGGTGCGCAGCACCGACGCGCACCTGCGCGCCACGGTGACGAACTCGTCCATCCACACCCTGCCGGCCGGCAGGTCGGCGGTGTTCCACGAGGCGGACTTCGTCGGCTCGGCGGCGCTGCCGGTCTGGGCGCCGGGCGAGGAGGTCGAGCTGGCGCTCGGCCTGGACGACCGGATCCGGGTCGAGCGCGAGCTGGTCCGGCGCACCGCGACCAAGGCCACGCTCGGCTCGACCCGCCGTCGCGAGGTGGAGTACCTCACCACGATCGCGAACCACACCCCACGCCCGGCCCGGGTCACCGTACTCGACCAGCTCCCGGTCTCCCGCGACCACGAGATCACCGTCAAGCAGCAGGTGGTCGAGCCGGAACCGGCCGACTCGACCGACCTCGGCGTGCTCACGTGGAAGCTCGAGCTCGCCCCCGGCCAGGAGGGCAAGGTGCGGCTCGGCCTCCGTGTCGAGGTCGGCAAGAACGTCGAACTGTCCGGCTGGCGGGAGTGAAGCGCGGACCGTTACCGGCCTGCGCATAGGCTCACGGGGTGACCGACCTCGCGATGCGGCGAGCCCTGAAGCGCGCCGACGACGGCAAGACCCTGGACCCGGCCGAGGCGGAGGTTCTGCTCGGCGCTACAGGCGAGTCCCTGGAACGGTTGATGGCGGTCGCCGCCCGGATCCGTGACGCCGGCCTCGCCGACGCCGGCCGCGAGGGCATCGTCACCTTCTCGAAGAAGGTGTTCGTGCCGCTCACCCGCCTGTGCCGGGACCGCTGTCACTACTGCACGTTCGCGACCACGCCTGGCCGGGTGCACGCGCCGTACCTGAGTCCGGACGAGGTGCTCGCGATCGCCCGGCGTGGCGCGGAGCTCGGCTGCAAGGAGGTGCTGTTCACGCTCGGCGACCGGCCGGAGGACCGCTGGGACGCGGCGGCGACCTGGCTGGAGGAGGCCGGCTATGCCTCCACGCTGGACTACGTCCGCGCGATGGCGATCCGGGTGCTGGAGGAGACCGGGCTGCTGCCACACCTGAACCCGGGCGTGATGTCCTGGCAGGACCTGCAGCGGCTCAAGCCGGTCGCGCCCAGCATGGGCATGATGCTGGAGACCACCTCGCGGCGCCTGTACGACGAGCGCGGCGGCGCGCACTACGGGTCGCCGGACAAGGACCCCGCGGTCCGGATCCGGGTACTCGAGGACGCCGGCCGCTCGAACGTTCCGTTCACCACCGGACTGCTGATCGGTATCGGCGAGAACCTCGCGGAACGGGCCGACTCGATCTTCGCGCTGCGCCGCGTCGCGCGGCAGTACGGCGGGATCCAGGAGGTGATCATCCAGGGGTTCAGGACGAAGCCGGACACCGCGATGCGGAACGAGGGCGACGTACCGCTGGACGAGTGGCTGGCCGCGATCGCGGTCACCCGGGTCGTGCTCGGCCCGCGGGCCCGGGTCCAGGCGCCGCCGAACCTGGTCGACCTGGACGAGTGCCGGCTGCTGCTCGCCGCCGGCGTGGACGACTTCGGCGGGGTGTCTCCGCTGACCCCCGACCACGTCAACCCGGAGCGCCCGTGGCCGCAGCTGGACGACCTGGCCAAGGTGACCGCGGATGCCGGGTTCTTGCTGCGGGAGCGGCTGACCGCCCATCCCGAGTACCTGCGCGAGCCGTGGCTCGACCCACGGCTGCGTGCGCACGTCGACGCACTCGTCGATCCGGCGACGGGACTGGCGAACGAGTCCGCGATACCGGCCGGCCTGCCCTGGCAGGAGCCCGACGGCGGCTGGGGTGACACGGGCCGGACCGACCTGCACACCGCGATCGACACCGAGGGCCGCCGGACCGAGACCCGGTCGGACTTCGACGCGGCGTACGGCTCGTGGGACGCGCTCCGCGAAGAGGTCGCCCACCGCGGCGCGCCGGAACGGGTCGACGGCGACGTCAAGGCCGCGCTGGCGGCTGCCGAACGCGATCCCGCCGGACTGTCCGACGAGCATGCCCTGACGTTGATGACCGCAACCGGTCCGGCACTCGACCAGCTGACGGAGGTCGCGGACCAGTTGCGCAAGGCAACGGTCGGCGACGTCGTGACGTACGTGGTGAACCGGAACATCAACTTCACCAACGTCTGCTACACCGGCTGCCGGTTCTGCGCGTTCGCCCAGCGCCGGACTGACGCCGATGCCTACTCGCTCTCGATGGACGAGGTCGCCAACCGCGCCGAGGAGGCCTGGGTCGTCGGCGCGACCGAGGTCTGCATGCAGGGCGGCATCCACCCGGACCTGCCCGGCACCGCGTACGCCGACCTGGTGCGCGCGGTGAAGGCCCGGGTACCGCAGATGCACGTGCACGCCTTCTCTCCGATGGAGGTCGTCAACGGCTCGGTGCGGACCGGGCTGTCGATCGAGGACTTCCTGCTGTCGGTCAAGGAGTCCGGGCTGGACAGCATCCCCGGCACCGCGGCCGAGATCCTCGACGACGACGTCCGCTGGATCCTCACCAAGGGGAAGTTGCCCACGGCAACCTGGATCGAGGTGGTCAGCACGGCGCACCGGATCGGACTGCCGTCGTCGTCGACGATGATGTACGGCCACGTCGACTCACCGCAGCACTGGGTGCAGCACCTGCGCACCATCGCCGCCGTGCAGGATTCCACCGGCGGCTTCACCGAGTTCGTACTGCTGCCGTTCGTGCATACCAATGCGCCGATCTACCTCGCGGGTGTGGCGCGGCCCGGCCCGACGTACGACGAGAACCGTGCTGTGCACGCCATGGCGCGGATCATGCTGCACGGCCGGATCGACAACATTCAGTGCTCCTGGGTCAAGCTCGGTACCGCCGGCTGCGTCGACGTCCTGAACGGCGGCGTGAACGACCTCGGCGGCACCCTGATGGAGGAGACCATCAGCCGGATGGCCGGCTCCCAGCACGGGTCGGCCAAGTCGGTCGCCGAGCTCACCGCGATGGCCACCGCCGCCGGCCGTCCCGCCCGCCAGCGCACCACCACGTACGGCGAGGTCCCCGCCCGCCCGGCCGCCCATCTCGATCTCGCCTGAGGGTGTCGCTCACTTCCAGGGCGTCAGCAGGTTCCGGTCGAGGATCGTCAGTGCCGCCCGGTGCGCCTGGGTGGCAACGCTCAGCACGTCGTCCACGTCATCGGTGGTCGGGCCCCCGGTCTCGGTGTCCGGATACTCGAAGCTGTTCCGGGCACGCCGTACCCGGCTGAACGACCGGAAGACCCGGACGCTGGCTCCGAACTGAGCGACAACGGCGTCCTGGATGGCGATGTGCCCACCCCGGCTCGTCGCGCGCAGTCCCTGGATGGCGAGGAGCCCGGCAGCACTCTTCCGGAGTGCGTCGTACGCCAGTTGGTACGCGCCCGACAGGTCGCCGATCTGCGCCGCCGCGGCGGCCGACGCCAGATGCCGGCTCGCGTCGGCGAGCAGACGATCGGCAACGCCTCGATCTGCGACGACCAGGTCAAGCTCCCCTGTATCGAGCAGCTCGCTGACCCGCTCACGTCCCGGCTGCCACGCCACTACGCTGCCTCCTCTGCCAACGGAACCAACGGCCGGCGCGTGATCTCCCGATGGAAGGCGTCATCGCCGGTCTCCCACCATTTCGACGACCGCACGGTGACGTTGACCTCCCGGGCAAGTCGTGCGGCGGCTCGCTGCGCCGCCTCGTCCAACGCGTCGCGGTCGGGCTTGCCGATCACCATCACGTCGATGTCGTTCGGAGCGCGACCTTCCTGTCCCACGTACCGCGCCGCCCAGGATCCATAGACGTAAGCCATCTCAACCCCGGGAACTCCGGCAAGCTCCTCTGCCAGGACCTGACGAGGCCCGAACGATCTCAGCAACAGCTCCGTCAGCGGTTCCGTCAGCGGTGACCGCGCAGCACTGACCAGCCTGGTGTTGCCGAGGCGGCGTGACACGATGATCCCGGCATGCTCGGCCCGAGCGGCCTCACGCTGGGCAGTCGCGACAGACGCACCGACCCGCCGTGCAAGCTCGGTCAACGTCCACTCCCGCTCAGGCTGGAGCAGGATGAGCGTGAGCAGGTCAGCCTGCAGACGAGATCGCAGCAGTGGCAGGAGCGGCGGCGGCTGAGATTGCATAACCTGCAAGATACCTCTCTTGATATGCAAAGACAATTGAAGCGAGTGATCCTTGGTCCAAGCGGTTCAGGTGTGGTTCAGGCTCGAGCGGTCACCATGACGGGTTGACCGGCGGTTGCGAACGGAGGCGCCGATGCGGGTGCTCGTGGTGGAGGATGAGCCGCGGCTCGCGTCCGGACTGCGCGCCGGGCTGGAGGCAGAGGGGTTCGCCGTCGACGTGGCGCTGAACGGGACCGACGGACTGTGGCTGGCTCGCGAGAACCCGTACGACGTACTGGTGCTGGACGTGATGCTGCCGCAGGTCGGCGGCTTCGAGATCTGCCGGACGCTGCGGACCGAGAACGTCTGGACGCCGATCCTGATGCTCACCGCGCGGGACGCCGACACCGACCAGGTGCACGCGTTCGACACCGGCGCGGACGACTACCTGACCAAGCCGTTCTCGTATGCGGTGCTGCTCGCCCGGCTGCGGGCGCTGCTCCGGCGCGGCGCCGCCGCCCGGCCCACGATGTTGACCGCCGGAGACCTGCGGGTCGATCCGGCCGCCCGCCGGGCCTGGCGCGGCGAGGTCGAGCTGGATCTGACCGCGCGGGAGCTGTCCGTCCTGGAGTTCCTGGTCAGCCGCCGCGGTGACGCGGTGACCAAGCGGGACATCCTCGACCACGTCTGGGACTTCGACTTCGAGGGCGACCCGAACATCGTCGAGGTGTACGTCCGGCGGCTCCGCAACAAGCTGGACCGGCCGTTCGGCCGGGCATCGATCGAGACTCTGCGCGGTGCCGGGTACCGGCTGGCCGCGGACGGAGGGTGACCGGTGAGCGTCCGGCTGCGGCTGACCATCGCCTCGATGCTGCTGGTCGGCGCCGCAGTGGTCGGCGGTGCCGTGGTCCTGGTCACGCTGCTCGGCGGCGCGCTCACCGACCAGGTGTGCGCGGCAGCCCAGGAGCGTGCCGGACAGATCGCCGCGGAACTCTCCGCGGGCAGGCCGGTGCCACCCGGCAGTGACGACGAGCTCCTCCAGCTGCCCGACGCGCCGCCGCCCGGCGAGTGCCGGACGGTCGAGCCACCCGGCAAGGACGAGGACTACGCGGTCGCCTCCGCGACGGTTCCGAACCCGCCCGCCGGCGCGCCGGCCACGGTGGTCGTCGGCAAGCCGCTCGTCGACGTGCTCGAGTCCACCCAGTTCGTCACCCGGGTGCTGCTGATCGGACTGCCGGCGCTGCTGCTGCTGGTCGGCGGCATCACCTGGTACGTCGTCGGGCGGGCGCTCGCGCCGGTCGCCGCCATCCGTCGTGAGGCGGACCAGATCACCGCGGCCGGACTGGACCGCAGGGTGCCGCAGCCCCACAGCACGGATGAGATCGCCCGGCTCGCCACCACGATGAACCGGATGCTGGACCGCCTGGAGCACGCGCTGGCCGCGCAGCGACGGTTCGTGTCCGACGCCTCGCACGAGCTGCGATCGCCGATCACGGCGATCCGCCAGCACACCGAGGTCGCCCTGGCCCATCCGGACAGTACGACGCTGGCCGAGCTCGCCGACACGGTGCGGACGGAGAACCTCCGGCTGCAACGGCTGGTGGATGATCTGCTGCTGCTGGCCCGGGCCGACGAGTCGGCGCTCTCGTTGGCGACGGCAACGGTCGACCTGGACGACCTGGTCTTCGACGAGGCCCGCCACCTACGCGGGACCACCACGCTGGATGTGGACACGTCTTGGGTCTCGGCCGGCAGGGTGAGTGGCGACCCGGACGCGCTGCGCCGGATCCTGCGCAACCTCGGCGACAACGCCGCGTGCTACGCGCGGCAGCGTGTCGCGTTCGCACTCAGCGAGCGCGACAGCAGCGTCGTACTAGCGGTCTCCGACGACGGGCCGGGGATCGCGGCAGCCGACCGGGAGCGGGTGTTCGAGCGGTTCGTCCAGCTCAGCGAGGCACGCGAGCACGGCGGCAGCGGTCTCGGGCTGGCGATCGTGGCCGAGGTGGTCCGCGCGCACGGCGGCACCGTCCGGATCGACCAGAGCCACCTCGGCGGCGTGCGGGTCGAGATCCGGCTGCCGGCCGAGGAGTGACCGGCTGTTCAGCAACGGTTCAGCGGTTCAGCAGGCGTTCAGTGCTTGCGGCGCAGTGTCGACCCGACGACACCATCGCTCGAGGGGCAGCCATGACGCACAGAACCCGCTGGATCGCCATCGTCGCCGGCCTGCTCCTGATCGGCGCCTGCAGCTCGACCGGCCGCGACACCGCCAGCTCCGCGACGCCCACCACACCCGGCAGTCCACCGATGAACATGACCACGCCGGTACCGGCACGGATGCCGGCCGGTCCCGTGTGCGTGCCGCGTGAGAAGAGCTCCGCCTGCCTGCCGATCGCGCCGTCCTCCCAGCGGGTCGACCTGGCGCGGCCGACGTTCAACAACCCGACTGCGATCACGAACCCGCTGCACCCCAGCAGCACGATCGACCAGGTGATCTACGGCGGCCATGTGGACGGCGAACCGTTCCGGACCGAGTTCACCCGGATCCCGGGCGTCAAGAAGATCAGTTGGCAGGGGCAACAGATCGACGCGGTCATCTGGCAGTACCTGGCGTTCTCCGGCGGCCGGATCGAGGAGGTCGCGCTGGACTGGTTCGCCCAGGCCGACGACGGCTCGGTCTGGTACCTCGGTGAGGACGTGTTCAACTACGCCGACGGCGTGGTCGAGGACACCGGCGGCACCTGGCTGGCCGGAAAGCACGGCCCGCCCGCGATGATCATGCCGGCGGCACCGAAGCCGGGCGACGTGTACCGGCCGGAGAACGCTCCCGGCGTCGTCTTCGAGGAGGTGCGGGTGAAGGCGGCCGGGCGGACCGTACCCGGCCCCGGCGGACCTGTGACAGGCGCGATCGTGGTGACCGAGCTGCATCAGGACGGCACATACGAGGACAAGACCTTCGCCCCGGGGTACGGCGAGTTCTCCACCGGCTCCGCGAGCACCGACCTGGAAGCGGTGACTCTCGCCGTACCGACCGACGCCCGGCCCGGTCCGCTGCCCGCATCCCTGACCGGGCTCTCACGCGCTGTCCGGACCGCGTACGACGCGGTCGCGGCGGCACGGTGGACCGACGCACGGACGGCGCACCGGGACGTGCTGGCGGCGTACCGGCCGGGCAGAACGCTGCTCGACGCACAGCTGCGCCGGGACGTGGCGACACTCGGCCGCGCGATCGCCGCACGCACGACCGATGAGGCCCGGGAAGCTGCGCTGCGGGTCGCGCAGGACGAGCTCGACCTGCGGCTGCGGTATCTGCCACTGGCCACGGTCGAACGGGCCAGGTTCGAGCTGTGGCGGCGGCAGACCGCCGCCGACGCACGCCATCAGGACGCGGCCGCGGTGGCCGGGGATGTCGCCACGCTGCGGTGGACCTGGGACCGGCTCCGGGGCTCGGCCGACGCCCCGACGGCGCGCCGGATCGACACCGAGCTGCGGGCGGCAGCGCGGGCGGATCTCCCGACCGCGGCCCGGATCGTCGAGGCGATGCGCTGGTCTTGACCAGGAGCGCGCTCCAACCGGCAGGGGTCAGTCAGCGGTCAGTACGGATAGGTGTCGTCGCGGCGGGTCGGGTCCAGGTCGAGCAGCGAGTACTTCACGACCTGCTGCGACTCCTCGCCACCGGCCGAGCGCAGCCCGATCTCGCCATACTCCTTCGACCCGAGCCCGTCGACGAAGGTGAGCAGCTGGAACGCCGACACAGGGTCTTCGACCTCGTCCAGCTGGTCGTCCGGACCGACCTCCGCGGCCTTGATCCGCGCGTACGCGAGCAGCGCCTCGGGGTCGGTCACGATGAAGTCGTACCGCGCCTGGTACGACAGCCGCAGCCCCTCGACCGGCAGGTCGTCGTACTCCTCGACGACCTCCTCCTCGTCGTACTCGTCCTCGCCGAACGGCTCGAGCTCGTCCAGCTCGTCGAAGTCGTCGTCCTCGTCGGGGTACATCGAGTCGATGCCGAGGTACAGCTCGCCCCAGCCTCGCTCGTGCACCGCGTCCGCGAGTGCGCGGGACGACACCCGCACGTTCTCGATCGCCTCGGTGGCCCGCAGGTCGTGCAGGTCGAGCGCGTCGGCCTGTTTCATCAGCACCGTCGCCAGCTCCCGCGCAGCCTGCGCCGCCGACACCGGTACGCCGTCAGCCTCACTCATGGCTGCGACGCTACAACCATGGGCACACCGGCTATGTGGGCCGGTACCCCGAACGCGTCCACGACGTGCTGGGAGGTCGAGCGGATGACGATCGCGTGGGCCGAGCAAGGCCTGGGACGCCTGGCCGGACGCCGACCGCGACCTGGTCCGCCGGCTCACCGATGAGCTGGTGCCCGTGCGGTACTTCCAGCGCTGACGGTCAGCTGCTCATCCGCTCGACCAGATCCTCGGCGTCGGACTTGCTGAACGCGCCGGAGATGTCGATCTGGCCCTCGGTGATCGGCGACGTCACCAGCGGGGCGGTCACCACCTGACCGTCCACCACCACGGCAAGCCGGCCTTCCCGCCCGGTCTCGGACAGCTCCGTCGTGAGCTGCGCGAACGTCGCGGCGCCGGTCTCGTCGAGGCTGATCCGGATGAGCCACTGCCCGTCGTCGTACGTCGACTGCTTGGCATTGACCGACCGCACCTGGGTGCCGTCCAGCTCCGGCGGGCCGAGCGTGTAGCGCGTCCCCGTCCCGTCGCAGAACACCGCCGGAGCGGACGTCGGGCCCTCGCAGTCGCCGGGCACCGAGCTCTGCACCCGGCGGATCTCCAGGCCGTACCGGACACCTGCGGACGGCTCCGCGTCAGGGTCGTCGCCGCCGGAGATCAGCAGCGCGGCCGACACGATCAGCACGACCACCGCGGCGGCGGCAGCGGACACGAGCAGCATGGCGCTACGGCGGGAGATGGAACTGTCAACAGGCTCCACGACCGGAAACGGTACGACGCCAACGGCTCATCACCGTTGATGGCCGGCGGCATTTCTGCTACCCGTGCTGAGCCGGCTCGTCGGACCGCTGGAAGATCCGGAACATCCAGATCATCGACGGCACGAGCAGCAGGGCAC
This sequence comes from Kribbellaceae bacterium, assembly GCA_035650275.1. Classification (GTDB taxonomy): domain Bacteria; phylum Actinomycetota; class Actinomycetes; order Propionibacteriales; family Kribbellaceae; genus DASRHY01. The sequence goes on along the minus strand of DASRHY010000067.1, from coordinate 117,966 downwards.
CGACGCCGAGCGCACCGAGCGAGGCGGTGAGCACGGCATCGTGTGCTGCCGCCTCCGCCGCGGTCAGACCGGGCAGCATCTCCGGGTACTGCGCCGCGCCCCAGCCCCACAGCATCGCCGCGACTGCCAGCGCAGCGGTCAGCCGGACCGCAAGGAACCGGCGCAGCACCAGCAGCAGCAGCGAGACCACACCCGCGACCACCGACACGATCACTAGTACCAGGCCCGGCCCGGACAGCAGCGCGTCGTACAGCGCGCGAGCGTCGGAGCGCAGTACCAGCAGCGCCGCGATCGCGACCGCCCCGGTGATCACACCCGAGACCAGCGCGCGGCGCCGGAACTGCGCGGCCAGGTCCGCCTCACCCTCTCGCTCGGCCTCGCGGGTCAGGTACACGGCGGCGAGATAGGCCGTCACGCACACGGTCAGCACCCCGCAGGCCAGCGCGGTCGGGTTGATCCAGCTGGTGACCAGGTCGCCCTCGGCGATGCCCGGCGGCACCCGGCCACCGGCGACCGCACCGGCCGACACCCCGAGGAAGAACGGCGTGAGCAGCGACGACAGCGCGAACACCGCACCGAACAGCCGCTGGTGCTCGACCTGCACGCTCGCCTTGCGGAACACGAACGCCGAACCGCGACCGATGATGCCCAGGGCAACCAACGTGAGCGGTATGTAGAGCGTGGACGAGACCGCGGCGAACACCGGCGGGAACCCGGTCCACATCAGCACGATCACGAAGATCAGCCAGACGTGGTTCGCCTCCCACACCGGGCCGATCGTGCGCGCGATCAGGTCCCGTTGCCGCCGGCCACGTTCCGGTCCGCCGGCGACCAGGTCCCAGATACCGGCGCCGAAGTCCGCGCCGCCGAGCAGCAGGTAGAGGGTCAGCCCGCCCCACATCACCGCGAGGTATGCCGCCTCCATCAGTGCACCGCCTCGACATCTGCGTTTGTGATCTCGTCGGGCACCGGTGTCGATCTCGTCATCCTGCGCAGTACGACGATCGTGATCACCGTCAGCACGACGTACACGGCGGTGACCAGGTAGAACCCCCAACGCAGTCCGGGTGCCGGGTTGACCGCGTCCGCGGTGCGCAGTACGCCGTAAACGACCCAGGGCTGGCGACCGACCTCGGTGGTGACCCAGCCGGCCTCGACCGCGAACGCGGCGCCCGCCCCGGCGAGTGCCGCCGCGCGCCAGAACCACGGTGTCTCGGGCAGTCTGCGCCGGCGCCACCAGACGAATGCGAAGACCGCCGACAGCGCGAGCAGCGCGAACCCGATCGCGACCATGCTCTGGAACGCCAGGTGCACGATGTTCACCGGCGGCTGGTCCGCCTCCGGCACCGTGTTCAGCCCGACGATGTGGGTACTCGGTTTGTTGCCTGCCAACAACGACAGCCCGCTCGGGATCTCGATCGCGTACCGCATCTCACCATCGATCACGATGCCGCCGAGGTGCAGCGGTACGTGCTTGCCGGACTCGAACACGCCCTCGATGGCAGCCAGCTTGATCGGCTGCCGCTCGTGCAGGAACTTCGCCGCCCAGTCGCCGACGACGATCTGCACCGGCGTGAGGATCGCGGCCAGCGTGAACGGGATCGTGAAGCCGAGCCGGTGGTAGCGGTCCCGGCGGCCGCGCAGCATCGCCACGGCGTACACGCTGGCCATCCCGAAGCCGGCGACCATGAACGCGGCGACGATCATGTGCGTGGTCTGCGGCGGTGTCGCCGGGTTGAACATCGCCGCCCACGGGTCGACGGTGATGACCCTGCCGTCTGCCTCGGAGAACCCGGTCGGCTGGTTCATCCAGGCGTTCGCGGTGACCACGAAGAACGCGGACGCGACCCCGGCGATCACGATCGGGACACCGGTCAGCGCGTGCACCTTCGGCGGCAGCCGGTCCCAGCCGTAGAGGTAGATCCCGACGAAGATCGCCTCGATGAAGAACGCGATTCCCTCCAGGCTGAACGGCAGCCCGATCACCTGGCCGTAGGTTCCCATCAGGCCGGGCCAGAGGATCCCCATCTCGAACGACAGGATGGTGCCGGACACCGCGCCGACCGCGAACAGCACACCCATCACCTTCGCCCAGCGCCGGGCGAGCAACCGGTAGACCGGGTCGCCGGTGCGGATCCCGAGCACCTCGGCGATCAGCGTGATCAGTGGCATCCCGACCCCGAAGCAGGCGAACACGATATGCCAGCCGAGCGAGAGCGCCATTTGTTGCCTTGCGGCAAGCAGGTCGGCCGGGGTCGCCGCTTCGAGCGGTAGCCCGGCCAGGAACGCTGAGATCACCGTGGTCAGCCCTTCCGGTCACGATCCGGCACTGCTTGTGAATTCTTTCACGACCCTGAAAACCCCACAACAGAAGGTGATCGGCGCCACCCTCTTGATTCGCCGCCGGTCCTCGCGCACGATGGCCCGGTCGCGTCGTTACCGGGACGTGACCTGGCGATGTGTGCCGGCCGTACTTCCCCTGCACCCGAAGGGAGTGGTACCTCACCAGATTGCGTAGCCCGGCCATCGGTGGTGAGCGGACCGCCGAAGACCCGAGCCGACGCACGAGGTGACGTCCACCTTCACCGCACCACTTCGGGGCCCGGCGTTGTGGCTGGGCAGGTGTACTGCGGTCTCAGGGGCATGCGCACGCGGCTGTGTCAGCCGGGCTGGAACCCACTGCGTACCAGCTCGATTGGAGCAGATCCCCTCATGTCCAAAGCTCGTCATGCACGCCCGACGCGGTCCGGAACCGTCGCGCGTGCGCTGTTCACCACCGGCCTCGGTGCCGGTCTATCGGCCGGTCTTGCCGTCACCGCGACCGGAACCGCCACGGCGGCCGGCGACTACACCGTGAAGAAGGGCGACACGCTGTCGGAGATCGCCGAGCAGTACAACACCACCTGGCAACGGCTGGCACGGATCAACCACCTCGACAACCCGGACCTGATCCTGATCGGGCAGGATCTGGAGCTGCGCGGCCCCCTGTCGGCTGACCGTCCGCGCACGCAGAAGCGCGCCAAGGCCGAACGACCACGGGCCACCCGCTCGGAGCGTCGCGGCACCAGCAGTGGTGGTTCGGTCTCGATGAGCCGTGCCTGGCGTCAGGTCGCGGAGTGCGAGTCCGGCGGTAACCCGCGGGCGGTCAACCCGGCCGGGTACTACGGGCTGTTCCAGTTCGACCGGCGGACCTGGCGCAGCGTCGGCGGCTCCGGCAACCCGGCCAACGCTTCCGCGTCCGAGCAGCTGATGCGCGCGAAGCGCCTCTACGCCCAGCGCGGCGCCTCGCCTTGGCCGAACTGCGGCCGTTACCTGCGCTGACGTCTCAGCATGCGGTGCCGGCGATCAGGAGCATCTCGTCGGCATCGCGCTGAAACTCGTACGGCACCTTCCGCACCTCGGACTCGATCCCCTCGCCGGCGAGCGCCCGTCGCACGTCGTCCAGGAACGGCACGGGCGCACCGTTGCCCTGGACAACCAACGGGAAGACCCGGACCTCGGCTGCCACCCGGCACAGCTCGCGCAGCGCATCCAGGTGCCAGCGGTCGTCGAGCTGGTCGGACCAGGTGAACAGAAGGTGCGAGCACAGCGCCAGCGCGAACCGCCCGGGCTCGAACGGCAGGTCCGGCAGGGAGGCCGCGACGTACCGCTCCGGGCAGCGGACCCGGTCCGCGAGAAACTCCTCCGCGGCCGCGGCCCGCATCCGCTCGCGGTTCTCGCGGGTGCCGTACCAGGTCCAGACGAAGTCGCCCGGGTACTGGTCCACGATGCCGGCGCCACGGCTGCTCCCGCCGTGCACCGCCTCGGCCAGCTCCCCGACCGACATCGTGTACGCCGGGTCCGCCGCGACGGCATCGACGCCCTGCGCGGCCGCTACGGCGGTGAAGCCCGAGCCGCCCGCGCAGCAGTCCAGCACCGACGCCGGTAGCGGGTCCGGGAGGTCGAACATCGCCCGGTACTCGGCGTATGAGCGTGAGGTGATGAGCACCTAGCCGACGGTAGCGCGCGGTCTGCTGCGCCGCGCGATCACCCGGTCGAGCGCGGTGGCGCCGGCGGCCAGAGCGAGGAACAGTACCGCGACCAGCAGGCTGTTCAGCAATACCCGCGGGTACCCGTGCTCGGTCACGTCGAGGAACGGGTACGGGTAGAAGTCGCCGGCCAGCAGCCCGCGCACCAGCGTGAACACCAGCCAAAGCACTGGGTACACCACCGACCCGGCGACGACCTTGGCGTCGGTCTGGCCGCGCGGCCCGAACAGCAGCCACCCGATCACGGCCATCAACGGCGTCACCGTGTGCAGCAGCACGTTCGCGACCGCGGCGAGCCCGATGAACTCGTACAGCGAGGCCAGAGCGATGTGGAACACGATCCCCACGACCGCCATCGCCAGCACGCCGCTGAGCCGCAGCGAGCGGAATACGAGCGAGGTCCGGTCGGTGCGGATCGCCAGCAGCGCACAGGTGACGCCGAGCAGGATGTTCGACTGGATCGTGAAGAACGCGAACACGTTGAGGACCGCGGCCGCGCCGGTGAAGAGCCCGGTCTCTGTCTCGGTGGCGAACAGCTGGACGACGATGCCGACCAGTACGACGAGCGCGGTCAGCGCGAAGCAGGCCCTGCCGAGCCGATCCGTCATGACCAGAAGGTATCGGGCGTCGGCCACTGCGGGCCCGGTACGACGTGACCCCTGAGCACTGGTGTGGAACCACAGCAGGTTCCGCCGAGCCGGTGCGCCGATGGCTACCAGTAGGTAACGTGCTGGAGGTGACCACCACCGAGGTACGACGGACCGCCTGCAACCTGTGCGAGGCGATCTGCGGCGTGCTGGTCACGATCGAGCACCGGCCCGGTGGCACGGTCGTGACCGACGTGCGCGGCGACGACGCGGACCCGCTGTCCCGGGGTCACATCTGCCCGAAGGCGGTTGCACTGCGCGACCTGCAGGACGACCCGGACCGGCTCCGGCGCCCGGTCCGCCGTACCGCGGACGGCTGGCAGGAGCTGGACTGGGACGAGGCGTTCGACCTGGTCGCCCGGCGCCTGACCGAGGTACAGGCAGCGCACGGCACGAACGCGGTCGGCGTCTACCTCGGCAACCCGAACGTGCACAGCGTCGGCGCCCTCACCCACATGCCGGCGCTCGTACGGCTGCTGCGGACCCGGAACCGGTTCAGCGCCACGTCGGTCGACCAGCTGCCGCACATGCTCGCCGCGCACCTGCTGTACGGACACCAGCTGATGGTCCCGATCGCGGACATCGACCGGACGTCGTACCTGCTCATGCTGGGCGCCAACCCGCTCGCGTCGAACGGCAGCATGATGACCGCGCCCGGGTTCGGCCGGCGACTGCGCGAGCTGCAGTCCCGCGGCGGCAAGGTGGTGCTGATCGACCCGCGCCGGACCGAGACCGCCGCGGTCGCCGACGAGCACCACTTCATCCGGCCCGGCACGGACGCGGCGTTCCTGCTCGCGCTGATCCACCAGATTCTGGCCGACGGCGCGGAACGGCCCGCGTCGTACGTCGACGGGCTCGCCATCGTCCGGGACGCAGTGGCCGACTGGACACCGGACCGCGCCGCGGCGGTGACCGGTATCGACGCGGACGTCATCCGGCGGATCGCGACCGAGCTCGCGACCGCGCCCCGCGCCGCCTGCTACGGCCGGCTCGGGGTGTCGGCACAGCAGTTCGGCGCGGTCTGCCAGTGGGCGGTGCAGGTGCTGAACATCCTCACCGGCAACCTGGACCGGCCCGGCGGCACGCTGTTCCCGCGCCCGGCCGTGGACACGCTGCGCGGGCTCGGTCGCGGACACCTGGGCGTCTGGCGCAGCCGGGTTCGCGGGCTGCCCGAGTTCGGCGGTGAGTTGCCGACGGCAACGATGGCAGACGAGATCCTGACGCCGGGCGACGGGCAGATCCGGGCGATGGTGACGATCGCCGGCAACCCGGTGCTGTCGTCGCCGACCGGCAGTCGGCTCGACACCGCGCTGGCCGGCCTCGAGTTCATGGTCGCCGTCGATCCCTACGTCAACGAGACCACCCGGCACGCGGACGTGATCCTGCCGCCGACGCCGCCGCTGGAGCGGGACCACTACGACCTCGCCTTCTACCAGCTCGCCGTGCGCAACGTCGCGCGCTGGAACCCGGCGGTGCTGCCCCGGCCGGACGACGCCCGGCACGACTGGGAGATCTTCCGCGGGATCGGCTTCCGCTATGCGCGACGCACGTTGAGCCGCAAGCGGCTGAAGCGGATGCTGCCGTCGCTGGCCCGGCTCCGGCTGACGCCGGCGCAGGTCGTCGACCTCGGGCTGCGCGCCGGTCCGTACCGGCTCAGCCTGCGCCAGCTCCGCCGTACCCCGGCCGGTATCGACCTCGGACCGCTCCAGCCGTCCCTGCCGGGCGACCTGCGGACCCGCAACAAGCGAATCGACCTCGCGCCGGACCTGGTCCTGGCCGACCTGGACCGGGCCGCGGCCGTACTGCTCGCCCCCGGGCAGCGCGACGGGCTGCTGCTGGTCGGGCGGCGGCACCTGCGCAGCAACAACTCGTGGATGCACAACTCGACCCGGCTGGTGAAGGGCAGGCCGCGGCACCAGCTGCTGATGCACCCGGCGGACCTCAAGGAGCGGTCCCTGGCCGACGGTTCGCTGGTCCGGGTCAGCTCGAACGCCGGCTCGGTCCAGGTCGAGGTAGCCGCAAGCGAGGACATGATGCCCGGCGTGGTCAGCCTGCCGCACGGGTTCGGCCACGGCCGGCCCGGCGTACGGCTGTCGGTCGCCACCGGCGTCGCGGGGGTCAGCGTCAACGACGTGACCGACACCGCGCTGGTCGACGAGCTCGCCGGCACCGCCGCGCTGAACGGGGTGCCGGTCACCGTCGAGGCGGTCTGAGCCCGTCCAGGAACTCGTCCGCGAGGGTGGTCTGCCGCTTCCGCGGGAACGCGCGCGGGTCGAACAGCGCCTGAACCACCAGGCCGTGCGTGAATGCCGCAACGGTCGCGACGAGGTCGTCCGGGTCACCGGCGCGCAGCTCGCCCCGCTGCTGAGCGGCGACGACGAGTGGCCGCAGCTTGGCCCGCCAGCGCTTGTACCGCGCCCGCTCGCCCGAACCGCGTTCCGGGTCGGCCAGCGCGCCGTCCCAGGAGCTGACCCAGACCCGGTTCATCGTGGCGGACTCCGCAGTCAGCGGGAGTACGTCGAGGACGGCGGCGCGCAGCGCCGGCATCCCGGCCTCGGCGTCCCGCCTCGGCCGGACCGCCGTCCGCTCCTCGGCGATCTCGAGGGCGTGCCGCACGAGTGCCTGCTTGGACGGGAAGTAGTGCGTCAGCAGCCCGGTGCTGGCACCCATCTCGGCCGCCACCGCGCGCAGCGTCAGACCGCCGAACCCGTCCTCGGCCAGCACGCGCCAGACCGCCTCGGAGACATCGCGGCGACGGGCATCGTGGTCGGTCCTGGCCGGCATGAGGCTATACTACGTACCAAACGTTTGTTATGTACTCAGATCGGGAGGGAACCCGGGATGTTCACCGTTCCGCTCGGCGAGGGTGCCGAGCTGCAACCGCTGGAGCCGTGGCAGGCAGCCGAGTTCGCGGCCTACATCGCGGAGCACCGCGCGCACCTCGCGCCCTGGCTGCCCTGGGCGGTCTCGATCACCGACCAGGAGGGCGCTCGTGCCTTCCTGCAGCGGTACGCGGACGGCCAGGCCGGAGATACGCGCCGGGTCTACGCGCTCCGGCTGGACGGTGCACTGGTCGGCGGCTGCCTGTTCCGCGTCTTCGACGTACCGACCGGGACCTGCGAGATCGGCGTCTGGCTGTCTCCCGACGCCGAAGGCCGCGGCCTGATCACGCACGCTTGTCGCGAGCTGATCCGCTGGGCGTTCGAGGTCCGCGGCATGACCCGGATCGAGTGGCACTGCGTCCCGCACAACAAGCGCAGCATCGCCGTCGCCGAACGCCTCGGCATGACCCCCGAAGGCACCCTCCGCCAAGCCTTCTCCTTCAACGGCGAGACCCACGACGTGCAAATCTGGTCCCTACTCCCCACCGACCCCCACTGACCACCCCAGCACCCCGCCCCTCCTCCCTATTTGGGGATCAAGTCAGAGGGCCACGGCAATGTACTTGGTTTCCAGGTACTCCTCGATGCCCAGCTTGCCGCCTTCGCGGCCGAGGCCGGACTGCTTGACACCGCCGAACGGGGCGGCCGGGTTCGAGACGATGCCCTGGTTGAGGCCGATCATGCCGGTCTCGAGGCGTTCGCAGACCCGCAGGGCGCGGCTCAGGTCGCGGGTGAACAGGTACGAGACGAGGCCGAACTCGGTGTCGTTCGCGAACGCCACCGCCTCGTCCTCGGACTCGAACGACGTGATCGGCGCGACCGGGCCGAAGATCTCCTCCTTCTGCACTCTCGCGTCCCGCGGTACGTCGGCCAGCACGGTCGGCGGGTAGAAGTACCCGTTGCCGTCGGCAACCTTGCCACCGGTGAGCAGCTTGGCGCCCTTGGCGACGGCGTCCTCGACCAGACCGGCGACCTTGTCGCGCTGCTTGGCGTCGATCAGCGGGCCGACGTCGACGCCGTCCTCGCTGCCCCGGCCGATCCGCAGCTTCGACATCCGCTCGGTGAGCCGGTCGGCGAACTCCGACATCAGCGACGAGTGCACGTAGATCCGGTTCGCGGCCGTGCAGGCCTCGCCGATGTTGCGCATCTTGGCCAGCATGGCGCCGTCGACGGCGGTGTCCAGGTCGGCGTCGTCGAACACGATCAGCGGCGCGTTGCCACCCAGCTCCATGCTGATCCGCAGGACCTGGTCCGAGGCCTGCGCGATCAGCGCACGGCCGACCTCGGTCGACCCGGTGAAGGACAGCTTGCGGGCGCGGCCGTCCTTGATCAGCGGCTCCATCACGCCGCCGGAGTTGCTGGTGGTGATCACGTTCAGCACACCCGGCGGCAGTCCGGCCTCGGTGAGGATCTCGGCCTGCTTGAGCATCGACAGCGGCGTCTGCCCGGCCGGCTTCATCACCATCGTGCAGCCGGCCGCGACCGCGGGTCCGATCTTGCGAGCACCCATCGCGGCCGGGAAGTTCCACGGCGTGATCAGCAGGCACGGCCCGACCGGCTGGCGCATCAGCAGCAACCGGCCCTTGCCGTTCGGCGCGGTGGTGTAGTCGCCCTGGATCCGCACCGCCTCCTCGGCGAACCAGCGGAAGAACTCGGCGGCGTACGCGACCTCGGCCTTCGACTCGGCGAGCGGCTTGCCCATCTCGAGCGTCATCAGCAGGGCCAGGTCGTCGGCCCGGTCCATCATCAGCTGGTAGGTCCGCCGCAGGATCTCGCCGCGTTCCCGGGGCGGGTACGCGGCCCACTCGGCCTGTGCCGCGACCGCGGCGTCGAGTGCGGCCTTGCCGTCGGCCGGGGAGGCGTCCGCCACCTCGCGGAGGATCTCGCCCGTCGACGGATCCTCGACCCCGAACGTCCTGTCGCCCTCGGCCGGCCGCCACTCACCGCCGATGAACAGCCCGCTCGGACAGGACTCGATGACCTCGGTCTCGCGTGACACACCAATCGCCTCCCGGTCGCCGTACTGGCCTCTACTCGCCACCATAGGCACATGCTCATCCTGGTGCGCCACGCGATGCCCGACCACGGTCCGCACACACCCGCGCGCGACTGGCACCTCTCCCCGGACGGCTGGGCCGCGGCGCACGCGTTGTGCGAGCTGCTGCCGCCGGACGCCCGGCTGGTCGCCAGCTCGGAGCCGAAGGCGATCGAGACGTTGCAGCCCGCCGGACCGGTCGTCAGCGACCCGCGCTTCGACGAGATCAGCCGGGTCGAGGCGTACAACGACGACTTCCGTCGGAACCGCCGAGCCTATGTGAACGGCACGGACCTACCGGACTGGGAGCCGCGCGAGCACGTCGTACGACGCTTCGACGCCGGCGTTCGCGAGCAGGCCGAGGCGGCCGGTGGCCCGCTGGTTCTGGCGACCCACGGGATGGCGATGACGTTGTGGCTGACGGCAACGATCGGGCTGGACGACCCGGCCGGGTTCTGGGCTGAGCTACGGTTCCCGGACGCGCACCGCGTCGATCTCACGACGCACACGATCAGTCGACTGGCGACCTGATCTCCGAGCGGCCTCGACGGACGCTCACGTTCCCGCCCGTTTGGCCGTCGCCACGCGCTGACTGTATTTCCGGTGTACCTCGCGGTGCTGCACTGGTCCCCAGGGACGGGTCGCAGCTCGCGACCGGACTTGGGGGGAACATCATGAGCACTGTGGCAGTGCACGCCTGGACACGGCGTGCGATCAGCACGACGGCCGCCGGTGTCCTGGCGGCGGTACAGCTCGCGGCCGCAGGCGGACCGGCTTACGCCGCCGGACCGACCAGCGTGACGGTGCAGAACGGCGTCCTGCGGATCCTGGCGGCGAGCGGCGTACGCAATGGGATCGCGCTGATGGACAGGGGTGGCGGACAGTTGGAGATCAGCGAGTTCCCGGCCAACGCGCTGACCACGCAGGCACCGTGCACGACCAACTCGCTAGGCCGCATCGTGTGCCCCATGAGCGCGGTCAGCTCGTTCGTCATCTCCACCCTGGACGGAGACGACCAGGTGATCACGTTCACCACCAAGCCGGGGTCGGTCTTCACCGGCGAGGGCAATGACGTTGCCGTGGACAACTTCTCGCCGGGTATCACGATGGTGCTCGGCGGCGGTGACGACTTCTACAAGCCGGGTACTGGCCCGGACGTGGTGTTCGGCGGACCCGGGCGGGACCGTGCGTCGTACCAGGACTTCGCGGCACCGGTCGAAGTACGCCTGGACGACGCGGCGAACGATGGCCTGGCGGGTGCCGACCAGAACATCCACAGCGATGTAGAGGGCATCATCGGCGGCCGTGGACCCGACGTCCTCATCGGCGGCGACTTCGGCGACACCCTGGACGGACTCGGCGGGAACGACACTCTGTTCGGGCTCGGTGGGAACGACGTGTTCGCCGGGCGGACCGGGCCGGACGGCGCCGACGTGATGTTCGGCGGGATCGGCGTCGACACCGTCACGTACGCCGCCCGCACCGGCCCGGTCGCCGTACGGCTGGACGATCTCGCGTTCGACGGCAGTCCGGGTGAGAACGACAACGTCCACGACGACATCGAGAACATCACCGGCACGAACGCCGGCGATGTCCTCACCGGCAGCGCCGCGAACAACGTGATCAACGGCCTGGCCGGCAACGACCTGATCGACGGCGGACTCGGCACGGACTCGCTGTCCGGTGGTCCCGGCACCGACACCGTGACCTACGCGACCCGCACCGCGAACGTCGCGGTCCGGCTGGACAACCTCGCCAACGACGGCCAGTCCGGCGAACTCGACAACGCCCGCTCCGACTTCGAGAACATCACCACTGGCGCGGGCCGCGACAGCCTATCCGGCACCACCGGTGGCAACGTGCTGTCCAGCGGTCCCGGCAACGACGTCATGCTCGGCCTGGAGGGCAACGACCTGATCGACGGCGGGCTCGGCGCCGACACCATGTACGGCGGCCCTGGCGCCGACACGGTGACCTATGCCGGCAGGGTCGCGGGCGTGGTGGTCCGGCTGGACAACCTCGCCAACGACGGCCAGCCGGGCGAGGGCGACTTCGCCCGTCAGTTCGAGAACGTCACCGGCGGTCTGGGCAACGACGGCATCGTGGCCAACTCCGCGAACAACGTGCTGCGCGGCCTGGCCGGCAACGACCGGCTGTTCGGTGCCAACGGCAACGACATCCTGATCGGAGACGCCGGCGCCGACTTCGGCGACGGCGGCAACGGCACCGACACCTGCCAGACCGAGACCCGCACCCGCTGCCCGTGAACCCTACGAGGGGCTGAGCAACCGTACGTCGGGAAGCCGTGCTGCCCGCTTGTCGAAGGTCACCGTGTGCGAGCATCCGACTGCTCGGCCCAGCTCACCGATCAAGGCATCGGGGAAGTCGACATCATCTCTCATCCGAGCCATCGCTCGCCGGACCACCTGGGGCTCGGCGAGCGATAGCTCGCGCGCGTCGAGCAGTGTGGCGATCACACGCCCGGCGTCGCGCCGGGCGAGCCCGTAGCTGCGCCGCAGCACCCAATAGACCTCGACCAACGTCACCAGACTCACGTAGCCCGGATCATCCTCTGTGAGGCGCTCGATGAACCTGGTCGCGCGCGCCGCCTGCTCCGGATCGTCCTGCGCGATGTAGCGGACCAGCACGTTCGTATCCAGTCCAATCACCGCTCGGCATCTCCGGCCGCCGACTCGGCGATCGCAGCGTCCATGTCCTCCAGACTTACGGGCACGGCCGGGGCGGGAATGAGGCCTTTGAGCGCCCTGACAGATCCCGTCACGGGCACGATCTCGTAGGCACCGTCGTCCAGCCTGATGAAGTCCACCCGCGAGCCTGTTCGCAGGCCGAGATCCCGCCTGACCTCGACTGGGATCGTGATCTGGCCCTTGCTGGTGACAGTTGCCGTAGCCATGCGATCCCTTACTCTCGCCGCACGTTCCTTACATCAAGGTAAGGCATGCTCGAGAGCGGGTCAAACGCGTCCTACCGGCCGGCGGCGACGTCTTCGATGGTGCGAGCGGTGAGGATCGACTTCGGCTGGGTGGAGGTCGGGTTGCGGCGGGCGTCGGCCTGCTTGTCCTTGAGCTTGACCATCAGCCAGTTGCCGTCGTCGCCGGTCCTGGTCAGGGCCCAGCCGCCGTTCAGCTTCACGCCGTGCAGCCAGACCTTGAAGTGGCCGCGCTCGATCGCCTCCGCCATCGTGGTCTCGCTGCCGTCCGAGCGCGGCAGCACGTCGTACACGCCGGCGTCCCAGACGATCACCGCACCGCCGCCGTACTCGCCGGGCGTGATCATCCCCTCGAACGACGCGTACTCCATCGGGTGGTCCTCGGTCGGTACCGCGAGCCGCTTCTCGGAGGGGTTCATCGACGGTCCGCGCGGCACCGCCCAGGACTTGAGCACACCGTCGACCTCGAACCGGACGTCGTAGTGCAGCCGGCGGGCATCGTGCTTCTGGATCACGAAGATCGGCGCCTCGTCGTCCTTGCCCGACGTCCCGCCACGCGGCTCCTTGGTCTTGCCGAAGTCGCGCTTGCGTTCGTACTCCTTCAGGCGCTTGTCCGCGGGCATACGTCCAGTGTTCCCGGACCCGGTGACACCGACACGATTCTCTGACTAAAGTCAGAGAATGGACGCTGGAATGGTCGCGCAGGTCCGCCGGTTCAACCGGGTCGTCACGCAGCGGGTCGGCGCGCTCGACGACCACTTCCTGGCCCGGGACCGCCCGCTGGGCGAGGCACGCCTGCTCTGGGAGATCGCCGACGGGCGGGAGGTCCGCGAGCTCCGGTCCGCACTGGGACTGGACTCCGGGTACGTCAGCCGGATGCTCCGCTCGCTCGAGGCTGCGGGTCTGGTGACGGTCGGCCCGGTCGACACCGACAAGCGGGTCCGGATCGCGCGGCTGACCCGGGCGGGCCGGGCCGAGCGGGCGGAGCTGGACCGGCGCAGCGACCGGCTCGCGTCCGATCTGCTCGGGCCGCTGGACGACCGGCAGCGCCGGCGGCTGGTCGCGGCGATGGCCGACGTCGAGCGCCTGCTCACCGCCACGCTGATCACCGTGACACCGGCCGATCCGGCCGACGACCGGGCCCGGTTCTGCCTGACGTCGTACGTCGAGGAGCTGGACCGCCGGTTCGACGGCGGCTTCGACCCGGCGCTGAGCATCTCCGCCGATGCCGAGGAGCTGCGCCCGCCGGCCGGCGTACTGCTGCTCGCCACAGTGCGATCCGAACCCGTCGGCTGCACGGCGCTGAAGCTGCACGGCCCCGAAGCGGCGGAGATCAAACGGATGTGGGTCTCCCCGTCGGCCCGCGGTCTCGGCGTCGGCCGCCGGCTGCTCACCGAGATCGAGTCGTACGCCGCCCGCGCGGGAGTCCGGCTGCTCCGGCTGGAGACGAACGACACCCTGACCGAGGCGATCAGCCTGTACCGCAGCGCCGGGTACGCCGAGGTCGAGCCGTTCAGCGACGACCCCTACGCCCGGCACTGGTTCGAGAAGCGCCTCAGCTCGGGCTGACCGGTACGTCGAGGCTGCCGTAGCGCTCCATCCGCTGCCAGCGCAGCCGGTAGCCGGTGACGGCTGTGAAGGCCGACTGCACCACGACCAGGTACATCAGCTGGCGGTACACGAACTGCTGCAGCGGCAGGCTCCACAGCGACCGGGGCGACTCGCCGTCGAGGCGGAACGCGTACCAGCCCATCGCCGCCTGCATCGCCAGGAACGCGAGCCACAGCCCGACGATCCGCAGCGGGTCCAGGAAGAGCAGGCCGTACACCGCGAACACGTCCACCACCGGAGCGAGCAGCGGCAGCAGCACCTGGAACAGCAGCAGGTACCCGAGTCCGCGCCGGCCGAGCTTGCCCGCGGTGCCGCGCTGTACCAGCGCGCCGCGGTGCCTCCACATCGCCTGCATGGTGCCGTAGCACCACCGGTACCGCTGCCGCCAGAGCGCACCGAGCGTGGCCGGCGCCTCAGTCCAGGCGACCGCGTTCTCCTCGTACACGACCCGCCAGCCGTCCCGGCACAGCGACATCGTGAGGTCGGTGTCCTCGGCCAGGGTCGCGTCGCTGACACCGCCGATCCGGCGCAGCGCCGTCCGCCGGAACGCGCCGACCGCGCCGGGCACGGTCGGCATGCACTCGGCCAGGTCGAACAACCTCCGGTCGAGGTTGAAGCCCACGACGTACTCGATGTGCTGCCAGCGGCCGAGCAGCCCGCGCCGGTTGCCGACCTTGGCGTTGCCGGACACCGCCCCGACCCGCCGGTCGCCGAACGGCTGCAGCAGCATCCGCACCGTGTCCGCCTCGAAGACCGTGTCGCCGTCGACCATCACCACGATCTCGAACGACGCGGCCCGGATCCCGGTGTTGAGCGCGGCGGGCTTGCCGGCGTTCGGCTGCCGGATCACCCGCACACCGGGCAGCCGCAGCGACTCGACCAACTCCGCGGTGCCGTCGGTGGACCCGTCGTCGACGACGATCACCTCGACCGGGACGTCGGAGGCGACCAGCGAACGCACCGCGGCCTCGATCCCGGCGCTCTCGTTGTACGCCGGGACGACCACGGTCGCGGGCCCGGTCACCATCGGGCCCCAGCCGCATCGCCGGACCCGGGCATGCCGCCGGGCGGCCACCAGCATGGCGACTGCCCTCAGCACACTCAGCACACCGGCGGCGACCAGCAGCCAGGTGATCACCGACAGCACCGCGTTGCTCACGCCGAGCGCGCCGACCAGCGCCCGGCCCTGCCAGCGCTCTGCGGCCGGCGCGGCCCTGATCGCGTCTCGTACGCCGACCGCCTCGCCGACGGTGGCGAACCGGAAGCCGCGCGCCTTCAGCCGTGGCACCAGCTGGCCCACCGCGGCAACGGTCTGGGACCGGTCACCGCCGGCGTCGTGCAGCAGCAGGATCTGCCCGGCCGACCCGCGCGGTGTCGAGTTCGCGACGATCCGCGCCACCCCGGGCCGCCGCCAGTCCTGGCTGTCCTTGGTGCTGAGCACGGTCAGGTAGCCGCGTTCGCGGGCGTCGGCGATCGCGTCCCAGTCGGCGTTCGCGACCTGGTCGTTGGTCGCCGAGTAGGGCGGCCGCAGCATCGACGTACTCACTCCCGCCGTGCCTGCCAGGATGAGCTGACTCTCCCGTAGCTCGATGGCACGCCGCCAGCCCGGCACCGTGCCGAGGTTCACGTGCGTGAACGTGTGAACGCCGAGCTGGTGCCCGTCGGCCTTGATCCGCCTGACCAGGTCCGGATGCGCCGCGGCCTCGGTACCCACCACGAAGAAGGTCGCCTTCACCCGGTGTGCCCGCAGCACGTCGAGCACCTTCGGCGTCCAGACCGGGTCCGGGCCGTCGTCGAACGTGAGCGCGATCGTGTGCGCCTGCGGCCGCGCGGTGCGCAGCCCGGCCGAGCCGGCATCGATCACCGGCCCGCCGGTACGTACTGTCCGCGGCACCTGGCCGGCGGCGCCGGGCGCGCGCGGCGTGCCGTCCGGTGTGGCGCCGAACATGTGGTGGGTGTAACCGTGCAGCAGCAACGCACCGGTGAGGCTGAGCAGCGCCACCGACAGCACCAGCCAGTGCGAACGCAGCGGTACCTCGCGCGCGGCGGCGCGATGGCGGGCGGCGCTCACGTGACGCCGGGTTGACTCGGGCTCTTGGTCGGCTTGGCCGTCGGGCTGTTGGTCCGGCCAGGCCCCTTCGTGGTCTGCGGTGTCGTGGTCGCCTGGCCCGGCGGCACGGTCGGACGGTTACCGGTCGGTGTCACCGTCGGCGAGCTTGGTACCTGGGTCGGCGTACCGGCGCGCGGGTCGGAAGGCGAGGCACCCGGTGTGACCCGCGGGCTGGTCGTGGCGCTGGTGGACGGGGTCGGCGTCGCCGGTGTCGCCGCGGGATCCGTGGCGCGGGGCGTCGGGGCGACGGTCGGCTCCGGCTTCGACTGCGGCCGGACCCCGTCGGGCACCGGGACCAGCGGCGTGTGCACGGTCGGTCCGCCGACAAGGGTGCTGGCCAGCAGCGCCACATATCCGGCGGCCGGTACGACGAGCAGCAGTCCTGCGCGCCGGGCGAACCTTCGCCGGCGGCCGGACGGGTCGACGAAGACGGCGTGCCGGGCAGGGGGCGTCACAAGCGCAGAAGTGTAGCCCTCGCATAACCCGAGAGGAATTCCCCTCCCCCAAGCGACTCAGCACTCGATGACGTTGACGGCTAGGCCGCCGCGCGAGGTCTCCTTGTACTTGATCTTCATGTCGGCGCCGGTCTCGCGCATCGTCTTGATCACCTTGTCCAGCGTGACCACATGCTTGCCATCGCCGTGCAGCGCCATCCTGGCGGCGTTGATCGCCTTCACCGAGGCCATCGCGTTCCGCTCGATGCAGGGGATCTGGACCAGGCCGCCGACCGGGTCGCAGGTCAGGCCGAGGTTGTGCTCCATCGCGATCTCGGCCGCGTTCTCGACCTGTTCCGGCGTGCCGCCGAGGACCTCGCACAGGCCGGCCGCGGCCATCGAGCAGGCGGAACCGACCTCACCCTGGCAGCCGACCTCGGCGCCGGAGATCGAGGCGTTCTCCTTGTACAGCACGCCGATCGCACCGGCCGTGAGCAGGAACCGGACCACACCGTCGTCGGTCGCGCCCGGGCAGAAGCGGCTGTAGTAGTGCAGCACCGCGGGGATGATCCCGGCCGCGCCGTTCGTCGGCGCGGTGACGATCCGGCCGCCGGACGCGTTCTGCTCGTTGACCGCGAGCGCGAAAAGGTTGACCCAGTCCATCACCTTCAGCGGGTCGGTCGAGAACGGGTTCGAGGACAGCTTCTTGTGCAGCGCGTGGGCGCGACGCGGCACCTTCAGCCCGCCGGGCAGCACGCCCTCGGTCTCGCAGCCCTCGGCGACACACAGCTGCATCACCTGCCAGATCCGCAGCAGGCCGGAGCGGATCTCGTCCTCGCTACGCCAAGACAGCTCGTTGGCCAGCATCACGTCGCCGATCGACTTGCCGGACTCCTGGCAGCGGTCGAGCAGCTCCGCGCCGGTGGAGAACGGCAGCGGCAGTGGCGTGGTGTCCGGCACGATCCGGTCCCCGGCCGCGGCGTTCTCGTCGACCACGAAACCGCCGCCGACCGAGTAGTAGGTGCGCGACCGCAGCACCGACCGGTCCGCGTCCTCGGCGGTGAACGTCATCCCGTTCGGGTGGTACGGCAGCGTCTTGCGACGATGCATCACCAGGTGCTCGTCGGGGTCGAAGGCGATCTCCTCGTGACCCAGCAGCCGCAGCCGCCCGGATACCTTGATCGCCTCGACGCGCGCGCCGACGACCTGGGTGTCGACCGTCTCCGGGTCCTCGCCCTCGAGGCCGAGCAGCACGGCCTTGTCGCTGCCGTGGCCGTGGCCGGTGGCGCCGAGTGAGCCGAACAGCTCGGCGTGGATGGTCGCGGTGCGCTCCAGCAGCTCGTCGTCGGCGAGGCCGAGCGCGAACATGCGGGCCGCCCGCATGGGGCCGACGGTGTGCGAGCTGGACGGGCCGATGCCGATGCTGAAGAGGTCGAAGACGCTGATCGCCATCAGCGGACCCGCTCGTCGTACAGGTTCACGGAGGTTCCTCTGGTCGTCGTTGACCGGTTGCTCCTACGGCGCCCGGGTCATGCCCGGGACTCTCCCGCACGGGTTCAGTCGGCGTGGCGGGTCCATGGTACGTCGAACCCGCCCCTCAGGCCGCGCTCAGCCCACGCTCAGAGTGCTCTGGCCCAATGGCTCACGGGGCGCCCAGGTGGTGGGCGCCCGACATCCATAGGGGGAGAGATGAGGAATTTCAGGACGTACCGCCGGGGGGCTGCGGCGGTACTCGGAGCGACCGGTCTTGCGGCCGCGCAGCTGGCGATGTTCGGTACGGCGGCCCAGGCGGCGCCACCAAGCAGCGTGTTCATCGACGGCGGGGTGCTGCGGGTGCTGTCGCCGGCCGGACAGGTGAACGTGATCCAGCTGACGCCGGTCGGCGGGACCATCGTCGTCACCGACACGGTGAACAACCTCGCTGGCCAGTTCCCGTGTAACCCGGTCAACGCGCACCGGGTGGACTGCCCGGCCGCGGCGATCAACTCGTTCCGGGTCGAGACGAACGACGGCAACGACCAGGTCCGGAACTTCGCGAACCGGCCGGGCCTGATCTCGACGGCCGCCGGAAGCGACTTCGTGTCCGACGGGCCGAACAACCAGACCGTGCTGCTGGGAACCGGCAACGACTCGGCGCTGGCCGGCACCGGTCGGGACGTCACCAGCGGCAGCCTCGGGATCGACACGGTGAGCTACGCGAACCGTGCCGCGGGCGTCTCGGTCCGGCTGGACAACGTGGCCAACGACGGCCAGGCCGGCGAGCAGGACAACGTGCTCAGCGACAACGAGAACATCATCGGATCGAACGCCGGCGACGTGCTGATCGGCAGCGCGGCGGCCAACGTGATCCGCGGTCTGGGCGGCAACGACCTGATCGGCTCGCTGGGCGGGAACGACCTCGTCGACGGCGGGTTCGGTGCGGACAACATGTTCGGCGGTACCGGGGCGAGCGACACCGTCAGCTACGCGGGACGCGCGGCAGGCGTCGCGGTCCGGCTGGACAACCTGGCCAACGACGGCCAGGCCGGTGAGGGCGACAACGCGCACTCCGACTTCGAGAACATCCTCGGTGGCGGTGGCAACGACGTCCTGGTCGGCAACGCGGCACGCAACGTGCTGCAAGGTCTGAACGGGAACGACTTCCTGTTCGGTCTGGCGGGCAGCTTCGACCTGCTGATCGGTGGCAACGGCACCGACTTCGGGTCCGGCGGCGCCGGCATCGGCGACAACTGCGTCACCGAGAACGACGACGCGACCTGCGAGTTCTGACCCCAGGTCGAGTTGCGTCCGGAGAACCCGCGGAACCCTTCCGCGGGTTCTTCGGACGCATTGTCATGCCGGCACCGGGAAGGGTGCCGGGTCGATCGCGATCTCGGTCATCCGGTCGGCGTACGCACGATAATGGCGGCGCGCGTCGCCGTACCGGCCGGCCGCGTCCAGGGTCCGCACCAGCTCCAGGTGCGCGGACTCGTCGTACGGGTCGTGCCGCAGCACCGCGAGCAGCCAGCGAACCGCCCAGTCCACGTGCCCGTCCTGCCGGGACGCCGCGGCCAGCGCGCGGACCACAGCCAGGTGCATCGCCCGCAGCTCCTCGCGCAGGTGCACCGCCCAGGACTCGTACACGTCCTCCTCGCAGAAGTCCCCGGTGTACGACGCCTCGGCCCGGGCAAGTCGCGCGACACCGTCCGGGCGGCGCTGTCGCCAGGCGTCCAGCGCCTCGGTGGCCCGCAGGGCGAAGCGCTCGACATCGGTCTCGACGTGCTCCAGGTCGAGCCGGACTGTGCTCCGGTCGGTGACCAGCGCGGCCGGGTCGAGCACCGACCGCAATGTGCTGAGCAGCACCGACAGCCGGTTCGAGGCGTTCACCGAGTCGTCGTCCGGCCAGAGCAGCTCGATCAGCTCCTCCCGGGTGGCGGGTCGGCCGCGCCGCGACACCAGGATCTTGAGCAGGTCGCGGGCCTTCTTGGACTGCCACGCCGTCGGCGGTACGGCAGCCCCGTCCCGCAGCACCCGGAACAGCCCGAGTGCCTGGATCCGGACGCCCTGCCCGGTCGGGATGGTGGCCAGGCCGTCCGCGATCCCGGTCCACGGCAGCCGGACGCCGACCTCGCGCAGCCGGGTGGTCGCGACCGCCGCCGCGCCGCGGTCGCCGGACAGGCGCGCGGCGAGCAGCTGAGCACGGGCGGCGCCGAGCGAGTTGCCGAGGCCGGTCCAGAGCTCCGCGGCGTCCGCCAGCTCGGCGCTCCGGGTCCGCGACCCGCTACACGCGGACAGCTCGAGCGCCTCGGCCAGGCCGGCCTCGTCGCGCCGCAGCCGCGCGACGTCCGCGGCCGTCACCGCGTGCTCCATCGCCTCCTCGGCCGCGCCGCGCTGCAACGCGATCCAGCCCTGCGCGAGCCGCGCCTCGACGTGCCGCGGGCCGGGCCCGAGCTCCGCCGCCCGGTGCGCCAGGCAGGCCGCCTCGTCCAGGTCGTCCGCGGCGCGTACCCGGGCCAGCCCGGCGAGCGCGCTGACCATGCCCTGCCGGTTCCCGACCCGCTCGGCCTGCTGCACCGCCTCGGTGAACGCCGACCGGGCACGTGCCGCTTCGCCCCGGGCCCGGTGGATCTGCCCCAAGCCGGTCAGCGGGTACATGACGTTGCGTGAGCCCATCGCCTGGAACGCTTCCCGGGCGCCGAGGTAGCTGTCCACCGCGGCGTCGTACCGGCCCAGGCAGACGTACGCCTCGCCCTGGTTGTTCAGCGCGATCGCGCGGTACACGACGTAGCGGTAGCGGTCGCCCATTGCGAGCACCGCCTCCAGCTCGCCGACCGCCTCGTGCGCGCGGCCCTGCTCGGTCAGGTGGTCGGCCCGGTTGGTGTGTACCCGCAGCTGCGCGCAGATGTCGCCGGCCAGCCGTGCCGCCTCCGCCGCGGCGCGGTGGTGCGAGTCCATCCCACACCGGTCACCGCGAGCCGCGGCCACCATCGTCAGCACCGTCTGGGTGGCCGCCACCGCGCGGATGTCCCCGCAGTCGCGGGCCGCCACCTCCGCGCGCTGCGCCACCCCGGCGGCCTCGTCGTACGCGCCCTGTCCCCAGTGCGCGGACGCGATCCAGGACAGCAGGATCGCCTCGTCCGCCGGCTCGTCCCCGCACAGCCGGCCACGGTCGAAGATCGCGGCCGCCGCGTCGAGCTCACCGCGCAGGTAGTACAACACCCCCATCCGCCAGGCCAGTCCCGGCGCCAGCGAGCCGTCGCCCGCGGCCCGCTCGAACAGCGGCAGCGCGGCCGGCCAATCCCCGTACATCAGGCGCGCATAGGCGACCGCCGTCAGTGTCCTCTCATCAAGCTCGTCGTCCGGCACCCTTGCCGCGACTCGCAGGACGACATCTGCCTGGCCGAGATCGACCAGGCGGGCGCAGTCGTGCGCCACCACCTCCACCATCGTGACACCCCCATGTCACCATGACCCCCGAGCCCCCAGGCCGGTTCGCTGGACCTCAGTGTGGGGGTATGGCGGGTCACTGGGAAGCCCTCAAACCCGGCCGGTGCGCCGTGCCCAGATCTCGAAGAACCAGGTGAACAACGGCGGAATGCTCGCAACGAGCGCCGCGGCGGTGACCGCGAACGACCAGCGCAGCGGCCGTCGTACGACGAATACCGTTGCGACGTACGCCAGGAAGACCGTTCCGTGGATCGGACCGAAGATCCGGACACCGATTTCGTTGTCGGAGAGCACGTACTTGAACAGCATGCCGATGAGCAGTCCCGCCCACGACACGGCCTCCGCGATCGCGATCGCGCGGAAGAAGCGACCGTGCCGGGAGCGAATGATTTCTTCGGGAGCGGACTGCAGTGTCTGTGTCATCGCCCCTTATTTTACGAAGGATTCTCACTTCGGCAGGTGTGACGTCACCCACTGCTCGAGTCCGTCGGTGGTGATCGGCAACGCCTCGGTGAGCACCTCGATGCCGTCGTTCGTGACGACCACGTTGTCCTCGATCCGGACGCCGATTCCGCGCAGCTCCGGTGGCACGGTCTCGTCGTGCGGGTGGAAGTAGAGCCCCGGCTCGACCGCGAGCGCCATCCCGGGCTCCAGCGTGCCGGCGTTGTATGCCTCGGCGCTGGACGACGCGCAGTCGTGCACGTCGAGCCCGATGAAGTGTCCGGTGCCGCAGACGATGTACCGGCGGTGCTGCTGGCCGTCCTTGCTCAGCGCCTCGTCGACGCCGACCTTCAGCACACCCCAGTCGTGCAGCCCTTCCGCGATCACCCGCATCCCGGCCGCGTGGAAGTCGCCGTACGCCGCGCCGGGCCGGACCGCGTCCAGCGCCGCCAGCTGGGCTCGGTGCACCAGGTCGTGCACCCGCCGCTGCGCCGCGCTGAACTCCCCGGTCACCGGGAAGGTCCGGGTGACGTCCGCGGTGTAGAGCGTGCGGGTCTCCACCCCGGCGTCCAGCAACAGCACGTCACCGGCGCGCACCGCTCCGTCATTGCGCACCCAGTGCAGCACCGGAGCATGGTTGCCAGCGGCAACGATCGAGTTGTAGCCGACACCGTTGCCACTGGTCCGGGCGCGGCGGTCGAAGGTGCCCTGCAGCCAGCGCTCGCCGCCGCCGGCGATCGCGGCCGGCAGCTCGGAGGCGACGTCGGCGAACGCCTGCACGGTGGCACCGACCGCCTCGCGGAGCTGGTCGAGCTCCCAGTCGTCCTTCACCCGGCGCAGCTCGGACAGCACCCGGCGCAGCTCGGCCAGCTCGCCCGCGCCGGCGCCGACCAGCGCGTCCAGCAGCGGTTCGACGCCCTGGGTGGACAGCCAGGCCGGTACCGCACCGCGCACGCCGGACGGCAGCTCCTCGATCGGGCGGCACGGCAGGTCGAGCGCCGCGGACCAGTCCTTCAGCCCGGGCACCGGGCCGATCCACAGCTCGCCGTCACGGGCGTTGGCGAAGAAGTCAGCCTCGTTCGGCCCGGCGGTCTCGCGCAGGTACAGCGTCGCGTCGTGCCCGTCCCCGGCCGGGGTCAGCACCAGGACGGCGCCCTCGGACTGGCATCCGGTCAGCCAGACGAAGTCGCTGTCCGCCCTGAAGAGGTAGTCGGTGTCGTTGGACCGGACCGGCGCCCGGCCCGCGGCGACCGCGATCCGCCGTCCCGGGAAGGCGGCGCTGAGCCGATCCCGGTGCAGCTTCGCCGCGGCGGCCAGTCCGTCGGGCAGCACGACCCGGCGCTCCACCGGTCCCCAGCCGGTGCTGATCGAGCTGCGGAAGCCGGCGGCGTGGATCGGGCGGTGTGCGTCGCGCTGGGCGCGGGGCTTCTGCGGCTCGTTCATCTCTTCTCCTCCTATGGGGTTACAGCGTGAAGCCGGCGGGGAACGGGTCGGTCGGGTCGAGCAGGTACTGGCCCATGCCGGTGATCCAGGCCCGCCCAGAGACGATCGGTACGACGGCCGGCCGGTCGCCGACAGTGGTCTCGGACAGCAGTCTGCCGGTGAACCGGGTACCGATGAATGACTCGTTGACGAAGTCCTGATCCAGCTCCAGCTGACCGCGCGAGTGCAGCTGCGCCATCCGGGCGCAGGTACCGGTGCCGCACGGGGACCGGTCGAACCAGCCCGGGTGGATCGCCATCGCGTTGCGCGAGTCGCTGCCGTCCCGGCCCGGCGCGGTGAACTGCACGTGCTTGCACCCGGCGATCGACGGGTCGTCGGGGTGAACCGGCAGCGCGGTCTCGTTGATCGCCGCCATGATGTCGAGCCCGGCGGCCAGGATGCGGTCCTTCTCGGCCGTGTCGAACGGGATGCCGAGCTGCTGCAGCGGCAGGATCGCGTAGTAGTTCCCGCCGTACGCCAGGTCGTAGGTGACGGTGCCGAGACCCTTCACCTCGACGGTGGCGTCCAGGGCGTGCGTGTACGCCGGCACGTTCTGCAGCGTCACCCTCTCGGCCTTGCCGTCACGGACGTCGACGTCGACGACCACGAGGCCTGCCGGGGTGTCCAGCCGGACCGTCGTGACCGGCTCGGTGACGGTGACCATGCCGGTCTCGACCAGCACGGTGGCGACGCCGATCGTGCCATGCCCGCACATCGGCAGCAGCCCGGACACCTCGACGTAGAGCACGCCCCAGTCGGCGTCCGGCCGGGTCGGCGGCTGCAGGATCGCACCGCTCATCGCGGCATGTCCGCGTGGCTCGTTCATCAGGAACAGCCGCAGGTCGTCCAGGTGCTCGATGAAGTGCTCACGGCGCTCGGCCATGGTCGCACCCGGGACGACGCCGACGCCGCCGGTCACCACCCGGGTCGGCATCCCCTCGGTGTGCGAGTCGACCGCGCTGAGGTATCTGCTGAACCGCATACTGTCAGCCTCTCAGATGCTCCACAGCCCGCTTCATGTCCAGCTCGAGGGCGGCCAGGTGCTCCGCGGTGAGCGGACCGCGCGGCGGGCGGCACGGGCCGCCGTACCGGCCGACGTAGTCCATGCCGTACTTGATCGCCTGCACGAACTCGGTCCGCGAGTCCCACCGGAACGCCGCCACCAGCGGCTCGTACAGCGCCCGCGCCTCGGCAAGCTGTCCGGTGGTCGCCAGCTCGAACAGCCTGGCGGACTCGGCCGGGAACACGTTCGGGAACCCGGCGAACCACCCGGTCGCGCCCATCAGTAGCGCTTCCAGCGCGACATCGTCCGCGCCGGCGACGACGGCCAACTCCGGCGCCCGCTCGCGGATCTCGAGCACCCGGCGGACATCGCCGGAGAACTCCTTCACCGCGACCACGTTCTCGATCTGCGCGATCTCGGCGAGCAGATCCGGGGTCAGGTCGACCTTGGTGTCGATCGGGTTGTTGTAGACCATCACCGGCAGCCCGGCCTTGGCCACCTCGGCGTAGTGATGCAGCACCTCGCCGCGGTTCGCGCGGTACATCGTCGGCGGCAGGCAGAGCACCCCGTGCGCGCCGTCCTCGGCGGCCAGCTCCGCCCAGTACCGGGCCTGGTGCGCGCCGGGGCCGTGCACCCCGGCCACCACGATGCCGTCGTCGCCGACGGCATCGATCGCGGCCTTCGCGACCGCCCGGCGCTCGTCGTCGGTCAGCGAGGAGTACTCGCCGAGCGAGCCGTTCGGCCCGACCCCGCGGCAGCCGTTCTCGACCAGCCAGCGGCAGTGCTCGGCGTACCGGTCCAGGTCGGGGCGCAGCCCCGCGGGTGCGGTCGCATCCTCGGCGTACGGCAGGGCGGCGGCGACGATCACGCCGTCGAGCTTCTCGGTCACTGTTCCTCCAGCGGGGTTCGGGCCAGGTCTCCCAACCTGACCGGTACGGCGATCGGCCGGCCGGCGGCCGCGGTGTGGTCGAGTGGTACGCCGAGCAGCTCGGCGGTGTTGCGGGCGCAGACCCGGCCCTGGCACAGACCGAGGCCGGCTCGGCTGGTCAGCTTGATCGCGCGCGGTCCGGTGGCGGCGCGGGTCCGGACGGCCTCGCTCAGCTCGTCGTACGAGACCTCCTCGCACCGGCAGACCAGCGTGTCGCCGGTGAGCCAGCCGCGCCAGCCGTCGCGGACCGGGTACGCCGCGGCCAGGGTGGCGGCCAGGCGGTTGCCACGAGCAACCAGCTGTCGCTGCGCGCTGGTCGGTCCGGTGCCGTGCCCGAGCTGGTGTGCCGCAGCGGCGCCGGCCACGGCACCCTCGGCCTCGGCCGCACCGGCACCGCCGACGCCGGTGAGCTCGCCCGCGGCGTACACCCCTGGCACCGAGGTCCGCTGGTCGGTGTCGACGACGACCGCACCACCCCCGTCGGGTGCCGTCGTGAGGGCGCAACGGGCCGAGACGGCGAGCTCCAGCTGGGCGTTGAAGCCGTAGCCGACGCACACCGCGTCGACGGCGACCTCGCGCCGCGTGCCCGGCACCGGGTTCCAGTCGAGGTCCAGCCGGGCGGTGCTGACGGACTCGACCCGGTCGGTGCCGTGCGCCGCGATCACCGCCGTGCCGTAGCGGACCCCGATCCGGTGCCGCGCCAGCACCACGCCGTACGAGGCCAGCTCGCCGAGCTTGCGCGCCGCGACCGCCGGCCGGCCGAGCCAGGTCCGCCCGATCGCGGTGGCGCGGTTCGCCTCCAGCACGCCGGTGACGTGCGCGCCGGCCGCGACCAGCGAGGCGGCGACCGGCAGCAGGAACGGCCCGGTCCCGGCGACCAGCACCCGCTGCCCGACCGCGATCCCCTGTCCCTTGGCCAGCGCCTGCGCGGCGCCCGCGGTGTAGACGCCGGGCAGGTCCCAGTTCGGGAACGGCAACGCCCGGTCGTACGCACCGGTCGCCAGCACCAGTGCCGCGGCCACCACGGTCCTGACGGTCCGCCCGGGCGCGTCGGCGGCACCGGTCTGCAGCCGCAGCAGGTGCGAGCCGTCCGCCGGCTCGAGAGCCCAGACGGAGGTGTCCGGCAGGTAGGTGACGTCCGGGTGGCTGGTCAGCCGGTTCTGCAGCTCGCTCGACGGCGTCCTGCGCCCGACCGCCCGCTGCCGGTAGTACTGCCCGCCCGGGCCCGCGGCCGAGTCGACCAGCAGCACCGGCCCCCCCGCGTCCGCCGCCCCGATCGCAGCCGCCATCCCCGCCGGCCCGGCCCCGACCACCACCACCCGCCCGCTCACGACTCCCCCGTTCCCGGCAGCTCGGCGCCGTGCTGGGTGCGGATGTCGTCGCCCGGTACGACGGTGCGCTGGCAGGCGCGGACGTCCGGGACGCCGTTCACCACCACGAGGCAGTCGAAGCAGACGCCTATACCGCAGAACACGCCGCGCGGACGAGCGTTCCGGCGGGTGTCCCGCCAGGAGTCCTTGCCCAGGGCAAGTAGTACGCCGGCCACCGTCCGGCCGGGTTCCGCCGCCACCGGAGCGCCGTCCACGCGGATCTCGAAGCTCATGCCGGCACCTCCGCTCCGACGACGGCCGGGCGGCCGACGCGGAACGGCTTCGCGTCGACATGCGGCCGCGTTCCGGTGAACAGCTCCGCGAGCAGCCGGCCGGTGGACGCGGCCAGGCCGATCCCGGCACCCTCGTGGCCGGTCGCGTGCCACAGACCGGGCAGCCGGGGGTCCGCGCCGATCACCGGCAGATGGTCGGGCGCGTACGGCCGGAAGCCGCCGTACGCGCGCATCACAGGCACCGCGTCGAGGAACGGGAACAGGGCCAGCGCCTTCGCGGCGAGCTCGCGCAGCACCCGAACCCGGACCGTGTCGTCGAACCCGATCCGTTCCCGGCTGGACCCGATCAGCACCGTGCCGGCGCGGGTGGACTCGACCACGGTCGAGGTCTGCAGGTCCGCGTCACTGCTGCCGACCCCGCCGACGTAGTCCGCGTCGTACACCTTGTGCCGGACACAGACCGGCAGTGGTGCGGTGACCAGCAGCATCCCGCGTCGCGGCAGGATCTCGATCGGTACGCCGGCCCGCCGGGCGAACTCGCTCGACCAGGGCCCGCACGCGTTCACCACCGCGCCACACGGGATCACCCCTGCCGACGTCTCCAGTCCGCTGACCGCCTCGCCGGTACGACGTACCCCGGTCGCGGTGACACCGGACCGGACCCCGCCACCACGGGCTCGTACCGCGGCCAGCAAGGTCGTTGCCGCCAGCACCGGTTGCAGCTGAGCGTCGTCCGGGTAGTGCACGGCGCCGGTCACCCGGGGCGTCAGGTGCGGTTCCAGCTCGAGCGCCGCGTCCCGGTCGATCACCCGGGCATCGACCCCGGCGGATCGCTGGGTGGCCGCGAAGGCGGCGAGCGGTCCGGGATCGGTGGTCGCGACCACGACGCCGCCCTTGTCCTCCCACTCCGCTTCCGCGAGCTCGGGGCCGAGCTCGTCGGCGAGGCGGGCGAGCAGCAGCGGCCACTCCCGCCGGGACGCGAGCGCGAGGTCCAGCTCCGGCCCGGGTGTCTTGTCCGAGACCAGCACGTTGCCCTCGCCGGCCGACGTCGTACCCGCGGCCGGACCGCCACGGTCGACGACGAGCACCCGCAGACCGCGCGCGCTGAGCGCCTCGGCGCAGGCCGCACCGATGACACCGGCACCGACGACGGCGACGTCCGGCGATGCGCTGCTGGTCATCTCACTCCAGATCGGCGTTCAGTAAAATGAACGCTTCGAGCGTAGGCCGCTGCTACGACCGGGTCAACCCCGCGGCTCGTCCGAGACGCACCCGGCGCCGAGGTGCTGTGCGTGCACGTCGCCCGGGTACTGCAGCAGCAGCACCGACTCGACCGGACCACCGACCGCCTCGTACCGGTGCGGCCCGTCCGCCCGGAACGACACGTAGTCCCCCGGCCCGACCTCGTGGGTCCTGCCCTGGGCGGTCACCCGCATCCGGCCGGATACGACGATATGGTGCTCGACACCCGGGTGCCCGGCCGAGTCCTGCACCGCGCCGGGCCGCACCCGCTGGTCGTACAGCTCGAGCAGCCCGTCCACCGCCTCGACCCGGCGCAGCATCCGCAGGTCGATCGCCTCGCCGCTCAGCACGTCCACCTCGGCGGAGCGTACGACGACCACGCCGGGGTCCGCCTGCTCGCTCAGCAGCGCCGACACCGGGACACCCAGAGCGTTCGACAGACTGAACACCGTCTCCAGAGTCGGGTTGCCACCACCGGACTCCAGCTGGGACAGCGTGCCCTTGGCGATCCCGGACCGCCGGGCCAATTCGGACAGCGAGATGCCCTGGTCCTCGCGCCGGGCGCGCAGGTTCGCCGCGAGCACTCGAGCCGCTTCCTGACCTGCCACCCGCTGCCTCCTCGTCCCGCCTTGTCCCCGTGAGCGTAGCCAGTCGGCGGTCGGTCACACTTTCGCGTCCGGAGCAGTCATCTGGTACGAGACCCGAAGGAGCGGAAACCATGAACCCACGGATGAACAACCCGGCCGCCGTCATCCCCGACGCGATGCCCGCCATCCTCAACCTGTTCAAGACCACCAAGCAGGGCGGCGTCCCGGACGTCACGATGGAGCTCGTCCACCTACGCGTGAGCCAGGTGAACGGCTGCAGCGCCTGTGTCGACTCCGGCGCGAAGCAAGCGAGGAAGGCCGGCGAGACCGACGAGCGGCTGTTCGCGGTGTCGGCCTGGCGGGAGGCGCAGTACTTCGACGAGGCCGAGCGCGCCGCGCTGGCACTCGCGGAGTCGGCCACCCGGCTGGCCGACCGGCCCGACGCCGTACCGGACGAGATCTGGGACGAGGCGGCGAAGCACTACGACGAGCGCGGACTGGCGGCGCTGGTCCTGATGATCGCCACGACGAACCTGTTCAACCGGCTCAACGCGACCACCCGGCAGATCGCCGGGGCGTGGGGCTGATCGCGATGAGCGTCGTCCGGATGCACACGTACCGCGTCGCCGACGCCGACCTGCCGGAGTTCCTCGACCGGCGCGCAGTGCTGATCGCCAAGGTCCGCGCCGATCATCCAGGCCTGGCCGAGACGCGCCTGACCCGGCTCGAGGACGGCAGCTACACCGACACCTGGCGGTGGGACTCGTTCCCGCAGCTGGCGGCCGCCTTCCCGGCGGCCGGCTCGCCCGAAGCCGCCTCGGCGATGGCGCTGACCAGCGACGCGACCGCGGTCAACGGCGAGATCGTCGACGAGCGCTGAACCCGGCACGGGGGCTCGTCGGGCGGGATCCGCTCGACGAGCCCCGATGTCACGAAGAGCCGCTTCGCGGTGTCCTGTGTGCACGACCAAGGACTCGAGGAGCAGAACCGTGAAGAGCCGTCTCGTCATTGCCGCCGTAGTACTCGGCGGCCTCACGTTCGCCGTACCGGGTGTCTGGGCGTTCGGCTGGCCCGAGTCGTTCTACGACAACGTAGCGACCTACCCGCCGTACAACCTGCATCTGTTCCACGACGTCGGCGCCTTCCAGCTCGGCGTCGCGGCGGCCTTGTTCGGCGCGCTGATCTGGCGGGACGCACTGGTCGTCGCCCTGTTCGGCGGGACCGTCGGGATGGTCGTGCACACCATCTCGCACTTCCTCGACAGCGACCTCGGCGGCCGTCCCAGCGACCCCTGGCTGCTGTCCGCCGTCTCCCTCGTCGTCACCGCCGCCTTCCTGCTCCGCCTCCGCGCGATGACCGACGTCAGCCGGCCCACGTCACGTCGAAGATCCTGATCGTCTCCGTCCCGGTATCGACGTGGAACGACATCAGACCTGCCCTCCCGAAGAACGTCTGCCTGAACTCAGGCTCATCCGGGTACAGCGCCACGGCGTCCCAAGGCTCGTCGACCAGGGCCACCGCACGTCGAACAAGCGCGTCGAAGGCGACCGGCGGAAGTCCTCTTGAGCTGAGCGAGTGCGGCAGCGTGGAACTCCACGCGGTAGGTCACCGGCGTTCGGCCCAGCCGGGGATGACTTGCTCGGCGGCGACGAACTCGTCGGACCGGCCCTCGCGCGCAGCCTGTGCAGCGGTGTCGAAGTCCGGGTTGGACAGCGCGATCGCACGGAGACGCCACAGATGCAACACGTCACGCACCTGGTGAAATCGCCACACCTCATGAGCCGCGTCGAGAGCATCGCGATACTCCGCGAGGAACTGCTCGTGCCACCGGGAGGGCAGCATCCGAAGGATCTCCACGGGATCGTAGTCCGCACTGTCGAGCGGCTCGGCAGTCATGTCCGCAGGATACCCTTGCCCCGCCGTCGTCGGATCGACTTTCCACAGGGTCAGCGCAGGGCGGCGGCTTCGGCGGCGAGGGACTCGATGCGGGACCAGTCGCCGGCGGAGAGGGCGTCGGCCGGGGTGAGCCAGGTGCCGCCGACGCAGCCGACGTTCGGCAGGCCCAGGTACGACGCGGCGGTGTCAGGCCTGATGCCGCCGGTCGGGCAGAACCGCGCCTCCGGCAGTGGCGATGCGACCGACTTCAGGAACGCGACACCGCCGGACGCCTCGGCCGGGAAGAACTTCATCTCCCGGCGCCCGCGCTCGAGCAGACCGAGCATCTCCGACACCGTCGACACCCCGGGCAACGCCGGGAGGCCGGAGTCGTCGAACGCCTCCAGCAGGGTGACCGTCCAGCCCGGCGACACCAGGAACCGGGCGCCCGCGTCCGCGGCTGCCTTCACCAGGCCGGGGGTGTTCACCGTGCCGGCCCCGACGACCGCGTCCGGCACTTCCTCCGCGATAGCGCTGATCGCCGCGAGACCGGACAGCGTCCGCAGCGTCACCTCGATCACCGGCAGGCCGCCGGCCACCAGCGCCCGGGCCAGCGGCACCGCCTGCTCGGCGTCCTCCAGTACGACGACCGGCACGACCGGCGCGAGGTCGAGCAGCCGGGCCGCGGTCAACGGCAGGTCAGGCATCGAAGTCTCCACGGGTCAGATCACACTGGCGCCACGGTCGGCGGGTCCGACACTACGGCGGAACGCGGCGAACAGCTCACGGCCGGTGCCGAGCCAGTCGCCCTCGGCCGGCGCTGAGCCGGCCACCGAGCGGACGTCGAGGTCGTCGACGAGCACCTCGAGCAGTCCCTTGGGGGCATTCAACCGGACCACGTCGCCGTCCCGTACCCGGGCGATCGGTCCGCCGTCCGCGGCCTCCGGGCTGACGTGGATCGCGGCGGGGATCTTGCCGGACGCGCCGGACATCCGCCCGTCGGTGACCAGCGCAACGTGGTAGCCGCGGTCCTGCAGCACGCCGAGCGCCGGGGTGAGCTTGTGCAACTCGGGCATCCCGTTCGCCGAAGGTCCCTGGTACCGGATCACGGCGACCACGTCCCGGTCCAGCCGGCCGGCCTCGAACGCGGCCAGGAAGTCGTGCTGGTCGTCGAACACCGCCGCCGTCGCCTCCACCACCTGGTGCTCGGGCGCGACCGCGGACACCTTGATCACCGAGCGGCCCAGGTTTCCGTTCAGCACCCGCAGCCCGCCGTCGGACGCGAACGGCTCGTCGACCGGCCGGAGCACCTCCGGGTCATGGCTCGCGGCCGGACCGTCGCGGTAGGTCAGCTGGTCGCCGTCCAGCACCGGCTCTCGCCGGTAGGTGCTGAGCCCGGAGCCGGCGACGGTCCGGACGTTCTCGTGCAACAGGCCGGCGTCCAGCAGCTCGCCGATCAGGTACGCCGTGCCACCGGCCGCGTGGAAGTGGTTCACATCCGCCGGACCGTTCGGGTAGATCCGCGCGAGCAGCGGCACCACCGCGGACAGGTCCGAGATGTCGTCCCAGGTCAGCCGGATCCCGGCCGCCGCGGCCATCGCCGGCAGGTGCAGCGTGTGGTTCGACGAGCCGCCGGTGGCGAGCAGCGCGACGACACCGTTCACCACCGCCCGCTCGTCGACCACGCGCCCGACCGGCGTGAACCCGCCGCGCAGCGCGGTCAGCTCCAGGACCTGGCGAGCCGCGGCAGCGGTCAGCGCCGGGCGCAGCGGCGAGGTGGGGTGCACGAAGCTGGCACCGGGCAGGTGCAGCCCCATCACCTCCATCAGCATCTGGTTCGAGTTCGCGGTGCCGTAGAAGGTGCAGGTGCCGGCCGAGTGGTACGACGCGGCCTCCGCCTCGAGCAGCTCGTCCCGGCCGGCCAGGCCCTCGGCGTACAGCTGCCGGATCCGGGCCTTCTCCTTGTTCGGCAGGCCGGAGCGCATCGGCCCGGCCGGCACCAGGATCGTCGGCAGGTGCCCGAACGCGAGCGCGCCGATCACCAGGCCGGGCACGATCTTGTCGCACACCCCGAGCAGCAGCGCCGCGTCGAACATGTCGTGCGACAGCGACACCCCGGTCGCCATCGCGATCAGGTCCCGGCTGAACAGCGACAGCTGCATCCCGTCCCGGCCCTGGGTGATGCCGTCGCACATCGCCGGTACGCCGCCGGCGAACTGCGCGATCCCGCCCGCTGCCCGGACCGCGCCCTTGAGCTGCGCCGGGTAGTCGGCGAACGGCTGGTGCGCGGACAACATGTCGTTGTACGACGAGACGATCGCGACGTTCGGCTTCACGAACGAGCGCAGCGCCGCCTTGTCCGGCGTACCGCTGGCCGCGAAGCCGTGCGCGAGGTTCGCGCAGCCGAGCTTGCCGCGCGCGGGTCCGGCCTCGGCGGCGGCGTCGATCTTGGCCAGGTACGCCGACCGGGTGTCCGCGGACCGCTCGGCGATCCGTTCGGTGACGTCGGCAACCATTCGATGGATGTGGGTCATGCGCGCATCTCCTCGTGCCAGGTGCGTCCGTCCCGCTCGATCAGGGTCGTCGCCGCTGACGGCCCCGCGGTTCCGGCGAAGTACTGCTTGGGCCGGTCGCCGGCCGCCTCCCAGCGGCGCAGCACCGGCTCGGTCCAGGCCCAGGCGGCCTCGACCTCGTCGCGTCTCATGAACAGGGTCGGGTTGCCGCGGACGACGTCCATCAGCAGCCGCTCGTACGCCTCCGGCGTACGGCCTTCGAACTGGTCCGCGAACGCCAGGTCCAGGTTGACCGGCTTGAGCCGAATGCCACCCGGGCCCGGCGCCTTCGCGAGCATGTGCATCCGGACGCCTTCGTTCGGCTGCAGCCGGATCACCAGCCGGTTCGGCGTCAGCTCCGGCTCGAGGTCCGGCCAGATCGAGTGCGGCACCCCCTTGAAGACCACGACGATCTCCGACGCCCGGCGGTCCAGCCGCTTGCCGGTGCGCAGGTAGAACGGCACGCCGCGCCAGCGCCAGTTGTGCACCTCGGCCTTGAGCGCGACGTACGTCTCGGTGTTGCTCGGCCCGTCCAGCTCGTCGCGGTACGCCGGCACCGGGACGCCGTCGACCAGACCCGCGCCGTACTGCGCCCGGACCACGCCGGCCGGGCCGACCGGCGCCAGCGCCTGCAGGACCTTGAGCTTCTCGTCCCGGACGCCGTCGTTCTCGATCCGGGTCGGCGGTTCCATCGCAACCAGGCAGAGCAGCTGTAGCAGGTGGTTCTGCACCATGTCGCGCAGCGCGCCGGAGCCGTCGTAGTACCCGGCCCGCTGGCCGACACCGATCGTCTCGGCGACGGTGACCTGCACGTGGTCGACGGCTCGCGCGTTCCACAGCGGCTCGAGCAGCATGTTCGCGAACCGCATCACCAGCAGGTTCTGCACCGTCTCCTTGCCGAGGTAGTGGTCGATCCGGTAGATCTGCGACTCGTCGAACACCTCGGCGACCTGGTCGTTGATCTGCCGGGCCGACGTGAGGTCGGTGCCGATCGGCTTCTCCAGCACCACCCGGGTCCGCTCGGTGACCAGGCGATGTGCCGCGAGGGTCGCGCTGATCGGGCCGAAGAGCCGCGGCGCGACCGCAAGGTAGAACACCCTGACCCGCTCGGTGGTTGCCTCAAGCAATGTCTGCAGCCGGTCCCAGTCGCCACTGCCGTCGGCGTCCGCGCTGACGTAGTGCAGCCGGCCGAGGAAGCTCGTGACCGCACCGGCGTCGAGCTCGCCGGCCGGGACGTACTGGCGCAGCTCGGCCTCGACCTTGTCCCGGTACCCGGCCTCGTCCATGCCGGCTCTGGACACCGCGATCACCCGGAACTCGGCCGGAAGCCGGCCGTCGCGGTCGCGCTGGTAGAGAGCGGGCAGCAGCTTGCGCATCGCCAGGTCACCGGTGCCGCCGAATACGACGAAATCGCATGCGGCGATGGTCACGACAGCGGACATCACGGGCTCCGACGTGGTGCGGGGACGTTCGGACCGCGCCCACGCTAGGCGAAGTTGTGAGCGCGTTGCAAGCAATCTTTCGTACTTCGAGATACAAAAGACTGCTAGCAAGTGAATTTGTGCGGACGGAAGGGCGGCTGGTTGACTGTGTGGATGCTTCCGACGTCTGCCCAGCCGGCGACCGCGGGGCAGGTGTTCCGGCTGGTTCTGGACGGCGCGGCGACGACCCGGTCGGAGATCGGCCGGGTGACCGGGCTGTCCCGCACCGCCGTCACCGCGCGGGTGAACCGGCTGATCGCGCGCGGGCTGCTGGTCGAGCACACGGCCGGCGAGTCGACCGGCGGGCGGCCTCCGGTCCGGCTGGAGTTCAACACCGCGGGCGGGATCGTGCTGGCCGCCTCGATCGGGCGCAGCCGCACCCAGCTGGGTGTGTTCGACCTCGGTGGACAGCTGCTGGTCGACGAGTCGATCGAGCTCGACCACGAGCTGGGTCCGGAGCACTGCGTCCCGCCGGTGGCGGACCGGCTGCTCGACCTGGCCGCCGGCGCAGGCCGGTCCAGCGCCGAGGTGGTCGGCATCGGCGTCAGCATTCCTGGCACGGTGGACATCGAGCACGGCAGCTCGCTCAGCTCGATCGTGCTGCCCAGCTGGGACGGCGTACCGCTCGCGCCACTGGTACGGCGCGCGCTCGACGTCCCCGTTCTCGTCGACCGGGACGTGAACGTGATGGCGATGGCAGAGCGGACCGGCCCGCTGCGCGACGTGCGCAACCTGCTGATGGTGAAGGCGTCCACCGGGATCGGCGCGGCGGTGGTGAGCGGGGGCGTACTGCAGCGCGGCGACCTGCACGCGGCCGGCGAGCTCGGCCACATCCCGCTGCGCGACGGCGGCGGGGTGCTGTGCCGGTGCGGCCAGCGCGACTGTCTGGAGGCCGTCGCCGGTGGCTGGGCGATGGTGAGGAAGCTGCAGGCCGAGGGCCGCGAGGTCAGCCACGTTCGCGACGTGGTCCGGCTCGCGCTCGGCGGCGACCCGGTCGCGCTGGACATGATCCGTGAGTCCGGCCGCCGCGTCGGCGAGGTGCTGTCCTCCGCGGTGACACTGCTGAACCCGGGCGTCGTGGTGATCGGCGGCGACCTGGCCTCGGCGTACGAGCCGTTCGTCGCCGGCGTCCGCGAGTCCGTGTACGGCCGGTCGACCGCGCTGTCCACCCGGCAGCTGCGGATCGTGCCGAGCACGTACGGCGACCGGATCGGGATCGTCGGCTGTACCGCGATGGTCCTCGACCGGGTGCTGTCGGCCGAGGCCGTGGACAGTGCCCCGGCCCGCTCCGCCGCGCCGGTCAGGTAGCGGTCTTCGCGGCAGCCGCGCGGAACTCGTTCACCGGCCGGTAGCGGTCGTAGAGCGTCGTCAGGATGCTGAACAGGAACACGAAGAACACCGTGTCGACCACGCGCAGGCTGTCGTCCCGGCGCGACAGCAGCACGTCGGCGACGACGATCAGCCCGATGTTGGTCGCGAAGACGACGGCGAACGAGACCGCAGCGGAGTCCCACCCGTAGCCCCGCCGGGCCGACCACAGGCCGATCGCCGAGTTGATCACCACGAAGACGCCGATGCTGACGAAGACCTCGAGGCTGCTTGCCTCGACCCCGGGCAGTACCTGCCCGAAGATCACGCTGATCAGCCCGATCAGGAAGATCTTCTCCAGCGCCGTGCTGTCGAACACCTTCCGGTGCGCGGCCTGGTACGCGGCGCGCTCGTGCGCCTCGTCGATCTCGACGGGCAGCGGGTCGGCACGGAGTCGCCAGGGCCAGTCCGCCGGCTGCAGCCGCGGTCGCACGACGAAGAGCAGGACGGCCCCGAGCGCGAGCAGCACGACGACGAGCAGCGGCGCGAACCAGGGAACGTCTCGGATCGTGTCGGTCAGGTCCAGCTGGGCGATGTGGATCCAGTACTCCTGCGGCAGCTTGATGAAGATCCAGATGGCACCGGCGACGTACACCCAGAACCTGAGACCGAAGCGTCCCGGGTTCCACCGGCTGCGGATCGCCTCGTAGGCGATGAAGTAGTACTCGAACGTGTTCGGGAACAGCAGCAGCAGTGCACGCACACCACTGAGCTCGAACGCCACGACACCGACCTGCCGGTAGAAGAACAGGAACCGGCTGACCCTCACCGCCGCCTGGTTGGTCCAGTTCCGCAGGCTGGCCAGGTACGCGACGGAGAGGTAGAACACGTCCATCGCCTTGTCGTAGCTCTGGTAGAACGGCGGGTCGTACCCGAACAGCTGGAAGATGGTCTGGTCGACCCCGTCGAGTAGCAGGCAGCCGACGATCGCGGGCAACGGAAACCGCGGGATCAGCAAGGGCAGCGCGAATCGCGCCAGCACCACGCTCCAGAACACGAACTCGTCGCCCATGCAACCTCCGGAAGCTCAGCCAGACCGTAGCCCACCTCGGCCGAGGTTGAGCATCAGGCGCGCGGCCTGGGCACTTCCGCGGAGTCGTAGCTCAGGCCAGCCGGAAGTCCGGGTCGGCCTCGACGGTGCCGACGTCCAGCTGCGCCTTCTGCAGCTTGCCGGAGTAGTCCCAGTTCATCGACTGCCAGCGGGTGAACTGGTCCAGCACCCAGATCCCGCTCTGCCGGGACCCGTTGCCGGACCGGCCGTTGCCGCCGAACGGCAGGTGTGCCTCCGCGCCCGAGGTGGAGTTGTTCACGCTGACCATGCCGGCCGAGACGCCGCGGGCGAACCGGAACGCCTTCGCCGGGTCGGTGGTGTAGATCGACGAGGACAACCCGTAGCCCGGCTTGTTCGCCAGCTCCAGCGCCTCGTCGAGGTCGGTGTACGACGTCACGCCGACCACCGGCCCGAACGTCTCGTTCAGGAACAGCTCGTCGTCCGGCCGGACGCCGGCAACGATCACCGGGTGGTAGTACAGGCCGCCCTCGCCGGTGAAGTCGCCGCGCGGGTTGTCCGCGGTGATCCGGCCGGTGGTGCCGTGGACGGTGTGGTGGTCCCCGATCCAGCCGAGGTACTTCTCGAACCCGGCGGCGAACTTCTCGTCCAGCAGCGGCCCGCAGAGTACGTCGCCGGCCGGGTCGCCGATCACTGCCGCCGCGGTCGCGGCCGCGAACCGCCGGACGAACTCGTCGTACACCGAGGTGTGCACGATCACGGTGCCGAGTGAGGTGCAGCGCTGGCCTGCGGTGCCGAAGCCGGAGAACAGCGCGCCCTCAACGGCCAGGTCGAGGTCGGCGTCCTCGGTGACCACCATCGGGTTCTTGCCGCCGAGCTCCAGGCAGGGTGTCTGCAGGTGCCGCCCGCACAGCTCGCCGATCCGCGACCCGACCGCGGTCGAGCCGGTGAACCCGACCTTCTGCACGAGTCCGTCGGACAGGGCCCGCTCCAGGCCGTCGTACGTGTCCGGGCTGTCGGCGTACACCACGTTGAGCACGCCGGCCGGGACGCCGGCGTGCGCGAAGATCTCGTAGAAAGCGTCCGCGCATGCGGCGGCGTACTCGGCCGGTTTCCAGACCACCGAGTTGCCGCAGAGCAGCGCCGGGACGATGTACCAGGACGGCACCGCGACCGGGAAGTTGCCGGCGGTGATCACCGCCACCACCCCGACCGGGTTGCGGAACGTGAACAGCTGCTTGTCCGGCATCTCCGACGGCACCGTCTGCCCGTACAGCCGGCGGCCCTCGCCGAGGAAGAAGTCGCAGGTGTCGATGATCTCCTGCACCTCGCCGCGCGCCTCCGCGGCCGGCTTGCCGATCTCACGGGTGACGATCGCCGCGAGCAGTTCCTTGTTGGCGGCCATCAGCCGGCCGACGTTCGCGATCACCTGTCCGCGGACCGGTGCGGGAATGTCCGCCCAGGCGCGCTGCGCGTCGTACGACGACCGGCAAGCATCCACGAACACCGCCGGTCCGGCGAGCTCGACCGTCGCCACCAGGTCGCTCGTGTTCGCCGGGTTGGTCGACGCGTAGCTGCGCACGCTGGAGCCGGAGACTGCGCGACTCCCGGCGATCACGGAGCTCAGGGAGTTGTTCGGCACGGCGTGTCCTCTCGACGGTTTGTTCCCATCATCATGTCTGGCCACGTACGACCACGCCGACCATGGCCCGCCGTGCCCGCCATAGGCTCCCCGGACCGCGACACCGTATCTGTGCAGAGCGTGTTACCGGCCGAGTCGCGGCGTCAACCCCGGACCAGCGCCTCGGCCGCGTCCTCGATCTGCTGCTGCGAGACCAGGACGTGCAGGGCGGCGTCGCCGAGCGGGACGAAGCTGTCCTCGGACGCGACGCGGGCGATCCGGCCGTCGAACCCGGCGTCCACCAGCGCGGTCACGACGCCCTCCGACACTCCTCCGGTACGCCGGGTCTCGTCGGCGACCAGCACCTTCCCGGTTGCCGCCGCCTCGCGCAGCAGGTCGTCCACCGGCAGCGGCGCGAGCCAGCGCAGGTCGAGCACCCGTAGGCCGAGTCCGCGCTGCTCCAGCCGCCGGGCCGCCCGCAGGCTGAGGCGCAGGCCGTTCCCGAACGTGACGATCGTCAGATCGGTCCCGTCGCCGTACGTCCGAGCGCTGCCTAACGGCACGTCCGCGGCGTCGGTGGCGAGCCAGCCCTCGTCACCCGGCTCGTGCAGGTCGCGCTGGTGGTAGAGCGCGATCGGCTCCAGGAAGACCGAGACGGTGCCTTGCGCGATGGCCTGGGCGGCGCAGGTTCGCAGCATCGCGGCGGCATCATCCGGCCGGGCCGGGGAGGCGATCACGATGCCCGGGATATCGCGCAGCACTCCGACCGCGTTGTCGTTGTGGAAGTGCCCGCCGAACCCCTTCTGGTAGCCGTATCCTGCGACCCGCAGCACCATCGGGTTGCGGTACCGGCCCTGGGAGAAGAACGGCAGCGTCGCGGCCTCACCGCGCAGCTGGTCCTCGGCGTTGTGCAGGTAGGCCAGGTACTGGATCTCCGGGATCGGCAGCAGCCCGGAGACGCCCGCGCCGAGCGCCAGGCCGAGGATCGACTGCTCGTCGAGCAGCGTGTCGAACACCCGGGCGGCGCCGAACTGCTTCTGCAACCCGCGGGTGACACCGTAGACGCCGCCCTTGCGGGCCACGTCCTCGCCGAACAGCAGCGCCTGCGGGTACGTCGCGAGCACGTCGGACAAGGCCTGGTTGATGCCCTGGGCAACGGTCAGACCGACACCGCGGGACTGGGCCGGCGCCGGCCGCAGCCGGTCCAGCCGTATCGGCGCCATCACCTCCGCCGCCGACGACAGCTGCGGCCGCCCCGCCACCTCGTCCGCGACCGCCATCACCTCGGCCCGCTTCGCCTCGTAGCGCTCCAGCACCTCGTCCTTGGTCAGCAGCCCGCGCCCGACCAGCAGCCGGGCGGTACCGAGCAACGGGTCCCGCTCCAGGTCGTCGGCGATCTCGGCCGGACCCCGGTACGACGCCTCCACGTCCGACCCGGCATGCCCCATCAGCCGCACCGTGCGCAGGTGCAGGAAGACAGGCTTCCGCCTGCTTCGCACGTACGCCGCCGCGCGCGACGCCACGTCGTACACCTGATCGAGATCGGTGCCATCGGCAACGAAGTACGGCAGGTCGACGCGGTCGGCGTAGCTGCGCTCGACCCAGCCCGGCGGGGTGCGGACGCTGATCCCGAGGCCGTTGTCCTCGCAGACCAGCAGCAGCGGCATCGGAAACCCTTGGTACGCCGCGTGGCAGGCCGCGTTGATCGCGCCGGCGGCGGTCGAGTGGTTGACCGACGCGTCGCCGAAGCTGCACACCGCGATCGCGTCGGCCGGCCACGCGGAGGGCACGCCGAGCTTGCTCACCCGGCCGAGCGAGAACGCGACCCCGAGGGCCCGGGGCAGGTGCGAGGCGATCGTCGAGGTCTGCGGGATCACCGCGAGCTCGTGGTGGCCGAACACCTTGTGCCGGCCGCCCGCGATCGGCTCGTCGGTGGCGGCGACGACGCCGAGCAGCACGTCGTGCAGCGGCCGTCTGCCCGGGACCTGGGTCGCGCGCTGCAGGTAGAAGCCGCCGGAGCGGTAGTGCAGCAGCGCCGGGTCGGTCGGCCGGACCGCGGCGGCCACGGCGGCGTTGCTCTCGTGGCCGGCGGAGCCGATCGTGTAGTACCCGATGCCGCCGGCCCGGAGCCGGCGGGCTGCCAGGTCGAGGTGCCGGCTGCCGAGCTGGGAGTCGAACAGCTGCAGCAGCAGGTCGTCGCCCAGCATCCTGTCCGCCGAGTCGACGGCGGCGAGCTCGGGAACGGACGCCAGGAAGTGGCTGTCCGCCGGCTCGACCGGCCCGGATTCGGCTGCTGCCACGACGCCCTCCCGCCGGGTTCCGCAGCGCGCGGCAGCCACGCCACGCCACTGCTTCTCGATTCCGCGATCGAGGAGCACAATACGGAGCGATGGAGGTGGGGATGGACACGGACGTGACCCTGTCGATCCGCGAGCCGGGCGCGACGCCCGAACAGCTCGAGGTCTTGACCGGCATGCTGCGCGAGGAGCTGCTCGCGCTCAACGTTGCCAACGTGCGCCCGGCGCACGCCGGTGTCGCCCCGGACGGGACGTTGGCGGTCGACGCGCCGGCGACCAGCGGGATGATCGTCAGCGTGCCGCAGACGGAGCCGTTGCTGGCCGCACTGCTCGACGTCGTCAGCCAGTGGATCGCCCGCACGAACGGCCGGTCGGTCGTGTTCGTGCACGAGGACGAGTCGCTCGAGTTCAGCCAGCTGGAGCCGGAGGCGGATGCCCGGCTGATCTACGACTGGGTGCACCGGCGCGACGGCGGCTGACCCGCGAGCTGACGCCGTCCTCGTCGACGTACACCTTGCCCATCCGCGCATGGTCCTTCAGCACGGGTGCACGCACCTCGGGAGATAGATTCCGGGCATGACCTTCAATGTCGCCGCGGATGCGTACGGCAAGTTCATGGGCCAGTACTCGGAGCCGCTCGCGGTGCCGTTCGCGGAGGCGGCCGGCGTACGGGCGGGCCAGCGGGCACTGGACGTCGGCTGCGGTCCGGGTGCGCTCACCGCGCAGCTGGTCGAGCGGCTGGGTGCGGACGCCGTTTCGGCGATCGACCCGTCACCGCCGTTCGTGGCGGCGATGCATGAGCGGTTCCCGGCGGTCGATGTCCACGCCGGTGTGGCGGAGATGCTGCCCTTCCCGGACGACGAGTTCGACCTCGCGCTGGCGCAGCTGGTCGTGCACTTCATGGACGACCCGGTGGCCGGGCTGCGGGAGATGGCCCGTGTCACCCGGCCGGGCGGGACGATCGCTGCCTGCGTGTGGGACCACGCCGGCGGCGGCGGTCCGCTCTCGACGTTCTGGCAGGCGGCGCGCGACCTCGATCCGGACGTGCACGACGAGTCCGGCCTGGCCGGCGCCCGCGAGGGCCACCTGGCCGAGCTGTGCGACCGCGCGGGACTACGGGACGTCGAGTCCGGGATGCTGACCGTCACGGTCCGGTTCGCGTCGTTCGACGACTGGTGGAAGCCGTACACGCTGGGCGTCGCTCCCGCTGGCGTACACGTCGGGCAGCTGGACGAAGCCGGTCGTCAGGCGCTGCGGGCGCGGTGCGCGGAGCTGATGCCGCCGGCACCGTTCGAGGTGACCGCGTCCGCGTGGAACGTACTGGCCCGGGTCTGATCGAGAACCTGCCAACGGTGAAACCGGTTCCTACTGATCCCACCAGACTGCTGCCGGCCGGTGTCTCCTGGGAGCCGGTGGTCGTCGGCGAGTCGGGCGCCGCGGTCTTCCGCCGCGGCGACGGCGCGGCGTACGCGAAGTGCTCCGCCTCGGTCCGTGACCTGCGCGACGAACGCGACCGCATCGCCTGGCTCGCGCGGACCGAGCTGCCGTGTCCCGAGGTCGTCGAGTGGCACGAGAACGACGACGGCGCATGCCTGGTCAGCACGGCCGTCGACGGCATCCGGGCGAACGCCGTACCCGCCGCCGCCGTTCCGGCACTGCTGAAGTCGCTGGCCCGGCTGGTCCGCCGGCTGCACGCGATCCCGGTCGAGATCTGCCCGTTCGACCGGGGCCTGTCGGTCACGCTGCCGGTCGCCGAGGAGGTCGTACGTCGTGGCGCGGTCAACCCCGACTACCTGCATCCCAGCGACCGGCAGACGCCACCGGTCGAGCTGCTGGCCTCGCTGCAGGTCCAGCGGGATCGCCTGCAACGGCTGGAGCAGGCCGACCGGGTGGTCTGCCACGGCGACGCCTGCCTACCGAACTTCCTGGTGGACCCGGAGACCTTCGAATGCGTCGGCCTGATCGACCTCGGGCGCCTCGGCGTCGCCGACCGCTACCTCGACCTGTCGGTGATAGCGGCGAACCTCGGCTCGGGGGATGACCCGCAGTTCTCGCCCACCGACGCCGGTGTCGTCCTGCGGGCGTACGGCCTGGCCGACCCCGACCCCGACCGGCTGCGCCGCTACCAGCTGCTGGACGCGCTCTCGTGGGGCTGATCCGTTACGCGTGCCACCCCGCTGGAGGGTCCTCGCCGACCCGTCCGTCCACGGCCTCGCGGAGCAGGTCGGCATGCCCGGTGTGCCGGCCGTACTCCTCGATCAGGTCGCAGACGAGCCGGCGCAGGCTGGCATGGCGGCCGTCGGGTCCGGAGACATGGGCGAGCTGGTCGAGCCCGCCGTCGGCCAGGGCCGCGTCGAGCCGCGCGCGGGACCGCTCGACGGCGCCGTCCCAGAGTGCGTACAGCTCGTCCGGACTGTCCTCCGCGGCCGAGGAGAACTCCCAGTCGTTGCTGCCGTCCCAGCCGGTGGTATCCCACGGAGCGCCGATCGGCTCACCGCGCAGCTTGGTCGTGAAGCAGTAGTCCTCGACGGCGGCGAGATGCTTGAGCAGACCGCCGAGCGTCAAGGAGGACGCACCGATACGGGTCTGCAGCCCGGCCGCGTCGAGGTCGTCGGCCTTCCACCGGAACGTCATGCGCAGCCGGTCGAGCGCACCGACGAGGTGCTCGGCCTCGGTGCCGGCGAGCGGCGGTTCCCACGGGTAGTCGCTGTCGGTCATGGCGCCACCGTAGACCTCAACGCGGACGTTCTGCGTCCGGGAGCCGCGTCCGGGCCGTGGGGACGTAGGGGGCGTCTGACCGGCTGGGATCATGACATGTCGTTCGTGACGCGCCGCATGAGCCTTACCGCACGACAGCCCGGAGGGCCCTAGAGCGGATCAGAAACCCCGACCGGCGGACCGACGAACTCGACCCCATGTGCGAGCCCGACGGCGGAG
This sequence comes from Kribbellaceae bacterium, assembly GCA_035650275.1. Classification (GTDB taxonomy): domain Bacteria; phylum Actinomycetota; class Actinomycetes; order Propionibacteriales; family Kribbellaceae; genus DASRHY01. The sequence continues at coordinate 73,917 of DASRHY010000067.1, read as the reverse complement.
AGCATCGAAGGATCCACCGGTCCCGGCAGCAGCTCGGCGTACTCCTCGAAGAAACGTTCCACTCCCGACGGCGTCGTGACGATCAACAACCGACCTGGCGCGTCGCCGACATTCTGGAAGCAGTGCGGCGTGCCGCGCGGGCCGAACGCCATGCCGCCCGTCGACACCCGGAACAGAGCATCACCCGCCTTGAATCTGAAGTCGCCCTCGAGGACGTACCACAGCTCGTCCTCACGATGATGCAAGTGCAGGGCCGGTCCCGACTTCGGTTGGATCACCAGCTCGAGCACGCTCAACGAACCGTTGGTATTCCCGGTGTGCGCCATGACGCACACCGAGTCACCTGTGGGGGTCTCCAGCGGAGTACCCGCGCCGGACCGCACGGCGAACGGTGCGATTGAAGCAACCATCTCGCCCCCTTTCGACAATCGATGCTATGGCGTGGACCGGTGGCCCGCGTCGGGGAACGTGCACATCCCGCCGAGGCTGCGCCTGGGTGGATCTGTGTAGGGCCGCGTCCCGCCCGCTCGGCTAACCGTCATGGCCGGCGTTGGCGAGGATCACGGCGGCCGGAAGGAGGACCGCGGCGACGATGCTCATCACGATTGCCGCAGGTATCGAGAACAGCCGCACCACATTCCAAGCGAGCGCGATCAGCAGTAGGCACGCCGTCATCATCACGACGTAGATCCGCGTTCGCCGGCCCACCCGTCCACGCTAGCTCGCGTCACCCGCAGCGCGGCCCGGCGCGCCCTTGATCTCAGAGAGCGCCAGATCCGGTAGTGCGCTGCGTACGCTGTTCGAATGGCGGTCAATCGTAGTCGGAAGGCTCGCGCCGCCCGCCGACGCAAACGCCGCATGGATCGCGTCGAGCACGACCTGAGCGATGAGCAGTGGACGGCACTCCAAGCTGCTTGGGGTGGGTGCGCGTACTGCGGTGCGACCGACCAGCCGCTGCAGCGCGACTGCGTACTCGCCATCTCGCGGGGCGGGCGATACACGCTCGACAACGTCGTGCCGGCCTGCCGCGCATGCAACACCAGCAAGTGCAACGAGGAGGTCACCGGCTGGCTCAGGCGAAAGCGGCTCGACGAGCGGGCCTTCCTGTTGCGCCACCTCGAGGTCCGGACGGCAATGAGCCTGGAGGCCGAGGTTGCGAACTCTCCACGATGGTGAGCTGTCCTGGACTCGCAGAGGCCCTGGTGCTCCGATGAGCACCAGGGCCTCTGGCTCGGTGAACGCGCCGCCCGTGTCGAACCACCTCGGTCGGCTACTTGACCTCAGACTTCATGACCAGCCGTAGGCCGACCACGGCGGGCAGGACGAGCCACGTCGCCGCTGTGACCGCGAGATTTGCCCACTGCTCACCGGTCAGGGAGCCGTTGAACAGGGCGGCCTGGGCGTAGTTGAGGTCAACCCAGGGCTGCAGGTCCCGGAACCATTCCTGGCTGGACGCCAGGATGCCGGCGACGGTGGGCAGCAGGAGCGCGTAGACGAAGTAGGCCACGAGTGCCCCAGCCGAGCTGCGGATCAGCATGCCCAGCATCGTGCCGGTCAGCAGACAGAGGAGGCTGCCGAGCACGATGTTCGCACCCTCTGCGAACGACACGTCCCACACAGGCGTGATGCCGGCGATCGCGGTTCCCACCAGGTTGCCGATCGCCCCGATGACGAAGGCGAACAGCATCGCCGCGACTCCCACGGCAACCGACGAGATCGCCTTGGCCCGGATGATCCGGCTTCGGTGCGGAACCAGCGTGAACGTGGTCAGACCGCTGCGTTGGCTCCACTCGCCGGTGATCGACAAGATGGCGATCATCGGCAGGACGACCGTCATCGGGAATCCGATCGCCTTGGCGAAGGTGTAGTAGGTGAGGTCCGCATCGGGGGCGAATGCGATCGTCGCGACCATGGTCAGGAGGCCGGTGATCACGATGCTCGACATCAGCCAGAAGCCGGTACGGGTGTCGAACATCTTGCGCAGCTCGACGTTGACGACTCGCGAGAGAGGCACGTGACGCACCTCGGCACGCTGTTCGCGGACGGGTTCGATGGTGAAGGCGGTCATGCCACTTTCCTTTCTCGTTGGGTGTCGGCGGTGAGCTCGAGGAACATGTCCTCCAGTCCGCCGTCGGCTGTGCGCAGCTCGGTGAGAGCCACACCCGCCTCCAGTGCCACGCGTCCGACCCGGGTCGAGTCCGCGTCGGTGCGGAGCGTTCCGTCACCGGGCACGGTCGTCTCCACGCCGGATGCGTCGAGGGCACGCCGCAGGGCGTGCATGTCGGCCGCGCGCACGACGGTGCCGGCGGCCTGCAGGAGCTCCGTCTTGGAGCCCTGCGAGACGATCCTGCCGTTGCCGATCATGACGATGTCATCGGCGATGACCTCGATCTCCCGGAGCAGGTGCGAGGACAGCAGAACGGTTCCTCCCCGGTCCGCGTAGTCGCGGAGCAGGTCCCGCATCCACCGGATGCCGGCGGGGTCGAGCCCGTTCGCGGGTTCGTCGAGGATCAGCACGGCCGGGTCGCCGATCAGCGCGGTGGCGATGCCGAGTCGCTGGCGCATCCCCAGCGAGTAGTTGCCCACCCGACGGTTGGCCTCGGTTTCGGTGAGGCTGACCAGCTCGAGCATCTCGGCGACGCGACGGCTGTGGAGGCCCATCATCTGCTGGGCGATGGTGAGGATCTCGCGACCGGTGCGGCCGCGATGCTGGGCGGAAGCGTCGAGCATCACCCCGACCTCCACCCCTGGGTTGGGTAGGTCCGCGAACCTGCGACCGGAGATGGTGGCACTTCCCGAGGTGGGTGCGGTGAGGCCGACCATCATCCGCATGGAGGTGGACTTGCCGGCCCCGTTCGGACCCAGGAAGCCCGTCACCCGGCCCGCTGGCGCAACAAAGCTGATGTCGTCGACGACGGTGGTCGAGCGGTACTTCTTGGACAGGGAATCGATCGTGATCATGGGCGCCCGCCCTCTCGCGTCGATGCCCGCTCATGGTGGTTCATGGCGTTGCTCCTTCGATGGTTGAGTGGATGTCTCAACGCTAGGAACGCAGCGGCGTGAGCGCGTCGTCGCGAGGTCGCGATCCGAGTCCGACCAGCCGATGACCTGCGGGTCCTACTCAGGTCGGAGTCGGCGGGTCGGGTCCCTGATGAAGGTCCCTGATGAAGGTCCTGCCCCGACCTCGGCACCGTCATCGCCAGGCCGACGCTCGTCGGCCAGAACCGTGATCTCGATGACCAGCGGGGTTACCGTTGCCCAGTGGCTGCCCGTTGTGCCCGCCCGGCGCCGCCGGGCTCTGTGATCGGTGTCGTCTCGCCGGGGAGTCCGCCGGAAACCCGGGCGGAGGTGGACCGAGCTATCGCCTGGTGGGCGGCTCAGGGGTATCGCGTCAAGGTCGCTCCGGGCGCGCTCGAACGAGACGACTGGCACGCCGGCAAAGCGGAGGTGCGTGCGCGTGATCTGCAGGCGGCCTTCGCCGATCCGGAGATCGACGCGATCCAGTGCATGCGCGGCGGCTACGGCTCGGCTCAGGTCGTGCCGCTGCTCGACTTCGACGCCATTGCGGAGAATCCGAAGGCATTCGTGGGCTCCTCGGACATCACGGCCCTCCATGCTGCGCTGCTGCGCTCGGCCGGTCTCGCGACCTTCTACGGGCCGGGCCTCACGATGTTCGGGGATCCCGGTGTGTCCACGCTGACCGGCAATCGCCTTCTGGAGGTTCTGGCCGGCGGCGGCACCGGCCCGGTGCCGGGCGACCCCGAGCGCCTGACGGTCATCGCGATCGCCGGGGGCGAGGCGAGCGGCCGACTCGTCGGCGGCTGCCTCAGCGACTTCATCTACACGATCGGAACGCCGTGGGAGCCCGATCTCGACGGCGCGATCTTCTTCTTCGAGGAGGTCAGCAAAGCCCCGATCCAGATCGACCGCGCGCTGCTCTACCTCGATCAGATCGGGAAGCTCCGTAGGGTCGCAGGCGTCGTCGTCGGAGAGCTCGCGGGCTGCGAGTGGGACGAGTGGAGTTCCGCGCCCCGATCGAAGACGCTCGAGGAGGTTCTCGATGCCCGACTGGGTAGTCTCGGCGTACCCGTGCTCTACGGTCTACCGCTCGGGCATGGCGGGAGCATCGCGACGCTGCCGCTCGGCGTCGGAGCGACCGTCGACGCCGACGCCCTCACCCTTACGGTCGACGAGCCCGCACTCGTGGCGAACTAGCGGTGTTACGACCCGAGTACCCGCTGCGGACCGCGCGGCTGGTGTTGCGGCCCTTCTCAGCCGCCGACTTCGAGGACGTGTACGCGATCCGGTCGCGCCCGGACGTGACCCGCTACCTGTACGCCGAGCCGGGCGACGTGGAGCAGGTGCGGGAAGTGCTCGACCGCAAGATCGGCGAGTCGACCCTCGACGTGGCCGGACAGGCACTCTCGCTTGCCGTGGTCTGGCCGCCGGTCGACCGGGTGATCGGCGAGGTCCACCTGGAGTGGCTGAGCCGCGAGCACCGGCAGGGCGAGATCGGGTTCGTGTTCCACCCCGACTATCACGGCAAGGGGTTCGCGACCGAGGCAGCTGACGTGGCGCTGGGTCTCGGCTTCGACGGCCTCGGCCTGCACCGGATCATCGGCCGCCTGGATTCCCGGAACGCCGGGTCTGCCCGGGTGTTGGCGAAGCTCGGCATGCGACGCGAGGCGCACTTCGTCCACGACGAGTTCTTCAAGGGCGAGTGGAGCGACCAGCTCGTCTACGCGATCCTCGACGAGGAATGGCGGGCGCGACACTGAGGTCCGGCCGAGCGCACCTGCGTGCGGGTCGACATCGCCGGAGGCAGCGTTGCGCAGCGTTCGGCGACGACCTTCTGGCAGGCTGCATTGCGTGGGTGCCGTACAGCGTGGGCGCACCGCCCGGGACTGGGCGGTGGCGATCGGCGCCGCGATCGCGATGTCGGTCCGCCTGACCACAGGTCCTGAGATCCAGGTATCCGGACTGGGTGCAGTGACGACGTTGGTGCTGGTAGTCGTCGCCGGCGCGGCCCTGGTCTGGCGCAGGCGATGGCCGTGGCTGGCCGTCTCGGTCTGTGTCGCCGCCTCGGGCTTGTTCGCGCTGGTTGCCGGGCCGGTCATGCCGGTCATGGGCTGGCTGGCGATCGTGGTTGCGGCCCGGCACGTGCCCGCCCTCGGAGCCGCGGTGCGCGGGGCGGTGGCTGCAGCGCTGGGTGTGGTCGTCGGAAGCGCGGCGGCGGCGCTGGTGCATGACCGAGCGTCGGCACTGCCGTTGGTGGTGTCCCTGACGGTCGTGGTCTTGTTGGCCGCGATCCTCGCGCGGCTGCAGACCGCGCGCGTGCAGACACAACGCCGCCAGCAGGAGGCCGAGCGCTCCCAGGCGGTCACGGGCGAACGGTTGCGGATCGCACGGGATCTGCACGATCTGGTGGGTCACGGACTGAGCACGATCGCGGTGCAGTCGGGCGCGGCACGGCTGGCGCTGGACGCTGGTGACCCAGTCACCGCGCGGCGGGCCCTCGCCGCCGTGGAGGACGCCAGCCGCGGGGCGCTGGCCGAGATGCGGCAGCTGCTCGGCGTCCTGCGCCTGGGCGCCGACCCTGCGCCGGTAGCTGGTCTGGATCGGCTCGATGCCCTGGCCCGTGACGCGCGGACGGCCGGTCACATGGTGACGATCGACCGCGCCGGACCACTGGACGCGGTGCCCGCCGCGGCCGGCCTGACCGCCTACCGGGTGCTGCAGGAGGCGCTCACCAACGCCACCCGGCATGCAGCCGGCGCCCCGATCGCGATCACCCTCCACGCGAGCGACGACAGCCTCAGGATCGATGTCACCGATGCCGGGGCCAGCGGTGACGGCAGAACCGCGGCGGACGGCGACCGGGCCAGCTACGGGCTGCTCGGCTTGCGGGAACGGGTCACCGCGGCGGGCGGCACGCTCGAGGCAGGTCCGCGCGACGACGCGCCGGGCTGGCGGGTGGCCGCAGAGCTGCCACTTCGAGAGGGGCCGGTCGCATGACGATCCGGGTCGGTATCGCAGACGATCAGTCGCTGGTCCGCGACGGGCTGCGGGTGCAGCTTGGGTACGCCGAGGCCATCACGGTGGTCGGCGAGGCGGCCAACGGCGAGCAGGCGGTGGCGCTGGCCCGCCAGCAGCGGCCCGATGTGTTGCTGATGGATGTGCGGATGCCCGTACTCGACGGCATCGAAGCCACGCGCCGCATCCGCGCGGACGCGGCGCTGGTGGCCGTACGGGTGCTGATCCTCACTACGTTCGACCTCGATGAGCACGTGTTCGGGGCGCTGAGCGCCGGTGCGAGCGGATTCCTGCTCAAGGACGCCACACCCGAGGAGATCGTTCAGGCGGTGCGGGTGGTCGCGGCTGGCGAGTCACTGCTCGCACCCGCGGTCACCACCCGGCTGGTCCGCGAGTTCACCACCCGCCCGACGGTCGGACGCCCGCGGCCGGGCCTGCTCGACAGCCTCACCGACCGCGAACGTGAGGTGCTCGTGCTCGTCGCGCAGGGATTGTCGAACGGCGAGATCGCCGGCCGGCTGGTGGTCAGCCCGCTGACCGCAAAGACACACGTGAGCCGCATCCTGACCAAGCTCGACCTCCGCGACCGCACCCAGCTGGTCGTCGCCGCCTATGAGGCGGGACTCGTGGTTCCGGGCGGCGACTGAACCGTACTCCGCGCGGAGTACATGCGATCCCAGCGACGTACGTCGAGGTGCGTCCGCGCGGCCGACGCCGCAGCATCCGGGCATCCGTAGGTTCGAAACAGATCCGCGAGAGCCGCGGGCACACGACGACCAGGGAGCCGTCATGGAAGGCATCGCGGTCCACGCGCTGACCAAACGCTACGGGCGGATCACCGCCGTTGACGACCTCACGTTCACCCTCGAACCCGGCCGCGTGACCGGATTCGTCGGCCGCAACGGTGCCGGCAAGACCACCACGCTGCGGATCCTGCTCGGACTGACCAGCGCCACCTCGGGCACGGCGACGGTGGCCGGCCGGCGCTACGCCGACCTGCGCGACCCGCTGCGCCACGTCGGCGCGCTGATCGACCCCGACTGCTTCCATCCCGGACGCACCGCTCGCAACGCGCTGCGGACCGTCGCTCGCCTCGCCCGGATCGCCGACACCCGCGTCGACGAGGTCCTGGATCTGGTCGACCTGACCGATGCCGCCGGCCGCCGGGTCGGCGGCTACTCGCTGGGCATGCGACAACGCCTCGCGCTGGCCGCAGCATTGCTCGGCGACCCCGGCACCCTGGTGCTGGACGAGCCCGCCAACGGACTCGACCCCGACGGCGTGCGCTGGCTGCGCTCGCTGATCCGGGGTCTGGGCGAGCAGGGCCGTTCCGTGCTGGTCTCCAGCCACCTTCTGGCCGAGCTGGCCCAGACCGTCGACGAGGTCATCGTCATCGAGCAGGGTCGCCTGGTCGCCCAGGACCGGATCGCAGCCCTCGCCGACACGGGCACCGAAACCCTTGAAGACGTGTTCGTCCGCCTCACCGCCACCGCCAAGGAGTCGTCATGACCGCCGTCCTGTCCGCCGAACTGCTCAAGCTCCGCACCACCCGAGCCCCATGGGTCGTGGTCAGCGCGCTGGCCGCGCTAGCCGCCGCCGTACTCGCACTCAGCGCCGCGCTGCTGGGCGAGCCGGGCCAACCCGCCCTCGAGCCCGCGGTGCTGGGCGATCTCGCCCGCGCGCCCGGGCGATGGGCAGCAGGCGCCGCGTTGCTGCTCGGCATGCTGCTCAGCACCGCCGAATACCGGCACCGCACCGTGCTGACCACCCGGTTGGCGCACCCCAGGGTGCCCGGCCTCGTGCTGGGAAAGGTCACGGCCGCCGCTGTCGCCGGTGTGGTTGTTGCCCTCGGCGTGGAACTGGTCATGGTCGGCGGCAGCGCCGTTCTGCTCGCCGCCCGCGGTATCGCCGTCGAGCCGTCCCAGCACGGCGTTCCCGCCGCCGTCGCCAACATCGCCTTGGTCACCGCGCTGTACGCCGTCGCCGGAGTCGGGATCGGCGAACTGCTACGCAACCCCGCCCTCGCGGTCGGCGTCGTCTTCGGAGGTTTCGTGGTCGACGGCGTGCTACCGGTCGTGCTACGCGAACCTGGTCTCGCCGGCTGGTTGCCCAACGGCGCCACCAGTTCTGCGCTCACCCTCGGCACGGTCCACGACACTGCTCTACACGGGCCGTGGGCCGGACTGCTCCTGCTTACCGCCTATACCGCCGTCTTGCTGCTCGCAGGCCTCGGCCGGTCCAAGACCACCGATCCCTGAGCCCACCCCCCAGGTCAGCGTCGTCGTGTCGGGCCGCCACCACAGGCTGGCCCGACCGCGACAGCTTGGACCGCGACTACTGCTGTGGTTGGGCGAGCGCCTTGGTGAGCTGCGAGCGGGACCGGATGTCGAGCTTGCGGAACACGCTTGACAGGTGCACCTCGACTGTCTTGGGGCTGACGAAAAGGCCTTGGGCGATCTCGCGGTTGGTACTGCCATCGGCCGCCAAGCGGGCGACGCGCCGCTCGCTCGGCGTGAGCGACTCGACGCCGCTCAGCCCGATCCGGCGCGGCCGCGCTCCGGTTGCCAGTAGCTCTGTCTCGGCGCGCTCGGCGAGTGGTGCCGCGCCGCAGAGCGTGGCGAGCTCGAGCCCGTCGCGAAGCGGCTCGCGCGACTCGGAGCGTTGGTTCGCCCGGCGCAGCGCAGCGCCGAGCTCGACCAGGGCCCGGGCGTGCTCGAGGCGAGCCTGCGAGGGCTTGAGCACCGCGACGGCCTCCCGCAGCAGCGCGATCCCGTCCGGGCCGCCTTCGGCGAGCCCGCTTGCCACGAGCGATCTCCCGAGCGAGCGGGGCGCACCCCACCGCCGCGACAGCTCGAGCTCCTCGGCCGCGTAGCGCCGAGCTTCCTCGTTCCGGCCGAGGCCGAGCAAGGCGAGCGCAGCCTGGGAGCGCCAGGCGAACACCGCCGGATTACGCATTCCGAACTCGTCCGCACGCCGGCCACGCGCGACGAGTTCGTGGAAGGCCTGCTCGTAGTCACCCTCAACGAGCCGAAGCCGCGCACGAGCATCGAAGAACGAGGTGTGCATCGGGATCGTCGACGCGATTGCTTCGACGGCCGCGCTCGCGGAATCCAGCGACCGTCGCGCTTGCGTCGCATCGCCTCGCTCGATCAGGGCCTGCGCGAGGAACGCGACTGCGCCAGGGCGGATCATCTCGAGCCCGTTCGACCCGATCACCTCGAGGCAGAGCTCAGCGTCGGCGACGGCGTCGACGAGCGCGCCGCGTAGGAAGCCCACGGCGGAGCGGAAGCACGACGCGGTGCAGAACTGGACGGCGAGACCGCGCTCGCGCGCGTCGTCCATCGCCTCGCCGTAGCGGCCGAAGGCGGCTTCAAGCTTGTCCGCCGCGGTGAGTGTCCCGACGGCGAAGATGAACTCCGGATCGTAATGCTCCTTCAGCAGCGAGCCGGCCGCGAGGGCCCGTTCAGCGAGCTCGACCGCCTCACCGCGTCCAACCCCTGAGCGGGACGCCTCGGAGGCGAGGTTGGCGCGGATGACGTCTTGACCGGACGAGAGTCGAGGCAGCGAGGCCCGCAGGCGCTCAAGCCGCTCGGCCGCGAGCGGCTGGAGATCCGGATCGTACCGTGCGATTCCGATGAGCTGGGTCTCGAGCTCCAGCGCGAGTTCGGAGTCGTCATCGGCGGGAAGCTCGCGGATCGCCTCCTGTAGGACCGCTACGGCCCTCTTGGGCGAGTCCCCCATCGAGAACTGTGCGCGCCCCAGCTCGAGTGCGATGCGGGCACGGATCGGACGGTCGCTGGTGGCAGCGAGCGCCGCAGCCAGACGCGCGAGCGCCTCTGGAGCCGCCACGCGCGCCTCGGCCGAGCCCAGCTCGTGCAGAACCTCGGCGGTCTGCTCGCCTGAAGGCTCGTCGAGTGCCCGGCGAAGGTAGGCGACGGCACTGTCCGGGACGCCGCGCGCGATCGCCGACCGAGCGGCGGCACGCAACGCGCGCACGGCCCACTCGTCGCCTCTCGGCGTTGCGAGGAGGAGGTGCGCGGCGATCCGTTCGGGCTCGGCTCCCGCCTTCGTGAGCAGGTCGGCCGCTTGACGGTGGCCTCGACCCTTCTCGACCGCGGCCAGCTCCGCGTGGACCGCGGAGCCAACGACCGGATGGACGAATGTGTACGCAACATCGCGCCGGAAGATCTCGACCCGTTCCAGGTCGACGGCAGCGTCGGCGGCGGACGCCTCGTCGAGCCCTGCGAGGGCGGCGGCGTACCGCGGGTCGGCGCCCTCGCCGAGGATCGCGACCGCCTGCGCCAGCCTCGTCGCCTCCGGCGACAGCGTGGAGAGGCGGAGGGAGACAGCTCGCGAGACTGCGCGTCCACCGAGGTCGGTGAGCCGGGGAGCGTTCGCGGCCGTTGGATCAACGCCCTCGGCGGCGACTGCGTTCGCGAGCTCGCGGACGAGCAGCGGGTTGCCGCCACTGACCTCGTGAAGGGCGGCCCGGAACGCGGCCTCGACCTTGGTCGAGAACACCTGGCGCATCAACTCCCCGGTGGCCTCCGCGCTGAGGGCACCAGGCCTCACCACGGTCGCCAGCGGATCGGTCGTGATCCGACGCAAGAGTGCGAGGTCCGCCCCAGGCTCGGCGGGACGAAGGCCGACGACGGTGAGGAGAGAGAGCCCTTCCATTCGCGGCAGCAGGTAGGCAAGGCCACGCAGCGAGGACGGGTCGCACCAGTGCAGGTCGTCGATCGCGAGGAGAACAGGGCGGCTGGCGGTGAGGTTCGCCGTCAACCAGAACAGCCCGTGGAGCATCGCCAGCGACGAGTCCGCATCTGCTTCGGCGCCGAGCTGGGCGGGGTCGAAGATCGGGGACGCCAGCTCGGCCGCACCGGCGAGCAGCTCGGCGCGGTCCTCCCGCGACACGGAGGCCAGGAGCGGCTCGAAGAGCTGGCGCACGACCCCGTAGGAGAACTCGTACTCGAGCTCGGAGCCGCGCGCAGCGAGCACCCGCATCCCGGACATTCGCGCGCGCCGGCGCGCCTCGGCCAACAGACGGGTCTTACCGATCCCGGCCGGGCCCTCGATCGCGAGCAGCCTGCCCCCGGCCGAGGCGGCGGCGATCAATGCGTCGAGTGCGGCCAGCTCGGCCTCGCGCTCGAGCAGATCAGCCGCGTAAGCGGGCACCGCTTGCGGCGCCGGCGCCCTGGGCGGCGGGAAAGCATCCGGCAGCCCATCGACCACGACCTGGAACAGCCGCTCCGGGCTGTCGATGTCCCGCAGCTGGACGAGGCCGAGCTCGCGCAGGCGAACGTCGGGCGGCAGGTCGGGCTCGATGAGGTCCCGCGTGGTGGCCGAGACGAGGACCTGGCCTCCGTGCGCCGACGCGCAGATGCGGGCGGCCCGGTGGACAGCGAGACCGCGGTAGCCCTCATCGACCACCGCCGCCTCGCCTGTGTGGACCCCCATCCGCACACGCACGTAAGCAGCCTCGGGCCAGCGATGCTCGGCGAGCGCGCGCTGTGCGCCGGCCGCTGCCCGCACCGCCTCGCTCGCGCTCCGGAAGGCAACGAAGAAGCCGTCCCCCTGAGTGTCGACCTCGATCCCGCCGGCGTCGCGAAAAGCGTCGCGGAGCAGTCGCCGATGAGCGTGCAGCACCTCGCCGTAGCGGGCCGCTCCCAGCACCTTCACCAGCCGCGTCGAGCCCTCGACGTCGGTGAACAAGAAGGTGACCGTGCCGGTAGGAAGATCCATCGCGCGTCTCGCAAACAGTCAAACACCGGCCCCACGCAGGGGGCAACGGACGACGGGGGCGCAAAACACTGGGGGACGTCTTGGGGGTAGTCCCAAATGCGAGGCGGCCACCTCCCGAACCACGCTGGGCAGGCCAAGCAACATCCAGGACGGAGGATCGTCATGGAGATCTCACATCCACGGACCGAAGCACCCCCACGCGCCGACCACGACTCAATCGGGCAGTCGAGCGCGGAGGATGCGCACACGATCCTCGTCTCCACCAGCGACGAGTCGCATGTCCTGGCCGCGCTCGTTCTCGATCGCGCCGTCAGCGCGGCGGAGAGAACGCCCGACGGCATCCGCGTCACGCTCCGCCCCGGCCAGGACGCAGACGATGCCGCAGCCGCGGTCACCCGGCGGCTCATGCAGGCGGGCGCGGACGTACGCATCATCCGAGTCTGAAACGAGCACGACCATGACCACCGCCATGTCGTCCGTGCAGCGGGGACTCTCCGAGATCGGACTGTCGGTCCCCCGGTGCGCTCACTGTACGTCGTGGATCCTGCACCGCCTCCTACCGAAGGAGGAGCCGAGAATCGTCGGCGGGGCCGAGCTCGAACACGACCTGCTGACGATGTGCGGAACCGCGATCCCGCCGAGGCTGGTGGGGCATCAGAGATCCGCAGTCGTTCCGGGCGCTTGTCGCCACCCGGGCCGAGGACAGAGGGGACAGGCCGTGACCGTTCACGAGGAACTGAAGTCCTTCGCCGCCGCTGTTCACGGTGAGACCGACACCTACCAGCGTCCACCAACAGAGACCCACGACGACATGCAGGCACTCATCGTGGCGGTGAAGACCCAATGGCTGAGCGGAGCAACCAGGTGACCAGCGACCTTCCACTGCGCCTTCGTCAGCGAGACATCCTCCTGAAGCGCACCCCGCCGGCCAGCCGCATGTCGCGGGCCGGTTGGGCCTTGATCACGATCCTCTCGCTCACCGTCGATGCCCTGGTCTCGCACTACGCGCAGTTCAACCCAGCGACCTACCTTCCAGATCAGCGGGACTTCTACCTTCATCGTGAGCTTGTCCTCGGCCTCCACGTCACGGGTGCGATGCTCGCCTTGTCAACAGGCCCGTTCCAGTACGCCGCTCGACACCGCTGTCGATGCACGCGCACGTATCGGGCCCTCAGTGGCGTTTACCTCGCCGGTAGCACAACCGCCGCGATCGCCGGCCTTGCGCTCGCCCGGACGGCCCACGGTGGGCCGATTGCCTCATTCGGCTTCATGTCGCTGGCGCTGGGCTGGCTCATCACGACCTGGACGGCCGTGATGATGCTCCAGGCGGGTCGCATCGCAGACTACCGCCGCTGGATGATCAGGAGCTCCTCGCTCATATTCGCCGGGGTGACACTCCGCTTGATCCTCGGCACGTAGGCCGGGCCGGAGCGTCAGCGAGCCGGTCGCTCGTCGCGATTGCCTGGCGGTCGCGCGTCGCTGTCGAAGTGCCCGGACTGGTAGGCGAGCACGACTGCCTGCACGCGGTCGCGGAGGTTGAGCTTTTGGAGGATGTGAGTGATGTGTGTCTTGACGGTCGTGTCGCTGATGTAGAGCTCTTGTGCGATCTCCGCGTTCGAGAGCCCGCGGGCGACCAGGCGAAACACTTCGAGCTCACGTTCACTGAGATCGTCGAGCTGTCTCGGAGGCGAGGGACGTGGAATGCGCGTGAACTGTTTGATCACGCGTTTTGTGATGGCGGGGGAAAGCAGTGCCTCTCCGCCGGCGACGATGCGGACTGCGGCGAGGAGCTGTTCGGGTGGGTCATCCTTGAGCACGAACCCGCTGGCGCCGGCGCGCAGCGCCTCGTACACGTATTCGTCGAGGTCGAACGTGGTCAGGATCAGGATCCGGGCCGTGTCGTCGGCGGCGAGGATCCGCCGTGTGGCCTGGAGCCCGTCGAGCTCGGGCATGCGGATGTCCATCAGGACGACAGTGGGTCGGGAGCGGGCGGCCTTGTCGACCGCTTCGAGCCCGTTGCTCGCCTCGGCAACGACCTCGATGTCGGGCTCGCCGGCGAGCAGCATCCGAAAGCCCGCGCGGACCATCGACTGGTCGTCGGCGACGAGGACGCGGATGCTCATGACTGATAGCGGTCGAGGGGGAGGCGGGCGCTGAGGATGAAGCCCCCTGTGGGTGCGGTTCGTGCGTTCATCTGGCCGCCGTAGATCTTGACGCGTTCGCGGATGCCGACGAGACCATGGCCGAGGCCGTCGCTCGTCGCGGTGCCTGCGCCGTCGTCGAGGACTTCGACCTCGAGTTCGTCGGCGCGATAGCGGACGGTCACGTCGGCGTGGCTGGCGCGGGCATGCTTGAGGGAGTTGGTGAGGCCCTCTTGCACGATCCGATAGGCGGAGAGGTCGATCGCGCGCGGGAGCGGGAGGGGGTCGCCGTCGACATGGAGCCGGACTGGAAGTCCGGCGCGGCCGACGTCTTCCAGGAGTGAGTCCAGGGCGTCGAGGCCGGGCTGGGGCGCGAGTTCGAGGCCGTCGCCGTTGCGGCGCATCGCTCCGAGCAGCCGGCGCATCTCGGTGAGCGCTGTGCGGCCGGCTTGCTCGACGCGGGTAAGGGCATCCTTGTCCTCGGCAAGCGTTTCCGGGAGCCCGTGCCGGACGGCGCCGACCTGGAGCACCATCACGCTGACGGCGTGGGCGACGATGTCGTGCAGCTCGCGCGCGATGCGCGCTCGCTCCTCCGCCACCGCGATGCGTGCCACTGCCTCGCGCTGCTGCTCTGCGTAGGTAGCGCGTTGTTCTGCCGCCTCGGCCTGCGCGGCACGCTCCTGCAAGACAAAGCCCGCGAGCCAGCAGATGCCGAACAGGAGTGGCATGAAGACGAGCTCGCTGGCCGAACGTCCGGGGATGTTGTAGACCACGATCGCCGCACTGCCGAGAACGATGGCCAGCCCAAGCCGCGCCAGCAGGGCGTCGCGCAGGTTCCCGAGCAGGAACGCAGCGGCCATCCCGAGGGCGAAGACGCCTTTCGTGAACGGGACCAGCCGTCCGTCGACGAACGAGAGGGCCGTCGCCAGCAGCCAGTACGCCGTCGGAGCGGCGAAGGGAAACCGCCGACGCGCGAAGAGCAGGAGCACCATGATCGCGATCGCCGGCATGGTGAACAACAGTGTCGTGCGCGGCGCGTCCGGGGCGTCGCGTCGGACCACGAGTTCGACCATGGCTGCGATCGCCAGGAGCGCGATCAGCACGTCGACGCCGTACCTGCGCGCGACGTATCCGATCCAGCTCACGTGTTGAACGTACTCCAGGCTCTCGCGTGCCGCGTCCTACCTAAGTAGGAGCCGGAATCATCGGCGGGTCGGAGGTCGCTTCCATATCGCGGTCGCGCCTGACCGCGCCCTTGATGCCTTCTACCACCCCTTCGCCTACGTGGCACAGAAGGCCAGGAACAGGCGCGACACCCGAGCCCGTACCTCATCCCGCACTGCTCTGAACCGACACGCCTTGACCTTGTCATCGCCCGGCTACTGATCGATACTGCTCGTTATGTTGCGAAACAGGACAGGTTTCGTCACACCGCCCACCTCGAGGAAGTGATCTCTGTGTCCGCTCCGAGCCGTTACAGCCCCTCACGCCGCGACCTGCTGAGGTCCGGTGCAGTGCTCGGCGCTGCCGCTGGAGTCGGCGCCGCCACAGGCGGACCGGCGACCGCCGCCACCGCCTGGGAACCGTCGCGCGACGCGACGGAGCAACCGATGGTCGACGTACCGTTCGAGGGTTTCGAGAACGTGCGGGTAGGCCTGATCGGTCTGGGCAACCGGGGCGGCGACCAGGACGTGCGCTTCGGTGCCGTCGCCACGGTCACCGCGGTGTGCGACATCCGTGCTGAGCGGGTGGCGCGCACCATCGGCCGGATCATGGCGCAGGGCTTCCAGGACACGCCGCCGGTCGGGTACTCGAACGGCGAGGAGGACTACGTCAACCTGCTCGAGCGCGACGACATCGACCTGATCTACATCGCGACGCCGTGGGAATGGCACTACCCGCAGGCCAAGGCCGCCATGGAGCACGGCAAGCACGTCGCGATCGAGCTTCCCATCTCACCGCACCTGGACGAGATCTGGGATCTGGTCCGTACGTCGGAACGCACCCGCAAGCACTGCTTGCTGCTGGAGAACGTCAACTACTTCCGGCCCGAGATGCAGATGTTCAACATGGTTCAGGCCGGCCTGTTCGGTGACGTGCAGCATGCCTCGGGGGGCTACGTCCACGACCTGCGCTGGCCGTACCTGTTCGGCGGCGCGTACTACCCGGAGTACTGGCGGCGCCGATGGCAGACCCGGATGAATGCGCTGCACTACCCGATGCACGGCCTCGGCCCCGTGTCCGCTGCGATGGGAATCAACCGCGGCGACCGGTTCGACGAGCTGGTCGCGGTGTCCACCCCGCCGAAGGCGTTGGCGTTGTTCAGGTCCGAGGACCCGCGCGTCGGGCCGGACCACTCGTCGTGGGACGACGCGCCATATATCTCGGGCGACCGTCACACCGCGTTCGTCACCACGACGAGCGGCCGGTTCATCCGGGTCGAGCACGACGTGAACTCGCCACACCCGTACTCCCGGGAGACCACGCTCACCGGAACCAGGGGCTCGATCGAGGTCGACAACGCCCGGATCTACCTGGAGTCGCTCGGGCACAACAACCACACGTGGCGTACCGGCAGCACCTACAACAGCATCCTCGCCCAGCACGACCATTGGTTGTGGCCGGCGCTTCAGGCACTGGCCGAGCAGTACGGCGGGCACGGTGGCGGCGACTTCGTCTCCATCTTCCGGCTCGTCGAGCTGATGCGACTCGGAATGACACCGGACATCGACGTGTACGACTCCGCGGCGTGGTGCTCGGTGATCCCACTCAGCCACGAGTCGATGAAGACGCCGCACCTGCGCCCGGTCAAGGTTCCGGACTTCACCCGCGGCCACTGGAAGGCGGCCCGGCCCACGTTCGACCGGCCCCGGCCGGACGACCCGTGGCTCGAGGAGCGCTGACCGCGCAGCTGTGACCTGACCACGAGCGGTGTCGTCGTGGTCAGGTCATTGCTGTGGGCAACAAGTGCAGGACACTTGGCCAGGCAATCTCGCCTTGCTACGTTGCCGTCATGAGCACGTGGGCCGCGGGGCGGGCGTGAAGGCGGTCGTGTACGACCGGTACGGGTCTCCCGATGTGCTGCGGGTCGAGGATGTGCCGGTACCGTCGCCCGCCGCCGGCCAGATACGGGTGAAGATCGCCGCGACCTCAGTCAACCTCAGCGACTGGGAGTGCCTGCGCGGCTCGCCCGCGTACGCGCGGTTCGGCGGGCTGCGTTCCCCGGCTCGCCGCACGCTCGGATCGGACATCGCCGGCGTGGTCGACGACGTCGGGGAAGGGGTGACCCTGTTCCGACCCGGAGACGAGGTGTACGGCGACAACCTCGCGCTGATGGGTGGCTACGCGGAGTACGCGGTCGCGCCGGAATCGGCACTCGCCCACAAGCCGGCCCAGCTCACCTTCGCTGAGGCGTCGACGATCCCGCAGGCGGGCGCGATCGCCTTGCAGGGCACGGGTAGGGCCGTGACGGGCCATCGGGTGCTGATCAACGGCGCCGGCGGAGGGTCGGGATCCTTCGCGATCCAGCTCGCCAAGCGGCTCGGTGCTCACGTAACCGGCGTAGACAACGCCGCCAAGCTGGACTTCATGCGGTCGGTCGGCGCGGACGACGTGATCGACTACCGCCGCGACGACTTCACCCGGACCACCCCGCCGTACGACCTGATCCTGGACCTGGTCGCGCACCGATCGGTGTTCGCCTACCGGCGTGCGCTGGCACCCGGCGGTACGTATCGGTGCGTGGGTGGGTCGGTGCCCGCCCTGCTGCGCGTGCTCACCGTCGGCTGGCTGGCCGGGCGGCTCACCGGCCGCGGAATCGGGGTCCTGGCCGTCAAGGAGGGGCCGGCCCACTTCGAGCCGCTCGCCGCCCGCTGCGTTACCGGGGACGTAACGATCCACATCCACCGTTCCTTCGCGCTCGACCAGGTTCCCGCCGCGCTCGCTCAGGTCGGCGAAGGACGCGCCCTCGGCAAAGTGGTCGTCAGCCTCTCCTGACACAGTTCGAACAAGACCATGGGCGACTCGCCCGCCCGTCCGTCTATCGGCATGATCGAGCCCCTCACTTGACTTCAAGTCAACTTGAGCGAGTCGGATTAGACTATGACCGCAGGAGAGCAGACACATCAGGCCGACATCGAGGCCATCAAGCAGGTGGTAGCCACGGTAGAGCACGCCCAACGGAATGAACTTCCTGAGGAGTTCCTTGGCTTGTTCCGCTCCGATGCGATCTGGACGACCGGGGGCGGCAAGCGCCTGTTCGGGCTCGACGAGATCTCAGCGTTCACCCGTCAGGTACTGCCTGGCGGAATGAAGGGACAGGGCCTGTCGGTCACGATGGAGGTGGCACACGTGCTGTTCATCCGCCCCGACGTCGCGGCTGTCAAGGTCCGCCAGCAGTACAGCAAGCTCGACGGCTCGTCGATGGAAGACCAGGGCATCGCCTTCAACGAGGGCACGCCGTTGTTCGTCATGGCCAAAGAGAACAGGCAGTGGCGCTTGGTGGCCTGCCAGAACACCGAGGTAGTCGACCACCCGTAGCACCTGTCGACTCGCACGGTCGACTGGTCGGCCATCGCGGCGCTCAGCTGTAGTCCTTCTCGTCGTACTCGGGCAGTCCGAGGCCGCGCCGGATCTGCGCAGCCGGTTCCTTACCGCTGGCAGCGACAGCCCGTCGCAGCTCGACCGACATCTCTGACAGGCTGTCCGCGTTCGCGGCGCTGACCCAGTGTCGCCGGGAGTCGGCGTTGGCTCGGATCAGCTCATTGACTGGCCGCTCGACTGTCGTCGGCCAGCTCGTTGCTGCGAGCAACCGCGACTCGGCCAGGTTCGCCGCGGCCACCGCGCGTGCCTTTCCGCGCAAGGTCGCCAGCCCTGCCCCCGCGTTGGCGGACTTCTCGAACCGCTCGAGTGCCACGTTGTACGGCCGAGTGATGGACAGGTAGCGAGCTCGCGCTGCCGCGACACCGAGGCGCGCCGACGCCGATGGGCTGGCGGGTGATCGTGGCGTCGTCGCCCCCTGCTTCGGGGCGACCGGTGCCGGCACCGTCGGCGGCCACGTCGCGGCGAGACAGACACGCCAGAAGCACTCGACGATTCCGCGTAGTCGTCGGCGGGCGGCAGAGGGATGGGGCTTGCGTCCTGCGAAGCGATCGTGTCCGGCGGGTCGCTGATCCCGAAGGAGCATGAGTCGTTACCGTTCATTCAGGATCAATTGGGCACACACAGGAGAGCGCGTTGTCCCCAGAGACCCTTCAAGGCTGGGTGGCGGTGGTCGGCGGCCTCCTTGCGGCGATCGTCGGACTCTTCAGGTACTTCAACTACCGTTCCAAGCGTGATCGCCTGGCCGAGATCGGTGCCTCGTTCGCACTGACCGTGGACGCGTTGGCCTCCGACAACGGAACATCCCGGATGGCCGGTGCGGTGCTCTTACGGCGATTCTTCGATCGCCATACCGAACAAGGCGGCCGCGGGAGACCCTATGTCGCGGAAGCGATCGAGGTCATGGCCGGGATGCTGCGCGAGGAGCAGCCTCCACGAGTGCAGAAGGTGCTCGCCGATGGACTGCGGTACGCGCGAGAGTTGCAGGATGCGGACCTCCAGCATTGTGACCTCACGAATGCCTACGTGGGGAGGAAGACGGGGGATCAGTGGCCGGTCGACCTGTCCCGAGCAGACTTATTCGGAGCGCATTGCGACAGAGCCTCGTTCAAGGCGGTCGTGGCCCGCGAGACCGTGTTCGTCGACGCCGAGCTCAGAAAAACGGTCTTCACCGGTGCCGACTGCCGAAACGCTGACTTTCGTCGGGCAAATCTGGACGATGCGAAGTTCGCGGAAGACCAGAAGTTGCCCGGTGCCGACTGCCGGAACGCTGACTTTCGTGGGGCAACGCTGAGCGGTGCGAGGTTCGAGGGTGCCCAGATCGGGGGAGCCAAGTTCGAGGGAGTCAACGGGATTCCTGAGCAGGTTGGTGCGCTGCTTGACCAACGCATGGAGGGACTGCCAGGAGCAGTCGTGCCACGGGAGCCGCCGCCACGATGACGCCCATGGTCTTCCTGTGCGAGCCCTCTGGCTTGACCTCCGCGCAGCGGCTCGTGAGCGATCGATGGCATGAACGCCTCTTCGGACTTGGGTTCGACGTCGATCAACTCCGAAGTGTCGGCTATCAACGCGATCCCTGGACAGGATTGATGCGGCGCGTGCACGCGGCGCACGGGGTCCTTGTCCTGGGGTTCGGGCAGCTGTTCGTCTCTGCTGGGACCTGGCGGCGCGGCACCGAACAGGAGACAGACCTCGTCGCGACCTGGACCAGCTCCTGGTTACACGTGGAGGCCGGGATTGCGCTTGCCGCCGGACTACCGATCCTGGTCGCCCGGGAATCAGGAGTCTGCGAAGGGGTCTTTGCGCCTGAGACGTGGACGGGAGCGCTCCGCGGCACATCCGCGGACTCTCCTGACACGACCATCATCGACGAATGGGCCACCGCGGTCGCGAGACAATCGACGTCAAAGGCCTATGCCGCCCCGCGCCGTGTAGCCACCCACAACTCCTCCGCTGGCCAGTGGGTTGCCCACTCGGCCGACACGATCTCGTAGAGGGGGTGGTCGCTGGAGTCCTTTGGCGCGTAGATCTCGTGCAGGGCGTCGACGACGAAACCGAACCGACGGAGCAACCGTACCCAGTCCCCGTGCGAGGGGTGGAACTCGACTCCGCCTCCCGGCCAGTGCACCTTATAGGCGTCGCGCTGGCCTCGCACGAGTCGTTCCTCGGCGAACCCCTCGTCGGTCGGGACGCACAGCGCCGACAGAAGGCTGTTGGTGAGGAAGACCAGGCGCCCACCCGGGCGCAGCAGTCGCGCCGCTTCAGGCAACCAGCGCTCCGGGTCGCACCATGCGGCGGCTCCGTGTTCGCTGACCACCAAGTCGAAGCGCCCGCTCGACAACGGGACCCGCTCCGCGTCCGCCTGAACGAGCGGGAAAACCGGTCCGACCCGCCTTTGCAGGCCCCGCGCGGTCGCCAGCTGTTCGCCGGACAGGTCCAGAGCCACTGCCTTGGCCCCTGCCGCGGTCAGCCACGCCGAGAAATAGGCGGTCCCACACGCCAGTTCAAGCACACGGAGGTCACCGACCTCGCCAAGGACGCCGAGGAGCCGGTCCGGAACCGAGAACAACCCCCACACCACCTCCGTTCTCGACCACATCGCGTCAGCCGCGGCGGCGGTAAACCGGTCGTTCAGCATCCCCCAGAGCTCTCGGTTGACCGCAACCTCGGTGGCCCTGTCATTCCTCACCCGGCTACGGTAAGCGCTCGTCTCGGTCGGCGTCGCTATGGTCCGCCATGCCACCCCGCCTTCGAGTGCCGAGCACTCCCACGTCGACAGGTCTGCCGAATCAGCCTCGAACCAACGGGACGCCGTAGAGCACCAGGTTGTGGGTGTAGCGGCGCTCTGAGTGGTTGTACGAGCCGATGCAGGTGACCAGCGCCAACTGGGGCTTCGAAGCACCGCGGAACAGGTCGGTGGGCAGTTCTTCCTGCCGGTAGATCCGGCGAGCCACAATTCGGTACCGGTGCACGCTTCCATCCCCGGCTGTCAGTGCAACTTTGGCGCCGACCGGCACATCCCACAGCGGGGCGAACACCCCGCGCCCGTGGCGGGCGGAGTCGACGTGGCCGACGAGCAGCACGGTGCCACCGGCCGAGCCCGGCGACGCACCCGCCGCCCACCAGCCCACGTTGGTCGGCGACTTCGGCACCTGCATCTGGCCGTCGCGGCCGGTCGCGACTGGCACCACGGGGGCGTTCACAACGCCGGGCAGCGCTAGCCGGATCGGCGGAATGGCGGCTTCCCGTTCCGGAGCTGAATTGCCGGCTTCCGGAACGTTTCCGCTATCCCCGGGCGGCCCTCCGAATACCAGGGCGATGCCTATGACCAACGCTGAAAGGCCGAGGAGGTGTCGCCGCGCTCGGATTGGCTTGCCGGCCAGGAGCAGCACTCCGAGGCCGAGCAGAACCAATGCCGCCTGTATGCGGAACTGCTGGGTGTCGGCCATCTGGCCGCCGTCGCCTGTGGGCACTTTCGGGGTGGTGGTCTCGACGCGACAGGTCGGTTCCACCATCTGCAGATGCATCTGGATCACGCGCTGGGTGCCTTGAGCCACTGACTTCACGGCCGGCTCGGTGCCGTTGGCCAGCTCGCCTTTGGTCAGCGTCAGGAGCTGATGGTGCTGCTGCCGCTGGAACGCCAGCCAGGCCGCGTCGTACCCAGAGGTCCCGATTTTCGCCGTGAGGGCGCTGAGCTGTTGACGCTGCGCCTGCGAAGGTATGGCGACTAGGACGACGCCGAGTTGGCTCGCGGCCTGGAGCTCCTGCTCGGACAGCCGGCGATGGTCGGCTTCCAGTTGAGCGCCCACGCGCCGCACGCACGAACTCCGGCCGTTGGTCTTGGCCTCCTGGCTGGCCTGAATGATCATCACATTGATCTGGTGGGCAGCGTTGAGGTAGTCAACGTCTGGTTGCGTCGTGGCTGCGATCCCCGCCTGCGCCGTTCCCAGCACTCCCGCCACGACAAGAAGCAGAAACACCGACACACGCACAGCAGCCACCCGTCGCGGAGAAGCCGAGCCATTGTCCTGCCGCCGAGGCAC
Source organism: Kribbellaceae bacterium (assembly GCA_035650275.1). Taxonomy (GTDB): domain Bacteria; phylum Actinomycetota; class Actinomycetes; order Propionibacteriales; family Kribbellaceae; genus DASRHY01. Next base: position 51,359 of record DASRHY010000067.1, on the reverse strand, counting down.
CCTTACCTCCCCTGCGCTCAGACGTCCGCGTCTACTTCGGCCTAGCGCAATTGGCAGATCACGACACGTTTATCTGCCGTAATCCGCCCGGCTCGAGGCGTTTCGGCCGGTGGCCGGCCGACAACCTCTAGCGTCATTCGTCGTTACCGACGACAGTAAAGGGGCGGACTGTCCGGGGTCCAGCCGCGCAGGTGTGTCACCGACCGGGACTGCGGAGGACTACACAAGCATTGGTTGACAGTGGTTCGTGCCCAAACCATGCCCACGTAATGGCATCCTCCCGCCGGTTGCCGGCTCGCGTCGTACACGACCCGTGGACTTGACGACGCTCCCGGGAAGGCCCGTCAGGATGGGTTGATGCGCACGGCCGGCGGGCAGCATCTTGCTGTGACCGAGCCGCAGGACGGTGTCGGGCGTTACCGTACGGCGCGCATGGAGGCGTTCAGCGACGGCGTGTTTGCCATCGCGATAACGCTGCTGGTACTGGAGATCGGGGTACCCAGCGGCTCGGACGCCGACCTGCTTGGCGCACTGGCAGATCAGTGGCCCTCCTACCTGGCCTACCTGGTCAGCTTCTCAACCATCGGGGCGATCTGGTTCAAGCACACGGTCATCACCGACTACCTCGCTCACTCGACATCGGCCCTGATCCGACTGAACCTGTTGCTGCTCTTGGTTGTGTCGTTCCTACCCTTTCCCACACGGCTGTTGGCCGAGTACATCGGCGAATCCGACCCCGCACGGGTAGCTGCCACCGTCTACGGGATCAACCTGCTGCTCGCCTCAACCCTCGTAGCCGTCGTCTGGCGCTATGCGGTCCACGCAAGGCTCGTGCGGCCCGGCATTGCAGACCAGGCGGTGAGGGCGCTCACCACCCAGCTCACACCAAGCATCGCGGGCTACGTTGTGATGATCTTTCTCGGTCTGTTCTTTCCGGTCGTAGCGGTGCTCGGCTACCTGGCCATCGCGGTGCTCATCATCGTGCCGTTGGGTGCTCTGAGGCGCAGTGGTCCCCCGCCTGACCGACCTACCCACGGCTCCAGGCAGGATCCGCCCCTTAGTGGAGACTGGCGGGATGAATTAGAGGCGTCTAATGTCGTGTTGTGACGGCTCAAACCAGTCGGTTGACCTCGTGTTGCGAGATCTCGCACACGGAGGCCGTCGAGGACTGCCTGCGAACGATTTTCAAGCTGGCCGGGCGGAACCTGCCGGTGACCACCTCCGCGCTTGCCGAGTCGCTCGGGGTCGCGCCACCGACGGTGTCCGCGATGCTCAAGCGGTTGGAGGCCGGTGAGCTGGTCACGCGGGCGGCTGCGCCCGAGATCAGGCTGACGGCGCACGGTGAGCGGCACGCGAGGGGAGTGACCCGGCGGCATCGGCTGGTCGAAACCTTCCTCGTGCAGGTGCTCGGGCTGAGCTGGGACGAGGTCCACGCGGAGGCCGACGTACTGGAGCATGCGATCAGTGATCGTCTCGAGGACCGGATCGACAGCGTGCTCGGGCACCCTACGCACGATCCGCACGGCGACCCGATCCCGCCGCGCAACGGTCGCCATGTGGAGTCCTGGGCCGCTCCGCTAGGCGATGTGGCGGCCGGCAGCCGGTTCCGGGTGCAGCGGGTCGCCGATGACGACAGCCTGGCCCTGCGGTACCTCGCCGAGCGCGGGATCAAGCCGGGTGCGGTGCTCGAAGTGATGAGCCGCGAGCCGTTCGGCGGCCCGGTGTGGGTGAAGGTCGGCGCGGAGCGGCATGCACTCGGACCGATGCTCGCGGACGTGGTCCACGGGGAGATCGCCTGATGTCCGGAACGTCCCGCCGGGGATTCCTTCTGGGTGGGGCCGGGGTCGCGCTGGGCACGATCCCCGGTAGCGCGGCCGCCGATCCCGGCCCAGCGCCGCATGCGGGCCATGACGGCGCCGCCGAGCACGGCGGTGGGGTGAATGGTCCGACTTTCCGCGGCGGCACCGTCGATCACGCGGCGAACGGGTTCAACCCGACCGAGGTCCTGCGGAGCTTCGACTACGGCACGACCTCGAAGCTGCCCGACGGCCGGACGCTGCGGGAGTGGGTGATCTCCGCGACGGACCGCGAGATCGAGGTCGCTCCGGGTGTGCGGTTCCCGGCCTGGACGTTCAACGGGAGGGTGCCGGGGCCGACCCTGCGCTGCCAGGCCGGCGATCGGCTCCGGGTGCGGTTCGTCAACGGCTCCAAGCATCCGCACACGATGCACTTCCACGGCATCCATCCGGCGGAGATGGATGGTGTCCCGGGTGTGGGCCAAGGCGTGATCAGGCCGGGTGGCGACTTCGTCTACGAGTTCGACGCGGAACCGTTCGGGATCCACCTGTACCACTGCCACGTCGGGCCGCTGGCCGAACACATCGCCCGCGGCCTCTACGGCACCTTCGTCATCGACCCGCCTCAGGGACGGCCGAAGGCCGACGAACTGGTGATGGTGATGCACGGCTACAACACCACGTTCGATGCCCAGGGCAACCAGTTGTACGCCGTCAACGGCATCCCGTTCCACTTCATGCACGAACCGGTCCGGGTGAAGCGGGGTGAGCTGGTCCGCATCTACCTGGTCAACGTGCTGGAGTACGACCCGATCAACAGCTTCCACCTGCACGGGAACTTCTTCGACTACTTCCCGACCGGCACCCGGCTGGAGCCGTCCGAGTACACCGACACCGTCGTCCAGGCTCAGGGCCAGCGGGGGATCTGCGAGCTGCGGTTCCCGCATCCGGGGACGTACATGTTCCACGCGCACAAAAGCGAGTTCGCCGATCTCGGCTGGATGGGCTTCTTCGAGGTGACCGAATGACCACCCCGAGGCTCCGCGGCCAGGCGCCGACCTGGGCCCTGGTGGTCGTCACGGTCGCCGCGGCCGTGATAGCTCTCACCGCGCTCGCCGTACTCGGCAGCCGTAGTCTGCCTGAGCGAACGGGCCCACCGGTGGAGGAGTTGGCGGTCGAGCGCGTCGTACTCTCACCCGGCATCATCGAACTCACCCTCCGCAACACCGGTCCGGATCCGGTGCACGTCGCGCAGATCGCCGTCAACGATGTGTACGTCGGATTCACCGGCGCGACCGAACCCCTGGGCCGGCTCGGCAAGGAGACGGTGCGCCTCGACTACCCCTGGTCTGACGGCCAGCCCTACACGGTATCGATGCTGACGTCGACCGGCGCGGTCATCGAACACGAGATCCCGGTCGCAGTCCAGACACCGACAACCGGCGGACGCCTGCTGACGCTGATGGTGCTGCTCGGCACGTACGTCGGCATCATCCCGGTCGCGCTCGGCATGGCGTTCCTGCCGGTGTTGCGGAGGGCCCGGCCGCCCGTGATCCGGGCACTCCTCGCGTTGACCGTCGGACTACTGGCATTCCTCGGCGTCGATGCCGCGATCGAAGGACTCGAACTGGCCGGGTTGTCCGGCGGCGCCTTCGGTGGCTCGGTGCTGGTCTTCGTCGGCGCCGGACTCGCCTTCCTGACGCTCACCGCCGTCGACCGCTTCCTGAAGAACCGGCGGAACGAGCAGGCCAAGGCAGGTCCGGACGGCCGCCGGCTGGCGTTGATGGTTGCCATCGGCATCGGGCTGCACAATCTCGGCGAGGGTCTGGCCATCGGCTCGGCCTACGCCGTCGGCGAGCTCGCGCTCGGTACGGCCCTGGTGGTCGGCTTCGCCCTGCACAACACCACCGAAGGCCTGGCGGTCGTAGCGCCGCTCGCCCACCAGCGAGCTTCCGTCCTCCGTCTCCTCGGCCTCGGACTGGTCGCCGGCGGACCGGCGATCATCGGTGCGGCGGTCGGCGCCTCGGTGAACGACGCCGCGGTCGCGTCGGTCCTGTTCGGCGTCGGCGTCGGCGCGATCGCCCAGGTGATCATCCAGATCGCTCCGAGCCTCCGCGATCGGGCCGGAAAGGTCCTCGACCCGACGGTCGCGGGCGGCGTGTCGGCGGGCCTCCTGATCATGTACGCCACCGGCCTGCTCGTCGCTGCCTGACCCGGTGCTGCCGCGAGGGCACGCTAGTTGCTCGAGCTGACGGCGAGCAGCTAGCGCCGCCACAGGTAGCGACGCTCGGGCCGGCCGGCGACGCCGTACCGCAGTGAGACGTCGGCCTGGCCGGAGCTGCAGAAGTGCTCGAGGTAGCGGCGTGCGCTCACGCGCGAGATTCCGATCTTCTCGGCGCACTCGGCCGCGGACAGGGTTGCGGCGGTCCCGCGGAGCGCGGCCGCGACCAGGTCTGCGGTCTCCTGGCTCAGGCCCTTCGGCAGCCTGGTGGCCGCGCCCACGGTCCGGGTCCGGGCGAGCACCCGGTCGACGTCGGCCTGGTTGGCCACGGTGTCGGGCACGCTGGCCCGGCGTCCCGCGTACTCCTCCAGCCTGGTCCGCAGGTCGTCGAACCCGAACGGCTTCAGAAGGTAGTTCACGACGCCCTGCCGGACGGCCTTGCGGACGGAGTCGGCCTCGCGGGCCGCGGTGATCACCAGCACGTCGCAGTCATGGCCCTCAGCCCGCAGCCGAGTCACCAGGTCGAGCCCGAAGATGTCCGGCAGATACAGGTCGAGCAGTACCAGGTCAGGCCGCAGCCGGGCGACGGCGGCCAGCGCCTGCTCGCCACTGTTCGCCGTGCCGACCACCCGGAACCCGTTCACGCGGTCGACGAAGCCCCGGTGGATCCGGGCGACCATGAAGTCGTCGTCGACGACCAGTACGTCGATCATCGCGCTCCCTCCGGAACCGGCCCGAGGGACATCCGGGCGACGAACACCGCGCCCTCGTCGGTGTTGGTGACCGCGACCTCGCCGCCGCGACGACGGCACACCAGCCGGGTCAGCGCCAGGCCGATGCCGCGTTCACCACCGGCCGCGGCCTTCGTCGTGAAGCCGTGCGCGAACACCTCCTGGGCCAGCTCCGGCGCGACGCCTGGTCCGGAGTCGCGGACCACGATCTCCACGCTGGACGCGTCCTGCCGCAGCTCCACCTCGACCCACGGCGGGGACAGCGGCGTGCCCGCGGCGGCCGCGGCGTCGACGGCGTTGTCGACCAGGTTGCCGACCACGGTCGCCACGTCGGCCGACATCTCCGGCTCGAGCCGCTCCAGCGCGGTGCGTTCGGAGACCCGCAGCTCGACCCGGCGTTCGGCGGCGACCGAGGACTTCGCCATCAGCAGCGCGGCGACCGCCGTGTCGTGCACCCGCTGGGTGACCGTGAGGTCGAGCGACTCGCGGTAGCGGTTCAGCGCGTCGACGTACCCGACCACCTCGTCGTACTCGCCGATCTGGATCAGGCCGGAGATCGTGTGCAGCTGGTTCGCGAACTCGTGCGCCTGGGCCCGCAGCAGCTCGGTCGAGCTGCGGAATGACCCGAGCTCACGCTCCAGCTGGGCCAGCTCGGTACGATCTCGCAACGTGGTGACCGAGCCGAGCGACCGGCCGTCCTTGGTGACGCTCATCCGGTTCATCACCAGCACCCGGCCGCGCCGTACCACCACCGCGTCGCGGGCTTCGCCGGCGGCGTGCTCACCGGCCAGCACCTCCCGGAGTCTGCCCTCGATCCGCAGGTCGGCGAGGCTCATCCCGACCGCGTGCTCGGGCAGGTCCAGCAGCCGGCGACCGACGTCGTTGACCAGTGTCACCCGCAGGTGCGGGTCCAGTGCCACGACTCCCTCGGCCAGGCCGTACAGCATCGCCTCGCGGTGTTCGGCCAGACCGGCGATCTGGCGCGGCTCCAGACCGAGCGTCTGCCGCTTGATCCGGCGGGCGAGCAGCCAGGAACCGAGCAGCCCGAGGACGCTGGCGATCCCGAGATAGATCAACAGGTACGACGAGGCGCCGCGCAGCCGCTCCCAGATTGACGGCGCCGCCTCCCCGACCATGACCGTGCCGATGTGCTCCCCGGACGTGCCCGTCGGTCTGCCGAAGGAGTCCCGGTTGCCGGCGCTGAGGACCGGCACCTGCGACACGAGCTCGCGCGTGTCGGCGTACTCGAGCTCGCCGGACCAGCCCTGGCCGTCCCGCACCCCGGCGTCGCCGAACACGAGCTGGGTGCCGACCAACCGCGGATCTGTGGCGGCCACGATCTGGCCGTCGATGTCCGCGACCGCGACCGATGTGACGCCCGACTGCGTCAGTATCGTCTGGACCAGGGGCGCCAGCGTCTCGCCGGGCGCTCGTTCCGTCAGCCGGTCACGCAGCACCGTGTTGGTGGCGAGCTGTTCGGCGAGTGCGGTGACGCGGCGGCCCTCGACCCGGTTGAACGTGGATGCGGACTGGGCCAGCGACACCGCGGCGACGGCGACCAGCACCACCACCACGATCGCCAGCTGCAGAACCAGCAGCTGACCCGCCAGGCTGAGGCGCCGGTCCAACCTCATGAGCACAGCCTCATGACCACAATGAACTCAACCTTCGCTGCCGACACAACGCAGACAGGGCGCCCGCGCCGCAGTCACGATCATCGCGCCGAACTACTCCGACGCGAAAGACGACCACGATGAGATCACGGACCTCAGCACTGCTCGCGGCGGTCGCCGCGGCCTCGATGCTCACAGTAAGCGCCTGCGGCGCGACCGCGGACAAGGCGGAGACAGGCGACGACACCAGTGGCAAGCCGGTCACCGGCCTCCGCCTGATGGTGCCGAACACCGCCGGCGGCGGCTACGACACCACCGCACGAGTCGCGGCAAAGGTGATGGAGGACGCCAAGATCGCAACCGGCATCCAGGTCTTCAACCTGCCCGGCGCGGGCGGCACCGTCGGCCTGCAGCGCACCGTGAACGAGAAGGGGAACGGCAAGCTCGCGATGCAGATGGGCCTCGGCGTCGTCGGTGCGTCGTACACCTCGAAGTCGAAGGCCACCCTCACCGAGACCACGCCACTGGCGAAGCTGATCGAGGAGGCCGGCGCGATCGTCGTACCGAAGGACTCGCCGTACAAGACGATCCAGGACCTGGTCGCGGCCTGGAAGGCCAACCCGAAGTCGGTAGCGGTCGGCGGCGGCTCGTCGCCCGGCGGCCCCGACCACCTGCTGCCGATGCAGCTCGCCAAGACGGTAGGGATCGACCCGAAGCAGGTCAACTTCGTCTCGTACGACGGCGGCGGCGAGCTGCTGCCGGCCCTGCTGGGAAGCAAGGTCGACTTCGGGGCCAGCGGCTTCGGCGAGTTCCTCGACCAGGTCCAGAGCGGCCAGGTCCGGGTGCTGGCGGTCACCAGCGAGCAGCCGGTCGAGGCGCTGAAGGACGTGCCGACGCTGAAGTCGTCCGGGATCGACATGACCTTCACCAACTGGCGTGGCATCGTCGCACCTCCGGAGATCAGCGACACCGACAAGCAGACCTGGATCGACGCCCTGACGAAGATGCACGAGTCAGCCGAGTGGAAGGCCGAGCTGACCAAGCGCGGCTGGACCGATGCGTTCGTCACCGGCGACGAGTTCAAGACCTTCCTCACCGAGCAGGACAAGGCGGTTGCAGACATCCTGAGCCAGCTCGGGCTGGCGTCATGACCTCACAGCCACAGGACCTACGGGGCGGGGACCGCGCACAGTACGGCGTGTGCGCCTTCCTCGCCCTGGTGGGCGTGCTGGTGATCATGGACGCCGCGCGCCTGCAGGACGTTGCCACCAGCAACGACCCGATCGGGCCGAAGCCGGTACCGATCCTGCTCGGCGCACTGCTCCTGCTGGTCGCCGCGCTGTACGCCGTCGACGTCGCGCGCGGGGGTCACGGACAGGCCGAGGCCGGTGAGGACATCGATCCGACCAGCCCGGTCGACTGGCGGACCGTCCTGCTCCTGATCGCGGCGTTCGTGGTGAACATCGTGCTGATCGACCGGCTCGGCTGGGTGATCAGCGGCGCGCTGCTGTTCTGGGGCTCGGCCTACGCACTGGGCAGCCGGCACCACGTCCGCAACCTGGTCATCGCAGCCGGCCTGTCGCTGGCGACGTTCTACGGGTTCGCGATCGGGCTGGGCGTCAACCTGCCGGCCGGAGTGCTGCAAGGGATTCTGTGATGGACAACCTGACCAACCTGCTCAACGGGTTCGGCGACGTGCTGACCCCGATGAACCTGCTGCTCGCGCTGCTCGGTGTCACCATCGGCACCGCGGTCGGCGTGCTGCCGGGGATCGGCCCGGCGATGACGGTGGCGCTGCTGCTGCCGATCACCTACGGGTTGGAGCCGACACAGGCGTTCATCATGTTCGCCGGCATCTTCTACGGCGGCATGTACGGCGGCTCGACCACGTCGATCCTGCTCAATACGCCGGGCGAGTCGTCGTCGGTCGTCACCGCGATCGAGGGCAACAAGATGGCCCGGGCCGGGCGTGCCGCCCAGGCTCTGGCGACCGCGGCGATCGGCTCGTTCGTGGCCGGCACCATCGGCACCGTGCTGCTCGTGCTGGTCGCGCCGCAGGTAGTGAAGTTCGCGATCAGCCTGGGAGCGCCGGACTACTTCGCGATCATGCTGCTGGCCTTCGCCGGCGCGACCGCGGTGCTCGGCTCGTCGCGTATCCGCGGCTTCGCGGCGCTGCTGCTAGGGCTGGTCATCGGCCTGGTCGGGATCGACAGGGTCACCGGCCAGGAGCGGCTCACGTTCGGCGTACCGCAACTGGCCGACGGCATCGACGTGGTCGTCGTCGCGGTCGGCATCTTCGCGGTCGGCGAGGCGCTCTGGGTGGCCGCGCACCTGCGCCGCCGGGCCGCCGAGGTGATCCCGGTCGGGCGGCCGTGGATGGGCAGGTCGGACTGGCGCCGGTCGTGGAAGCCGTGGCTGCGCGGCACGGCGTTCGGCTTCCCGTTCGGTGCGCTGCCCGCGGGCGGCGCGGAGATCCCGACGTTCCTGTCGTACGCGACCGAGAAGAAGCTGTCGAAGCATCCGGAGGAGTTCGGTCGCGGCGCGATCGAAGGTGTCGCCGGGCCCGAGGCGGCCAACAACGCCTCCGCGGCCGGCACGCTGGTGCCGATGCTCGCGCTCGGCCTGCCGACGAACGCGACCGCGGCGGTGATGCTGGCCGCCTTCACGTCGTACGGGATCCAGCCCGGCCCGTTGCTGTTCGAGCGCGAGTCCTCGCTGGTGTGGGCGCTGATCGCCAGCCTGTTCATCGGCAACCTGCTGCTGCTCCTGCTGAACCTGCCGCTGGCGCCTGCCTGGGCGAGGCTGCTGCAGATCCCACGGCCCTACCTCTACGCCGGGATCCTGTTCTTCGCCTCGATGGGCGCCTACGCCGTGAACTCGCAGCCGCTGGACCTGCTGCTGCTCCTGGTACTCGGGCTGATCGGATTCGGGATGCGGCGGTTCGGCCTGCCGGTACTGCCGCTGATCATCGGCGTCATCCTCGGGCCAATCGCCGAGCGGCAGGCCCGGATGTCGCTGCAACTGTCCGGCGGCGACCTGTCGGGCCTCGTCGGCGGCCCCGTCTCGTACGTGATTTACGCGGTCATCGTGCTGCTGATCGGCTGGCCCCTGCTTCGCCGGTACGTCGTACGCCAGGACCGCGAGAGGAGCGTTGTCGGATGACCATCCTGGTGGCCTACGTGCCCACCCCGCAGGGCGAGGCGGCGTTGCGCGCCGGAGTCCACGAGTCCCGGCTGCGCCGGGAGAAGCTGCTCGTGGTCAACACCTCGCGCGGCGATGCGTACGCCGACCCGCGGCTGGCGCAGGAGCACGACCTGGAGACCGTACGTCGCGACCTGACCGAGCTGGGCGTCGATTTCGACGTCCGCCAGCTGATCGGCGGCCGGGACGCCGCCGACGAGATCACCGACCTCGCCGCCGCCGAGCAGGTCTCCCTGATCGTGATCGGCCTCCGGCACCGAACACCGGTTGGCAAGCTACTTCTCGGCTCAGCAGCTCAACACATCCTGCTCGACGCCCCATGCCCAGTGCTCGCTGTGAAGGCGACCTGAGCAGCGCCCGGCATCCGTGCGGATGTGCGCGGCTGAGACCGCGTTGCCGGCGAGCCGATGGCTCAGTGCGGCGTGACCGTGCGTGCGATGTGGCTGGCCATCTCCTTACGTGCGGTCGCGCCGTCCTGCCGGATCAGCGCGTTTCGTATGCGCTCGTGGTCGGCGTGGCGCTCGTCGAGGACGGCATGCAGTGGATGGGCCACCTCGGTGGTGGTGATCAGGAAGTCGCCGAGATCCCACATGCGACGGCTGAACTCGGCCATGATCCGCGAGTGAGACATGTCGTGGATGACGGTGTGAAACTCGCGGTTGAGGACTCGGTAGCGGTGCGCGCGTTCCACGGGGTCACCGTCGCGCGCGACCTGCGCGACCTGCGCGATCTGCTGGCTGACAACGTCCATCCGCGCCAGCTGCGCGTCTGTGCGTCGCGCTGCGGCAACTTCGGCAATACTGGCCTCGATCTCGCCGAAGAACATGATGAAGTCCGCAACCTCGGCGGTCGTATAGCGGGCAACCTGGCAGCCCACCTGGGGAATGATCTCCACCAGCCCATCGACCGATAGCCGGCGCAGTGCCTCCATCACCGGCTGCTTGCTGACGCCGAACTCAGTCTTCAGAGCGTCCACCGACAGACGTTCTCCCGCGGCGTACCGCCCATCGAGCAGGCGCTCCTTGATCAGCTCGTAAGTTCGGTAGCTCAACCGCGTTGGCGGCGTACCGGTAGCCGCACCGGCGACCGGGCGACGGACGCCCTCCGGCTCTGCGGGCCACGCTGAGCTGCTCACGGCACAAAAGGCTAGCCGACCCCCTTGCTCGAGCTGGGCACTCGCAATAGAGTGCTAACATTCTAGAATTTCAATTACTGGGAGTAGTTTCAATGGTTCGATCCGGGGCCGAGTACGTCGCACACCTCCGCGTCACCCCGCGCGAGGTCTGGCTACGTGGCACATGCGTTGCGGACGTCACCACCGACCCTGTGCTGAGCCGCCCGATCGCGGCGATCGCAGGTCTGTACGACATGCAGCACGACTCGCGCTGGGCCGACGATCTGACCCGTGTGACACAGTCCGGCCCGGTCGGCACCGCCTTCGTCCCCCCGCGATCCCTGGAGGACCTGGTAGCTCGGCGCCATGCGTACCAGATCTGGGCCGACGCGAGCTTCGGGCTACTCGGCCGGTCGCCGGACTTCCTCAACACCACGCTGATGGCCCTCGCCGCTGAGCCCGCTGTCTTCGCCGAGCTCGGCGAGCAGTACGCGGACAACGTCCGGCGCTACTACTCCTTCATCCGGGACAAGGATCTGTTCCTGACGCACGCCCTGATATCCCCGCAAATCGACCGATCCCGGTCCTCGGCCGAGCAGCAGGAACAGTTCCTGCACCTGGGTGTCGTCCGGAAGACCGCGGACGGACTGCTCGTGCGCGGCGCGCGGATGCTGGCCACCCTGGCACCGATCGCCGACGAGATCCTCGTCTACAACCTGCCCGGGCTGGCGCGGGGTGACGAGCGATATGCGCTGGCGTTCGCGGTACCGGTCGACACGCCGGGAGTCCGGCTGGTCTGCCGCGAGCCGTTCGACGACGGGACCCGCGACCCCGCCGACCATCCGCTGTCGGCTCGTTTCGATGAGCCGGACTGTCTGGTGGTGTTCGACGACGTACTGGTGCCGTGGGACCGGGTCTTCCTGCACGGCGACGTGACGCTGGCCAACGCGCTGCCCAGGCGGACGATGCTGAGCCAGCACACCGGTCACCAGAGCGGCGTCCGGGGGCTGGTCAAAATGCGGTTCGTCACCGCGGTGTGCGTCGCGGTCAGCCGTGCGGTCAAGACCGACGACTTCCTGCATGTGCGGCAGCGGTTGGGCGAGGCGATCGCGGCCACTGAGACGTGCCGCGCGCTTCTCGTGGCCGCGGAGGTCGAGCACGAGACTGCGCCGTCCGGAGTGGTGCTGCCGCGGCTCGAGGCCGTGCAGACCCTGCGGACGCACCTGTCGTCCGCGTACCCGAAGGCGGTCGAGCTGTTGCAGACCCTGGGCGCAGGCGGGCTGCTGATGATGCCGACCGCCGCCGATCTCGCCGCCACGGACGGTCCGGACATCGCCAGGTACCTCCAGGGCGCCGACGGACTGTCGGGGACGGCGCGGATGCGGTTGTTCAAGCTGGCGTGGGATCTGTGTGGGGACGCCTTTGGGCAGCGGGCTCTGCAGTACGAGCGGTACTACGCGGGTGATCCGGTGCGACTGCTGGCCGGCCTCTACCAGGCCCACGACAGCGCGGCCGATCTCGAGCTTGTCGATCGCGCGCTGTCGCTCGCCGACGAGGAGGTGAGGCAGTGATGAGCGCCGTGACCTCGACGAACGTCCGGCTCGTACGCGAGGCGATGGGCCGGTTCGCCTCCGGCGTGACGATCGTGACCACCCGTACGCACGACGGCAACGCGGCCGGGTGCACAGTCAGCGCGTTCTGCTCACTGTCACTGTCTCCCCCGCTGGTTCTTGTCTGTATCGGCAAGGACCGGCGCATGCACGGGCCACTCACCGCGGCGGGCGGCTTCGCCGTCAACGTGCTTCGCCACGATCAGGCCGAGCTGGCCAAGCGCTTCGCGGAGCCGGACCCGGACCGGTTCGCCGGAGTCGTCTGGACGCCCGGGTACCTCGGCGTGCCAGTGCTCGCCGGTGCTATCGCCAGCGTCGAGTGTCGCCGATGGGACGTGCTGGACGGAGGTGGCGACCACGCGATCGTCGTCGGGCAGATCGTCAACCTCGCGACTGCCGAGGGCAAACCCCTGCTCTACTCCAGGGGCTCATTCGTGCCTCTGGTGTGCCGGTAGGCCCCGGAGCATCAGATGCCAATCGCCGTGTGCACCATGTCGCACTCGCCACTCATTGGCGTCAATCCGCCTGCCGCAGCAGTCGCGCAGGCGGTCCACGCCGCCATCGACGACGCCCGCGCGTTCGTGGCCGATTACGCGCCCGACGTCGTGGTGATCTTCGGCCCCGACCACTACAACGGCGTGTTCTACGACCTGATGCCGCCGTTCTGCGTCGCCGCCGCGGCCACGTCAGTCGGCGACCACGGCACCGGGGGCGGACCGCTCAGGGTCGACGCGGCCGCGGCCCACATCATCGCCTCCAAGGTGCTCGACGCGGGCGTCGACGTCGCACTGTCCGAACGGATGCTGGTCGACCACGGGTTTACGCAGGTGCTAGAGGCGTTGTTCGGCTCGGGTACCGCAGTTCCGGTCGTGCCGGTCTTCATCAATGCGATCGCTGCCCCACTCGGACCCCTACGCCGCATCAGGCTGCTCGGCCGAGCCGTCGGGACGGCAGCGATGGGCCTGGGTGGCCGCGTGCTGATGGTCGGCTCCGGCGGACTGTCTCACGATCCGCCGGTTCCCCAACTGGCGGGGGCGCCGCCCGCGGTCGCCGAGAGACTCATCGCCGGTCGGGTCCCGACCGCCGCGGAGCGGGCAGGCCGGGAACGCCTGACCGCCCGGCTGGGCCGCGAGTTCGCCCAAGGCAGCTCGGCGATGCGGCCTCTGAACCCGGACTGGGACCGACGCGTGCTGGATCTGCTGGCGGACGGCCGTCTTGCGGAGGTCGACGGTTGGCAGAACGACTGGGTGGTCGCCGAGGCCGGACGGGCCGGGCACGAGGTGCGCACCTGGATCGCCGCCTACGCCGCGCTGGCCGCCGCCGGCCGCTACGAGATCACATCGTCGTTCTACCAACCCATTCCCGAGTGGATCGTCGGCTTCGGAGTCACCACGGCGCGATCCGCCAACTCCGAGGAGCAGTCGTGACCGAAACCGTATGGACAGCCCTTGCCGGGCTCGACCTGACCATCCGACACGTCCGGGTCGGCGAATGGAACACCCGCGTGCTCGAGGCAGGCACCGGCCGCGAGACTCTTGTGCTGATGCACGGCACCGGCGGACACCTGGAGACCTACGCGCGCAACATCGCCGCTTTCGCCGGGCACTACCGGGTCATCGCATTCGACTTCCCCGGTCACGGCTACAGCACACTCACCGAACGGGACCTGGAGTTCGACGCCTATCGGACACACCTACTCGGCCTGCTGGACACACTCGGCATCGAGCGGGCGCACCTGAACGGCGAGTCGCTCGGTGGCGCGGTCGCCGTCAAGTTCGCCGCGGCCCATCCGAACCGCATCGGCAAGCTGGTACTGAACACGCCTGGTGGACTTCCGGCCAGGCCAGAGGTGCTGGGCCGGTTGCGCACCCTGTCCCAGCAGGCGGCGGATGACCCGAGCTTCGAACGAGTCCGGAGCCGGCTGGAGTGGTTGATGGCCGACCCGGCAAGCGTCACCGACGAGTTGGTGGCGATCCGCCTGCCGATCTACGCCCAACACGGCTTCGCCCGGTCCATGCGACATATCCTGTGCCTGCAGGACCCGGAGATTCGCACCCGCAATCTCATCACCGACACCGAACTCAGCGCGATCGGCGCCCCGACCCTGGTGATATGGACCAGCGACGACCCCTCCGGGCCGGCCGATGCGGGCCGTGAGCTGGCCTCCAAGCTCTACGCCGGTCGGTTCGAGCTGATCGATGGCGCCGGGCACTGGCCTCAGTGGGAACAACCCGACGGGTTCCACGACGTGGTGCTGAAGTTCCTCGCCGAACCCACGCCACCCCTCGAGATCGAGTTCCTGCCGCCGGCCGCGAGCCGAGACCACGCGACCGTCGGCCTGCTCACGGAGCTGATCAACCAGGTCTACGAGGAGTCCGAACGCGGCCTGTGGGTAGCAGGCGGCACCCGAACCACACCCGCCGAGCTCGCTGGCATGATCCGAGCCAGGACGATCGCAGTCGCACGGCTCGCAGGGCATGTCGTCGGCTGCGTCCGGGTGCAGCGCCTGGAGTCCGGGGAGGGTGAGTGCGGCCTGCTCGCCGCCGACCCACGTCGACGCGGCATCGGCATCGGCCGCGAGCTGCTCCGCTTCGCCGAGGAGGCGTGCCGGCGGGACGGGCTCACCACTATGCAGCTGGAGCTCCTGGTGCCCAGGAACTGGACCCATCCGAGCAAGGAGTTCCTGGCTTCGTGGTACGTCCGATGCGGCTACCGCCAGGTACGCACCGGCTTACTCGAAGACGACTACCCGGCCCTCGCGCCATTACTGGCCACGCCGTGTGATTTCGCCATCTACCACAAGGACCTCACCGCCAACTGACGCTCCTAGCACACGGCCTCGAGGCTGCCTATGACCGCTACCTTTCGATCGGGAGACGAGCCCGCGGCGTCACGAAGGGACTACTGGCGCCATGCCATCGGCGCAATGATGGGCACCATTGAGGTGTCGGGCGACATCCGTGGCTCCGGCCAACTTCGGGTCGGTGAACTCGGCGCGCTACGAGTAGGCACGCTGTCCGCCTACCGACCCGGCGGGGCCGTGTGGACGCCCAGACGTACCCGGCAGTCGGACCCGGACATCTGCACGATCAACATACTTGCGACAGGGTGTGCCACCGTCGCGCAGGACGGCCGCGAGGCACAGCTCCGACCCGGCGACCTCACCTTCGTCGACCTGTCCCGTCCCGCCCGCTGGTCGACGTCGCCGCCGATGCGGGCAGTAGTGGTGGCATTCCCGCGCGCACTGCTGCCGCTACTCCCCGACGAGTTGGCGCGCCTGACCGCGGTCACAGTCCCCGGCGACCAGGGCACCGGCGCACTCATCTCCAGCCTCGCCCGTCAGCTGCCCAACCATCTCCGCGATGCCGGCGTAGGGAATGCGGCACGGCTCGGCGCCGCCGTGCTCGACCTGCTCACCGTCGGCATGGCGGCCTACCTGGACCGCGACAGCGTGGTGGCGCCGGAGACCCGGCAGCGCGCCCTGCTGTTGCGCATCCAGGCGTTCATCGACGAACACCTCGGCGAACCCGACCTGTCCCCGGCCCAGCTAGCCGAAGCACATCACATCTCCCTGCGCTATCTGCACAAGCTGTTCCAGGCACAAGGCGCCACGGTGGCCAGATGGATCCGGCACCGCCGACTGGAGCGGTGCCGCCGCGACCTGCTCGACCCTGCCCAGCAGGACCGGCCGGTCAGCGCCATCGCGGCTCGCTGGGGCATCCTCGACGCCACCAACTTCAGCCGGGCGTTCCGCGCCGCGTACGGGACGAGCCCCGGCGAGTACCGCCGCGCCTACGGCTGGTCCTCGCGATAACGGCGGCTGGGCCCATATATCGCGTGATCGGGTGGCAGGGATACGGCTTCACCGAAGTGGCGTCCGGAGTCCGCCGACGATCCGCGGAGGTCAGCGACATGCACGCTCGGCGAGGAAGCTCTTGCTCTGTGCTGTATTCCCGGCCCGACCTTCAAAGAACCCTTCAAAAGCATCGCCATGCGATCGGCGCTGCCCTTACGGTGGACCTGTTCGCGGGCAACAGGCCCGCCACCGAGATGGGGAGGCTCGGATGGGGATGAGACTTGCACGTAGGTTGGTGACCACGGGGATCGCGACCGTGGCAGCTGTCGCGCTGGCTGCAGGACCAGCCAACGCCCACTTCTGCTTCAAGACGAACCTGAACGAACGGGCGGCCCAGGGGATGGCCGGATCTGCCAACTGGGTGTCGTTCCACGACTTGGCGTTCGAGTTCACCGGACTGTGCGACGCGGGCATCGAGATTCTGGCGGAGGCGGGCGGCGCCACCCCGGACACTCTGATCAACTCGCACGGCACGATGGCGGGGGGCACTCTGCGCAAGGGCGCGGACGCGGGCACGCCCTCGATCTCTCACCTCGACTTCGAGGCCATCGACGCCGCGTTCCCGGCTGCGGCAGAGGCTTGCGGAGCCTAGCGTAGATCGTCCGCCGGCGCCCATTCTTCGACGGTGCTGGTGGGTGAGTGGCGACGGAAGGCCGGAGGTTCGATGCCTCCGGCCTTCCGAGCATTGACTTGCGTGACTCTTTCGACCTGCTAGCGACACACTTCTGTTCATCGGACGCCCGCGTCGCGGCGGTCCGCAGCTCGAGCGGCGTTGGGCAGGATGGGCCCATGGACCACCCCTACCCGTCGCTGAGCGACGACCCGCAGGCAGCGGTCACGATCCTGACTACGGAGCACTTCAATCTGCAAACCGCGCGTGCGGCCACCATCTCGGAGTCGAACGGCCGGACCAGCATCTTTCTCGGCGCGGTCTCCGCCGGGCTGGTGGCGCTCGCGTTCGCCGGGCAGGCGTCGCGGACGACGTTGCTGACGTTCGGCCTGGTGCTCCTCCCGGTGCTGTCCTTCCTCGGCCTGGCGACCTTCGAGCGAGTGCTGCAGTCGTCGATCGAGGACACGCTCTACCTGCAGCGGATCAATCGGATCCGGCGCTTCTACGTGCAGGCAGCGCCAACGCTGACCGGCTACCTCGGCCGGGCCGCGCCGACAGATGAGATCGCGGGCATTCTGCAGCTCGACGCCTACAGCAAATCCCGCTGGCAGACCATGTTCAGCGTCGTCGGCATGATCGGCGTGATCAACAGTGTGCTGCTCGGGGCGGTGGGCGGTTTCGCCGTAGCCGCCGCCACGGATCAAGCGCTGTGGCGCGCTGTGCTCGGCGGGTTGGCCGTGTTCGCGGTAGCGGCAGTGGTGCACCACCGGCACCAGCAGCGGGCCCGGCAGCGGAAGCCGTGGCCGTTTGCCGAAGAACAGCTTTGAGCTCGCCGCCCTCCTACTGCCGCTGACCGCGGTCGAACCGAGCGCTGCGCGTTGCGGGATCGGGTCCCGGCTAGCTCCACCAGCTGTGCGTCCAGGTGGTCTGCGCGAGAGCGGCCTGGCCGGACAAGCTCGGGTGGAAGTAGTCGAGCTTGCTGACATGGCTTCGGCTGAACTGGAACTCGAAGGTCGCGTTGTCGTCGTAGCGGCAGTTCGCGTACGCCGCGCACTCCTCCTGCAGCACGGCGTTGAACACCATGTTGCGTTCCCGCACCGCCTGGCGCTGCGCCTCGGTCCGATCCGGCGCGAGCAGCGACTGGCAGATGTTCGCGGCGTCCCATACCAGCTGCGCCAACCAGTCGGTGTGGTAGAGCTGCCAGAGGCGGTATACGTCCGGGATGCTGGCGACGAAGATGCGAGCCTGTCCGGGCAGTCCGCCGGTCAGCGTCTGCAGCGTCTGGCGGAACTGGCCGCGGAACGTGTCCACCGCGGTCATCGTCGCTGGCGACGACGTACACACATCGTTGGCGCCCATCAGGATGGTCACGTATCCGACCTGTTGCGAGACCGCCGACTGCGCCTGCCCAGGGGCGTCGCTCATCCGCGCGCCCGACCTCGCGTCGTTGTAGTTGTGGCCGGCTATCCCGGCGTTGAGGACCCGCAGCCGCTCGTAGTGACTCGCGATGCCGTCCCAACTCGCCCCACCTGTGCTCCACGAGTTAGCGGGATGGTCGCCGTACCAGCAACACACGTCAGCAGCCCGTGTCATCGAGTCCCCGATCGAGGCCATGCTGCTCGGCGCCGGTGGTGCGGCCTGTGCGCTCGCGGAACCGCCGGCAATCGTCAGCAGCAGAGCCAGAAGAATGGTGGTCCACAGTGTGGGTCGGCGCATGGGCGACTCCTGCCGTCAGGTCCTACAGGATTCGGAACGGTCGCGTTCGCCGTACCCGAGCCGGTCGGCACCAAACGTGGGTTATCGCTGGCATCGACCGGCAGTACGCCGATTCACGTCGGGTTCATCTGCTACTGCAGGCCGTGCGGCCGACGGGAGCTAGAGATCGATCCGGAGATCGTGTGAGCTGAGCCAGGCGTTGAGGTCGAGCGTCATCTCGAGCGAATACCGGCTGACGGTAGACGTGGACTTCTCCGCCGGCATGGTGACGGCCTGCTCGACGGCGGTGCGGTCGAGCAGAGGCAGCACCGGCGCATCGTCGTCGCGGAGAAGCGTGCCGAGTTCGTCTCGGAGCGCCTGCTCGTACGCGGGGTCTTGGGTGGCCGGATAGGGACTCTTCACACGCTGCAGGATCGACTCCGGCACGAGGTCGGTTGCGGCGGCGCGGAGGAGGCTTTTCTCCCGTCCGTCGAAGGTCTTCACGGCCCAGGGTGTATTGAAGACATATTCGACCAGTCGGTGGTCGCAGAACGGCACACGGACCTCCAGGCCCACCGCCATGCTCATCCGATCCTTGCGGTCGAGTAGCGCCGGCAGGAACCGGGTCAGGTGCACGTAGCAGATTTCCCGCATCCGCCGCTCCAAGCCGTGTTGACCGGGTATGTGCGGTACCTCGGCCAGCGCGGTGCGGTAGCTGTCGGCGGTGTACGCCGGGATGTCCAGCCGATCGCGCAGGTGTGGGTCGAGTAAGTCAGCCGGAGTGTGCTCGCGCATCAGCGCTGCGAGCCACGGGAAGGTGTCGGCGTGGACAGTCTGCGGCAGGTGGAACCAGGCATACCCGCCGAACACCTCGTCGGCTGCTTCGCCGGACAGCGCCACTGTGGAGTGTTCTCGGATCGCCCGGAACAGCATGTACAGCGAGGTGTTCATGTCGCCGATGAACTGTGGCAGGTCCCAGGCGCGCACCACGGTCGCACGCAGTTGCGGGTTGGTCAGTTCGGTGGTATCGAGCAGGATGTCGGTGTGGTCGGGGCGTACGTGGCGGACCAGTTCCCGCACATAGGGCGCGTCCGGTTCGACCCGTAGCTCGTCGGGCTCGAACTGCTCGGCGTACCCGGCGAAGTCGACCGCGAACGATCGGATCGGCCCGCGTTTGGACGCAGCCGCGGTAATGGTGCTGGAGTCCAGCCCGCCCGACAACAGGCTGCACAGCGGCACGTCGGAGATGAGCTGGCGGTCCACGATGTCGTCGAGAAGTTCACGGATGTTGTCTACGGTGGTGTCGAGGTCGTCAGTGTGGTCGCGGGCCTCCAGAGCCCAGTACCGGCGTGTGGTCAGCCCTTCCCGACGCAGCCGCAGCAGGTGGCCGGGGCGTAGCTCGTACATACCTTTGAAGACAGCCTGCTCCGGTGTCTTGACCATCGCGAGTAGCTCACACAGGCCGCCCGCGTCCACGGCACGCTCAGCCAGTGGGTTGGCCAGGATCGCTTTGGGCTCCGATCCGAATAGGACGCCGGCCGGCAGCGGATAGTAGTACAGCGGCTTGATCCCGATCCGATCGCGGACCAGCAGCAGTTCAGTGCGGCGGACGTCCCACAACGCAAATGCGTACATGCCGTTGAGCCGGTCGACGAAGTCCACGCCCCATTCGAGGTAGGCGCGCAGCAGGACCTCGGTGTCGCTCCTCGTGCGGAAGCGGTGCCCGTTCGCCCGGAGCTCCGCGCGAAGCTCGCGGAAGTTGTAGATCTCGCCGCTGTAGCTGACGACGGCAAGGCCGTCCACGGCCATCGGCTGTCGGCCGCCCTCGACATCGATCACCGCAAGCCGCCGATGGCCCAGCGCGACGTGGCGAGCCAGCCACAACTGACCATCGTCGGGGCCGCGGCAGCTCATCGTCTCGGCCATTGCGTCAACGGCGGGGCGTTCCCTGGTGAGGTCTCGGTCGAAGTCCACCCATCCCGCGATGCCACACATGACTCTCCCTGTTTCGCCAGAGCGCAGTTGTGCGGCAACGGTACGAACCAGACACCGGGAAGGTCCTTGGCCGCAGGTGCCAACAAGTTGGCGATCGTGCCCTTGCGTTCAATTCGTGCACCGGGTCGGTGGTAGCAAGGAACCATGACAGTGGTCTGGCGGGCCGACGACCAGCCTCCGGCTGCCCGGCTGGAGTACATGCGGCATGCGGTCGCCGACTCGATCGTCCCGTTCGATCTACGTCCCGAGCACGAGACCGGTTTCTGCTGCGAGATCCGGGCCGCCGACGTTGGTGTACTCCGCTTCGTCGACATCGCCGCGCCGGCCAGCGAGGCGGTGCGTGGCGCCCCATTGATTCGCAGGTCGGACCCGGAGTTGTGCACCGTCCATCTGCAGTTACGCGGGAATCCGGTGGTCGAGCAGGACGATCGTCAGGTTCGCGTGCATCCCGGCGACCTCACCTTCGTCGACCTATCGCGCCCACCCGGGTCGCCGGACCGGCCCACCGTCAGGTCTCGGTGATGTTCCCACGAGCCTTGCTGCCGTTGCCCGGCGTCCACGTCAAGGATCTCGCGGGTATCCGCCTCTCCGGACGCCACGGCAACGGCGCGCTCGTCGCCGGGCTGGTCCGGCGGATAGCCGGCGACCTCGACCAGTACGCCGGGGCCGGAGCCGCTCATGTCGGCACCGCCATGCTCGATTTGATCACGGCCACACTGGTGGCGTCGGCCGGTCGAGATGTGTCAGCGCCGCCACAGCATCCTCACGTCCTGATGCTGCGCATCGAGGCGTTCATCGAGCAGCGACTCGGCGACCCGAACCTGTCGCCCGGCATGATCGCAGCGGCGCATCACATCTCTCTGCGGTACCTGCACAGACTGTTCGAGCCGCACGCCATGACCGTGGCCGGCCTGATTCGGGCGCGCCGACTGCAACGTTGTCGCCGGGACCTGACCGATCCCACACACGCCCAGGTGCCGGTAAGCGCCATCGGAATTCGCTGGGGCTTCACCGACCCGCAACAGTTCAGCCGAGTGTTCCGCGCTGAGTACGGCGTCCCGCCCGGCACATACCGCCGCCTCGTGGCGAGCGGCGGCACGCTACTCCAAGAGCGCCGGTGACGACGCCAAGACACGCAAGCGCTGTGCCGGGTCGGCCACCAGCCGGCGCTCGCGCAGATCGAGCAGGCCACAGAGGGCAGTGATCTGAGCAGCCGGCGTGCCATCGAGCATCAGGATCTCCTGAACGATCCGAAACGTCTTGCCGCCGGTCCACTCGAACGCACAGGAGACCGTGACCTCGTCACCCCCACGCAGCTCACGCTGGTATCGGATCGTCGTCTCGAGCGCGACCGGGCCGACACCAGTGCCCAGCAGCTCTTCCTGGGAGATTCCGGCCGCCCGCAGGAACTCCCAGCGGGCATACTCGGCGTACTGGATGTACACGGCCTGGTTGAGGTGGCCCTGCGTATCCAGCTCGTAGCCACGGACCGTGACTGGCACGGCGAACGGCTCGCCCATCACTCTCCTCCGACCAAGCACCCGGTCGCATCTGCTCAGGATCGCGCCATACGAGGCCCCGCCGATACCAGGAGCGCGCACACCTTCTTGCCAATCCGTGCACACAGTCCCGATGCAGGCGCCACGTTCTGGGCTGGAGAAACCTGTTGCCCTCGAAGGTGACGGTGGTACGCAGGCTGGCGCTGCCTTCTCACCGGGCAAGCGGTTTCGATGACCAGCTGACGTGGATCGGTCAGGGCAGCCGGACTGCGATCTCAGCCAACAGCGGTGCGACGAGGAGCGCGGGCAGCAGGTCGGCGACTCGCAGTTCACGGACTCGCAGCAATCGCAACGCAACCCCGATCAACAGCAGGCCGCCGGTCGCCGTCATCGCGGAGACGTGCGTGTCCGGCAGGAAGCCACCTACCAGCGTCCCGAGCACGGTCAGGCTGCCCTGAACGACGAGGATGGTGAGCGCGCTCGCCATGACCCCAACCCCAAAGGTCGCCGCGAAGGCGACCGCGGCGAAGCCGTCGACGACCGCCTTCAGCGCCGGCTGCTGATAGCCCTGCCCGAGCCCGTCGGCGATTGAGCCCATCACCATCAACGGTCCCACGCAGATAAACAGCGACGCCGAGACGAACCCCTCGATGAAGCGTCGCCGGGCGACGGCGCTGGCCTCGCCGAGAAAGTACGCGCGGCGCGGCGTTCAACGAACTGTGTCTGCAGGACGAAGCCCAGCCGCTCGAACCGAGCCTCGAGGTCGCAGAAAACCGGCGACCCCGCCGAGGAGCAGCGACCCGAGCACTATCAAGACGGTCGCCGTCTCCCCGACCGCCGAGGCAAACCGAGCGTCGAGCACTGTTGCGGCGTTGAGCCCGAGCCCACGACAACCATGGCCACATTGAGTAGCGTGCCGAAGCCACGGAACATCACACGGTGCCGAGAGCCAGCCGCAGCGGCGTGGTGAGCGTTTCAGCCATAGCCCCAACTGTCGCGACGCACCAGTGTCCGGTCTGTCATTCGGGCGCACAGACCTTGCCAGTCGCTGCACGATCCACGCGTGCCCCGTGCCCACGCCGGCAGGCCGGATCTGTCCTCGGGACAACTCGCCGCGGCGTATCGCGCCACCGTGCGCACGAGTCAAAGTGGTGTGCGCGGAGCGGCAAGACACCACTTCACCCGGGGACGAGAGTCAAGACATGTGTCTTCCCGCCACACTCGAGTCAGTTAGCTGCCAGAAGGCGAGCAAAGGCGCGCACCGCCTCAGTCGCCGCACGCTGCTCGCAGGAGGGGGCGGCGCTGCTGCGGCCGCCGCGTTCCCAGCGACCGCTAGCGCCGTACGCCCCGCCAAGCACCGGTTCCAGGACCTCACCCACGTCCTCACCGAAGGGTTCCCGGTCTTCACGTTCGACCCGCCGACGCGGGAGACCCTCACCACAATTCCGGGCGATGGGTTCTACGCGCAGCAGTGGACGCTCGCCGAGCACGCCGGAACACACGTCGATGTCCCCGGCCACTTCATCGTCGGGGGTCGGCTTGCTCCGGAGATCACCCCAGAGGAGCTGATCGTGCCCATCGTCGTGATCGACATCTCGGAACGAGCCGCCCGCGACTCCGACACCGTGCTCACCGTCGACGACCTGAGGCGGTTCGAGCGACGAAACGGGCGGATCCCCAACGGCGCCCTCGTCTGCATGGACTCCGGCTGGGCGGCCAAGGTCGATGACCCGCTCGCGTACAAGGGCGGCCCAGCGTTCCCCGACTACCACTTCCCCGGCTTCGACCTCGACGCCGCAATGTGGCTCGCCGAGCGCCGCGACGTGGCCGGTCTCGGGGTGGACACGCTCAGCATCGACCCAGGCAACTCGACGACGTTCCCGGTCCACGTCGACTTCCTCGCCACGGACCGTTACGGCGTTGAGAACCTGAAGAACCTCGACAGGATCCCGCCGCGCGGCGCAGTCGCCTACGTCGGGCTGATCCCTCTGCAGGAGGGCTCCGGCGGCCCCAGCCGGGTGATGGCGAACTGGTAGCCGGCTGTGGCCGGGACTCGATCCGATAATGATCAGGAATTCTCAACGACATCATGAGAGCCGCCCGGTAGTGCGAAGCCGTGCGACTCGAAGACCTCGACAGAGCCCTCGGAGCGCAGGAAGCCGGCTGCCATGATGTCGCGGACCGTCTGCTGATAAAGCGGCGAAGCGCTCAATGCCTCGGCAGCTCGCGCCGTCTCCCATAGCGTGATGACCATGCAGGACTCGCCATTGCGCGCGAACAGGACACCCAGGTAGCCGTCGTGCGCCTGAAACATCGGCGCTGACCGCCGCTCGGCGAAGTGCTCGTACTCCGCACTGCGGGCTTCGTCGACTCGCGCTCGCCAGACCCGGATGATCACCGTCCGCCTCACCCGCGCGATTTCCGCTTGTCGCCGGAGTCCGACGCAGGTATGTCCAGGCAGACCTGGTCGACCAGGCTGCGGGTTCCATCACCGCGCACGACTGGCGACGGGCGCGTCGCCTCGCCGTGATGCCGTACGGCACAGAACCCGAGGCCGGCTGGTGATTCCAGGACGACGAGGCCTGGCTCACTGTGTCGCTGCGCGGCGCCCAGAGACAGGGCACGCTCGGCGATCTCATCAGGATCGTCGGCGTGCAGGTCGAGGTGGCAGCCGCCGTGGCCGGCGAGTACGGTCTGGGCTCGCAGGTACGCGTCGCCGTGGGTCGGCAGCAGCGTGACGAACTGGGACCGTTGGCCGCGCCGTGACGAGAGTGTGGAACCCGTGATCGTTCGCCAGAACGCCACACCACGCTCGGCAGCGTCCGGGGGCAGATCCACAAACGCGGTCAGCCAGCGCAACACCGTGCCAGATTAGTCGCTGGGCGAGGACGGCGATCGCGCCGTTTCCCGGCAGGCCTGCGAGCGCGCCAGTTGGTCATCATGGACGGGATTTGTTTGCGCCGATGGACAACGGCTCTACGCCCTGTGTCAAGGCGGACGTGGTGTCGGAGGGGTCACGGTGTACCCAGCGGATGGTGCGCACTTCGCGCGCCACACAGCGGCGGGATCGCCCCGACCTAGTGCCAGCGCGTGCCTGACAGTTCACCCCGGGCTTATCGCCAAAGCATGCCTGCAGGTGTTGTGATGTCGACAGGTTGTCCCGGACCTGCAGATCTTCAGCAATCCGCGGCGACCTACGCATGGGGACCAACGCATGGGGAGGGAGTTACAGCATGCGCAAGCTAACTGGTGGGGTAGGGGTGGTCGTGCTGCTGCTCGGCACGCAGTTGTCGGGCGCCGCGAGCGCCCAGGAGCCGCCGCTGTGCGGTCCGCCTGGCGAGGAGGTGCCGGCCACGATCGTAGGGGCGGGCACCATCTTCGGTACGAGCGGCGACGACGTGATCGTGGCCAGCGCGGGCAATGACATCGTGTTCGCCGGCGGTGGCAACGACGTCGTGTGCGGCGAAGGCGGCAACGACACGCTGGACGGCGGCAATGGCGATGACGTGCTCATCGGCGACGAGCTCGACAGCGTCCCGTTCGCCCCGTCGAACGGGGCGAACAACGACACCCTGCTCGGCGGGATGGGTGACGACACGCTCGCCGGTCTCGGCGGCGACGACACCTTGGACGGTGGTACCGGCGCGGACGAGCTCATCGGCTTCGGCGGGGTCGACACCATCGCCGGCGGCCCGGGTAATGACACCGCGTTCGGGGGTCCGCTCAACGACCTGATGTCGGGCGGTCCGGACAACGACACGCTGTTCGGCAACTTCGGCAGTGACTCGATCAGTGGAGGGCCGGGTGACGACTTCATCGATGGCGACAACCCGGTCCCACCGCCGCCTGGTGGTCCACCGTTCCCGCCCGGCGGCAACGACGACGTGTGCAGCGGCGGCCCGGGGGACAACATCGTGCAGAACTGCGAGAGCACTTCGTGACCAAGGATCGGTTGTGGGTCAAGAGGGCGGTCGGCGCATCGGCCGCCCTCTCGGCCGTCCTGGCTCGGACAGGCGAGGTCTTCGACCAGGCCCGGCCCCGGAGGGGCGTGATAAACGTCAGCCCTGGCGGACCGCACCGTGGCAGGTCGCTGGCTTCACCTGCGTGCCGGCTGACACCAAGCCGACCAGGTCACTGGTCCAGGCCGGCCCGGTCGACCTTGCGGTGGTACCGCGTACCGGCGCTGCCGCCAAGGATCGCGCCGACCAGGCTGGACAGCGCGATCGCGACCGCGGCAGTCACACCGGTCGTGGTCACCACGCCGCCTTCGTCGACGGGGATGCGTGGGAAGTTGTTCAGGTCGCGCAGCAGGTTGTACTGGTCAGCACCAACGGCCACGAGCGCCGCGACCAGCACGGCCATCACCACGGCCCACACCCACACCGCGAATCCCTGCCGAGGACCGCTGAACCGTGCCATCCGACCAGCAACGTACCCGCCGCAGTAGTACGCGACGAAGAAGATCGCCAACAAAGCGAGCGCGCCTGCCAGTCCGATCGTCTCCGGTTCCGCTCCGGCCCGGTCCGCGGCCTCCTCCAGGTCGGTGCCCGTCGCCAGGCTGACGGCGACTCCGGCGGCTGCGAGCAGCGCCGTGAGCAGCACGGCCATTCCAGTGGCGGTCAACCAGCCGAAGAACGCCGCGCCGACCTTGACGCCGCCAAACTGCTCCCGCTCCCGCGCGACAACCTCACGACGATCCAAGCGCTCGACTGTCGGCGACGCCTCCGCGCCCTGCGCGGTCGTGTCGTCCGCATGTCGACGAAGGTGAACAGCCATCTCAAACCCTCCTCGGGCCTGCCGGCGCCGGCCAGCGACACCGGACCGCCCATCCGGTACCCCGACGAATCCCCGGACAAACAGCCACAAGACTCCAACCTGCCCGGTCCACGGCTGGCCGAACGCGCCGAACCCGGTGTTGAAGGCGGCCTTGCGGAGCGGAACGTCGTACGACGCCACGCCCGTGTTGTCCGTGCCGCTGAGCTCCGGCCGTCGCCCGGCTATGACTCGGCGAGGTCTAGCAGTGCGCCGCGCAGGGCGTCGTACTTCGCGGCCTTCGGCAGCGCAGCGGCGGCGGCCCGCAGATGTGCCCGGGCGGCGTCCGGCTGCGCGTCCCACTGCCGCTCGGCCAGGTCGATCTGCTTACCGACCGCGTCCAGCCTGGCCTGCTCGTCGCTGTTCAGCGGCGTGCGCTGCAGCTGGTCGGCGTACGACCGCACTACGGCGAAGCTCGGCTGCCAGGTCAGGCGGTCCTGGTGCTGGACGTTCAGCCTGTCGACCACGGCCTCGCGGGCGGCGGCGATCTCGTTGGCCGAGAGCTGCGTGGTCGGCGTCAGCCGCAGGCTGTCGAAACCGCGCCCGATCTCCGAGCCGAAGACCGCGCCGTTGTACCAGTAGGTGGACCAGAACCCGCTCAGTACCAGCCGGGACGCGTCCACCGGGCCGCGGTCGAAGTAGCCGATCTCGACAGGGTGCGCCGAGTCGGTGAAGTCGACCAGTGACGCACCGCCCTGATACCAGGCCTGAACGAAGATGTCGCGGCCCGGCACCGGCACCAACGACGGGATGTGGCTGACGCAGTTCTCCTGGTCGGTCTGGACCATCGGCACCTTGTAGTAGCTGCGGAACACCAGCTTGCCGTCGACGATGTCGTAGATCGCGTTGCCGCCCCAGCTCAGGTCGTCGGCGGCCCGGCAGCGTGCACTCACGCCGCCACCCCACTCGTCGGTGAACATCACGGTCTTGCCGTCGTTCGAGAAGGTCGCGCCGTGCCAGTACGCGTACAGCGGGTCCGCGACGGCGTCGAGTCGTGTCGGGTTCGCCGGGTCGCTGATGTCGATCAGCAGGCCGTTGCCCTCACAGGCGCCGGCGGCGAGCTCGATCTCGGGGTACACGGTGATGTCGTGGCACGAGTCCGTTGTCGGGGTCGGGCCCCACGGGATGCCGGACGGGTGCAGCGGCGTCTGCGGCGCATTCTGCAGGCCGTCGATCCGGCCGGTCTGCTCGTCCAGGAACAACCTGGGTTCGTTGACCACCTCGGCGGCCTGCGGCGCGGCCAGCGGGACCTCGATGACCTCGATCCGCCACCGCGACGGGTTCGGCTGGGTCGGATCGGCCGTGGCGTTGCACCCGGTCAGCTCGGTCGGCGCCCGCACTCCGGCGGTGCCCTGGACATAGATGTACACCTTGCTGCCGTCATCCGGATCGGTCACCAGGGTGTGCGTGTGCGAGCCTCGGCAGGTCTGTACGGCCGCCACCTGCACCGGCCTGCTGAGATCGCTGATGTCGAAGATCCGCACCCCGCGGAACCGGGTCTCGGCGGTCGCCGGCGGGGTCAGGGTGCAGTCCGTCTTCGCCCGGTTCTCCTCCACCGACATGAACAGCAGGTTCCCGTACACTGACAGGTCGCCCTGGCCGCCGGGGCAGACCACGGAGGTGGTCAGCTGCGGCGCGGCCGGGTCGGAGACGTCGTAGATGTTGAAGCCGTTGAAGTTCCCCACGAAGGCGTGGTCGCCCTGGAACGCCAGGTCGGAGTTCGCGAACGCGATACTGCCCGGGTTGGCCGGGTCGCTGAACCCGGCCGGTTTGGGCAGGTGGCGCTGCAGTTCCATGCCCTTCGCCGCAACCTCGGCGTCCTCCAGGCCGGCGCCCAGGCCGACCCGTGGGTCGTCGGGTGTGGGCAGATCTGCCGAGGCGACCGATGCGAGCGACACGGCGAGCAGGGTCGCGGTGATCGCGACGGTGAACAGACGGCGGACGGATCCTTGAACGGCCATGTTCACGCCTCCGGGGCGGTGGAGGAAATGCGTGTGTAAGCCTAAGGTGAGTCCGGCCGGAGGAGAACAGCCAAGATGTCGCGAATAACGCCATCAGCGAGGATCGCCGGTCTCGTCGTAGCGGCCACGATAGTGGTCGTGTTCGTTGTGTGGCTGACCGGCCGCGGTGCGCTACCGGCCGACCAGGGCGGCGGCGCCGGCCCGACCGCACCGAACATCGTCCAGCCGGGCGCCCCGGGCGCCTCCTCGACCACGCTCGCCCCCGAGGACCTCGGCCGGGCTGGCACGATTCGGCCGACCGAGGCCGACGTCGAGTTCGTCGAAGGCATGATCCTCCACCACGCGCAGGCGCTGGTCATGGCCGACTACGTGCCGGCGCGCACCACCGGCCAGCAGGTCCGGCTGCTGGCGAAGCGGCTGCGGATCGGCCAGCAGAGCGAGATCGACCAGATGGAGCAGTGGCTCGCCGACCACCGCGGCGAGGCGCAGGGGGCCACCGCCTCCGGGCAGGGCACGCACGGTCACCACACCGGGCACCTGATGCCCGGCATGCTGACCGCGGCGGAGCTGGCCCGGATGGAGGCGGCGCGCGGCACGGCGTTCGACAGGCTCTTCCTGCAGTACATGATCCGCCACCACGTGGGCGCGCTGACGATGATCAAGCAGCTGTACGACGCCGGCGGCGGTGCCCAATCCGAGCTCGACAACATGGTCCGGCATATCGACACCGACCAGACGGTCGAGATCAACCGGATGCGCCAACTGCTCGACACGGTGCGCTAACGGCGGCAAGTACGCGATCCGTGGAGGGGACTGAACGTTAGAGCGCCTCTATCTGAGATGAAAGACGTGGACCATGTGTGGGGTATCGGCGAGGGTGTGAGGCGCCAAGGCGTGGTAGGCCCAGACGTGGACCCAGGCGTTGCCGGTTCGCACGGTGAGTACGGTCTTGAACATTCCCGGCGCGAAGTAGGTCAGGAACAGGAAAGCCACCGACAGGGCGGCATTGCCTGGTGAGTCGAAGATCGTCCAAGCGTCCCAGACATGCAGTGCTGTGTAGGCGAGCCCACCGAGTATGACCGTGGTGGCGGTCGAGCCGGTGAGTTGGAGGAAGCGCGGGACCAAGATCGCGTAGATGAAGACCATGGCGGGCAGTACGGCGCCGGCGAGATACAGCGCGAAGGTCAGCGGAGCTCCTACGAGGATCTGACCGGCGGTGAGGTCGAAGATCTCCGGATCCAGCGTGGCGATCTGCACGAGTGATTCGACGCAGAGGATCACACCGATGAGTACCGTGTCAGCCCGGCGGTCGCCCGAGCGAAGGTTGAGCGCCTCGGCCGAGTAGCGCCGGCGGAAGTACAGGAGCGGAACCACCGCGTAGACGACCAGGTTGAAGCTGGCCCAGGCGATGGCCTCGGCGGGGCTGATGTGGTCGTGCGTTCCGTAGATCGAGCCGGCGAGGTGAAGGCCGAAGGGATGCCATCCGGCGAGGCGGGCGAGCACGAAGCCCAGTCCCAGTCCGGCTGCCCCGTAGACAAGCAGGAGCAGCGTTTCGCGGGCGGCCACCCATCGCCGCGGTGCGCGGCCGGCGAGGTCAGGCACGGCCCGCTTGCGAGATAGCCAATAGGTCAGCGCGGTGAGCAGCAGCACCTCGACGAGAGCGAGGTTGGCGTCCACCACGCGACCGACCGGTGTCCGCGCGGCGGCGCTCGGCCAGTCGAACGGCAACCCTTCCCCGGCCACGGCGAGAACCAGACCGCTGCAGGCGACCCAGCCCACGGCGGCGAGGCGGACGCTGCGCTGGCGGAGCAGCGCCGTGAGGTCATGGCGGCGCCCCGGCTGCGCGTCGGGCTTGTTGAGCAGTGTCACGTTGCCCTCCCGGGCGGTTTTGTAGCACGAGTGTGCTAAGACGTAGAACGCTAGCACGACTGTGCTATAAAGGGCCAGTGCCGAAGGTTGTGGACCCGGTGGAGCGCCGCCACGAGCTGGTCGAGGCGGTGTTGCGAGTGATCCGCCGCGACGGCCTGGAGCAGGCCTCGGTGCGCAACGTCGCCCGTGAGGCGGGGCTGTCGATGGGATCGCTGCGCCACTACTTCGCGAGTCAGTCCGAGCTGATGGTCTTCGCGTTCCGGACGGTCATCGACCGCATCGAGGCCCGCCTCGCGAGGCTGGAACCTGAGCCCGACCCGAGACGACGAGCGGAGCGCGTGTTGGCTGAACTGCTCCCGCTCGATGACGAGCGGCGCGCGGAGAACGAGGTCTGGCTGGCCTTCACGTTCCGGGCCATGGTCGACCCGGCGCTTCGGGCCCTGCGGGACGAGGGATACGACGCGCTCCAGGCCGGCTGCCGAGCGATGCTCACCGACCTCTCGGCAGCCGGCCTCGCCCCGACCGACGTACCGGCTGAGACTCAGCGGCTGCACGCCTGGCTCGACGGCCTAGCCGTGCACGCGGCCATGCGCCCGGACCTCCACACGGCCGAGTCATTGACAATCGCCATCAGCCATCACCTCAACGCGCTCGCCACCGAAGCACGAGTACCTCTGCGCGACCGGCAGACGCGCTGAGCCGCGCCTGCGCGGCACAGATATCGCTGCGTTGACCACGCAAGGGCGCCCACTGATCCCCACAAACAGCCGCTTGCACTTGATGAGCAGCTGTTCATGAACGTATGCTCATGAACAACTGCTCATAACATGGAGGCTTGGATGGCACAGATGTCCGTCCGCGGCCTGACGAAGCACTTCGGTGCTGTGCGGGCCGTGGAGAATCTGACGTTCGACGTACCGTCCGGCGGGATCACCGGGTTCCTCGGACCGAACGGTGCCGGGAAGACCACGACGCTGCGCATCGCGCTGGGACTGGTGCGGCCGACCGCCGGCGAGGCACTGATCGACGGCAGTCGATATGCCGACCTGCCGCAGCCGCGGCGGGTGGTGGGCGCAGTGCTCGAGGCGACCGGGTTCCACCCCGGACGGCGCGGCCGGGACCACCTGCGCGTACTGGCCCAGCAGGCCGGCGTATCCGGTCGGCGGGTGGACGAGGTGCTGGAGCTGGTCGACCTGACCCGGGCGGCCGACCGGAGGGTGGCCGGCTACTCACTTGGCATGCGGCAGCGGCTCGGACTGGCGTCGGCACTGCTAGGAGACCCTGAGGTGCTTGTCCTGGACGAACCGTCCAACGGGCTGGATCCGGCCGGCATCGCCTGGCTGCGCGACCTGCTCCGCGGACTCGCCGCGGATGGCCGGGCGATCCTGGTCTCCAGTCACGTGCTCAGCGAGGTCGCCCAGACGGTCGACCAGGTGGTGATCGTGCACGAGGGACGGCTCCGCTACGCCGGCCGTCTCGACGGCCTCGACGGTGACTCGCTGGAAGCCGCATTCCTCAGCCTGACCGGAGCCGGAAGGAGTGGGCGATGACCGGCCTCAGGAACGAGATCCTCAAACTGCGCACCGTCCGCGGCCCGCTGCTGCTGCTCGCCGCTGGTCAGCTGGTCGTGATTGCCGGTGCCAGCGGCCTGTTCGTCAGCGGTGCCGACATCGCCGATCCGAACACGCCGTTGCGCGCGGTTGCACATGCCGGGCTGGTGTCGATCTTCTCGCTCATCCTGGGCATTGTCGGCATGGCCGGTGAGTACCGGCACAAGACCGTGACCGACACGTTCCTGGGCACGCCGCGCCGCGGAAGGGTGGTGGCGGACAAGCTCGTCGTGTACGCGGCCGCGGGCGTGGCGGTCGGTCTCGTGAGCTCCGTGGTGTCCACCACCATCACCGCGTTATGGATGTCGGGCAAGGGCGGCTCGCTCGACCTCTCGGACCCAGCCGTTTGGCGAACCCTTGCGGGTTGCGTGGTCTGGAACGCCTGCTTCGCGGCGATCGGCGTCGGGCTCGGGGCCCTGATCCGGAACGTGGTCGGTGCCATCGCAGTCGCGTTGGCCTGGATCGCACTTGTCGAAGGCATCGTCAGCCAGCTGCTCGGCGATCTAGGCAAGTGGCT
Organism: Kribbellaceae bacterium; assembly: GCA_035650275.1. Taxonomy (GTDB): domain Bacteria; phylum Actinomycetota; class Actinomycetes; order Propionibacteriales; family Kribbellaceae; genus DASRHY01. Next base: position 18,649 of record DASRHY010000067.1, on the reverse strand, counting down.
GCCGTTCGCAAGTGGTGTGGCGCTGGAGGACATCCCGGCGGCGAACGTCCAACAGCTGCCACCCTGGGGCGGCGGGCTCGTGCTCGCGACGTACGCCGTGGTGTTCGCAGCCGTCGCCGTCTCGACTACCGTAAGGCGCGATGTCTCCTAGACGCGCCCAGGCAGTGCGTGGCAGGTCCGGCCAAGACCCCGCCACCGCACTGCGCGAGCACCTGGTCGACACGGCCGAGCAGCTGCTCGCGGAGCGGCAGGTGTCCACCGTCACGACCCGCGACATCGCCCGCGCGGCTGGTGTCTCCGACGGCGTTCTGTACAACTACTTCACCGACAAGTACGAGCTCATCGTGGCCGCCCTGGTCCGCCGGTACTCCGGGCTCATGACCCGGTTCGACACCGGCCTTCCGGTGCCCGGCACCCGAACGGTCGAGGAGAATCTCACGGCCTACGCTGTGGCGTCACTGGAACTGGTCGCGGAGACCCTGCCGGTCGCCTCCGGGCTCTTGTCGGAGCCGGAGCTGCTACACCGCTTCATCGCCGCGATTCACCAGGAGCCGTATGGGCCACACCGGCTACGGCAGCCGATCTCGGACTACATCACCGCAGAACAGAGGCTCGGACGGCTGGGCGACTTCGACGTCGAAGCCGCGGTTGCCCTCGTCATGGGCCCGGCGATCATGCTCGGCTTCACCGAACTGATGTCCGGAACCCCACGAACGGAACTCACCGAGCGCTTCCGGCAGATCGTGCGCACCCTGCTCACCGGATTGCTCCCGCGCTGAGAGATTTGGTCTCCGAGCAATCCGACAGGTTTGGCATCGATCAGCGGGAGGCGGGTGGCGGCCTGTACAGCTGCTCGACAGCATCCTCGATGTCCCCGCCACCGACCTCGACGGGCTCCATGTACAAACGCGCCTCGGTGACCAAGCCGTCATGGACGACCAGGATCGTGATCCCGCGCATCGCGAACGGTGAGCCGTCCGCATGGTGACCGTGCCAGTCCCACTCGCCCCACTCGACCTCTCCGTCCACCGATGATGCAACCAGTACCGAGACGAAGTCCGGCACGCCCTCGAAGACCGACGACCAGTTCTCGAGCACCTGCGCGCGCCCACCGAAGGCACGATTCGGGTGAAGAGGCTGGGCGCTCTGGTAGTTCTCCGCGAACAGCGACGCCATCCGCCGGGCATCGTGGGAGTTCGCCGCATCGCTCAGTCGCTCCAGCATGGTCGGCATACCAACGAACGTAATCCGCCGCACGGGGAACTAAAGTCTGGATGGCGGCGCCGAATCAGGACCGATCCTGTCCGGGTTCGTCGTTAGCCTCCTCGACATGACCGAGATCCAGTTATTGCGTCCCGAAGGACTCGTCGCGAGCCCGGCCTTCAGCCACGTCGCCGTCGTCCCTCCTACCGCCACAACGGTGTATGTCGGCGGGCAGAACGCCGTCGATCAGAACGGCGAGCTCGTAGGCGGCACAGACGTGGCCGCGCAGACCCGGCAGGTGATGGCCAACCTCGCGACTGCTCTCGAGGCAGCCGGCGCGGGGATCGAGCATCTGGTGAGCGTATTGGTGCTGCTGGTGGAGGGCGTTGACGTCCAGGCGGCTTACGCTGCCGCAGCGACCACGCTTAGCTCCGTGAAGGCCCCTCCGCTCGTCAGTGCGGCGATCGTGTCGGGACTCGGTGTCCCCGGTGCGTTGGTGGAGGTGTCCGCAATCGCGGCGACGCCACATCCAGCCCCGACAGACTGAAGGCTGCACGTTCAGTGCGTCATGGCGCTCGTCCGCAGCCACAGGCAGCTGAGCTTGACTCGCGAGATGAAACGATGCGCTCCCGGCGCCGTTCTGCTGAATGGTTTCGCTGGACCGCAACCTAGTCCACCTTTGCGGCGACCGCCTCGACCTCGATGAGCCAGGCGGGTTCCAGCAACTGCTGAACAACGACAGTGCGTGCGGCGACGTGGCCGTCCAGGTGTTTGTACAGGATGTCGACGTTCGCCGGGTCGTCGGCCGCCGACGCGAGGAAGAACCGCAACGACACCAGGTCGGAATAGCCCATGGCCGCGGACTCCAGGATCGTGCCGAGGTGACGCCACACCGACTCGGCCTGGCCCGCGAAGTCGGACGACATGGTCACCCCGTCCCGCCCGTAGCCGTTCAGGCCACTGATGTACAGGGTGCGCGCACCTGCAGGCACCTCGACAGCGTGTGCATAGCCGCGGTACGGCGGGAAGGCGCCGGCCGGATTGTGGGCCACGATCGACATGGTGCGAGCCTACAAAGACCGTCCGGCCATTCCGCGTCCAGCCAGACAATTAGGGCGGTACCTGGTCAGGCCTTGGCCACGGCAAGCGCCGCCGTCAGCTTCGCTTGGCACGTCCGTGCCGATGCGGGGTTAGTGTGCACGGCATGCAACTCGAACGATTCACCGTCACTTTGTTGACGCTACGGGACGCCGCGCCAGCCGCCACCACCGAGCTCCAGAACGCACACCTGGCCCATCTCGCCGATCTCTACGACGCTGGCCACCTGGTTGCTGCGGGACCGCTTCTCGACCCGCACTATCGCGGCCTGTCGATCCTGCGCGCGGACCCGCAGCATGCACTCGAGCTCAAGCGAGCCGACCCGGCAGTGCGTGCCGGCAGATTCGAGGTCATGGCCATGCAGTGGCTCGTGCCGGAAGGCCTCGTGCACTTCACTCCCGGCCGCCTACCTCGAACCGTCGACGAGGTCGACTAGCTCGACATACGCAGCTCGGGATGACGACCAGGCCAGGAACCCGACGACGGACCGGAGGTCGGCGCGCTGGCACCCTGATAGCAATGCAGTTGGCAAGTCGGGCCAACGATGGCCCTGAGAACCCGGAACCTCGGTCAGGTATCGCCTCTGGCCTTGGTTTGTTGCTGAGCCGCCTGTCGGAATCGAACCGACGACCTTCTCACTACGAAGAGGAATGACAACTAGCCGCCTCCTCCAGCCGTGCGCAGTAGAGCGGCAACGTTGCGCATAGCAACTATCGGGCGCGCCGGCTCTGCCGGCGACTCAATTTCGCGCCCCGCGCGTGCCGCGCCGTTGTGCAGCATGTCGCATCGGGCTGATGGCAGTCCTTCCCGGACCGCCGCCCGGCGCGATCGGACAGTCACGATCTGAGATCCGTAACTCGGTGCCGTGCCTGTTCGTTGAACGCGGTGATCGACGCCGGTCCGCCGCGAGACATGTGCGTTGTAACTCTCTGACTCTGGGAAGGCTGTCTCTGTGGACGATGCGAGCCGCGGCCCCGACCGGGACCGCACCCGGTCTGCAGACGCCCGTCTCGCCGAGTTCCTCCGTGCCCGGCTCGCCGAGGAGCAGGCCCGCGCCGCCGACGACAACCTCGCTCGCGCCGGGCGCCGTGAATTGCAGGCCCGCCGGCGCCTCCTCGAGTTCCATGCTCACGACACCGACGCGGCCAGCGCGTGCAACGCCAGCCCCTGCCTCACCCTCGTACTGCTCGCGCTGCGCTACCGCGGTCACCCCCACCTGCCATCCGACGCGCTGCAGTGGCCACGCTGAATCTCGCGCAGTGCTGAGCCGCCTGCGCACGCCGCCGGAACACGGCGGCCGGCCAAGTACCGTTAGTGACCACCGGTCGGTGGGTACGCGATAGGAGTCGCCGACCGGTAGCGACCGTTACCAGACCCACCCCTCCCTGCCGGTCGGCGGCCCGAAGGTCCCGGATCCACCGCCGACCGGTTGTTCAGGCGAACTGGTCGACGTCACCCGACCCGACCGGCGCCCTCTACGACGACCCGGGCGGCTCAGCGGTACGCAGGCTCAGCGACGAGCAGGTGCGCCGAAAGGCGGTGCGGAAGCTCGAACGCTGGGCTACCAGGTCACCATCCGCTGCGCGGATCCCCGAGACGGAGGGGCTGTGCTGAGCGTCATCGTGCTGGCCGGGCTGTGACTCAGATCCCTGGCGAGCTCGGTCGGTGTGACTAGCGCCGTGTCGGCATGCGTGAGGAGGCATCGGGTCACACGGCGTCGGGGCGTAGGTCGACCACGCGCACCCCAGCGGGGAGTCGAGCGCCGTCGGCGAGCAGTACGCCGTCCAGCCAGGCCTCGATCACCTGCGCCAACACATCGGGGTGGCTGAAGTTCACCGCGTGCGCCGCCTGTTCGACGAGCGCAACCGTCACGTGCTCGGGCGCGAGCCGACCGACCTCGCGGACGCGGGACAGAGAGGGCATGAGTGGGTCTCGGCCACCCAGGACGGCCAACGTCGGGACAGGGGTGTGCAGTAACCGCTCAAGGGAGGGAAACCGGGTCAGCTCGTGGAACAGGCGCAAGCCGTTGACGGGTCCGAACCTGAGGTAGTCCGGCAGGGCGACGGGGACCATCCTCGGGCTCTCACGAACCACGTCCAGCGCCAACTGGCCGAGCGCGCGTGGCAGCGGCTGGTTCTGCACACCTCCAGCGGGGGAGACCAGGACCAGTCGGTGGACCCGCTCGGGTGCCTCGTACGCCACCTCGAGGCCGATCGGACAGCCCATCGAGTTCCCTACCAGCACGGCCTGGTCGATATCCAGCGAGTCGAGGACCGCCAGCAGGGCCCCAGCGAGAGCGGGAATGTCCAGTACATAGTCGCGCCGCTCGCTGCGACCGTACCCGGGCAGGTCCGGGACCACGTTGACCCATCGGCTGGCTAGGAGGCGGGCCGTCGGCATGAGGTATGCGCCGGAGATGGCGAAGCCGTGAATGTGGACGACGGGCAAGCCGCTCCTACCAACGCTACGTCGGTAATGGACCGACCTGCCCTCGACCTGCAGGTGCCCTGTTGCCCACCTGCCCTCGGTCGCCATGGCGAATTCTCCCACGGGAAGGGAGTTGGTCGCCCTGCGTCGATCGGCCGGTGGTTGATCGCGGGTGTTCTCGCCGCTCGCTCTTGGTGGGGAGGGCGTCTGGAGCGTGAGCCAGGAAGAAGTGGTCCCATCTGCTGGCAGCAGGCTCCGGCGTCAGCTCGGCAGCGCCGCTGCGACGCCGTTCACCTGAATGCCGGCGGCGCGCACCGGAGTACCTCGCTGCAGCGTGTTCCCGATCGCCATGTCCTGTTCGCAGTCGTGGATGAGCCGGCGCAGGTCTTCCGGCGAGACGTCGCCGGTGACCCGCACCGAGTAGCTGATCCCAGTCGATACCGCTGGCTCGCCATCGAATTCGCCGTCGACCGAGACCTCAAGCTGGCTAACCGTGACACCGCGCTCGGCTGCCACTCGAAGAATGTTGTTGAACAGGCAGCCGGCGACCGCGAGGTGCAGCAGATGGCCGCCAGTCAACATTTCGATCATCACTTGCGCGTGCCCGGCTCGGTGATGCTTGAAGATCACGCCTCTCGGATCGACGGCACGAGGGTTGGCCTCTGCCATCCTGATTTGGATGCCGTAACCGCTCGTCATGACTGGTCCCCTTTGAACGGACGCAACAACCTGTAGGGCAGCATCAGCTTGCGAATCGGACGGATGGGCCACTGTGCGTGTCGCTCGGGGCCCTAGGGCGGCTCTGCACACGCCCGGGGCGGCGTAGGAGGCCCTCGGCGATGGCGCGGGCTGGGGGTGTCCACGGCGATGGGCGCAGCGTCCGCTCGTCGAGTTTGATCACGACCCGGCGGCCTACGGCGAAAACGGTCGTGCCGTCGCAGGAGAGAATGCGGAAGTCATACACCCCGGAGGACCTTCCCATGTGCTCGAGCCAGAAGTGAACGCAGACGTCGCCTGTCCCGCGGATCGGGCTGCTATAACCGATGCTGAACTCCTTGACGACGTTGAATGCGTCCGGGGTGGTTGGCCGGCCGTCACGAAAGGTGTGACCATGGTGTCTCCAGAACAGGGCTAACGCGCGCTCGATCAGTAGCGCGTACCGGGAGTTGTGGACCATCCCCATCGGGTCAAGGTCGTCGAAGTGCACCGGCAGCAGCTCCACGTGCCCGTAGTCGATCGTTGGTTGAGTGACGCCGGCGGCGGACATGATAGGACCTCCTGGAAGCGGTCGAATCACGGCTCATGTTGACGCGGCAGTCGCGTTCTGGCCGCGCAGCGCGAGGACGACGTCGGCGATGTCGCGCACCGGCTCCTCTACGCGGTAGACATCGCAGATCGAGCGGGCCAGCTCGCCGCCCATGAACCGCTGCATCGACGCAGCGGAATCCCAAACGTAGACGCCGCCGTACTCACCGCTGCGGAACCGGAGGTAGTACTTCTGCAGTAGCCCTGGGATGGCGAGGTACTCGGGTGCGCGGACATGGAAGAGCTCTGTTATGCGCTCGTCCGACAGCGCTGACCGGAAGCGGACGATGTGGATGACCATGGTTTCCTCCTCGGTGATTGCACCGTCAGCCTGACCGCAGCTTCTGGTCCCGCGCTGGAGTATCTCTGGAGCCGGCGGCATCCGTACGCTTCGAACGTGGAGTACGAAGTGCTCGGCCCGATGCGAGTGCTCGACAACAACGGCGCCGAGGTCCAGCTGTCCGCATCCAAGTCGCGGACCTTGCTCGCTCTGTTGGTGGTAAACCGCGGCCGATTCGTAAGTGTTGACCGGATCGCGGACACTCTGTGGGGCGACGTACCGCCCCGGTCTGCTCCCAACCTCATCCACGGCTACATACGGGACCTGCGCCGGTGTCTCGGCGCCCAGGAGGTCACGACGGTCCCGGGAGGATACCGGCTCGATGTCAGGCCGGGGTCGGTTGATGCGGACCGCTTCGAGGATCTGGTCCACACCCGCAGGTATCAAGAGGCGCTGGCGCTGTGGCGCGGCGCGGCCCTTGAGGAATGGGTCGACCAGCCCTGGGCGCGGGCCACCGCAACGCGCCTGGAGGAGGTGCGCCTTTCCGCCGTGGAGGCCCGCCTGGCCCAGGAGCTCGACGCTGGCCTCGGAGCCACAGTGCTTGCCGAGCTCGCGGCGCTCGTCGACGAGCACCCCCTACGTGAGCGGTTGCGCGTCCTACAGGTAAAGGCCCTCTACGCGGCTGGCCGGCAAGCTGACGCACTCGCGGCGTACGCGCGGGCCCGCCGGTATCTCGCTGACGAGGTAGGGCTGGAACCGGGGCCCGAGCTGCGTGCGGTGGAGGCCGCCGTACTCGCACAAGACCCGTCCCTGTTCGCCGCGCCGGCCCGCCCCGCGGCGGCTCCACCGGCGCCGGTGACCCGGCTGATTGGTCGCGACGGCGATCTTGCCACGTTGCGGTCAGCGCTTACGGTGGCTCGTCTCGTGACGCTCACCGGACCGGGTGGGATAGGCAAGTCCAGGCTCGCGGTCGAGGTCGCCGCCGCGCCAGCCCCACGCTACGGGGCGGTGTGGTTTGTTGAGCTCGCCCCGGTCCTGGCCGGCAGCGATGTCGCCACGAGTGTGGCTCGAGCACTCCAGCTAGCCGAGTCCCCGAGGCATGAGATCGATCTCATGTGCGACTACCTGTCCGGGCGCCGAGGCTTGCTCGTTCTGGATACCTGCGAACACGTTGTCGAGGTGGTGGCGGAGCTGGCGACCCGCCTGCTGTCCCGCTGCCCGTACCTGCGGATCCTTGCGACCACCCGCCAGCCACTGCGAGCTCCCGGTGAGCAGATCGTTCAACTGAGCGGGCTCGACGAGACCGCAGGCGCCGAGCTGTTCACATCACGTGCCCGGGCGGCGAACCCAACGGCCGAGCTCAACGTCGACGGTGTGCGGGCCATCGTCGGCAGGCTGGAGGGGCTTCCGCTCGCGCTCGAGCTGGCTGCGGCCAGAACCGCCGCGCTGTCGCTGGAGCAGCTCGTCAGCAGTCTGGACCAGCCGCTGGACGCGCTCGCGGCTGACGCACTCGCGGGTGACCCGAGGCATCGCACAATGCGGGCTGTGATCGGCTGGAGCCACGATCTACTTGATGCACGAGATCGGGAGGCTTTCGCTGCTCTGTCCGTGTTCGCGGGTTCCTTTGATCGTGAGGCCGCCAGCGCGGTTGTGGGCGACGACGCGTCGGATGCGGTCGACCACCTACTCGGGCGTTCGTTGCTCACGCGAGATTTCGATCTGATCGGGCAGGCTCGTTACCGCTTCCTCGATCCGGTGCGACAGTTCGCCCAAGAGAAGGCGACAGCGACAACGCGCGGCAGCTCGCGGCGGCGACACGTCGAGTACCACGTGAGTCTCGCAGCACGAATCAACGACCGGATCCAGACAACGGAGGCGACGGCGTGGGCCGCGGTCGCTCGCGCCAGCGCGGAAGACCTGCGAAGGGCGACCACCCACGCCATCGCCGAGCGCTGGGCATCCGCGGGTCGCCTCGTCGCCGACATGTACTGGCCGTGGTTCCTCGACGGCCAACTCTCTGAACTCCGATCATGGGCGAATGCCGTCCTCAGCACCGAGACCGACCCTCATGTCCGCGTTCGCCTACTGCGGACTCTCGCTTCGACGGCCCTCGCGCAAGGCGACGCAGCCATAGCTGTTGACCAGGCGCGCCGCCAGCTCGACGCCGCGACGGCCCTGCAGGATCTGGAGCTCGTCGCTCTCGCCGAGAACCTACTCGGGATGGCCGCCTGGGCACAGGGCGACTACACCGCCGCTCATGAACATCACGGCGCTGCCATGAGGAGCGCACGCAACTCCGGCCGGCCGTGGACGCTTGCCCTTGTCACGGCACTGGCCGGTCGGTCCGCCCACGCGAAAGGAGATCAGGACGCGGGCGAACAGTTGCTTCGCGAGGCTCAAGCCCTGGCGGAGGAGGTCGGCGAGCCGATGGTGCTCGGGAGCGCCCTGGACTATCGCGCGCATGCGGAGTTCGCGTTCGGTCGCACCGCGGAGGCGTCCGCGCTGGCATCGGCGAGCCTCGCGGCGTACCAGAGCATCGGTTATCAGGAGGGGCTCGCCTCGGCCGGCACGTTGGCGGCACAACTCGCGGTCTTGGCCGGCGATCACGAACGCGCGGAGGCGCTGCTGAATCAGGCGCTCGACGTGTCCCGGCGCCTGCGTCATCTCGGTGGTACGGCATCCGTCCTGGAGGCGATGGCCGTGCTCGACCACGACCGAGGTGACTACCGGCGGGCCGGCATACACCTCGACGACGCCCGCGCCCTCAGGCAGCAGACCGGCACGGTGCCCTCGCCAGCGCTACACGGTCAGCTCAGCCGGGTCGAGCGCTCACTCGCCCTCGAACAATGAATGCGCGCGCGAGCTCGATGCGCCGGGTGCCCGCACACTGCGGTCGTCAGCCGTCGGGGTGACCGTTGTGGGCGCGGATCTTGTACTCGGTGGTCTCCAGCGCGAGGCTGAGTTCACGGAGTCGTCGTCTGATGCGGCCGCTCTGGTCGAGCATGATCCGCCGCCGTTCGGGGATGGTGCTCGCGCCTTGCTCGACCAGCGCGATGTACCGCTTGAGGTCGTGCATGGTCATGCCGGACAGCCGCATCCGGGTGAGGAAGACGAGACGGCGCAAGTCGGAAGCGGAGTACTCGCGGTATCCGGAGGCGTTGCGGGCGGGCCGCACGAGGCCCTGCTGTTCGTAGTAGCGGAGGGTGTATGTGGACAGGCCGACGAACTCGGCCGCTTCGACGACCGACGTAGGCGGGTCGTCGCCGGTGGCGAGAATGCGCTCGACCAGCGCTTCGGTTGCCATGGGTGACACGGATGACACGGTACGGCGGTTAGAACGCACGGACGGCCGGCGGCATACCGGGAAAGTCCGCCGATTCACTCACGCTTGCCCATCGCCGGAGGTCGTCTAGCGCGCGCTGGTAGACGCGGGTGAGGTTGCGGACGGCTTCGGACCCGAGAGGCAACCGCAGCGGCGCGTCTGCGGCTTCGAGAACGTCACGGATCGCGGTGGCTGCGCCGTCTGGGTCGCCTTCCTGGATTCCGTCGGCCTCGGTCATATTCGCACGCACAGCACCAATCACCTCGTCGTACGCCACGTTCTGCGTCACCGCGCGTAGCACGCCGATTGCGTTGAACTCGGTTCGGAAACGACTGGGCTCCACGATCAGCACACGGACGCCGAACGGTGCGACCTCGCCAGCGAGTGCTTCGGACCAGCCTTCCAGCGCGAACTTGCCAGCCGAGTAGCTGCCGACCGCCGGGAACGACATCCGCCCTCCCTGGCTGCTCATCTGCACGATCGCGCCCGAGTGGTTCTCCCGCATGTGTGGGAGCACCGCTCGCACGTAGGCGGCCGGGCCGAACAAGTGCTGATCGAGCATGTCCCGCAGCTCGGCGTCCGTGACCTCCTCGGCAGCCCCGACCTGGCCGACACCGGCGTTGTTGACCAGCACGTCGATCCGCCCGAATGCGTCCAAGCCGCGCTGCACGACCGTGGCAGCCGCTGCTGTGTCACGCACGTCGTGTTCGAGCGCCACCAGCCGATCCCCGTACCGTTCCCGCAGCGCATCGAACCGGCCGACTCGCCGCGCCGTCCCGACCACCCGCTCTCCAGCCTGCAGCGCAGCTTCTGCTAGCGCCAGGCCGAGGCCCGAGCTCGCGCCGGTGATGATCCATGTCTTGGTCTCGCTTGTCATATCCATGGTCGTGACGGTATGGATTCGAGCGCGCTCGAAGGCAAGCTGGAACAGCAACATCTGGCACGTGAGCGCACCTGACGGGGTCTGGTCGTCGTGCCGGCGTTGGGGTTGAATCCGCAGTGGTGGTTGCTGCGTACTACCTGCGTGGGCCTCTCCGACGAGTCGCTGCTGGCAGGCCTCGCCTCGGCCGATCCGGACACCGCGGCGGCGTTCGTCCGTCGGTTTCAGGGGAGGGTGTTCGGTCTGGCGTATGCGATCCTCGGGGACCGGGAAGCAGCGACAGAGGTGGCGCAGGAAGCGTTCGTCCGGGCCTGGCGGCACGGTTCGGTATACGATGCGCGCCGCGGCACCGTCGCCACCTGGTTGCTCACCATCACCCGCAACCTTGCGGTAGACGCCGCTCGGCTGCGGCGTGCGGTGCCGATCGACCCGATGGTGCTGAACTCGCTGGATCTGCCGAGCACCGAGCCGGAGCCGGGTGACAACGTCACCACCGCCGCCGAACTGGCCCGGCTCCGCCAGGCACTCGAGGAGTTGCCGTCGGAGAAGCGCCGGTGCCTGCTGCTGGCTGTGTTCCATGGCCTGAGCGCGCGTGAGATCAGCGAGCTCGACGACGTACCGCTGGGCACGGTGAAGACCAGGATTCGGGCGGCCCTGCTCACGCTGCGGTCATCCCTGGAGGTGCACGATGACTGACCCGAGGCGCTGCGAGCAGGTACGAGACCTCGCGGTGGAGGTGGCCTTGGGCATCGCAACGGCCGAGGACCGGGTGCTTACCATCGGGCATGTCACGACCTGCGCGAATTGCCGGACGTACTTGGCGGAGCTCTCCACCCTGGTCGATGATGTGCTCCGGCTTGTCCCGCCGGCCGAACCACCGACCGGCTTCGAGTCGGCGGTGCTCGCGTCGTTCGACGAGGGCGCCCCAGCTGGGCGGGCACCGCGGCTGGGGCGGCGCCGTCTGGTCGGGTTGGCCGCGGCGCTCGTGCTGACTGTGTCCATCTCGGGTGGTGTCGTGTACTGGTCGGGACGCGATGATCGCCAGCTGGCCGACAGCCTGCGCGACACTCTGCGTACCGCCAACGGCCAGTACTTCGCCTCCTTCGCGCTGCGCGACCTGGGCGGCTCCCAGCGAGGCGCCGTCTTCGGCTACCAGGGCAACCCGGCGTGGGTGTTCGTCACCCTCGATGAGCCATTGCCGACCGGACGCTACGCCGTCGAGCTGGTCGTCCGCGACGGCAGCACCCGCCGGCTCGTGACAGACCTTGATCTGTCCCGTTCCCGCGGCTGGGGTGCGTCGATCCCGGTCGCGGTGCACGACGCGGCGCTGCTGCGGATCCTCGACTCCGACGGCCGGCTGCTGCTGTCCGCACGGCTGACCCCCCGCTGACCAAATCCGGTGGCGTTCGTTCGCCGTACTACCTACAAGGGCCCCGCCTCGTCCCTGGAGGTCGCCATGCTCCGTTCTCCGAAGCTCGCAGCATCTCATGTGCTCATCGCCGCGGCGGTGATGCTCGGCGCTATGCCCGCCGCGACAACGGCCAACGCGGCCGATAGTCCGCAGGTGGTTCGGTTCCACGGCGGCGCGTACGACCGGGCCGAGGCGGTGGCGGTGGACAGCGCCCGGAACGTGTACGTCGCGGGTTCGGTGGACACCGACGGCCGCGGATCCTTCGCCGTCGTCAAGCTCAGTCCGCAAGGCTCCGTGCTGTGGACGGGCCACTACAGCGGTTCCCACGGCGGTGTCGGCGGCAGCGCCCTTGCAGTGACCACAGACAGCGCGGGCAACGTGTACGCCGCTGGGTTCACGGGCGACGGTGTCATCTTCAACAACAACATCGACTACCTCGTCGTGGCCTTCGGCCCCGACGGGACAGAACGATGGGCACAGCGGTACGACGGGCCGGCAAGCGGCTTCGACCAGGCATCTGAAATCGCCGTCGACGCCGCGGGCAACGCCTACGTCAGCGGCTTCTCCTACGGGCAGAACCAGGCAAATGACTGGACAACCCACAAGTACAGCCCATCCGGCGCACTGCTGTGGGAGCGCCGGCTCAGCGGACCCGGCACCAACGACGACCGCGTCGCCGACATGATGCTCAGCCCGGAAGGCAACCTCGTCCTCACGGGCTTCACCAAGAACACCGGCGACGGCCTGACCAATGACATCGAGACCGTGACCTACGACCCAGCCGGGAACGTCGTCTGGCAGCGCCGCTGGACCGACACCGCCGCGAGCCACGAAACCCCCGTCGACCTCGACATCGACGCGGCCGGGCGAATCGCCGTCACCGGGACGACCGCTGAGAGCGCGAGCCCGTACGCCGTACCGACGCCGGTCACGCTGCGGTATGACCGAGCCGGGAACCTGCTGCAGGTGATCCGCGACGGAGGTGCGAGCGTCGACGCCGACGGTACCGGCAACCTGCTGCTCGCCGGCTTCTTCCTCCAACCGCCGAGCATCTCAACGGTAGCCCGGTACGACGCGGCCGGCGGCAGGGTCTGGTCGACACCGCTCACCGCGAACGCCGAGGACGCCCTGTCCGCGCTGACCGTCCGAGCCGACTCGGCCGGCGCCGTCACGCTGGCCGGCACGACCAGAAACGTCTTCGTGCACAACGACGACTACCTCACAATCCGGTACGCACCGGACGGCCGGGAGCTGTGGCGGCACCGGTTCAACGGACCGGTCGGCGGCGACGACCGAGTCGCCGGGCTCGCGATCGACGCTGCCGGCGACGCCGTGGTGACCGGCACCTCCTGGAACGACTACCTGTCGATCGAGGGCACTGCCGACGATATCGTGACGCTGCGCTTCCCGGCCGCGGCCGCACCGGCGCTGGTCGCCCCGAGCACCTCACCGCGACCGGCCTGTCCCGCAGCCAGATCCGGCTGACCTGGCGGGACAACGCGGGCACCGAGGACGGATTCCGGATCGAGCGCTGCCAGGGCCTCGGGTGCACTGGCTTCAGCCAGATCGCTGTCACCGGGCACGACGCAACGGTGTACACCGACAACGGCCTGGCGCGGAACACGCAGTACTCCTACCGGGTGCGAGCGTTCGACGGCGATCAGGTGTCGGCGTACTCGAACACGGCCACCGGCAAGACACGCCACCGTTGATGCCGCAGCCGCAGGTGTGGATGACGCGCTGACAAATGGTTGGAATCGCTCCGCGCGGGCAATCATGCGGACGACGTCTCGTCCTGTGACCGCCCGGAGGTAAGCATGGACGTGTTGGTGTTGATCGGCCGGATCCTGTTCTGCGCGCTGTTCCTTGTCTCCGCCGTGGCCCACTTCGGCCAGACTGCCGCGATGGCCGGCTACGCGCAGAGCAAGGGAGTCCCTTCCGCCCGGCTGGCCGTGCTGGCCGGCGGCGTTCTGCTGGCGCTGGGCGGAGTCTCGGTCCTGCTGGGGATCTGGCCCGACCTCGGCGCCCTTTTGCTGGTGGTGTTCCTCGTCCCGACCGCACTGCTGATGCACCCGTTCTGGAAGGAGACCGAAGCCCAGGCGAAGATGACAGAGCAGGTCCAGTTCTTCAAGGACACCGCGCTGGCCGGCGCGGCCTTGATGTTGTTCGCGCTGTTCGCGTACGTCGGAGACGATCTCGGCCTGGTCATCGTCGGTCCGCTGTTCAGCCTCTGACCGTGCGCCGACCGGTAGTGAGTGATCAGGCGTGGTGACGTCGGTAGTGGCGCGCGGCACGGGCGCGGTTGCCGCACGCGGTTGAACACCACTCCCGGTGCGGGTGGTTCTTCACGAAGTACAACACGCATCCGGGCGCATAGCAGGCTCGTAGCCGGACCCGGTCCTCGCCGGTGAACAGTTCGACGGCCTCGGCGGCGATGGTCGACAGTGATCGCATCGCCGGCGTCGCCGTTCCGGCCGACTGCCGCTGCAGCCTGCCTCGGCTCAGGCTCAGCTGCGGCCAACTGCTCCCCCTGGTGACCGCGTCGTTGACGCTCGCGACCGCCTGCTCGACATCGATGTCGGTCGCAGCGGCCGCCCTGGTGTCTTCGGTGCTCAGTGCGGCCAGCCGCCGCAGCCCGTCGCGAACGGCTCGGAACGCGGTGACGTCCGCCCGAGCCAACCGTCCACCGCCCGGCAGGCTGGTTGTCGCCTCGCCGACCGCGGCCAACCACGAACGCAGGTCGTCGACGTCGACCAGTGCGTCATGAACGCCTCGGCGGTCGGCCCAGATCGTGTTCATCAGCCGTACCGGAACCGGTTCATCAGGAATCAACAGCGCAAACGTGTCGCTCATCTCACCTCCGGTGTCTAACGGTATCAGCTAGTTGCACACGTTAGAAACGTGTGCTTCACTCTCTAACGGAAGAACGTTATCTACCCCGTTAGAAACCAGGAAGGCGCACCGTGAGCCAGCTCCCCCTGATTGATCCTGCAACCGCCTCCGCACCCGCCGCCGAACTGCTCGCCGAGGTTCGGCGAAGCCTCGGCGTCATCCCGAACATGACCAAGGCGATGGCTAACAGCCCGGCGCTCCTCGGCGGCTACCTCGGCCTGTCCGGCGCACTCGCGCGCGGCGTTCTGGACCCAGCCACCCGCGAGCGCATCGCACTCACCGTTGCTCAGGGCAATGAATGCGACTATTGCCTGTCAGCGCACAGCTATCTTGCCGAACACGTCGCACACCTCGACGCCGACGACATCGCCGCGGCACGCAAGGCCCACGCCCCCGACGGCAAGACGGCCGCCATCCTGACCCTGGCCGACGCGGTGAACGACGGCCGCGGCGACACACCCGCCGACGTTGTCGACGCTGCCCGCGCGGCCGGGGTCACCGACGAGGAGATCGCCGAGGTGATCGGACACGTGGCGCTCAACGTGCTGACGAACTACTTCAACAAGACCACCGGCGTCGAGATCGACTTCCCGGTCGTCAACGCCTAGGCGACGCGACCACGCGAACTAGGGAGGGCGACCGTGCATGTCGAGGGACTTTGGCGCTATCCGGTCAAGTCTTTGGCCGGTGAGGCGCTCGTCGCGGCCCCGCTCACCGTCGACGGGGTAGCGGGTGATCGGACAGTTCACGTCCGTAGCCGCCGGGGACCGCTGACCGGCCGGACCCGCCACCGCCTCCTCACCATCCCCGCTGTCACCGGTCCCCGGGGTGTTCCATGGGTGGCCGGTCACCCATGGAACACCCCGGCCGCCGCCGAAGCCGTGCGGGCCGCCGCCGGACCGGACGCGGAGCTCGTCACCTATGCCGGCCCCGAACGCTTCGACATCCTCAGCCTGCTCGTGGCCACCGACGGCGCCGTCCGCGAGCTCGGTGCGGACGTGCGCCGGCTCCGCCCGAACCTGCTCATCGGCGGCGTGCCAGCGCGTGCCGAGCAGGAGTGGCCGGGTCACGCCCTGGTGATCGGCGACGCCGTCATCGGCATCCACTCCACCCGCGCCCGCTGCATCGTCACGTCGATCGACCCCGACACCGGCGCCCAGGACCTCGAGGTCTTCCGTCGCATCCGCCACCAGTTCGGCGGCCGGCTTTGCCTCGACAGCTGGGTCATCAAACCCGGCATCGTCCGGGTCGGCGATCCGGTCATCCTCAAGCGCACACATGTCCAGCCCGACCGGATCGGAGGCTGGATCGTCGGCGCACCGTATGCCGGCTGACCCACCGCGGCGCCAGGTCCGTCTGACGACGATCGCCTGGCTGCGGATGTGCCCTATCGCCATACGCACGAACAGCTGACGGGATCGCCGCCCGACCCAGCACGAGGGAATCTATGACCGTTCTGCGCGTCTGGTTGTCGGACCAGCCGGTAAGGGAGGGAAGCCTGATCGCCAGGCGACCTGTTCATGACGTGAAGGAGTGGCATGCTGAGCAGTCTGGCCAAACGACCAACGCCACCCTTGTTCGGGAGGGGCTTTCGCTGCGTTGTCGAGACGGCCGGGCAGGCTCCGACTAACCAGTGACGGCGCCGAACAGCGGCGCCTACTGAGGAGGCACGATGAGCAAGCTTAGGTGTCACATCTCGATCTCGCTGGACGGTTTCGTCGCCGGCCCGAACCAGAGCGAGGAGAACCCGCTCGGCGAGGGCGGCGAACGGCTCCACGACTGGATCGTTCCGCTGGCCGCCTGGCGCCAATCCCACGACCAGCAAGGAGGTGAGGTGAACGAGAGCGCACGGATAGTCGAGGAATCGAGGCAGAACATCGGCGCCGGGGTGATGGGCCGCAACATGTTCGGCCCTATCGGCGGTGGTGCCTGGAGCAACGAGCAGTGGACGGGCTGGTGGGGCGACCACCCGCCCTACCACTACCCCGTGTTCATCCTTACCCATCACCCGCGTAATCCGGTCGAGATGGAGGGAGGGACCACGTACCACTTCGTCACCGACGGAATCGAGTCCGCACTCGAACAGGCAAAGAGGGCCGCCGGCGGCAAAGACGTCATGCTCTGGGGCGGCGGCAACATCGCTCAGCAGTACCTGGCCGCGGGACTACTGGACGAACTTGAGCTGCACGTCGTTCCGGTGTTGCTCGGTGGCGGCTCTCGCCTCCTCGACAACCTCGGGGACGCCAATGTGCGACTCGAGCAGGTCCGGGCCGTCGAGGCGCCCGGCGTCACCCACCTCAAGTACCGGATCTTGCCGGGTGCTCCGTCATGATCGAAGTAGCGATCATCATCGGCAGCACCCAACCCGGACGTACGAGGTTGGTAGCGCAGGCGGTACGGTGCGCATCACCATCGCTGACGTTCACCGCAAGCGGTAGTCGAGGAACATGACACCATTGCTGAAGCGACGCTCGGCGACGAGTTCCAGGTCAAGCCGAACGTTCTGGGGAAGTGCGGCCTTGCCGCCTCCGACGACGACAGGCGTCACGAATAGCTGGCACTCGTCCACGAGCCCGACTCTGAAAGCCTGGGCGGCCAGGTCAGGCCGCCGATACTGATGTCACGATCCTGCGAGCTCTTCATCGTCCGGACCGCGCTCGGAGCGAAGTCGCGCTCGATGTGGGACCTGGTACTCGACACGGATTCCAGTGAGCGCGAAGGGACGACCTTGTCAGCTGCTCGCCACAACTGCATCCAGTCCCACGCCACGGGTGCCTGGTCCCCGAGCACATCTGCCGTTTCCCAATAGACCATTGTCTCGTACATTCGGCGGCCGTACAGATACGTGCCGATCGCACGCTCGAGGTTGTTGAGAAAGCCGAGCACCTCGTCATCTGGAGCTGCCCAGTCGAACCCTCCTGCGTCGTCCGCCAGAGCATCCGCTCAGGCCGCGAAAGCTCGCGCAGTACGGGTTCGTTGAGATCCGCGCGGTCATGCCGATGTGCGGGCATGTGACAGTCGTACCGACCCGATGCCGGCTGCGTGCCCTGCCCGGCCATTCGGGATGCAGCCACGGACATTGTTGCCTACGTCCGCGCGGACAGGGATCCGCCAGTGGCGATCGGCGTGCCAGGTACCGGATGACTGGTGGAAGACGAACCCAGCGCTGCTACGCCCGCTCGAAGACCAGGTCGAAGTCTTTGCGCCAGGTTGATCCGTGATCCTCAGACGCCTCCCAGCGACCCGCGATCCGGTCCGGCCCTACGTCAGCGATGAACCGCTGGAACATGTCGGGGTCCTCGCGACTCAGGTTCCAATGCGAGCCGTCGAACGTCATGGCAAAGACCCGGCAGACACCTCGTTCGTCGTGGTAGAGGGCCGTGTAGGCGTCGTGCGGGTCGCTGCGACCCAGAACCAAGACCATCTCACTCGTGGCCAGTCCGACATCGCCCTCCATCGTCCAGCGGAAGACCACGAACGCGTCGCCGAGCCACTCGACGGTCGCCGAACCTGCCACCTCCTGATCGGCTGGCTCCAGGAACCACGCGTTCCGCATCGTCGCCTGCCATGATCCAACCAGGACGTCCAACTGCTCCATGGCCTCGCTGCGCATCGCTTCCTCCCTTGACGTTGACGCTGGGTCGGCTCCGCTGGGCGGCGAACTAATCGGTCGAGGGATGACCAAGAGTGGTCCAGCGATCTACCCGCGCACGATCATGCCGCACAGCGCGTTCATCCCACCGGCTCCGCGACCAGCGGCAAGATCAAGTCCTGCCACCTTCTTGACTCAAGGCGTCGTCTACTGAGTCAGACATTCCGGCAGGGTTGAAA
>DASRHY010000066.1:0-27873 GCA_035650275.1 Kribbellaceae bacterium | reverse complement strand
ACTAGCTGGCTGTAGGTCGAGTCAAGCGGTCGGCTGGGTGTGAGGGATCGGCCCGCGTCCGCAGCGGGGTTGGGGCTTTGGGTGTTGGCCGGGCGGGGTGTTCGGGTCTGGTCGGTGTGCCGAGTGCCCTTGCTGACGTATGCGACCTGGCGCCTGTGGGGTGTCGGTCATCTGGCGTCGTGCGGGCTGCTGTGATGGGCGAAGGACCGGGCGCCAAGCTAGTAGCGGCGTAACGCGGGTGCGTCCGCCATAGCGCTATCGGCGTCTGTTCCGGTCCTTCGTCACGACCAGCGTCGCACCCGTCGGCCGGTGTTGTGAAGGGGTGTAGACGGCTCACTTTCTGTTGTGGGTAAGGGATTCTTCCTCGCTATCCGAGTGTGTGCCGGTGCTCGTCGCGGTCAACGTCGTTCGTCCTGGCTGCGCTGCGGGCGCTCCACGTTGACAGCTCCTCGACACCGGCAGGTGGCAGCTATCGAGGAAGAACCCGGCTGTGGTCAGGTCCAGCGTGCGGGGTCGTAGGCGGCCTGGTCGCGGACCAGAGCGAACGCGATCCGGTTCGCGCGGTGCGCCAGGGCGCAGGCGATGATCCCGCCGCGTTTCCCGCGAGCCTTCAGGCCGGCGGCGTAGGCCTTGGCGGCCGGTTCGTTGTGCCATAGCCCGATGCCGAGGTCGATCAGCGCGCGGCGTAGTTCGACGCTGCCCTCGCGGCTGATCGAGCCGTCGCGGCGGTGGCCGGCCGACTCGTACTGCATCGGTGACAACCCGGCGGCCCGGTAGAGCTGGGCTGATCCGGGCCACCGGGTCGGGGCACCGACCGCCGCGCCGTAGCTGCTCGCGCGGACCACGCCCCAGCCTGGCACCGACGTCAGCGGGTGGAACGGGCTGACCGGCAGCAGCCGGGCCAGTTCGGCCTCGACGGCGACGATCTGGCTGTCGAGGTCGCCCAGCAAGACCAGGTCGGCAGCCAGCACCCGCCGGGCAACCGCCGCGTCGGTGGTGGGCAGCGCATCACCGGCGGCCTTCACGAGGCGTTCGGCCAGCGGTCGACGGACCTGTAGGTCGCGGGCCGCGGCGAACCGGATCAACCGGGTCACGCCCAGCGAAGCGAGCCGGGCCGGGTCGGCGAACTCGGCCGCGACCAGCCGACCGATCTTGCAGCCCAACACGTCGGGCAGCGCCAAGGTCAGCCCGGGAAACGACCGGTCCAGCTGGCCGAGCAGCTGGTTCTTCGTCGCGGTCCGAGTCTGGATCCGCCGAGCCCGGTGCGCCGACCACGCGACCAGCTCACCGATCACCAGATCGTGACCGGTCACCGGCACACCCCGCCCGGCCAACAGCAGCTCGGTGATCGCCTCCAGATCGATCGCGTCGGTCTTCACCCGCCGCCGGCCCTGCACCCGACGCTGCTCGGTCACGTGCGCCGGGTTCAGCTCGAGCACCTCCCAACCGGCCGGCCACGCCGACAGCTCGATCAACGGCCGGTGATAGTGCCCGGCCGCCTCCACCCCCACCTTCACCGGCCCGCCGATCCCGGGCAGCACCCCACGCACCTTCTCGACCAGGTCGACCAGCGCCGACCGCGTCATCGACAACTCGACCGGACCCAGCAGCCGATGCCGCCCGGCATCAGTGACCGACAACGCAGCCGAGGACTTGCCCACATCAACCGCCACCACCACCGTGGACGCTGTGACAGCAGCAGCATGCACAGACACCAGACCCACCTCCGGAGGGCGTCAGGAGGATCAGGCGCGTCCAACGCCCGACCCTCGAAGGAACCTGATGGGTCCCTTCTGACACCTCCGGAGGTGCTCGTGAAGGGGCTACGCCCCGACCTATATCAGCGCTCCAGGTCCGGCTCGGTACCGGGGCTCGGGCGGCCGCCGTCGCGGACCGCCTGCCACAGCTCGTCGATGTCGGAGCGGTCCTCCGGCTCGGGCTCGTCGACCCAGCCGCTGGCCCACACGTCGTCGTCCTCCCGCTCGAAGATCGACGAGGCGATCGCGGACGACCCGACGTACTCGTACTCCTCGGTGGCTTGCTCCGGCGGTGCCACGCTCTTCGTCATCGTGGGCTCGGTCTGCTCCTGGGACTGCTCCTCGGACGGGACCAGCGCGCGGGCGTACTCCTGCGCCTGGATGATGCCCATGTCCGCCTCGTCGCAGAGCAGCCGGACCGCCGCCACCTCCTGGTTGTTCGCCATCAGCTCACGAACCCTGGCGTCCAGCTCACCCTGCGGTGGCGGCAGCTGGTGCTGCGGTGGGCGGTGGTGCGGCAGCGGGGCCTGCATCGGCGGCGGCTGCATCCCCGACGGCGGTACCCAGCCGGGCGGCGGCGTGAACCCGGGTGCGGGGACCACACCCGGCGGTCCCTGCGGCGGCGCCGGGTGGTGTCCCGGGCCCTGGACCTGCTGGATCATCCCGCCCGGGCCCTGACCCGCCGCCGGCAGCTGCCACGACTTCGGCGTCGGCCACTTGAAGTCCGTCTTCCCCGTGCGCTGGGCCTGCTTGAGCCTGCCCACCACCGTGGCCACGATCGCGATGATCACGAAGATGACGATTTCTCCCACGGTGTGCGACCTCCAGATCGCTGCGGCCCGACCGGCATCGTAGGCGCCGGACGGTTCACGCCCGACCGCTACAATCTGCCATACCGCACACGACTTCGAAGGGTTTCACGCGTGGCAACGACCAACGATCTCAAGAACGGCATGGTGCTCAACCTGGACGGCCAGCTCTGGTCCGTCGTCTGGTTCCAGCACCACAAGCCCGGTAAGGGCGGCGCCGTGGTGCGGACCAAGCTCAAGAACGTGCTCTCCGGCAAGGTCGTCGACAAGACCTTCAACGCCGACGTCAAGGTCGAGGTCGCGAACGTCGACAAGCGCGACATGACCTACCTGTACAACGACGGCTCGTCGTACGTGTTCATGGACTCCTCGACCTACGACCAGCTGCACATCCAGCCGGACGTGGTCGGCGAGGCCTCGCACTTCCTGCTGGAGAACCAGGCCGCGATCGTCGCGGTGCACAACGACACCCCGCTGTACGTCGAGCTGCCGGCCTCGGTCGAGCTCGTGGTCGAGTACACCGAGCCAGGCCTGCAGGGCGACCGGTCGACCGGCGGCACCAAGCCCGCCAAGCTGGAGACCGGGTACCAGATCCAGGTTCCGCTGTTCCTTACCACCGGCGAGAAGGTCAAGGTGGACACCCGGACCGGGGACTACCTCGGCCGCGTCTCCTGATCGATGTCCGCCCGGAGCAAGGCCCGCAAGCGCGCCCTCGACGTCCTGTACGAGTCCGAGGTCCGCGGGCTCGACGTCGGCGGCACGCTCGCCGAGCGGCTGGCCGACGCCGACCCGCCGGTCAACGAGTTCACCGTCTCGCTGGTCGAGGGTGTCTCGGCGCACATCACCGCGATCGACGAGCTGATCAGCAAGCATGCCGTCGCCTGGACCCTGGACCGGATGCCCGCCGTCGACCGCAACATCCTGCGGATCGGCGTCTACGAGCTCGTGTACGACGACCAGGTACCCGATGCCGTCGCGGTGAGCGAGGCGGTCTCGCTGGCCCGCGACCTGTCCACCGACGAGTCGCCCGCCTTCGTCAACGGCCTCCTCGGCCGGGTCCTCCAGCTGAAGCCCACCCTCAAACCCTGACCCCGGCACCCTCGTTCATTCCGCCCGTCGCTCTCTGCCGACTGGACCGATTGTGTACGCGTGTCGCCGTCGAGTGGACGCATGTTCCAACGCGTGTCGCCGTCGAATGGACCGAATTATTCCGATCTGACTCCGGCGGCACGTGTCGGCATAGGAGTCCAGCCGACGCGCCATGAAGTATGCGTCCAGTCGGCGGTGGCACGTGTTGGCGTATGCGTCCAGTCGACAGGAGAGGGGATGGGCGCGTCAGTGAGCGCGAAACGGTTCCGTGAGCCGCGACCGGCGTTCCCGCGGTAACGCCCGGGATCAGGTGCTGCCGTTGCGGTTCAGTGGAAACCAGAGCTCGTACCGGTCGGCGGGGAACACCGCCTCGGCGTACTCGATAGGGCGCCCGCCGGTGAGCGCGCGTCGTACCAGGCGGAGCACCGGGCGGCTGGACGGGATGTCGAGCCGGCGTACCTCGTCGTCGTCCGGGAGCCCGGCGATCACGGACTCCTCGCCGGAGTCGGGCAGCAGGCCGCGGCCGTCCAGGTAGCGGTACAGGCTGGAGGCCAGCTGCTCCTCGGTCAGGTCGGGCACCAGCTCGGACGGGAACCAGGCCCGCTCCAGCGCCAGCGGTATGTCGTCGCCCAGCCGGAGCCGCCGGATCCGGGTGGCCGGCTGCCCGTCGAGCTTCAGGAACTGGGCCACCGCGGCGGGCGGGGACTCGTCGGGCACGCACTCGATCGGCAGCGTGCTCGGTTCCAGGTGGTGCTCGCGGATCGCGTCGGCGAACGAGCCGAGCCGGACCCGCAGCTGCAGCGGTTCCGGTGCGCGCAGGTTGCCGCGGCCGTGCAGGGTCAGGATCAGGCCCTCGCGAGCCAGCGCGGCGATCGCCTGCCGCACGGTCATCCGGGCCACGCCCCACCGCTCGGCCAGTACCCGCTCGGCCGGCAGCGGGTCGCCCGCGGCCATGTCCAGGACCATGCTGCGCAGCTCGTCGCGGATGACCGCGTGCTTGGAGACCCCGGGGGTCCTCATCGGCGTCTGGTTCTCCTCAGCTCGTCGCAGTTGACAACACGCCAGCACTCGACAACGCACAGTGCCCAGCGATGCACTGTGCGCGTGGTCTAGACCACAAGTCTACGCGTTCCCTCCGCTAGGGAGGCCAGCGCCGTGCGAATGTTCCGCCGATTACGTCTCGTGGCTGGTGCGACCACGATCCTGCTCGCCGCACCGGCGCTGCCCGCGCGCCGCCTCGGGTCAGTCGCCCGCCGAGAGCGTGCCGCGCGCCGTACCATTCTCGACCACCCGCACGACCGGCGTACAGCCGCTGAGCCCGAAGCCGGTCACGCAGCAGGCCCTGCGCACGTCGCGGTGCGCAGGGCCTGTCGCTCCAAGAGTGCTGCCGTCAGTGGACCGCGTGCTCCTCCTCCATGGCGCCGGAGGCCTCCGGGTTGAGCACACCCCAGGAGATGAACCGCTCGGCCAGGGTGGTCGGCGACTCGTCGTAGATCACGGCGAGGGTGCGCATGTCGTCCTGGCGGATCGACAGCACCTTGCCGTTGTAGTCGCCACGCTGGGCCTGGATGGTCGCTGCGTACCGGGAGAGCGGACCGGAGTCGCTGTCCTCCAGGCTCGACAGCGCCTCGAGGTCCAGGACCAGGCGGGGCGGCGGCTGGGACGCGGCGGCGGCGCCGGCCGAGCCGGGGAGCAGCTCGCGGATCGGCACGCCGTAGAAGTCGGCGAGCTCCGCGAGCTTCTGTACGGTGACTGCGCGGTCGCCGCGCTCGTAAGAGCCCACCACGACGGCCTTCCAGCGTCCCTTGGACTTCTCCTCCACCCCATGTAGCGAGAGTCCCTGCTGCTGGCGGATGGCGCGCAGCTTGCCACCCAGTGTCTTTGCGTATTCGCTCGGCACGCTGGTCTTCCCTCCAGATCGTTGGCTCCGGTTTTGCCGGACCCCCCTTTGGTTACTCTGTGTGACAGTATGCGGAGCGTGAGGGTCGTGGTCAAGCGGAGGCGCCTACCTGGGTTAGAGTGACCGCAGTCCGAACATCCTTTAAGACCCGTCCAGAGAGGCGGGAAAGGAGGAACGGTTGCAGTGAGCCCTGCCGCAGAAGCTTCGTCAACGGCACCTCCCCGCACTGTCCTGGATGCGTCCGACATCTCTCGGGCGCTGACCCGGATCTCGCACGAGATCCTGGAGCGCAACTCCGGCGCCGAATCCCTCGTCCTGCTCGGCATCCCCACCCGCGGGGTCGCGCTGGCTCATCGTCTCGGCGCGCGAATCAGCGCCGTCGAAGGACGCACGGTGCCCACGGGATCGCTCGACGTAACCATGTACCGGGATGACATCAGCATGAAACCGGCCCGGGCGCTCGAGCACACCGACATCCCGCAGACCGGGATCGACGACCAGGTCGTGGTGCTGGTGGACGACGTACTGTTCTCCGGGCGGACGATCCGCGCCGCCCTCGACGCGCTGAACGACATCGGCCGCCCCCGGGCGGTCCAGCTGGCCGTACTGGTCGACCGCGGGCATCGCGAGCTGCCGATCCGCGCCGACTACGTCGGCAAGAACCTGCCGACCTCGCTGGTCGAGCGGGTCTCGGTCCATCTCACCGAGTACGACGGCGGCGACGCCGTCCTCATCGGCCAGGGAGGCGCAGCATGATCCGGCATCTGCTCAGCACCGGCGACCTGTCCCGCGACGACGCCAACCTGATCCTCGACACCGCCGAGGAGATGCGGTCGCTGGCCGACCGGCCGATCAAGAAGCTGCCCGCGCTGCGCGGCCGCACGGTGGTGAACCTGTTCTTCGAGGACTCCACCCGAACCCGAATCTCGTTCGAGGCGGCGGCCAAGCGGCTGTCCGCGGATGTGATCAACTTCTCCGCCAAGGGTTCCAGCGTGAGCAAGGGCGAGAGTCTGAAGGACACCGCGCTTACGCTCCAGGCGATGGGCGCCGACGGGGTGGTGTGCCGGCACAACGCCTCCGGTGCACCGCACCTGCTGGCGAACTCCGGCTGGCTGCACGGCAGCGTGATCAACGCCGGCGACGGCACCCACGAGCACCCGACCCAGGCCCTGCTGGACGCGTTCACGATGCGCCGGCACCTCGGCGGTCTGGACGGCCGGCGGATCACGATCGTGGGCGACGTACTGCACAGCCGGGTGGCGCGCTCGAATGTGCTGCTGCTGGCCACGCTGGGCGCCGAGGTCACCGTCGTCGCGCCGCCGACACTGCTGCCCGTCGGGATGAGCGCCTGGCCGTGCGAGACGTCGTACGACCTGGACGCGGCGCTGCCGAAGAGCGACGCGGTGATGATGCTGCGGGTGCAGCGGGAGCGGATGAACGACGCGTTCTTCCCCTCCGCCCGCGAGTACAGCCGCCGCTACGGCCTTGACGTACACCGGATGGCGCAGCTGCCGGACGACGCGATCGTGCTGCACCCCGGCCCGATGAACCGCGGTATGGAGATCACCGCGGACGTCGCGGACTCGACCCGCTCGGTGATCGTCGAGCAGGTCACCAACGGCGTCGCGGTCCGGATGGCCGTGCTCTACCTACTTCTCTCCGGCACCGACAACGCAGGAACTGACAACGCGGGAACTGACAACGCAGGAACTGACAACGCAGGAACTGACAACTCGGAGGCAAGCCCAGCATGACCGCCTACCTCATCACGGGCGCGAAGATCCTCGGGGCTGACCGGGCGGACATCGTCGTCGACGACGGCACGATCGTTGCGATCGGCAACGACCTTGACGTACCGCAGGACGCGGAACGGGTCGACGGCAGCGGCCTGGTGGCTCTGCCCGGCCTGGTCGACCTGCACACGCACCTGCGCGAACCCGGCCGCGAGGACGCCGAGACCGTGCTGACCGGGACCCGGGCGGCGGCGCTCGGCGGGTTCACCGGGGTGCACGCGATGGCGAACACTGACCCGGTCGCGGACACCGCGGGCGTGGTCGAGCAGGTCTGGCGGCTGGGCCGCGAGGCGGGGTACTGCGACGTGTACCCGGTCGGCGCGGTGACCGTCGGGCTGAAGGGCGCCCAGCTCGCCGAGCTCGGCGCGATGGCCGACTCCGCGGCCCGGGTCCGGGTGTTCTCCGACGACGGGCTGTGCGTCGCCGACGCCGCCCTGATGCGCCGGGCGCTGGAGTATGTGAAGGCGTTCGACGGCGTGATCGCGCAGCACGCGCAGGAGCCGCGACTGACCCAGGGCGCGCAGATGAACGAGGGCGAGCTGTCCGGCGTGCTCGGGCTGGCCGGCTGGCCGAGCGTGGCCGAGGAGTCGATCATCGCCCGCGACATCCTGCTGAACGCGCACGTCGACTCCCGGCTGCACATCTGCCACCTGTCCACCAAGGGCTCGGTGGAGATCGTCCGGCTCGCGAAGAAGCGCGGCCTGAACGTGACGGCCGAGGTGACCCCGCACCACCTGCTCCTCACCGAGGACCTGGCGTCGACGTACAACCCGGTGTTCAAGGTGAACCCGCCACTGCGGACCAAGGCCGATGTCGAGGCGGTCCGGGAGGGACTGGCTGACGGCACCATCGACATCGTCGCCACCGACCACGCTCCGCACCCGGTGGAGGACAAGGACTGTGAGTGGAGCGCGGCAGCGTTCGGGATGCTCGGGCTGGAGACCGCGCTGTCCGTGGTGCAGCACACCATGGTCGACACGGGCATGATGTCCTGGGCGGACGTCGCCGATCGCCTCAGCGTCCGCCCCGCGCAGATCGGGCAGCTCGCCGACCAGGGCCAACCTCTGGCGGCGGGGTCGCCCGCGAACCTCGTACTCGTCGACCCCGCGGTGACCCGGACGGTCGTGCCGAGCGAGTCGGCCTCGCTGTCCCGCAACACCCCGTACGACGGGATGGAGCTGCCGGGCCGGGTGGTCGCCACCTTCCTGCGCGGTACCCCGACGGTGCTGGGCGGGAGGTTGGCTCGATGAGGTTCCTCGGCGGGGCACTGGTGGCCGGCGGTCTGCTGACGCTGTGCTACCTCGGCATCCTGCACGGCTGGCGCAGCCGGAAGCACCGGCAGGGTGCGATCACGCCGCCGCCGGAGCCGCCGGCCGACCTGGACGACAGCGACGCGATCGAGGGCGTGTACGTCGCCACCACGACCGCGTACGACTGGCTCGACCGGATCGCGGTGCACGGTCTCGGCGTGCGCAGCCGGGCGGACGTGGTGGTCGCGCAGGCCGGCGTCGCGATCCTGCGTACCGCGGCGCCCAGCCTGTACATCCCGGCCGAGGAGCTGCTGTCGGTGCGGACCGAGCGCGGTATCGCGGGCAAGGTCGCGGTCGAGTCGGCGGGCCTGGTGGTGTTCACCTGGCAGCACGACGGGCACCGGTTCGACACCGGGTTCCGGCCGCGGCACCGGGCCGACGTCGAGCGGCTGACGCTGCTCGCCGGCGAGCTCGCGATGACCGTGCCCGGTCACGAGGACGACCACGACGAGGCCAAGCACGGGTACGACGACTTCGACCGCGGCGAGCTGCAGACCAACGGGGCGAACGGTGATGATCGGTGACCGCCGTGGCCAGGCCCGCGGTGCTGGTGCTGGAGGACGGTCGCTCATTCACCGGGTCCTCGTACGGGGCGGAGGGTGAGACGTTCGGCGAGGCGGTGTTCAGCACCGGGATGACCGGGTACCAGGAGACGCTGACCGACCCGTCGTACCACCGGCAGATCGTCACCATGACCGCACCGCACATCGGCAACACCGGCATGAACGACGAGGACGACGAGTCGCGGCGGATCTGGGTCGCCGGGTACGTCGTGCGGGACCCGGCCCGGGTGCCGTCCAGCTGGCGGTCACGGCGCAGCCTGGACGAGGCACTGAAGGCGGCCGGCGTGGTCGGGATCAGCGGTGTCGACACCCGCGCGCTGACCCGGCACCTGCGCGAGCGCGGCGCGATGCGGGCCGCGATCTCGACCGAGACGCTGGAGGTCGAGGCGTTGCTGGGCAGGGTGCTGGAACAGCCGCCGATGGCCGGCGCCGATCTGGCCGGCGACGTCACGACGGGCGAGTCGTACGTGGTACCGGCCGAGGGGGACAAGCGGTTCACGGTGGTAGCGCTCGACCTCGGGATCAAGGCGATGACGCCGAAGCGGATGGCCGAGCGCGGTATCGAGGTGCACGTGCTGCCGGTGACCTCCACCCTCGAACAGGTGCTGGAGCGGGAGCCGGACGGCGTGTTCATGTCGAACGGCCCCGGCGACCCCGCGACCACCGAGCACCCGACGTCGTTGCTGAAGGACCTGCTGGAGCGCCGGGTGCCGTACTTCGGGATCTGCTTCGGCAACCAGGTGTTCGGGCGGGCGCTCGGCCTCGGCACGTTCAAGCTCAAGTACGGCCACCGCGGCATCAACCAGCCGGTGCTGGACCGCGCCACCGGCACGGTCGAGATCACCGCGCAGAACCACGGGTTCGCTGTCGACGCACCGCTGGAGGGCACCGTCGAGACGCCGTACGGCGTGGCCGAGGTCAGTCACGTCTCGCTCAACGACAATGTCGTCGAGGGGCTCCGACTGACCGGCCGGGACGGTAGGCCGCTCGGCTTCTCCGTCCAGTATCACCCCGAGGCGGCGGCCGGCCCGCACGACTCGGCGTACCTCTTCGACCGCTTCGTCGACCTGATGACCGATCGGAGGGACGGCTGATGCCGCGGCGGACCGACATCTCCTCGGTGCTCGTCATCGGGTCGGGGCCGATCGTGATCGGGCAGGCGTGCGAGTTCGACTACTCCGGGACGCAGGCCTGCCGGGTGCTGAAGGAGGAGGGCTTCCGGGTCGTGCTGGTGAACTCCAACCCGGCCACGATCATGACCGACCCGGAGTTCGCCGACGCGACGTACGTCGAGCCGATCACGCCCGAGTTCGTCGAGAAGGTGATCGAGAAGGAGCGCCCGGACGCGCTGCTCGCGACACTGGGCGGCCAGACCGCGCTCAACGCGGCGGTCGCGCTTCACGACAACGGTGTGCTGGACAAGTACGGCGTGGAGCTGATCGGCGCCTCGGTCGAGGCGATCCAGCGCGGCGAGAACCGCGAGTCGTTCAAGCAGATCGTGGAGTCGCTCGGCGCGCACGTGGCCCGGTCGGTGATCTGCCACTCGCTCGATGACGTGCTGGGCGCGGCGGGCGAGCTCGGGTACCCGCTGGTGGTCCGGCCCTCGTTCACGATGGGCGGGGTCGGCTCCGGGATGGCGTACGACGAGGCCGACCTGCGCCGGATCGCCGGTGCGGGACTGGCCGCCAGCCCGACGACGGAGGTCCTGATCGAGGAGTCCATCGTCGGCTGGAAGGAGTACGAGCTGGAGGTGATGCGCGACAAGGCCGACAACGTGGTGATCGTCTGCTCGATTGAGAACGTCGACCCGATGGGCGTGCACACCGGCGACTCGGTCACCGTGGCTCCGGCGATGACCCTGACCGACCGCGAGTACCAGAGCATGCGAGACGTTGCCATCGGCATCATCCGCGCGGTCGGCGTGGACACCGGCGGCTGCAACATCCAGTTCGCGGTCGATCCGGCGGACGGCCGGATGATCGTGATCGAGATGAACCCGCGGGTGTCGCGCTCGTCCGCGCTCGCCTCCAAGGCGACCGGGT
This sequence comes from Kribbellaceae bacterium, assembly GCA_035650275.1. GTDB lineage: Bacteria > Actinomycetota > Actinomycetes > Propionibacteriales > Kribbellaceae > DASRHY01. The sequence continues at coordinate 16,610 of DASRHY010000066.1, read as the reverse complement.
TCCCGATCGCCAAGATCGCGGCGAAGGTGGCGATCGGGTACACCCTCGACGAGGTTCCGAACGACATCACCGGCGAGACGCCCGCGTCGTTCGAGCCGACACTGGACTATGTGGTGGTGAAGGCGCCACGGTTCGCGTTCGAGAAGTTCCCGCACGCGGACGCGACGTTGACCACGCACATGAAGAGCGTCGGCGAGGCGATGGCGATCGGCCGCAACTTCACCGAGGCGCTGCAGAAGGCGCTGCGGTCGCTGGAGCGGCCGGAGGCACGGTTCAGCTGGGCCGGCCCGCCGCCGACCGAGCTGGACGACCTGCTGGACCGGGCCCGGACGCCGCACGACGGGCGGCTGCGCACGGTGATGGACGCGATCCGCGCCGGCGCGACCGAGGGGCAGGTGTTCGAGGCGACCAGGATCGACCCGTGGTTCGTCGACCAGCTGTTCCTGGTCCACGAGACCGCGCTCGCGGCGTCGGCCGCACCTCGGCTGACGCCGGAGGTGTTCCGGCTGGCCAAGCGGCACGGGTTCTCCGACCTGCAGCTGGCCGAGATCCGGAACCTGCCCGAGGACGTGGTCCGCGGCGTGCGGCAGGCGCTCGGGATCCGGCCGGTGTACAAGACGGTCGACACCTGCGCGGCCGAGTTCGCCGCGCTCACGCCGTACCACTACTCGTCCTATGACGAGGAGACGGAGGTTGCCTCGCGCAACGAGCCGGCGGTGCTGATCCTGGGCAGTGGGCCGAACCGGATCGGGCAGGGGATCGAGTTCGACTACTCCTGCGTGCACGCGTCGATGGCGCTGCGCGAGGCCGGCTACTGCACGGTGATGGTGAACTGCAACCCGGAGACGGTGTCCACCGACTACGACACCTCGGACCGGCTGTACTTCGAGCCGCTCACCACCGAGGACGTGCTCGAGGTCGTGTATGCCGAGATGCAGGCGGGACCGGTCGCGGGCGTGATCGTGCAGCTCGGCGGGCAGACCCCGCTCGGCCTGGCGCAGCGGCTCGCCGACGCCGGTGTACCGATCGTCGGCACCTCGCCGGAGGCGATCCATCTGGCCGAGGAGCGCGGCGCGTTCGGCAAGGTGCTCGCGGACGCGGACCTGCCGGCACCCAAGCACGGCACCGCGATGTCGTCCGACCAGGCGCACGCCGTGGCGGCCGAGATCGGGTTCCCGGTACTGGTGCGTCCGTCGTACGTGCTCGGTGGCCGCGGCATGGAGATCGTGTACGACGCGGGAGAGCTGACCGCCGCCCTGCACCGGCTCGGGAACGGTGCGAGCTGGGAGCACCCGGTGCTGGTGGACCGTTTCCTGGACGACGCGGTCGAGATCGACGTGGACGCGCTGTACGACGGGACCGAGCTGTTCCTCGGCGGGGTGATGGAGCACATCGAGGAGGCCGGGGTGCACTCCGGCGACTCGTCCTGCGCGCTGCCGCCGATCACGCTGGGCTCGGCCGAGATCGACAAGATCCGCGCGTCGACGCTGGCGATCGCGTCGGGCGTCGGGGTGCGCGGGCTGCTGAACATCCAGTTCGCGCTCGCCGGCGACGTGCTGTACGTGCTGGAGGCGAACCCGCGGGCGTCCCGGACGGTGCCGTTCGTGTCCAAGGCGACCGCGACCCCGCTGGCGAAGGCCGCGTCCCGGGTGATGCTCGGGGCAACGATCGCCGAGCTGCGGGCCGAGGGCATGCTGCCCGCGACCGGTGACGGCGGCACGCTGCCCGCGCATACGCCGATCGCGGTGAAGGAGGCGGTGATGCCGTTCAACCGGTTCCGCACCGTCGAGGGCGCCTCGGTCGACACCGTGCTCGGACCGGAGATGCGCTCCACCGGTGAGGTGATGGGTATCGACGACACGTTCGGGATCGCGTTCGCGAAGTCGCAGGCGGGTGCGAACGGCGCGCTGCCGTCGACCGGGCGGGCGTTCGTGTCGGTGGCGAACCGGGACAAGCGGCACATGATCTTCCCGGTGAAGCGGCTGGCCGACCTCGGGTTCGAGATCCTCGCCACCGAAGGGACCGCGGACGTGCTGCGCCGCAACGGGGTGGAGGCGACCGTCGTCCGCAAGAACAGCCAGGGGCCTGGACCCGACGGCGAGCCGACCATCGTGCAACGGATCCACGACGGCGAGGTCGACCTGATCGTCAACACCCCGATCGGGATCACCCGCGACGGCAGCCCGCGGATCGACGGCTACGAGATCCGCAGCGCAGCCGTGGCCCGCAACATCCCTTGCATCACCACCGTCCAGGGCCTGGGCGCCGCCGTCCAGGGCATCGAGTCCCAGCGCTCCGGGACCATCGGCGTCCGCTCCCTCCAGGACTGGACCCCCCACATCCGCCCCGAGGGGGCGTAGGCCCGTGCTCCTCGGCGAAGGCCGCCATCCCCCCACCACCCTCTGCGTTCATCGGTCGGTTTGCGACGGACTGTGGATAACCGGTCGGGTGCGCGCCGGCGGTCGGGTGACCGCGTTATCCACAGTCCGTCGCAAACCGACCGATGCACGCAACAGGACGGGGCGGTAGGACAAGTGAGCGGGTACGAGCGGGTGGTGCGGCCGGTGCTGTACCGGTTCGGCGGGGGAGATGCCGAGGTGGCCCACGAGCAGACCCTGCGCTGGCTGCAGCGCGTCGGGGCGCGGCCGGCCGTCGTACGGGCGCTGACCAGGACGTACGGAGCGCTGACGCCCGGGCTGGGTCGGACCGTGTTCGGCATCCGGTTCCCGGGGCCGGTCGGGCTGGCCGCGGGCATGGACAAGAACGGGGTGGCGCTGCCCGCCTGGCGCGCGCTCGGGTTCGGGTTCGTCGAGGTCGGTACCGTGACCGCGCACCCGCAGCCCGGCAACGAACGCCCGCGGCTGTTCCGGCTGGTCGGCAGCGAGGCCATTGTCAACCGGATGGGCTTCAACAACGACGGCTCGGCGGCGCTGGCGGGCCGGCTGGAGCGGTACGGCGACCTCGGATACCCGCTCGGGATCAGCATCGGCAAGTCCAAGGTGACGCCGCTGTCCGACTCTGTCGACGACTACGTCACCTCGCTGCGCCGGCTGTACCGGTACGGCGACTACTTCGCGGTCAACGTCAGCTCGCCGAACACGCCCGGGCTGCGCTCACTGCAGGACGCCGGCCGGCTCCGTGAGCTGCTCGCGGCGCTCCGGCACGAGAACCAGGCACTTGCCGTCGGCAACGACCCGAAGCCGATACTGGTGAAGATCGCCCCCGACCTCACCGACCAGGCGGTCGACGAGCTGCTGCAGGTCTGCACCGGCGAAGGCGTCGCCGGCCTGATCGCCACCAACACCACGATCGGCCGGGACGGGCTGGCGCCGCAGGATCGGGCCACCGGCGGTGAGGCGGGTGGACTGTCCGGGCGGCCACTGACCGAGCTGTCCCGCCGGCTGGTCGAGTACGTGCACAAGCAGACCGGCGGCAACCTGCCGGTGATCGGGGTCGGCGGCATCCTCGACCCGGACGACGCGGACAGGATGCTGGACGCGGGGGCGAGCCTGGTGCAGCTGTACACCGGTTTGGTCTACCGCGGCCCCGGACTGGTCCGCCGGATCAACCGTCAGACGAAGAGCAGGCCGACATGAGTACGGCGGTGCCCGGCCGGATCCGCGGCGAGGTGCTGAGCGTCCGGCGTACCGGCGCCTACCACCACCTGACGCTGCGGACCCCGGGCATTGCCGCGAACACCCGCCCCGGGCACTTCGTCGCGCTGGCGGTCGGAGGGGACGAGCCGGTGCGGCTGGGGCGCCGGGCGTTCTGGGTGTACGCCGCGGACCCCGGCGGGCTGTACGGCGGGAGCACCGAGGTCGTGGTCGCGGTACGCGGTGCGGGCACGGCCTGGCTGACCGGGCTGAGCACCGGCGACCCGGTGGACATGCTCGGCCCGCTCGGCAAGCCGTTCGCGCTACCGCGGGAGCCGGTCGGCTGCCTGCTGGTCGGTGGCGGGTACGGGGCGGCGCCGCTGCTCGGGCTCGCCCGCCGGCTTGTCGATCGCGGCTGCAAGGTGCACATGCTGCTCGGCGCCGCCACCGAGGACGGCCTGCTCTCGCCGCTGGAGGCGCGCCGGGCGGCCACCAGCGTGGCGCTCGCCACGATCGACGGCTCGGTCGGCACCGCCGGCCCGGTGAGCACCCTGCTGCCGGACGCGTTCGGCACGCTGGACGTCGAGGTCGCGTATGCCTGTGGGCCGCACAGCCTGCTCCGTGCCGTCTCCGAGGCTGCCACCGCGCGCGGCGCGTACAGCCAGTGCGCGGTCGAGCTGCCGACCAGCTGCGGTACTGGGCTCTGCCTGTCCTGCGTGCTCGAGGTCACCGGCGATGACGGCCGGACCAGGACCGTGCGCAGCTGTGTCGAGGGTCCGGTGTTCGCGGGCGACGCCGTCCGCTGGGGACGACTGTGACCACAGCAGACCTGACCACCCGGCTCGGCCGGCTCGAGCTCACCAGCCCGGTGCTGGTGGCGTCCGGGTGCGGCGGCTCGGGCCGCGAGCTGCAGCCGTACGCCGACCTGGCCGCGCTGGGCGCCTTCACCACTGCCTCGATCACGCTCGAACCCCGCCGCGGCCGGCGGGCCCCGCGGGTGGCCGAGACCCCGGCCGGCCTGCTCGGCTCGCTCGGTCTGCCCGGACCCGGCGTGGACGTTTTCCTCGCCAGGGAGCTGCCGTGGCTGGCCGAGCACTGCGGACGCGTCATCGTCTCGATCGCCGGCGGCAGCCTGCCCGAGTACGCCGAGCTGGCCCGGCGGATCGGCACCGCGGAGGGCGTCGCGGCCGTCGAGGTGAACCTGTCCAGCCCGGACGGCTGGGACCGGGCCGACGCCGCCGCCCGGGACGGGTACTCGGCCCAGCGGGTGCTGGCCGCCGTACGCCAGGAGGTCCCGCGGCCGAGGCCGGTGCTGGCCAAGATCTCGGCGGACGTCGGCAACGTCACCGAGGTGGCGGCGGCCGCGGCCCGCGGCGGCGCCGACGGCGTCACGCTGGTCAACGCGCTGCCCGGGATGGCGATGGACCCGGTCACGCTGCGACCCGCGCTCGGCGGCGTCACCGGCGCGCTGTCCGGCCCGGCCGTCCACCCGGTCGCGGTGCACGCCGTGTACCAGGTGCACGCCGGGCTGCCCGACCTGCCGATCGTCGGCACCGGCGGTGTCCGGACCGGCTGGGACGCGCTCGAGCTCGTGCTCGCCGGGGCGTCCGCGGTCGGCGTCGGCTCCGCCCTGCTCCGGGACCCGGCCGCCACGGACCGGATCACCAGCGAGCTGACCGCGCTGCTCGCCGAGCACGCGCTGCCGAGTCTGGCCGCGGCCGTCGGACTCGGCCACCGGACCCGTCCCGCCATCACAGAGAGCGAGACCGCTTGATGACCAGCACCCGGCCCTTCGGCGCCCGGCTCCGCACCGCGCTGGACCGGCGCGGTCCGCTCTGTGTCGGCATCGACCCGCACGCCCACCTGCTGTCCGCCTGGGGCCTGGCCGACGACCCGGCAGGCCTCGAGACGTTCACGATGGGCGCGGTGGACGCACTGGCCGGCGAGGTGGCGATCTTCAAGCCGCAGTCCGCGTTCTTCGAGCGGTTCGGCTCGGCCGGCATCGCGGTGCTGGAACGCGCCGTCGCCCGGCTGCGCGAGGCCGGTGCGCTGGTGCTGATGGACGCCAAGCGCGGCGACATCGGCTCCACGATGGCGGGCTACGCCGCGGCGTACCTGGACCCGTCCGCGCCGCTGGCCAGCGACGCGCTCACCGTCAACCCGTACCTGGGCTTCGGCTCGCTGCAGCCGGCCATCGACCAGGCGATTGCCTCGGGCAACGGTCTGTTCGTGATCGCGCTGACCTCCAACCCGGAGGCGCCGCAGTTCCAGTCCGCCCGGACCGCCGACGGTACGACGGTGGCCGGCGCCGTACTGGCCGCGCTGGCGAAGCTGAACGCGGGGGAGGCGCTCGGATCGTTCGGCGCGGTGGTCGGCGCGACGATCGGCGACACCGACGAGGACCTCGAGATCAACGGCCCGCTGCTCGCCCCGGGGCTCGGCGCGCAGGGCGCCACCGCTGACAGCCTGCGGAAGGTGTTCGGCGTGGCGCTTCCCAACGTGGTACCGGCGATGTCCCGGGAGATTCTTGCCTCCGGCCCCGATCCGGCCGCGCTGCTGGACGCGACGCAACGCGCGAACGACGGGTTCCGCGCACTATTGCGGTCTTGATCACTGTTCGGCAGCGATCCCCGTGACCATCTGGCTGGGCGACCCGGCGAAGGCGGGCGAGCTGGCTTCCGAGGCGGGCAAGATCACCGAGGCCACGAACGCGATCACCCAGCACGCGAAGGACAGCTGCAACATCGAGCTGAAGGCCTGACCCAGTAGCGTCGCGCCCTCGTCGTACGTCCGGATCCGTCGAGAGCCCCGACCCCGGAGCGTGGCGAGGCTGGCACTGCCCGTAGGTGTTTGCTGGCGGGGCGGGGTTTGGTTAGGTTCAGGCCCGAGGACAACACACGGGACAGGTGAGACGGTGCCACTTCCTTCGTTGACGCCCGAGCAGCGGGCCGCCGCCCTCGACAAGGCGGCCGCGGCGCGCCGCGAACGGGCCGAGATCAAGAACCGGATCCGGCACTCCGGAGCATCTCCGATCCAGGTGCTGCGCGATGGCCAGGTCAACGAGGTGATCGGGAAGATGAAGGTCAGCGCGTTGCTGCAGTGCATCCCGGGGGTCGGCAAGGTCCGTGCACAGCAGATCATGGAGCGCGCCGGGATCTCCGAGACCCGCCGGGTCCGTGGCCTCGGCACGAACCAGATCGCAGCGCTCGAACGTGAATTCGCCGAGTGACCATCACGACCATGAGCCCCGTGGCGAGTGACGGCCGGGGCGAGGTGGACCTGGGCCGGGGCGATGCCCGCCTGACGGTGCTGGCCGGGCCGACGGCGGTCGGCAAGGGTACGGTCGCCGCGGACATCCGGGAGCGCTACCCGGACATCTGGATCTCGGTGTCAGCGACCACCCGCAGACCGCGTCCCGGCGAGCAGCACGGCGTGCACTACCTCTTCGTCGACGACGCCGAGTTCGACCGGATGATCGAGGCCGGCGAGCTGCTGGAGTGGGCCGTCGTGCACAAGGCCGCCCGCTACGGCACCCCGCGGCAGCCGGTGCTCGACAAGCTGGCCGAAGGCCGGCCGGCGCTGCTCGAGATCGACCTGCAGGGTGCCCGGCAGGTCCGGGAGACGATGCCGGACGCGTTCTTCGTGTTCCTGGCCCCGCCGAGCTGGGAGGAGCTGGTCAACCGGCTCGTCGGCCGGGGGACAGAGGACGCCGAGGAGCGGGAGCGCCGGCTGGACACCGCCCGGGTCGAGCTGGCGGCCGAGAAGGAGTTCGACGTGACGATCGTGAACGCCTCGGTTCGGGATGCGGCCGACCAGTTGGTAAAGTTGATCCGATCACCCTCCGTCTCTGGAAAGAGCTGAATCTTGTCCGGCACCCAGCCAGTCGCCATCGGCATCACCTCCCCGCCGATCGACGACCTGCTCACCCGCACCGACTCCAAGTACAAGCTCGTCCTGTACAGCGCCAAGCGCGCCCGGCAGATCAACGCGTACTACTCCCAGCTGGGCGAGGGCCTGCTCGAGTACGTCGGCCCGCTGGTCGAGACCCACGTCCAGGAGAAGCCGCTGTCGATCGCGATGCGCGAGATCAACGAGGGCGTCCTGACCTGCACCGACATCGACCCCGAGGCCGAGGCCGCCGCTGCCGCCGAGGCGGCGTCGCTCCAGGCAGCTCCCGAGCAGCCGGCTTCGTAGCCACAGCCGGCCTCGATGACCGACCCGACCGCCGCTGGCGCTCCGGCCGTCCGGCCGGCTCCGGAGGTCGTGCTCGGCGTCGGCGGCGGTATCGCGGCGTACAAGGTCTGTGACCTGCTGCGCCGGCTGACCGAGTCCGGTCACCACGTCCGGGTGGTTCCGACCCACGCCGCGCTGGAGTTCGTCGGCGTCGCCACCTGGGCGGCGCTGTCCGGTCGGCCGGTGAGCGCCGACCCGTTCGACGACGTGCACGAGGTGCCGCACGTCCGGATCGGCAAGACCGCCGACCTGGTCGTGGTCGCGCCGGCGACCGCGGACCTGCTGGCCAAGGCCGCGCACGGCCTTGCCGACGACCTGCTCACCAACACCCTGCTGACGGCGCGCTGCCCGATCCTGTTCGCGGCCGCGATGCACACCGAGATGTGGGAGCACCCGGCCACCCAGGCGAACGTCGAGACGCTGCGGTCCCGCGGCGCCACCGTGCTCGAGCCCGCGGTCGGCCGGCTCACCGGCGCCGACACCGGCCGCGGCCGGCTGCCCGAGCCACACGAGATCTTCGCCATCACCCAGCTGATGCTCGCCGACGGCGCGGCCCGGGCCGCCGGCCAGCGGGTCGCCGACCTCACCGGCCGGCATGTCCTGGTCAGCGCCGGCGGTACCCGCGAGCACCTCGACCCGGTCCGCTACCTGGGCAACTCCTCGTCCGGCCGGCAGGGCTACGCACTGGCCCGGGTCGCCGCCGCCCGCGGCGCCAAGGTCACCCTGGTCGCCGCCAACTCCGAGCTGCCCGACCCGGCCGGCGTACAGGTCGTCCCGGTGACCAGCACCCAGGACATGTACGACGAGGTGACCGGCCGCGCCGGCGACGCGGACGCGATCGTGATGGCGGCCGCGCCGGCCGACTTCCGCCCGGCCGGCGTCGCCGAGCACAAGATCAAGAAGACCCCGGACGGCGCGGTACCCGCGGTCGAGCTGGTGCAGACCCCGGACATCCTGGCAACGGTTGCGCACAACCGTTCCCGGCCCGGACAGGTCGTCGTCGGGTTCGCGGCCGAGACCGGTGACAGCCAGCACGGCGTGCTCGAGCTCGGCCGGGCCAAGCTGGAACGCAAAGGCTGCGACCTGCTGGTCGTCAACGACGTGTCCGGCGGCAAGGTCTTCGGCAGCGACAGCAACGAGGCGGTCATCCTCGACCGCGACGGCGAAGCGATGCCGGTCCCGTCCGGCAGCAAGGACGCCCTAGCCGGCGTCATCTGGAACCTGGTCCACGCCCACTGGACCTGACCCCTTTCGATCGTCCGTTGGGCGGCGCGGAAATCGGTTTCTCTGCGCGTTACGGGCCGTGACTGTGGCATGTCAACGGGTGGTCGCGACTGTGAGACGACGTCGCCCTACCGTGCTGCGCTTATGCTGACGGTGTCCAGTGCGTGGGCAGAGCGCGCCGGGGGTTGGGGGAGGACAGGTGATGCCTGTCATACTCTGCGGAGCACTTTTCGACTGACACCCTGAGGGAGAACCGTGGCACGGCGTCTGTTCACGTCCGAGTCGGTGACAGAAGGTCACCCCGACAAGATCGCTGACCAGATCAGCGACTCCGTACTCGACGCATTGCTCGCCGAGGACCCGAAGAGCCGCGTCGCGGTGGAGACCCTGGTGACGACCGGCCTTGTCGTCGTTGCCGGCGAGGTCACCACCCAGGCGTATGCGGACATCCCGAGCATCGTCCGCAACCGGGTGCTGGAGATCGGCTACGACTCCTCCCTCAAGGGCTTCGACGGCGCCTCCTGTGGCGTCCAGATCTCGATCGGCAGCCAGTCGCCGGACATTGCCCAGGGTGTCGACACCGCGCACGAGACCCGCGCCGAGTCGTCGTCCGACGCGCTCGACCTGCAGGGCGCCGGTGACCAGGGCCTGATGTTCGGCTACGCCTGCGACGAGACGCCGGAGCTGATGCCGCTCCCGATCACGATCGCGCACCGGCTTGCCGAGGCGCTGTCCGAGGTGCGCAAGGATGGCACGATGGCCTACCTGCGGCCGGACGGCAAGACCCAGGTCACGGTCGAGTACGACGGCGACAAGGCGGTCCGGATCGACACAGTGGTGGTGTCCAGCCAGCACGCGGCCGACATCAGCCTGGACTCCATGCTCACCCCGGATGTGAAGAAGCACGTCGTCGACCCGGTGCTGGAGCAGTACGACGTCGACTCCACCGACTACCGGCTGCTGGTCAACCCGACCGGCCGGTTCGAGATCGGCGGCCCGATGGGCGACGCCGGCCTGACCGGCCGCAAGATCATCGTCGACACGTACGGCGGCATGGCCCGGCACGGTGGCGGCGCCTTCTCCGGCAAGGACCCGTCGAAGGTCGACCGGTCCGCGGCGTACGCGATGCGCTGGGTCGCCAAGAACGTGGTCGCCGCGGGTCTCGCCCGCCGGTGCGAGTGCCAGGTCGCGTATGCGATCGGCAAGGCCGCTCCGGTCGGCTTCTACGTCGACACCTTCGGCACCGAGACCGTTCCGGCAGAGAAGATCGCCGAGGCCGTGAAGCATGTCTTCGACCTTCGCCCGGCCGCGATCATCCGTGACCTGGACCTGCTCCGCCCGATCTACGCCGGCACCGCGGCGTACGGCCACTTCGGTCGCCAGGGCAGCGAGAACTTCACCTGGGAGCGCACCGACCGCGTCGACGCCCTCAGGGCCGCCGCCGGCATCTGACAGGCGCGGCCGCCGATCCTCGGTCCCGAACGGGCCGGCTGTGGACACCACAGCCGGCCCGTTCGCCTTTCCTGCTCAGCCCGCCCCCGCTCCTGCGACGTACCCGACATCTCGGGCAACACCCTGCGACGTGCCCGAGATCTCGGGCACGTCGCAGGGGCGGGGGCGGTCGGGGTGGCGGACTACAGTCTGGGCGTGACGCGGAGCGAGGACGGGGGGCAGCAGCTGACGCTGTTGCGGGAGACCGTCCGGCGGTCGCGGACCAAGGAGCCGCCGGGGCTGGCGACGGACCGGCCGGTGGCGCGGGTCGCGGTGGACGTGTCGCTTGCGCACCTGGACCGGCCGTTCGACTACCTGGTGCCGGCGGACCTGGACGAGCTGGCCCGGCCGGGGTGCCGGGTGAAGGTGCGGTTCGCGGGCAAGGACGTGGGCGGGTTCGTGCTGGAGCGGGTCGACGCCTCGCAGCATGACGGGAAGCTGTCGCGGCTGCGGAAGGTGGTGTCGGCCGAGCAGGTGCTGAGCCCCGAGGTCGCGGAGCTGTGCCGCGCGGTCGCGGACCGGTACGCCGGAGTGTTCGCGGACGTCAGCCGGCTCGCGGTGCCGCCCCGGCACGCGAAGGTCGAGGCAGAGGCGTGCTCGATCGTGCCGTTGCCGGACCCGCCGCCGGCGACGCGCAAGGCATGGGCGGACTACCCGCACGCCGCGTCGTACCTCGATGCGCTGCAGCGTGGTCAGCAGCCCCGGGCGGTATGGACGGCGGTGCCGGGGGCGGACTGGCCGGTGGCCTTCGCCGAGGCCGCCCGGGCCGCGCTCGATGCGGGCCGCGGGGCGCTGCTGCTGGCGCCGGACGCGCGGGACCTGACCCGGCTCGCGGCCGCGTGCCGCGAGGTGCTCGGGAAGGACACGTTCGTCAGCCTGTCGGCGGACCTCGGCCCGACGGCGCGGTACCGGGCCTTTCTGTCCGCGCTCCGCGGCCGGGCCAGGGTCGTGATCGGCACCCGCGCGGCGGCGTTCGCGCCGGTCGCGGACCTGGGCCTGGTGGCGATCTGGGACGACGCCGACGACTCGTACGCCGAGCCGAGGGCGCCGTACCCGCACGCCCGCGAGGTGCTGCTGCTGCGCGCGCACCGGCAGCACTGTGCCGCGCTGGTCGGTGGAACCGCCCGTTCCGCCGAGGCGGCCGCGTTGCTCGAGTCCGGCTGGGCGCACGAGCTCGCGGGTGACCGGGCCACCGTGCGCAAGTACGCCCCGGCGGTGCACGTGTCCGGCGAGTCGGACACGGATCTGGCCCGGGACGGCGCGGCCCGGGCGGCCCGGCTGCCGCACCGTGCGTTCGAGATCGCCCGCGAGGGCTTGAAGACCGGACCGGTGCTGGTCCAGGTCCCGCGTGCCGGGTACCAGCCGAGCCTGGTCTGCCAGAACTGCCGCGCGCCCGCGCGTTGCACGGTGTGCGGCGGGGGGCTGCGCCGTACCGGAGGAGATGGCCCGCCGGCGTGCGGCGTCTGCGGCCGGGAGGCACCGGGCCATCGGTGCGCAGAGTGCGGCGACCAGCGGCTGCGAGCCGCGGTGGTCGGGGCCCGGCGGACCGCGGAGGAGCTGGGCCGCGCCTTCCCCGGCACGCCGATCAGAACGTCGGGCGGCGACGCCGTACTGGACACGGTGCCGGACAAGCCCGCCCTGGTGGTCGCGACGCCGGGCGCGGAACCGGTGGCCAACGGCCGGTACGCCGCGGCGCTGCTGCTGGACACCTGGCTGCTGCTGGCCCGGCCCGACCTGCGGTCCGCCGAGGAGGCGGTACGACGCTGGTTCAACGCGGCGACGCTGGTCCGGGCGGCATCCGGTGGCGGCACCGTCGTGATGGTCGGCGAGCCGTCCGCGGCTCCGCTGCAGGCGATCGTGCGCTGGAGCCCGGACGGGTACGCCGCCCGCGAGCTCACCGAGCGTCAGGCCGCGGCGATGCCGCCCGCCGCCCGGGTCGCCGAGCTCACCGGCCCGGCGGAGGCAGTCGAGGACCTGCTGACGCGCGTCGGCCAGACGCTGAGGGGGCTGCGGATCGCGCCGCGCGTGCTCGGTCCGGTACCGCACGACGACGAGTCGGTCCGGACGCTGGTCAGCGTTCCGCGGTCCGGCGGTGCCGGGCTCGCTGGTGCGCTGCGTGACGGGCAGGCCACGCGCAGTGCGAAGAAGCTCCCCGGTACGGTCCGGGTCCGGGTAGACCCCGCGGCGCTCGGCTGACGACGGTCCGTCGTACCGGGACTACACCCGGAACACGTTGTGCCGTTGCCATGGACGGTCGCCGGGACCGGACGGAGACTCGGGGGAGGATCCGCAACCAGGGGAGGCCAAGATGCGGAGATCCACGATCCGACGCATGGTTGCCGTCAGCACCGTTCTAGCCACAGGGGTGAGTCTCGCGGCGCTGCCGGCGACCCAGGCAGGAGCGGGGGACCACCGGCCGTGGCGGGTGGTCGCCTCCGGGCTGGACAGCCCGCGCGGCCTGACGTTCGGTCCGAACGGCACCTTGTACGTCGCGGAGGCCGGTACCGGGGGCACCGACCCCGCCAACTGTTTCCCGCACCCGCTCGGCGAGCTCTGCTTCGGCGCCACCGGTGCGGTAACCCAGGTGACCAAGCACGGTCGCCAGCAGCGCGTGCTCACCGGTCTGCCGTCGTTCTCGCTGACCGACACTCCCGAGGTGTTCGGGCCCTCGGACGTTGCGTACGCAGACGGCCGGCTGCTCGTCACACTGGGGCTCGGCGCGGACCCGGCCGTGCGCGACCCGCTGCCCGCACCGGCGCAGCTGGCCGCCTCGCTGATCAGCGCCAACCCGAAGAAGGGCATCTTCCGGGTGGTCGCGGACATCGGCGACTACGAGCTCGCGAACAACCCGGACGGCGGGCTGCCGGACAGCAACCCGCAGGGCCTGCTCGCGACCAGGCACGGCCAGGTCGTCGCCGATGCCGGTGGCAACGCGCTGCTCGGGATCGGCAAGCACGGACAGATCACGACACTCGCGGTGTTCCCGACGCGGCTGGTGCCGAACCCGTTCGGCGGCCCGGACATCCCGATGCAGGCCGTGCCGACGACGGTGACCCGCGGTCCGGACGGCGCCCTTTACGTCGGGCAGCTGACCGGGTTCCCGTTCCCGGTCGGCGCCGCGAACGTCTTCCGGGTGGTGCCCGGCCAGGCGCCGAAGGTGGTCGCCGGCGGCTTCACCAACATCATCGACATCGCGTTCGGGCCGGACCGCGCGCTGTACGTGCTGGAGATCGCGCACAACGGGCTGCTGTCCGGCGACACGACCGGTGCGCTGATCCGGATCGACAAGCACGGCAACCGCAAGCTCATCGCGAGCACCGGGCTGATGATGCCGACCGGTGTCAAGATCCGGGACGGCCGCGCCTACATCTCCAATTGCGGCGTGTGCGCTGATGTCGGCGAGGTGATCTCGCTCAAGCTGCCCCGGCACTAGTCACGCGGCAAGGGCGGCGGGGGAGCGGCCGCCGTCGAGCAGCAGGTCGCCGAGACGGGTGCGCGAGTACAGCACCGCGCGCCCGTCCCGGCGGGAGTCGACTGTCAGTGTCGCTTGCGGCGGTCGTGTCGCGACTGCGCACGCCGTCGCTTCCGCTCCTTCCGGGCGTCACTTCCGTGCGGGGTACGGGACGCGGTGGCGGTACCCGTCGGCGCCTCGGAGCTTTCTCCGCCGGCATTGGTGCGCGCGTTCCGGATCAGCACCACCACTACGAGAAGGATCGCCAGGCCGGCGAACATGAAGACGTACCACACGATGATCCCCTCCCGCTCACCGGTCGTCGAGCCTCGTGGGCGTCGTCAGCACTCGCCTCGTCCGGAGTGGACCGTTGACGCCAGGGCTCCGCTGTCGCCCATTCATCGACCATGACAGGCCACCGCCTGGACGGCATCACCCTTGGCGGACTAGCAGCGAATCGCGAACTGCCTTCGTACTCCGTCACTCCGGCGCGTTCGCTGACCCCAGTACCGCCTCGAGCTCGGCAGCGACCGCGTCCAGATCGCGGGATATCGTGTCCGGGCTGCCGGATTCCAGCAGCTGCTGCATGTGGACCCGTGCGGTTCGCAGCGCGTCTCGCAGGGCGCGAGTCCGCGTTCGGGCGGCGTCGTCTGGAGCTGACGTCTCCAGAGCGGTCAGTCGGTCCTCGGCCGCGACGACCCGGCTCGCCGCGACGTTCCAGCCGCCGGCGACTTCCGCGAGCGAAGCCATCTGGCGCAGCTCCGGGATGAGCCCGCGGGCGAACCAGGCCACCTCTTCCTCGGCGGACGCCAGGTCAGCCCGCCACGCCCGGCGCCGGCGCGCCCGCACGAGGAGCGGAACGGCCACCGCGACCGCGAGCGCTGTCGCCGCCAGTACCCACCACAACCAGGAGGGTGCGCCGGACGACTCGGCCGCCGAGGGCTGGACCGCCGGCGAGGTCGTCGGCGACGAGGCAGGGGCGGACCGGGTCTCCTCGCGTTCCAGCGACCGGGTGACGCTGGGCAGCGTCGCCGTCGGGCTGGGTAGTGCACTCTGCAACCGCGACGGCGTTGTTGTCGGACGGTCACCGGAGCCGGCCTCGCCGCAGGAACCAAGCAGCAGGACCACCACAGCCAGACCAACGGCTCGCATCACCAACTGCAGCAAGGCGGCACCGTCCGATCCGGTTCTCCGGGTCACTGGTGCGCCTGCTGACCTGTCTGCGTGGATTCCGCGACCCCGGTTGTCCACGTGCTACTTGCCGGCTCCAGCTTGTCCTTGCGCTTGGTTGCCGCCCGCCGCGCGGGCGTCGCGTTCGATCTCGGCGGTGTCGGCCTTGAGCTCCTTGGCCTCTTTCTTCTCGGCACGCCGCATCGCCTCCTCGATCTTGGCGCCCATGTCCGCCACCCCGACAACCACCAACCCTGCCTGGCCTGCATCCAGACGCTCGCCAAGCTCCTTGAGATCGCCACGGCTCATACCCGCCGCGGCATGTCCGGCCACGGCGCCCAGCACCGCCCCGCCGCCAGCCGTGGCCGCGAGCAGCCCGCCCCCGATCGCGGCGAACGGGAACAGCGCGACGACGAGGCCAGTGGCCAACCCCACCCCGCCACCAAGAACCCCTCCAACCCGTGTGGGCGTCTCATGCTTACGGCCGATCTTCACCTTCCCGTCCTCGCGGCGCTCGATCACCGCCGCGTCATAGGCATCGAACAGACCAGCCTGGGTGTGCAGTTCCTTGACGAGGTCGTAATCCGCCTCAGCGTCGGCAACATCGTCGTAGACCCCGATGTAGACCATGAAAGTGTCAACCGCCATCCTGCTGGCTCCTCACTGTCGATGATGCTTCGTGGACATGTCTCGACCGGCGTCTGGATGACCTCGCGTCAACGTGCTCCGGCGCGAGGACAGCGCGGGCCGACGCCGAGCCCGTCCCTCTCCGTCCTCCAAGGAGCGAAGATCGCACCCTCTGAGCCGGCCGGACTCACCCGTACGGGGCGATATTTGGACGATCCACGCCGTGGAGGTCGCACATGCGCGGCTTCAGCGGCGGCCAACACGACCAACCACCGGGGCTCGCTGCGGCAGACATCCGCAAACCCTGAACGGCTGGACTACTGCGACGCGGCGAGAATGGCATTCGGCGTGCCTGATACCAACGGCAGGGCGGAATCATCCCCCTTGGATGAGGTCTCGCCGGCCCAACCTGGCGGACCCTCGGGGCAACTCCGGCGCTGAGCCTGGTGGGCCGTGGCCGATCGGAAGGGGGCCGCCGTACCGTCGCAGCCGATGCGAACCACGCCGACTCCGCGCTCCCTGCGGCACACAGTCGAATTTCCTGACCCCCGGACGAAGCGCCGGCCGAGGTGCAATCTCCCCAGTGACCACGCCCGAGGGAATGGCGTTCTAGTCACGCAGCTGACCCACTTGCCGACTCAGGAGGAGAACATGGCAAGGCAGAGCAGAGGCGCACGGGTATTCGCAATCATCGTCCTGATCATCGGGGTGGTCCTGATCGTGGCCGGCGGCGTGACCTGGTACATGGTGCGGGACCAGCTCGTGGCCGAGAAGATCACCGTCGCCGACGACGCCGACTTCCTCGCCGGAGACGACGTCGA
>DASRHY010000065.1:0-17006 GCA_035650275.1 Kribbellaceae bacterium | reverse complement strand
ACCAGCTGGCGCGGTCGCCGAAGCCGCTAACCGATTGGTGCGCCGGGAGCCGCAGCGCAGGGGATGAGCACGGAACAGTCACGTCCACTTGCCCTCGCGCTCGCACTGAACCGAGGACCGCTCATCGGCATGACCGCGCGGATCGCGGCATGTCAGTGCGTAGGTCGGCCGCTCAGGTTTCGGCGAGACGTTCTCGAAGCAGTCGTGCAGCGTCTCGAACCTGCACCTCGGGCTGGCGAGGTGCGTCGAGATAGGCGAAGTCGAGGGCGCGATTCGGACCGGGGTCGCCGCTCCAGGGCCGCGGCACGATGTGGGTGTGCAAGTGCGGGACGTTGTTCCCGAGGGTCAGGTAGTTCACCTTGGCCGGCTCGAAACAGCTCTCGACCGCCCGTCCGATCCTAGTGACCTCGCGCCAGTAGGCGGCCGCCTGGGCGCTGGCAAGCTGGGTGGGTTCGGCCACGTGTACGCCGTTCCAGATCGCCACGACATATCCGGCGATGAGGCCAGTCTTCCAGGCGAACCCGTCGACGGCTTCACCGGTGAAGACCCGGATCCCCCACTCGTCCTCGTCGATGCCGGATCGGCCGCACAGAACGCAGTCCTCACCCTTGCGCTGCTGTGCCCAGCGCTCACGCCACCACCGGCCCCGATCACCCACAAACTGGTGTGTACCGCACACCACCGACAGAATTGCGCCACGGAGACGATCCCACCCGCTGCCTAGCAGGTGCGCGGATCGCAGCCTGATGAGTGAGTCAAGCCGCAGGGCGTGCTGGGCGCGCCTGGTAGGGCGTGCGGGTGCGCAGTATGGCGTGCAGGACGTTGACGCGTCGGCGGGCCAAGGCGATGACGGCTTGGTGGTGGGTTTTGCCTTCGCGGCGTTTGCGGTCGTAGTAGGCGCGGCTGACTGGGTCGCGTTGAAGAGCGCAGAACGCAGACTGGTAGAGGATCCGTTTGAGGACGCGGTCGCCGCCGGTGGAGCGTTGCAGGTAGCGGACTTTGCCGGACTGTTGCAGCGCCGGTGCGATACCGGCGGCGGAGGCGAGCTGGTCGCCGGTGGCGAAGCGGCTGATACGGCCTGCCACCGCGAGGAACTCGGCGGTCAGAATGGCCCCCATTCCGGGCAGGCTGCGGATGAGGGCCGCGTCAGGGTGGTCGGCGAGCAGCTCGGTGATCTGGGTGTCGGCGGTCTTCAGCCGGTCGCGCAGCACGAGCAGCTCACTGGCCAGGTCTTTCACGATCGCCGCGGCGACATCCTCACCGGGGACTGTGACGTTGCGTTGGTCGGTCGCGGATTGCAGCGCTCGGGTGACCAGGCGGTCCAGCACTGGGCCGTTGTGGCGGCCGGTCCGCTTCAGGTAGGCCAGGATGCGGGCGCGGCCGGCGCGGCGGATCTCGGTCGGCGTGACGTAGCGGGCCAGCAGCGCCAGGTCGGCCTTGTTGCGGGCGCTGATGACCCGTTCCAGTCCAGGATGGACCGAGCACAGCAGGTCCAGCATCCGGTTGATCGCGCGGGTCTGGTCCTCAACCAGGTCGTGGCGTCTGCTGACCAGCAGCGACAGTTCGACGTTGTCGCTGTCGCTGGCGGCGACAACCCGCAGGTCGTCACGCGACCGGACCAGGTCGGCGATCACCCGGGCGTCGCGCGGATCACTCTTGTGCTCGCCGCCACGGGTCGCGCGGCGCGCGGTCTTCACCGCCAGCCCGGACACGTGCCGCAGCTCCAGCCCGGCCTGGATCACCATCACCTCCAGCAGCCTGGCGATTCCACCCAAGATGTCGATTCCGACCACGGCAGGACCGTAGTCAGCCTCCAGGTCGGCGATCTCGGTCAGCAAGGCCGCGATGTCGTCCGGGGTGTTGTCCACCTTCCGGCTCAGTGCCTGACGGGCCTTGCCGGTGTCCGGGTGCGGCACGGTAGCCACCACCCAGTGGAACTCCTTGGCGATGTCGATGCCGATCGTCAGCGCGTTCACTGCACTCCCTTCGCTTGGCGGGCAGTGCGACTCCTTCCTGCCGTCCTCGCCCTACACAGCGATGGTTCGCAGAGCCTGATCAGCGGTCCAGAAGGAGCGGCAGGGCGGGCGGCCAAGCGATCCAAGCCATCGATCGACAGCCAGCATGAAAGCCATACCCGCCCTGCCTGCACACGGCCCCGATCTACCACCACGAAGCCACACCTGAAAGGTAGGGCGGCATGAGCCTGACCAAACCCGGTTCCCAACAAGGCGACCTTCATGATCACGGCCTCCTTCCCGGCGGGCGACCTGCCCCGCGCCGGACCATGCAGGGACGATGCGCCGGCCACCACGGTAGGCGGCGTCTAGGACAATTCCCGTCCGCAGCGGCGGCGGGCCATCACAATGGCCGATGCCGATCAAGGAGTGTTCCTGCCACCGTGCCCGAGCTGGGCCACCGCCCGCGAACGCACGCTCCCGCAGATCGACGCGCGCGACATCGCCCAGCGGTTGATCGACGACCAGGCCCTACCCAGCGAAGCGGCCCGACCGATCGAGTGACCCGCGCCGGCCCACGACTTGTGTTCCATCTGCCACATTCCGGGCACAGGGCTAGTAAGGCGACTTTGCCGGCAATGAGAGAGGCTTCGGTCGCCCAGGCCGCCGACGTTGCGAAACCAGCGCGGCGGCCGCCCGCGTCCCGGCACCCCAGATCACGAAGATGTCTGGCTCGCCGCATGCGGATCTTGACATTCTCCGAAGCCGGGGGCGACGCTCAGGCGAGCGCACGCAGGGAGATCGGATGAACGCGGCCGTGAAAAGGCTCATGAGGGCCGGCAACCGCCTCGCCGTGTTCTTGTACCGCCGATCGAACGGGCGCATTGGCGGCACCGCCCGGGGCGGGACCCGGGTTCTGCTGCTGACCGTGCCGGGGCGCAAGAGCGGGACCCCACACACAACGCCGGTCAGCTATTTCGAGGACGAGGGCGGCTACGTGGTCACTGGTACCGCCGGCGGGAGCAAGCAGGACCCCCAGTGGTTCCGCAACCTGCGCGCCGCATCCCGAGCACACGTCGAGTTGGGTCCCCGGCACCTGGATGTCGACGTGCAGGTGGCGTTGGGGGCGGAGCGCGACCGTCTCTGGCGCGAGATCGTCCTGGCCCGGGCGCCGTCCTTCGCCACGTACGAGGATAAGTCAGGGCGTGTGATCCCTGTCGCAGTGCTCACGCCCCTGTGAGCGTCGTGCGCGTCACCGAGCAACCGGGATCTGCCACATCGGGTCTCGGCAACGACACGACATGATGAGGACCTCGTCGGCATCCGACGCCTGGACGTGCGCCTGGCGCTGCCATCGAGGAGTCCGACTGACATGATCCGGCAACGCCTCGGATGCTCGCCGAGTTGAGTGCGTGGGTCAGGCCCTGGGCCGGCGAGCCTGCTTCATCTCGCGGGCAAGCGCCCAGGCATCCGCGACGGGACCCAGGTGCCCGAGCTTGTCGGGGTTGACCACCGAGCGGATCACCTGGATCCGCCCGCCGAGCACGTCGAGCGTCACCGTGCCGACGACGTTGTCGTTCCGATCGCGAAGGATCGCGCCCGGCTGGCCGTTCACCTCGCGTGGCTCCACTCTCACGTCGATCGTGGCGAGCAGTGGGAGGTTCGAGGCGAGCACGCGGGCCACGTTGTCGGCACCGATCACGCTCCTGGCGAACGCAGGCGCCTTGCCGCCGCCATCCCCGACCATCTGGACGTCGGCAGCGAGCAGCTGCCGCAGTCCCTCGATGTCGCCGTCGCGGAGCGCATCGAAGAACCGCGCGGCCAGCTCCTCGCGTTCTCGGCGGTCGGCCTCGAACCGCGGGCGCCCGACGTCCATGTGACGTCGGGCCCGGGTCGCGAGCTGGCGGCACGCCGCCTCCGAGCGCCCCACGGCAACGGCGATCTCGGGAAAGCCGAATCCGAACACCTCCCGCAGCACGAAGACGGCCCGTTCGAGCGGGGTCAGCCGCTCGAGCAGCAACAGGGCCGCCATCGACACCGAATCGGCCAGCTCCGCGGTCCGCTCCGGGTCGTGGTAGGGGTCGGTGAGCAATGGCTCGGGCAACCACTGCCCGACGTAGGTCTCCCGCCGGACCCGCGCAGAGCGCAGTACGTCGATCGAGACTCGCGTGACCACGGCTGAGAGGAAGGCCTTGGTCGACGTGGGCTGTGTCGGGGAGGCCTCGTAGCGTAGCCAGGTCTCCTGGACCGCGTCCTCGGCCTCGGCCACGCTGCCAAGAATCCGGTAGGCAATCGCGAACAGCAACGGCCGCAGCTCCTCGAACTCCTCGCCCCGGGTCATACGAGTTCTTTCATGCGAGTTCTTCCTTGAAACCCTGCCGCCACGACGGATAGCGCAGCTTCCAGCCGAGCTCCCGCTTGGCCTTGGCGTTGGAGAAGCCACGCCCCTGGGTCATCATGCCCACCGCCATCTCGCCGGCCAGCAGCCGCGCCAGCCACGTGGGGACCCGTCGCGGGGGTTTGGCTCCGGCGCACTGCGCGAGATAGGGCAGCCACTCCCTGACAGGTGCCGGCTCGTCGTCGACGATGTTGAACACGCCCGTCGCCTTCTGCTCCACCGCCAGCAGAGTAGCGCTCGCCACGTCGTCGACATGCACCCACGAGACGTAGCCGGTGCCACCCCCGACCAGCGGGAACAGCCGCTTCCGCACGAGCTTGACCTGATCGTCCCAAGCGCCCGGCCCGTAGAACCCGCCGTAGCGCAGGACCGCACCGCCAGCCCTGACCACCACGTCCTCGAGATGGTTGATCGCCTTTGTCCCCTCCAGCACCTCCAGCGGGTCCTCCTCGGTCTTGACCCATCCGCCCGTGCGGATTCCGTTCATGCTGGCGTGGCCCTGTGCGACGACGTGGGAGACACCGGTCGCCTCGGCCGCGGCCAGCAGGTGGTCGATCCCCTCGCTGCGGAGCCGGTTGGTGGTGGCGAAGAAGCGGTCGGCCTTCCTCAGGTTGGGCTTGCCGGCGTGCGCCACCGAAAGGGCAGTCATCTGATTCACGATCGCGTCCGGCCGGGCCGCGGCGACGGCCTCGCCCACCGACGCCGCATCCAGCCCGTCCATCACGACGCCCTCTGCGCCCAGTTGCTCCAGCAGCCCCACCTTGCCCGCGCTCGTCGTCGTCGCGGTCACCTGGTGCCCACGGGCCACCAGTTGCGGCACGAGACGACGCCCGACGACCCCGCTCCCGCCTGCCACGAACACTCGCATCACGTCACGCTCCTCATCCGGTACTGGCTCGTCACCGAGACGAGACAGCCGGGCAGCCTGTGACATGGGAGACGGCCCCGCGACGTTGGCCGCGACGGACCATCATCGGACTGAACGGGAAGCGCACTCACTTGCATCGTCGTTCAAGTGACTCTGCACGCCTGCCACCGTCAGGCGTCGCGGAAGCGGAAGAGGATCGCCCCGGCGGCGGTGGCACCGGCGGCGTACAGGGCGAGGACGCCGAGTCCTGGCCACGGTGCGATCGGCAGCCCGTCCAGCCGCATGGTCGCCTGGATCGACAGCCCGGCCGTCATCGGCGAGACCTGCTCGATCCACTCCTTCCAGCGCGGATCGGTGACGGCCATCGCGACGACGGGGGTGATGTACAGGAGCAGGAGTACGACGGTGACCGTGCCGCCGGTGTGCCTGATGACGAAGCCGATTCCGAGTCCGAGCAGCGCGACCAGGCCGAGGTACAGCACCGTGCCGCCGTAGGCCCGCAGCGTGGCGCCGTCGGCCAGCGACAGCGGTTGGTATCCGGCCGCGGTGGAGAATCCGTTGGCGGCAAGGATCTGCCGGCCCACGACCAGCGACCCGAGCACGCCGACAGCCGCCGTGCCCAGCACCACCAGGGCGAGCGCGAGCGCCTTGGCGGCCAGTACGGTGAGCCGGCGCGGGCAGGCCGCGAGCGTGGTGCGGATCATCCCTGCCTCGTACTCGGTCGTGATCGCGAGCACCGCCAGCACGACCACCGCGGCCTGGCCGAGATACACCCCGGCCAGGCTGAGCCTGGTCAGGTCGAAGTCGCAGGAGGGATCCGAGCGCCCACAACGCGGCGGCGTCAGGTCCCAGGTCACCAGCGCGCCGAGCGCTACCGTCAGCGCCGCCAGCGCGAGCAGCGCCCACCCCGTGCTCCGGACCGTGCGCAGCTTGGTCCACTCAGCCCGCAACGCACGGCCGATCAGCGGCGGCGACATCAGGCGTCCCGGCGGCCGAGCTGCCAGCGGGCGAGACCGAGCGCAGCAGCGGCGTACGCACACAGCACGCCCATCCCTGCCCACGGGCCGATCACCTGGCCGTTCTCGACCGTCTGCTGGATCGCCAGCCCGGCGATCGGCGTGAGCCGGCTGATCCAGACGTCGGCCTGCGGCGAGATCACCGGTACGACGATCTGCGGCAGAACGATCACTGCGATGACGAAAACGATCGCGCCGACGGTACGCCGGCGGAGTACGGCGATGCCGAGGCTGAACAGCGCGAGCACGGCCAGGAACAGTGCCGTGCCGACGATCGCGCGCACGGTGGCGCCGTCCGTCAGCGACACGTGCGGGTACGCCGGCGGGTTGTAGCCGCCCGAGTGCAGCCCGGGCTGGGCGATCAGGAAAGCCCCGACCGCGGTGACAAGACCGGTGACGAACACGGTGCCGGCCAGCACTGCCGCCTTGGCGGCCAGCACCTGCCCGCGCCGCGGTCCGGCGGTGAACGTGGTCCGGATCAGCCCGGTCCGGTACTCCGCGGTCATCACCAGCACGCCGAGCGCGATCACGGCGATCATGCCGAGCCGCACGCCGAACAGGCTGAGCATGACGACGTCGTCGTCGCCCGGCGACCGCCAGCTCTCGATGCCGTAGCCGGCGATGTCCCCCGACCCCGTCACTGTGAAGGTGCCGCCGGACTGGCTGAGGCCGCCCGCCCCGGCGATCCCGGCGGGGACCTTCCCGAAGGCGGTGGAGATGCTTCCGTGCGCCCACTCCCGTGCCGGCTGTGCCGTCGGCGTCCCGGTCACCGTCACCGAGTCGAAGACCGCCCGGCCGACAGTCAGCTCGGTGGTGAGCGCGACACCGCCCCCGGTCCTGGTGGTCTGGTACGACGGCGCCGACCCGACGAACAGTCCGACCTCGGCGTCCCGAGGCAGCGGCACGGACACTGTGCCGACCTGCCGCCAGTCGCGGCCGTCCGCCGAGTCGTACCCCGTGATCGTGCCGCCCGTCCGGGTCAGCTTGAGCCAGCGCGGTGCCGTCTGCGTGCCGCCGGCCAGGTCGGTGCCGAACATCGACTGCATCCGCACGCCGTGCCCCGGGGTCACCATCACGGCCGCGTACGGCGCGCCCGGGGTGACACCGGCCTTCACCAGCAGCCCCGCCTTCGCCCACTCGTTGCTGTTCTGCTGGCTGACGACCCGGGCGACGATCGAGCCGTCACCGGCGAGCGGCTTGTGCACGAAATAGGCCTGGTCGGTGTACCGCGGCTCCTCGTTGGCGCTCGTCGAGCCCGCGGACGCCCCGAGCAGTTCCAGCAACACCGAGACGACCACGGCGGCCAGCAGGCAGAGCACCGTGCTGCGGACCGTCCAGAACTTGGTCCACTCGCCGCGCAGCACCCGAAGGAAGGTGGTCATCACGCCTCCCGCGGCCGGGCGTGGGCGGCGAACTCGACCGCGTCCCGGGTCAGGTCCATGTACGCCTCCTCCAGCGACGCGCGGTGCGCGGCCACCTCGGAGAACGGCAGGTCGTGCTGGTTGAGCAGCTTGATGATGTGCTCCGGCGTCAGGCCGCTGACAGTAACCCGGTCGTGGTCGGTCGCCGCCACGGTGCCGCCGGCGTTCACCAGCACGGTCATCGCACCGGTCCGGTCCGAGGTGCGCAGCAGCACCCGGTCCGCCGAGGCCGCAGTCAGCAGCTCGCGGACGGTTGTGTCGGCGATCAGCCGGCCGCGGCCGATCACGACCAGGTGATCGGCGCTGCCCTCCAGCTCGCCCATCAGGTGGCTGGACACCAGCACGGCCCGGCCCTCCGCGGCCAACGACCGCAGCAGGCCGCGGATCCAGACGATGCCCTCCGGGTCGAGGCCGTTCACCGGCTCGTCGAACAGCAGCACGGGCGGGTCCCCGAGCAGCGCACCGGCGATGCCGAGCCGCTGCAGCATGCCCAGCGAGAACCCGCCGGCACGACGCCGCGCGGCCTCGGCCAGCCCGACCTGCTCGAGTACCTCGTCCACCCGGCGCGCGGACAGGCCGTTGTACTGCGCCATCCACAGCAGGTGGTCGCGGGCCTTCCGGCCGGGATGTACGGCGCCCGCGTCGAGCAGGGCACCGACCTCGCGCAGCGGTGTACCCAGGTCTCGGTAGCGGTGGCCACCGACCAGGGCGTTGCCGCCGTCTGGGGCGTCCAGCCCGAGGATCACCCGCATGGTCGTCGACTTGCCGGCGCCGTTCGGGCCGACGAACCCGGTCACCTGACCCGGCTGGACCGTGAACGTCAGACCGTCCACCGCGACGGTCGTGCCGTACCTCTTGCGCAGCTCGTGAACCTCGATGCGGTTTGCCTCCATGCTCGCGACGCTACGGGCGGGTACGGCCGGGCGTCGTCACGCAGTTGAGCGGTCTTCGGCGTCCCTCGCGTGAGGGACGCCCGGAACCGCCGCGGTGACGGACAATGTGACCGTGAGTCAGGCCCGGGAGCTGGCCGACCGGATCGGCCTCGGAGCCCGCAGGATCGCTGGCAGCCGCGACGTTCCGTACGTCGCCGCGGCCGTCCTCGGCCTGCTCGCGGTCCTGGAGGCCGCAAACCGGGGCGACCAGACCGGCATGGACTTCGGCACCGCGCTCGTGCTCGCGCTGCTCTCGACCGTGCCGCTGGCCTTCCTGCCGGCTCACCCGGTGCCGGTGGCACTGGCCGTCACGCTGGCCGTGATGGTCACCATCGGCGGCCAGGAACCGCCGTTCAGCGCCGCGGTGCTGGCGAACCTGATCGCGCTGTACTGGCTCGGCCGCAGCCGCCCGCGCTGGGTCTCATTCCCGTTCGTGCTGCCGTTCATGCTGTTCGCGCTGGGTGAGCCGCGGCCGGGGTCGACGCTGCTGCTGGTCTCGATGGCGGCTGCCGTGCTCCTCGGCACCGCGGTCCGCGAGCGCGGTGCCGCGGCCGCGTCCGCCGAGGCCAGTCGGGCGACCGCGGACACCCTGCTGGAGCATGCCGCCCGGGGCGAACGGGCCCGGATCGCGCGCGAGCTGCACGACGTGGTCGCGCACCACATCTCGATGATCGCCGTACAGGCCGAGACGGCCAGGCTGACCACACCCGGGATGCCGCCGGAGGGCGCGAAGCGGCTGGTCGCTATCGGCGACACCGCCCGGTCGGCGCTGACCGAGATGCGGCGGCTGCTCGGCGTGCTGCGCGAGGACGTCGGCAGCGATCTCGTTCGAGCACCACAACCCGGGCTGCAGCAGCTCAACGAGCTGGTCGACGAGGCCCGAGCCTCCAGCGGGGCCGGTACGAGGCTGATCGTGAGCGGGCGGGTGGTAGCACTCGACCCGGGCGTGCAGCTGACGGCTTACCGGATCGTGCAGGAAGCGCTGACCAACGCGCGCCGGCACGCGCCGGGCGCGGCGGTTGACGTCGAGCTGGAGTTCGCCACCGAGGCCCTGCTGGTGCGGGTCCGCGACAACGGCCCCGGTCCGCCGTACACCGCTGCCGAGAACAACGGCCACGGCCTGCTGGGCATGCGCGAACGCGCCGCGATGGTGGGCGGCAGGCTGGCCGTCGGCCGCTCGGCCGGTGGCGGGTTCCTGGTCGAGGTCGTGCTGCCGATCCCGGTGGACGGGCCATGACGATCCGGATCCTGGTTGTCGACGACCAAGAGGTGGTGCGGGCAGGGTTCGGCGCGCTGCTGCGGACCCAGCCGGACTTCGCGGTGGACGGTACGGCGGCCGACGGCGCCGAGGCGGTCCGGCTATGCCGCGAGCTGGCGCCGGACATCGTCCTGATGGACGTACGGATGCCGGTGCTGGACGGCATCGAGGCGACCCGGCGCATCCTCGACGGAGCCGGTCCCGGGCAGGGCCCGCGGATCCTGATGCTGACGACGTTCGACCTCGACGAGTACGTGTTCGACGCGCTGGTGGCGGGCGCGAGCGGCTTCCTTCTCAAGGACGTCACCGCGGAGCGGCTGTTCGACGCGGTCCGGGTGATCGCGGCCGGCGGCGGGCTGCTGGCGCCGACGGTGACCCGGCGGCTGATCTCGGAGTTCACCCGGCTCCGGCCGCGTTCCACCAGCCAGGTCGTTGCCCTCGGCAACCTCACGCCCCGGGAGACTGAAGTGCTCGGGCTGATCGCCGAGGGCCTGTCCAACCCGGAGATCGCCGCACGGCTGGTGGTCAGCGACGAGACCGTGAAGACCCACGTCAGCCGGCTGCTCGGCAAGCTCGGCCTGCGCGACCGCACCCAGGCCGTGATCGCCGCCTACGAGTCCGGCCTCGTCGTCCCCGGCGGCCTGCGCCCGTCCTAGCCAGCTACGCACATTGCTCACGCGAACTCTGAACAATGCTGCTTCTTGATATGAGACATCGTTACGACGCAGGTCGGTCTGTAGCCGCGGGGCCGGGCCACTCCGGGGCCAGTAGGGACCAGACCTCGGTGTCGTGCCGGGCGCCTTCGTAGTAGAACTGCTCCCGCAGAACGCCGTCCAGCCTCATGCCGAGCCGGCGAGCGACGTTGCTGCTGGCAGTGTTGTCGGGTCGGGTGAGCCACTCGATCCGGTGGATGCCGCGCTCGCGCACCGCCCAGTCGATGAGGTGCCTCGCGGCGCGGGTGATCAGGCCGCGGCCCTGCCCGGCGGGCTCCAGCCAGCAGCCGATCTCGGCCGTGCCGGCGGTGGCGTCGAAGTGGACGAACATGGTGCCGCCTACGAGGGTGCCGTCCAGCCAGATGCCGTACAGCCGGCCGGCGTCGCGGGCGGCGAGGTCGGCGTACCGCTGCAACGTGGCGCGGGCCGAGTCGAGGTCCTTGTTCCGGCTCGCCCACGGGATCCACGGGTCGACGGCGTCCCGCGCCCGGTCCAGATGGGTGAGGAACTCCTCGGCCTGCCACGGTTCCAGCGGGCGCAGCTCGGCGCCGTCGTCAAGGTCGATGGCGAACATCCGTGCACTGTAACGGGGCCGGTCCCGCACCGCGCTGACTCGGGGTGCGGCGATAAGTCGGTTGCGGTCCGTGGGCACCGACCTCAGGATCGGGCCATGACCACGATCGTCGCCGTCCTGTCGCTGCCTGCTGCCGCTCGTCCGGCGCGGGTGCAGCAGCAGGCCTGCCGGCGGTGGAGGTCGACGCCCGTCCGGTCGTGACCGCCGCGCTGGTCGCGGGCCTGCTGGCTGGGTACGGCATTGCCGTACCCGTCGGCGCGGTCGGGACCTACCTGGTGAGCCTGACGGCTCGTACGTCGTTCAGGGTCGGCGCGTTCGCCGCGCTCGGCATCGCCAGCGCGGACGGCGTGTATGCGCTGGTCGCGGTGGCCGGCGGGTCCGTACTGGCGCCCGCGCTGCAGCCGTTCTTGGTGCCGCTGCGCTGGGCGTCCGCCGTCGTCCTCGTGGCGCTCGCGGTCCGCGGCGGCGTCTCCGCTCTCCGCCAGTACCGGACGCCGGCCAATGCGTCCGGTGAGACGCCGCCCGGACCCGTGCGGGCGTACATCGGCCTGCTGGGGATGACCCTGCTGAACCCGACCACCGTGGTCTACTTCACGGCGCTCGTGCTCGGCAGCCGGACCGCGGCGGAACCGCCGGAGGCGGTCGTGTTCGTCGTGGCCGCGTTCGTCGCGTCCGCCAGCTGGCAACTGGTCCTCGCCGGTGGCGGTGCGGTGCTCGGCAGGGTGCTGACGAGCAGCCGCGGGCGACTCGTGAGTGCCCTGGTGTCCAGCCTTCTGATCGCCGGGCTCGCGGTACGCCTGGTGGCCGGCTAGCGGTGGCCGGCGGCGAGCAGCGCGAGGCAGCCGCTTCGCCAGCGACATCAGCTGCGCACAGCTGCTGCCCTGACAGACCGGAGGTCTGACAAGGCGTGAGCCATAACCATTTCTGCGGGTTCAACTACTTCCGCTGCCAGTGCGACAGGCGTAGAACAGGACGTCGTCAAACGACGGTGGGGGATCCGTGGGAGGTGGCATGGTGGCACTTCGAGGAGTACGGCATGCGGTGGTGGTCGGTCTGCTGATCGCCGCCACAGCGACGGGTTCGGCGGCGGTCGCCGACAGCAGCGGCGGCTCGGACGACCAGCCGACGCTGCTGAACGTACGGCTGACCGGGTACGAGGAGGACCCGTTGGCGCTCTCGACGACCGGAACCGGCAGGTTCCGGGCACAGATCAACGACGAGAGGCAGGAGATCACCTTCCGGCTGACCTACGCCTCGCTCGAAGGGAACGTGACGCAGGCGCACATCCACCTCGGTGGCAAGGCGCAGAGCGGTGGCATCTCCGCCTTCCTGTGCACGAACCTCGGCAACGGCCCGGCCGGTACGCAGGCCTGCCCGGCGGCACCGGGTGTGGTCGACGGCACGATCCGCCCGGCCGATGTGATCGGACCGGCCGGTCAAGGCATCACGGCCGGCGAGTTCGACGAGCTGGTGGCGGCGATCCGGGCCGGCACCGCCTACGCGAACGTGCACAGCAGTTTGTACCCGGGTGGTGAGATCAGGGCCCAGCTGGGGCATAGCCACTGATCAGCGTTCGAGACGACACGTCCCGTGGAACGGCAGGTCCGCGGGACGTGTCAGCATGCGGTCCGGGACATTGCCAGCCGGGGCGGTCCGAGGGACCCTGATCCGGTCGGCGCATCACGATCCGGGCAACGGGTCAACTCGTGAGCTGAAGGGGGCGCCCTATGACCACCCAGTTCGATACCGGCGACGAGTTCGACGACGACTTCGACACTGACGTCGAAGACATCGACGACGTGTACGACGAGCTCGACGACGACGTAGTCGGTGACGATCTCGATGACGATCTGGACGAGGAGCTGGACGACGAGCTCGACTTCGGCGACGACGAGGACGACGACTTCGAGGACTGATGCGTCGCTCCTGCGTCGCCGAGGGGCAGCCGCCATACTGAGCGGATGGTCCGGTCCGGCGACGTCGAGGAGCAGCCGGACCCGGTGGTCCTGGCGATGCTCGGCGACGTGTCCGGGCGTCGGATCCTGTATGCCGGCGAGCGGCCCGGCCAGCTCGGACTGCTGCTGACCACCCGCGGCGCCGACGTAACGTCGCTCGCACCGCCCGGCGCACCCGCCGCGGACGGTGCCCGGGTGATCCGCGCCGGGCTCGGCGACGTCAGCTTCCAGCCGGTGTACGACGTCGTCCTGGCGGACCGTGTGTTCGACCGCACAGAGGACTGGGAGACGGCACTGCGGACCGCGGTGCACGCGTTGTGCAAGGGCGGACAGCTGGTGTTCTCGATCCGGCATCCGGTCTGCGACCCGGATGGCTGGACCGGCTACGCGATGGTTCACCCGGTCGATGCCCCAGGCATCCATCGGCCACTGGCGACGTACCTGAACGCGGTGATCCGGGCGGGCTGCCGGATCGACCAAGTCGCCGAGCCGGGGTGCCTCGTGGTGTCGGCGTACCGGGACCCCGGGTTGACCCTCCGGTAGCCGGAGGGTGGAGGCTCGGCCTATGAGTGCATCGGTGCCGATCGGCGAGTTCTCCCGGCTCACCCACCTCACGGTCAAGACGCTGCACCACTACCACGACATCGGGCTGCTCGCGCCGGACCAGGTGGATCCGTCGTCGGGCTACCGGCGGTACGCGACCAGCCAGGTCGGCACCGCGCTGCTGATCCGCCGGCTGCGCGAGCTGGAGATGCCCCTGCCGCAGGTCCGCGAGGTGGTCGAGGCGCCGTCGGTGGAGGCCAGGAACCGTGTACTGCAAGAGCATCTGGCCCGGATGGAGGCCGAGCTGGTCCGCACCCAGCAGGTAGTCGGCTCGCTGCGCGACCTGCTCGCGCTGGCCACCGACCGGCTCGCCGTCGAGTACCGCACGCTGGCACCGCTGCGGGTGGTCGCGATCACCGACCGGGTCGAGCGCGAGGCGATCGGGCCCTGGTGCGAGACGGCCTTCGGCACCTTGTACGACGCCGCCGGTCGGGTGGTCGCCGGGCCCGGCGGGGCGTCGTACGCGGACGAGTTCTTCACCGACGACGCCGGCGAGGTCGTCGCTTTCGTCCCGGTCTCGGCCGACACGGTCCCTGGCCTGCAGGTGACCGAGCTGCCCGGTGGCGAGTTCGCGATCGCCGTGCACGAGGGGCCGTTCACCGACTTCGACCGTACGTATGCCGCGCTCGGCAGCCACGTCGCCGAGCACTGCGCGGTCGCGCCCGGGCCGATCCGGGAGATCTACCTGACCGGACCGGGGGAGACCGTCGACCCGGCCGCGTTCCGTACCGAGGTGTGCTGGCCGATCCTGGCTCGCACCGCCTGACCAATTCCTGGAGGTTTCGAACCATGGCACTGTCCTTCGCCCAGGTCGTCTTCGACTGCCACGACGCCGCCGCGCTGGCCGGGTTCTGGTCCGGCGTGCTGGAGCAACCCGTGGACCCGGACGCGAACGAGTTCTTCGCCACCATCGGGCACGGCTCCGGGTCGACCGGCTTCATGTTCGTCAAGGTCCCGGAGGAGCGGGCCGGCAAGAACCGGCTGCACGTCGACCTGGTCGGCCCGGACCACGAGGCCGAGGTCGACCGGGTCGTCGGGCTCGGCGCCAAGCGGGTTGCCGACTTCGACGAGTACGGTACTCGCTGGACCACGCTGAGTGACCCTGAAGGCAACGTCTTCGACATCGGAGCCACCTGACCTGGGTGGCGGATTCGGTTGCGGTTGACGGGGTCGGGAAGACTGGGGGCATGCTCAGCAGTACCGAGTCGCCTCCGGACGACAGGACCAATGCGGCCGCCGCACCCATCAGGGCGCGGCGGTCGAACAAGTGGACTCGCGGGTGGTCACTCGCGCTGCTCGCGGTCCTGACCACCTTCGTCCTGCTCTTCCACAGCCGCGTGCCGAACTCGGTCGGCAACGCCGGCAGCCTGCTGGAGACCTTCCTGCCGTGGGTCGGCCTCGCGGTCCCGCTGATCGTGGTGGGAGCGGTGGTACGACGGTCGGCCACCGCGGCGGTCGCCGTACTGGTGCCCGCCCTCATCTGGGCCGGGCTGTTCGGTGAGCTGGTAGTTCCCGGCAAGGGTGGCGGCACGCACAACCTGCGGGTGCTGACGCACAACGTGGACGTGGCCAACGGCGACCACGCCGGCACCGCCCGGGACCTGCTCGCCGCGGACGCGGACGTGGTGGCGCTGGAGGAGATGACCGGGTCCGCGCTGAACGTGTACAACAAGGCGTTCGACGCCGAGTACCCGTACCGGGTCAAGCGCAGCACCGTCGGGCTGTGGTCACGGTACCCGATCGCGGAGTCCGGTTCGGTCGACATCGGCCTCAGCTGGACCCGCGCGCTGCGGGCGCAGCTGACCACCCCGGACGGCGACGTCGCGATCTACGTCGCGCACCTGGCGTCGGTCCGGATCGGGTCGAGCGGGTTCACCGCGGATCAGCGCAACGAGACGATCGAGCAGCTCGGCCGGCAGCTCGCCGACGAGAAGCTCGCCAAGGTCGTGCTGATGGGCGACCTGAACGGCACCGCGAACGACCGCAGCCTGGCACCGGTGACGGCCCAGCTGCGGTCGGCGCAGGGGGCGGCCGGCGACGGGTTCGGGTTCAGCTGGCCGGCCGGGTTCCCGATGGCCCGGATCGACCACGTACTCGTCCGCGGCGTGGAGCCGTCCCGGGCCTGGGTGCTGCCCAGGACCGGCAGCGACCATCGCCCGGTCGCTGCCGACCTGCGCATCTGAGAGCGCGTCGTACGATGCTGCCCGGCACGAGACACCATGGAGGACGCCATGACGACCACGCCGGACGACCCGACCACCGCGCTGCCCGGCCGCCCGCCCGTGGTCGACCTGGCCACCTGGCAGACCGCCCGTGACAAGCTGCTGGTCCGCGAGAAAGCCCACACCCGCGAGGGCGACGCCGTCGCCGCGGCCCGCCGCCGGCTGCCGATGGTGGAGCTCGACGGGACGGTCGAGGTCGTCGGACCCGACGGCCCGGTCCCGTTCCTGGACCTGTTCCAGGGCCGCGACGAGCTCGTGGTCTACAAGCACATGTGGTACGACGGCGCGCCGCATCAGGGGCAGTGCGAGGGCTGCACCACCACGGCCTGGCACATGAAGGATGCCGTCTACCTCAACGCCCGCGGCGTCTCGTTCGCCCTCCTGACCACGGGCCGGTGGGACGAGGTGGCCTCATACGTCGAGTTCATGGGGTACATCCAGCCCTGGTACTCGGTGCGCGGTGTGGACGCGCCGGTCGGCGGAGAAATGGGGCACATCGCCTGTTTCCTGCGCGACGGCGACCGCGTGTTCCTCACCTACTCCACGACCGGCCGGGGCAACGAGCCGGTCAACGGGTCCCTCGGCCTGCTCGACATGACGCCCTACGGCCGCCGCGAGGCGTGGGAGGACACCCCCGAGGGCTGGCCCGAGGCCCCTCAGGCCGACTCGCCGGTCGGTGGACATGGCTCGCCGATCTGCTGGTACTGGCGCTCGGACGCCGACGGCGTCGCCACCTGGGGCCCGACCAGCCGCCCCGCGCCGCAGTGGACCCGCCCCGGCGCGACCCCCGTGGAGACCCTCGGCCGGCACGGCCCCCACCACTGACGCGCCTTCGTCGACGGCGTCGGCAGTCGAACGTGAGGCCCTGGAAGTACAGAGAGGAGCGCACGATGAGCAACGAACAGGCGGCACCTGAAACGAACGGTGTTACGGCAGAGGTACTTGCAACGGTTGACCTTGGCCCTGAGATCGAGGGCATGGCGGGGCGCCAACTTCGAATGCGGATGGTGACCATCGAGCCTGGAGGCGTCTTCGGCCCGATGCACGACCATAACGACAGACCAGGCATCGTCTACATACTGCAAGGAACG
>DASRHY010000064.1:0-19181 GCA_035650275.1 Kribbellaceae bacterium | reverse complement strand
GCCGTGTTATGCCGCAGCGGGAGTAATGCCGAGTCGCGGCTGCCGTTGACCGCGTTGCTGCTGCTGTGCCTGGGCTGGCCGATCTGAGCGGGCCCGTTGGACTCGGCATAAGACTGGCTCGATGGTCATCGTTTCCTTGCGCTGGAAGTCACTCCCGGTGAAGGAGGCGTTGATGGGCAGACCGACCGGTGCCCACGTGCGTGGGCCGTTGCAGCCGCTGGTTCGCGGCTTTCTGTCCGAGCTGGTCGAGCTGGGTTACAGCTGGACGGCGCAGGGATCGCGGCTGCGGTTGATGGCCGAGCTGAGTGCCTGGATGGCCACCCGGAGAACGGAGCCGCAGGACCTGACTCAGCGGCTGCTGGAGGAGTTTCTGCGGTACGCGCGTTTGTCTCATGCTGGGGCGCGGTGGTGCTCCCCGTCATCGTCGCGGCAGCTGCTGGGGTACTTGCGCGGGCTGGGACTTGTGCCAGAGCCGCCGGCGCCGGCACCGGCCGATTCGATCGACCGGCTGGTGACCGAGTTCGGTGAGTACCTGGTGCGCGAGCGTGGCCTGGCGGCGGGGTCGGGCACGGTCCGGGACTACCGGCGAGTGGCGCGGCAGTTCCTGTCCGATCGCATCGATCCAGATGGTGGTGTTGAGCCGCTCACCGCCGGTGAGGTGACCGGCTTCGTGTTGGCCAAGTGCCGTCGGCTGACGGGCGCACGCTCGCAGAAGCTGGTCGTGACAACGCTGCGGCAGCTGTTGCGGTTCTTGTATCTGGAAGGGCTGACGGCCGGTGACCTGACGGGGGCGGTGCCGCTGGTTGCGGGCTGGCGCGGCACCTCGCTGCCACGCGCACTTGACCCGGCATGCGTGGGGCGTTTGTTGGCCAGCTGCGATCGGGACGGGCCGGCGGGCCGGCGCGACTTCGCGATCCTGCTCATGCTGGCGCGTCTGGGGTTGCGCTGTGGCGAGGTCGCCGCGATACGGCTCGGTGACGTGAACTGGCGAGCTGGCGAGATCGTGATCCGCGGCAAGGACGATCGCCGCGAGCGGTTGCCGCTGCCGGTTGACGTCGGCGATGCGCTGGTCGACTACCTGCGCCACGGCCGTCCCGGTCGAGAAGATCCGCACTTGTTCTTGCAGACGCGCGCCACGTTCGGGCCGCTTTGCGGCGGCACGGTCGCGGCGGTCGTGCGCTATGCGTGCCACCGGGCCGGGATCGCGCCGGTGGGCGCGCACCGGCTGCGGCACACCGTGGCCACCGAGGTGCTCAAAGCGGGCGCCCCGCTGGAGGAGGTCGCCTCGCTGCTGCGCCATCGCCGGCACGCCACGACGGTGCTCTACGCGAAGGTCGACTGGCAGCGGCTGCGTGAGCTTGCCCGCCCGTGGCCCAGAAGCGCGGCATGACCGCGCTGCGTGAGGCGGTCGCCGACTACCTGACGATCCGCCGGGCGCTGGGGTTCAAGCTGGTCGAACACGAGCGGCTGCTCACCGACCTCGCCGCGTTCCTCGAGCGGGCCGGCGTTGGCACGCTGACCACCGAGCTGGCGGCTGCGTGGGCGGCACGGACCCGCGGGACCGAGGGCTGGAAGGCGGCCCGGCTGTCGGTGGCCAGAGGGTTCGCCGGCTATCTACGCACCATCGATGCGGCCACCGAGGTCCCGCCGACCGGGCTGTTCCTGCACCGCAAGCGTTACGCGGTCCCGTATCTCTACTCCGATGCGGAGATCGGCCGGCTGCTGGCGGCGGCAGCGGCGCTGCGGCCGCCGCTGCGGGCGGCCAGCCACTACACGCTGATCGGTTTGCTCGCCGTGGCGGGCATGCGCATCGGCGAAGCGCTACGGCTTGACCGCGGCGACGTCGACGTGCACGCCGGTGTGCTCACCATCCGTAACACCAAGTTCGGGAAGTCACGGCAGCTGCCGTTGCACGCCTCGACGGTTCAGGCGCTGGTTCGCTACGACCGCCAACGTGACCAGCTATGCCCAAAGCCGAACGTGCCCAGCTTCTTCGTGTCCACCCGCGGCAATCGGATGGACAAGAGCGCGGTGCAGAAGGCGTTTCGCGACTTGTGCCGCCGCGTCGGTATCGAGCGCCCACCAGGAGCGCCGCAGCCGAGGGTGCATGACCTCAGACATGGGTTCGCTGTTCGCACCCTGCTCGACTGGCACCGTGCCGGCCTCGACGTGCAAGCCCGAATGCTGTGGCTGTCCACCTACCTGGGTCACGTCGAGCCGTCCGACACCTACCGGTACCTGACCGCCGCGCCCGAACTGTTGGCGCTGGCCGCTAACCGCCTGCAAGCCACCCTGGGAGACCTGCCATGACCCTGCTCGCCCCGACCCTGGAAGCGTTTTTCACCCAGCGGCTGATGACCCAGCGGCAGGCCAGCCCTCACACGATCAGCGGCTACCGCGACACGATGCGACTGCTGCTGGGCTTCGCCGCCACCCGCACCGGCAAGCCACCGTCCGAACTGGACATCTGCGACCTGGACGTTCGGTTGGTCAGCGCGTTCCTGGACCACCTCGAACACGACCGCGGCAACACCCCCAGCACACGCAACGTTCGCCTGGCTGCGATCCGGTCGCTGTTTCGCTACGCCGCCCTGCGCCATCCCGAACACGCGGAGCTGATCGCAAGGGTGCTCGCCCTGCCCGCCAAGCGGTTCGACCGCGCCTTGGTCTCGTTCCTCACCATCGACGAGGTCAAGGCGCTGCTCGCCGCGCCGGATCGCACCACCCCGACCGGCCGACGCGACCATGCGCTGCTGCTCACCGCGATCCAGACCGGACTGCGCGTTTCCGAACTGACCGGGCTGCGATGCCAAGACCTGCACCTGGGCACCACCAGCTACTTGTTCGCCCGCGGCAAGAACCGCAAACAACGCACCGTCCCGCTCACCAGCCAGACCGTCAAGACGCTGACCGGATGGCTCAAGGAGCGCCAGGGAGGACCGGAGGAGCCGCTGTTTCCCTCCAACCGTCGTGGACAGCTCAGCCGCGATGCGGTGCAGTGGCTGATCGCCAAGCACACCAACACCGCCGCCCAGCGCTGCCCGACGCTTCGCACCAAGAAGGTCACTGCTCACGTCTTGCGGCACACGACCGCGATGACACTGCTGCAATCCGAGATCAGCACCTCGGTGATCGCGCTGTGGTTGGGCCACGAGCAAGAAAGCACCACCCGCGGCTACCTGCACGGTGATCTGCGCCTCAAACAACGAGCGCTCGACCGCACCGCGCCGCCGCCCACCAGGCCCGGTCGATTCCGACCGACCGACAGCCTTCTCGCCTTCCTCGACAACCTCTGACCCGGCCGCCGTAATGCCGAGTCCGGCGGGCCCGCTCAGATCGGCCAGCCCAGGCACAGCAGCAGCAACGCGGTCAACGGCAGCCGCGACTCGGCATTACTCCCGCTGCGGCATAAACCGGCAAGGGACGCAAGAAACGCTCACCGACGCTGACCCGCGAGACGGTCGCGGTCCTGACCGCATGGATCAACGAGCTGCACGGCCAGCCCGACCAGCCCCTGTTCGCGACCCGGCAGGGCCGTCCGCTCAGCCGCTACACCGTCGGCGCGATCCTCGCCCGCCATGTCGCCACGGCGGGCACCACCTACGCGCCGCTCGCGGCCGAACACCCCACGCCGCACACTCTGCGCCACACGAACGCGATGCTCTTGCGGGCCAAGGGCGTGGACATCGCGACGATCGCGATCTGGCTCGGCCACGAAACCACTCAAACCACTCACATCTACGAACATGCCGACCCGGCCCTCAAAGAACGAGCGATCGCACGCACCGCGCCCCTCGGCGCCAAACCCGGCCGATACCGGCCACCCGACGAGCTGCTCGCCTTCCTGGAGGCCCTGTGATTATGCGGAACGCCCGATCAGCTGAGCCCTTACGCCACACCGGGAATCGCCGACCGGCAGGCCAGCCCTCAACATAACCAGCCGCGGGACATACAACCGGTTATGTGGAACTCCACATAACCGGTTCGGCGGGCGGGCCGGGGAAACGGACCAGCCGTGAGGCTGACACCGCGCCCCGGCCCGACCCAACTACGGCGGCTCGCCCGCCGCAACATCTGGCTCTACGCCGACGGCGATGTCTGGCTGGTCGAGGCCCGCGTCGGCGACAACGACCGCCCGGTACACGCATGTTCGTTCGCCTGCCAGCCGGACGCCCGGGCCTTGGCTCACCCACCTGATCGACACAGCGGCGGCCCACAGCAGTGGCGGAACCTCACCGGCCTGTACCGGCGCGGTGACGGCCGACCGATGGTGCGACGACAGCTGTGACGGGTAGCGGGGATCGGACATCCGCGGTGAATCCCGCAGTGACGGTCGTCGCGTACCCCGTCCCACCTGCATCGTCGCCATCGTTGCGGGCGCGGCCCGCTCAGTGGACGGTGGACCGACCACCGCGGGATCCGCCTGCGGGTCCAGCCTCGCCTGGACGGGTCGGCGACGGGTTGCCGCCAATCGTTGCCGCTTGACGATCTTCACATCCTCGCGCAGCCGCAGTTGCAGTTGCCCGGCGGCGACCGTCCTCGGGAGCGCGAGGTCGATGGTGGCGATCTGGTAGCCGGCCGCCAGCCGTGCCGGACCTGCACACATGCCGCAGGGCGACCTTGTGGTCGGATCACCAGACAAGGCCCTCGCGGGCGCTGTCGGGTAGGCCGTCGACGAGGCGGTCGAGGTCGGCGTAGCTCAGGTGAACCTGGATCTGTCCGCTATCAGCAGGTAGTCGCGCAGCGGCGTGTACTTCGGCGCCTGCACGACGTTCCCGAGCGTTCACGCGTCCCTTCCGGCAGGCAGGGAGGCTCGCGGTGGCGTTGTGGCTCGAGCCGCCCACATTCGTGCCCGACACATCCAGGGTCGTCGGGCGCGGCGTGGGGGCCGGCCGGAGCGTGCAATACGGTTGGATCGACGACCACGCGGGCGCGTAGCGCTGGCGCACGCAGGGTGATGGCAGGTTGGGGGCGCAGTGATGACAATCCGTTCGGTGTTCTTCGACGTTGGCGAGACGATCGTGGATGAATCACGCGAATACGGGACGTGGGCGGACTGGTTGGGAGTACCTCGGCACACGTTTTCCGCGGTGTTCGGAGCGGTTATCGCCCGAGGGCTGGACTACCGGGAGACGTTTCAGGTGTTCCGGCCTGGCTTCGATCTAGCCGAGGAGCGGGAGCGCCGCGCCGCAGCCGGCCAGCCGGAGTCGTTCAGCGAGGAGAATTTGTACGCGGACGCCCGCCCGTGCCTTGCCTCGCTGCGCGACCAGGGACTGCTGGTGGGCCTGGCGGGCAACCAAACTTCGCGGGCCGAGTCGATCCTGCGCGCGCTGGATCTGCCGGTCGATGTGATCGGCACGTCGGATGGGTGGGGTGTGGAGAAGCCGTCGGCGGCGTTCTTTGACCAAGTCGTGGCCGAGGCGGGTTGTGCGCCTGGCCACGTCCTTTACGTTGGAGATCGGCTGGACAACGACATCCGACCGGCCCAAATCGCGGGAATGGCAACCGTGCTGGTCCGGCGTGGCCCGTGGGGTTTCGTGCTCGATGACCCGGCTGTCGCCGAGCGGTGCCTATTTCGGATCAACTCCCTGGTGGAGCTGCCGGAGTTGGTGCGTAAGCACAATGAGTCGGCTAGTTAGCCGCTGGGCAGTGCGGCCCGAGTTTCAGCGGCGAGAAGCGCGATGCGTTCATCGATCTGCTGGCCCTGGTTGCTGTCGCCGAGGATGGGCCGGACGGCCAGGATGCGGTCGAGGCCGGTGCCGTACCACTCGGTGTGGAGGGCGTCGAGCGCTTGGTCGAGGTAGTGGGCCGCTCGGTCGGTATCGGTGCCGTGCGCGGTGGCTAGGTCGGCGAGGATGACGCTGCGCTGTTTCGCGCCGCGGGGTCCGATCATCGCCAGGGATCGTTCGAGCCGTTCGACGGCCCCGGCGTGGTCGCCTGCGGCGAGAGCGGCGTATCCGGCGAACGAGTGGAGCCGGTCGGCGTCGTAGAAGTCTAGCCACTCTGGCTTGGGCTCGTTGGTGGCGAGTGCCGCCTCGGCGAGGTCGATGTGGTGGCGGCTTGCCGCACCGGCTCGGGCGCGCGCTTCGATTTCGGAAGCCACGCAATGCAACCAGGACCGCATCACCGGGCTGACGCCGTGCCAGCTGTGTTGCAGCGCAGCGGCGACCAGGGTTCTGGCTTGCTCCGACTCGTGCCCGAATCCCGGGACGAAGGCCATGTGGCCTAGCACAGCGGCGGCAAGGGCGTGATCGCCGGCTTCGCGGGTGGCGGCGAGTGCCACGTCAAAGCAGCGATCGGCGACGGCCCGTTGCCTAAGGTCGAAGAAGGCCAGGCGTGCAGTCAGCAAAGCCGCCTCGGCAAGCGCGCTAGCGACGCCGATCCGGTTCGCCCGGGCCGCTCCGCGCACGAGGCCGATCCCAAGTCGCGTGTGGGCGTACGCGGCCTCGAAAAGTGGACCGGCGGGGCTGCTCCAGTACAGATCGCGCTGGCACCGTACGATCTGCGCATACGCCCGCGGATCGCCGGCCGGGTGGCCGGCCTCGGCTTCGCCAGGATCGAGCGTCAACGACGGTGAGACCAACGGGAGTACTCCCACGCCGAGCATCGCGCGCAACACCGTGGCTCTATCCCAACCGTCGTGGCTTTCCCCGCCCTTCAGCACGTCCCAGAGCCGTCTGAACTCGTCGTAGGATTCGGCCTGCGGCCGCTGGCTCAGCTCCTCCTGAGTAAGCAAGCCAAGTTCGCTCGCCGGCTTGCCGAAAAGGGTCACCAGATGCTTACGGTAGCGGGGCTCAGGCCACCGCTCGCCGATCTCCCAGCGTCGGACCGTGTTAGCGCTCAAGCCCGTATACGGCTCGTGGACGCGATCCATCTCCCTCCGGATGCGGTCGGCGACCTCTTCGTATGACCAGCCACGCTGAAGACGCTCCCACGCGAGGAGCCGGTTAGGCGGATAGCGCCTGTCAGCCATGCCGAACCCCCAACGGGACATCGGTCGATGTGATTGACGCTAGCCGGAACCGTCACGCGTCGTCATCACCTGGTTGCGAATGGACGTGTCGTGGACGGTACCCCCGGACGCCTACCCACGCTTTGCTGTCGTCGATCGATGCGACCTTCGGAGAAGGAGCGTTGCGCCCATGGCACACCCAATCGCTACGCCCTCAATAGCCCAACCTTCGCTTGCGACGCACTTCCGCCAGTCGGATCGTGTTTGGAGGTGCGCGCCGATGAGTCTGGCGAACCTGAACGACGGTATGGAGCTTTGGTCGTCGGGGACGTCGGTGGGGCATCTGGGCGCTGCGACGACTGTGCAGGCGTGGCAGGTCGGGGGTGTGCCGTGTCTGCGGGGGAGCCGCAGGCACTGGCTGGCGAGGTCAACCGGCGCGGTCTCGGACGGGCAATTTGATCTCGTGGTGGAGCCGACGCTGGCTGTTGGCGGTGTCCTTGCTGGCGCCGGTATTCATGTGATGCGGCTG
Source organism: Kribbellaceae bacterium (assembly GCA_035650275.1). GTDB lineage: Bacteria > Actinomycetota > Actinomycetes > Propionibacteriales > Kribbellaceae > DASRHY01. The sequence goes on along the minus strand of DASRHY010000064.1, from coordinate 11,700 downwards.
GTGGCCGACGCCGTGCGGAGTTGGCTTGATGTTAGAGCGCGACGTGTTGTGCCGGTGCACGCGGCGGCGGCGACCTGCATGGCCAGGTTCGCCGCTAGGCTGGGCCGATCATGATCGCCCGGGTGCCGTCGGGCGTCGATGTCAACGTGGCCAGCGCCAGCCGGGTCTACGACTTCTATCTCGGCGGCAGCCACCATTTCGGCGTCGACCGGGTGCTGGCGGAGCAGGTGCTGTTGGCGGCGCCGTGGGTGCGTGAGGTGGCCCATAGTAATCGGGCGTTTCTGCGCCGGGTGGTGCGCTACCTGGTGGCCGAGGCAGGTGTCCGCCAGTTCCTGGATCTTGGCTCGGGGATCCCGACGGTGGGCAACGTGCACGAGATCGCCCAGGGCCTGGATGTGGGCTGTCGGGTGGTGTATGTGGACATCGACCCGGTGGCGGTGGCGCACAGCGAGCAGCTGCTGGCCGGGAACCGGCGGGCCACGGTGATTGAGGCGGATGTGCGCGATCCGGCGGCGATCCTGACCCACCCGCGGACACTGTCCATGCTGGACTTCGACCAACCCATGGCCGTCCTGATGATCAGCGTGTTGCTGTTCGTCACCGACGAGGAGGGTCCGGCCGAGCTGGTGGCGCGGTATGTGAGCGTGCTGGCCCCGGGCAGCTACCTGGCCATCTCGCACGGCAGCACCGATGACGTGCCGCCGCGGCTGCGCGCGCAGATCGACTCGGTTGCCGCGGCGTACGAGAAGGCCGGCCAGCCGGTGATCGCGCGCGGCCGCGCCGAGATCACGTCGTGGTTTACCGGGCTGGAGCTGATCGACCCGCGGGTGGTGGCGCTGCCGCACTGGCGGCCGGACAGCGACCACACCGACAGCTACTGCACGGCCTTGGGGTACGGGGGACTGGGCCGCACAGCGAGGGAGCCGTGATGGACCTCAGACGCCGGGTGCCTGACGCTGCGACACCCCAGGTGCCGGTCCGGGTGTCGCTCGCGGTGGCACCCAGCCGGGCCTGCAGGCACAGTTGGCATCCGGCCGTAGACCAGCCGTGCACCGCCGCCGCGAATGGCGGTCCGCACCGGTGTGCCCGCACCAGCATCGCGCACCGCTCGCACCAGTGCGTGTGCTCGGCCGTCGAGCTGGCCACCACGCCGTTGTCCGAGGTGCTGCTGATCGCCGGCGGGCGGTGATGCCGAGCATGGATATCCGGGCCTACATCAACCAGACGACCAACGCGTACGTGGACGGCGACGACGGCGCCAGCCAGGTGGTCCCACTCCTGGTGATCACCTGCGGCACCGGCGAGGTCACGCTGGCGCCGGGCACCGAGGACACCGGGCCCGCCGACATCACCACCGACCTGGCGGCACAGGCCCGGCGCATCGCGACCACAGCCGCGAAGTGGGCGGACGCGTCACCCTCGCGGCCAGGACCAACGAGGAGGGGGGCGTCCTCACGCCGACACGGTGGTCGGCGCCGATCCCGACTCCGGTGGCAGCGACTGTCCGGCGCTGTACCGCACCAACCTGCACAGCTACCTGGTGGTCGGCACGAGGGTCACCGACGCCGAGTTGCTGGCCCAGATCACCCTGGGCATCACAGAGGACGAGGTGGTCGTCGAGGTGCCCCAGGCGGTGCTCGACCTGCTCACAACCGGCCGGCCGCGCCCCCTGATCCTCTCGCAGGCCGGATCTGGCCGAAAGGCGGTGTGATGGCGACCAACCTGTTCCAGCCGGCGGCCGTGTCGCCGGACGGCGTCAACCGCGGCACCCATACCGCGGCAGACCTGGCAACGATCGTGGCGTCGGCTGGCGAGGTGCAGCACATGCACACCGAGGCGTACCTGGACGAGCCGCCCCGCGGCTGTTCTCAACGCCGGCCGCCGGGCCGAGCCGACACCGACTGTCCGATGTGGAGGATGGCGGCGACGGTCACCGGCGGGCCGCAGCACACCGTGGCGGGCTGAGCCGCCACCAACATCTACTCCTCCCCCGCAGGGTGTCCGCGCAGCCGCCGACCCGACAGCGGCGGCTGCGCGGGCACTCCCCCCGACAGGAAGGCCCCGCATGAGACGCGCCATCGCCGTGGTGTCGACCCTGCTCACCCTGTTCGCCGCCGTCGGCGGCCCGCTGCCGCCGCCCGCGAGGCATGAGCGGCACCCGGCCGACCGTTGGGAGATGGACCCGGCCACCCACGACCGGCTGCTGTCGCTGGCCGGCCTCGCCGGCCCAGATCACGTGCCGGACGGGATGTACACGCACCTGACCAAACGGGTCTGGTGGCGCCTCGGCGAGCACACCGACCCGTACCTGATGGTGCACGAGAGCTACTTCCGGTTCGGCGCCGACGGCTCGAAGCTGTTGACCTCACACGACACCATGCGGATCGACCGCAGGTGGGGTGACACGCCGATCGAGGACCGGTGGCCGTGGCGCTACCAGGAGGGCCCGGACGGCGACGACGACCGCCGGCCCGTACCCTCCGAGGACCCGGCCACGCTGGACCGGTACTGGTGCGGGCAGGACGTGGCGGTCAAGCCGTGCCGGCGGATGCCGGTGCAGGCCCTGGATGTGGTGTACGACCTGTTCTGGGCGCACTGCCTGACCCGGGAGCAGCGCGCCGCGCTGTGGCGTTGGCTGGCCGACGTCCCCGGGCTGCGCGATCTCGGGCCCACCAAGGATCGGGCTGGCCGGCCTGGGGTGGGCTTCGCCGCGGACGAGCCGTCCTGGCGCCAGGTCACCCTGATCGTGGATCCCACCGACGGGTGGTTGCTGGCCGCCGAGGAACGCGAGCTGGGTCCACCCGCGCCGGCTGTGGCCTCCTACACGCTGTACCTGACCTGTACCCGCACCAACTCACCGGACCGGCCGTCCACATGAGACGGATGCGGTTGTTGTGGCAGGGCGGGATTCCGGACTACGCGGGGAAGCCGTTCGAGGACGCCCGAACATCGCAGCACGGACCGCGGCCGGCCGGCCGGCGACGGCGGTCGGATGAGCCGTCGCATCCGTCGGGACCTGGACCCCAAGCAGGTGCTGGCCAGGTTCACCGGCGAGGACTGTTGCACGACGACGTGCACGGCCCGCGCCTGGACGCAGCTGACCGCCGGTCACCACTACGGCGGAACCTGTCGGCGCTGCCGCTCCGGCCAGGGCTGCGCCCTGCAACGGGCCATCCGCGAGCTGGGCGAAATAGCGGCCATCGACCGCCGACCCCATCCGTTGACAGCCGGCCCCGGTCGGCGCCGGCGTCCCCCACCTTCCCGACCTCGTCACGAAGGAGCTTCTCACCATGCGCAGCACCGAGCCGTACGCGTTGGACAACAGCGCCGACACCGCCGCGGATCTGCTGGCCTGCCTGGCGCAGATCTGCGACCCGCACACCCGGCACCTGCTGGCGCCGCTGGTGGTGGCGGGTGCGGACTGTCTGGAGTTGGGCGCCGGCAACGGGGTCCATCGCCGCGTTCCTGGCCGACCTCGCCGGCGACCACGGCGAGGTACTGGCGATGGACCTGAAACCGCAGCACGTCCGCGAGCACCCGCGGGTCACCACAATCGAGTGGAACGTGGTCACCGACGGCATCCCGCCGGGCCCGTTCGACGTGATCCACGCCCGGCTGCTGCTGGCCCACCTACCCACCCGCCGGCAGATCCTGGCCGACACCGCCGCCCGGCTGGCGCCCGGCGGCGTGCTCTGCATCGAGGAGTGGGGCGAACACACCCCGCCGGCCGTGCTGCGGCACCCGGACGGCTCGGATCTGCCGGACCTGTACGGCCGCTACCAGCAGGCTCTGCTGGGTATGTTCCGCGCCGCCGGCAACGACACCACCTGGTGCGCCCAGGTCGCCGACGCGATGGCCGGGGCCGGCCTGGTCGAGGTGCACACGGTCACTCATGCCCGGTCGTGGCCGGGCGGCAGCCCCGGCACCACGCTGCCGTGCCTGGTGTCGGTGCAGAAAGAGGCCGAACTGGTCGCGGCGGGCGTGCCGGTGGACGAGCTGCGGCGGATGCGGGCCCTGCTGGCCGACCCGCAGACGTTGCTGCTGGGCAACCTGACCTGGTCGACGGTGGGCCGCAACCCGGGCGGTGCGGCGTGAGGCGCCGCACCGTGTTGGCCGCGACCGGTGGGGCCGTGCTCGGGCTGGCCGGCTGCGCATCTGGGCAGCCAAGGCCGGCGGCCACCCGCCCGCCGGAGAAGGTCACCTACCTGACCGGGTTTGGCATCACCGGGCAGGACTCCTTCGCCTACCTCGCGGTGGAGAAGGGCTTCTTCCTCGACGCCGGCCTGCAGGTCCAGATCAAACCCGGCGGCGGCACCGGCACCAACCTCAAAGTGCTGCAGGGCGGGCAGGCCGACTTCGCCGTCGTCGACCTGACCGGAGCCCTGCTCGAACACGGCCGCGGCAGCTACCGCGACTTTCGGATGTTCGCCGCCATCTACCAGCGCTCGGTGTCCTGCATCATGGCCCTGGCCTCGCGGCGCATCACCGTCCCCCGCGACCTGGAAGGCAAGACCGTCGGCTACACCGAGGGCGGGGTGAACAAGACGCTGTTCCCGACCTACGCCCAGTTGGCCGGCATCGACCAGGCGAAGATTCGGTGGGTGAACCTGCCGCCGCCGCAGCTGCGGCCCACCCTCCTCTCGGGCACGCTGGATGCGATCACCGAGATCGTCATCGGCCGCCCGGCGGTGGAGGCCGCCGCCGGCGCACCGGTCACCATGCTGCCCTACTCCACCTATTTGGGCGACCTGTACGGCAACGCCCTCGCTACCACCCTGAGCACCGCGATGGGCAACCCGGGCATCGTGAAACGGTTCCGGGACGCCCTGCTGCACGGCCTGGCCTACGCCATCGACCACCCGGACGAGGCCGGGCAGATCCTCGCCAATCACCAGCCCACCTACAAGGCGCAGGCGGCCGCGGCGGAGGTCCGGGCCGCCGAACCGTACGTGCGCTCCGGGGTCGGCATCGGCCACATCGACGATTACCGGGTGATGCAGTCGATCACCCTGCTGCAAGGCGCCGGCGCTATCCCGGACACCGGGCTGCGGCCCGCCGACGTGGTGTCGCTGGAGCTGGTCCCGTGACCGTCCCCCTCGCCCGCGGCGGCCGGGCGGCGCGCCTGGCCGCCACGGGGCCACCCGGTGCGGTGCCGAACCCGATCACATCGCCGTCGTTCACCGGAGTGCACCGGCGGGGCCGGCGCAGGATCGACGTGGACGAGGTGACCGGCCGGGTACACGTGCGGATCGCTGATGCGGCGGCCGAGTTGCCTCAGCGGACCGGGCGATGACGGCGCCGCTGTTGTGGTTGGCCGACGAACTGTGGCTGATCACGCACGAGGATCACAGCGGGGCCGCGCGGCTGCACGCTGGCGCGTTGGGCCTCGGTTTGGCCGGTGCTGTCGTGGGCGAGCTGGTGTTGTCGGGGCACGTGGAGGTGCAGGACGGCGGCCTGTACGTGATCAACCAGCATCCGCCCGGTAACGCGCTGGGGTACGAGGTGTTCGAGCAGGTCCTGGCCGAGCCGCAGCACCCGGTGCCCACGTGGCTTACGTATCTGGCAAGGGATGCCGAACAGCGGGTGGCGCAGCGCATGTGCCGCAACGGGTACCTGCACCAGTCCCGGCGACGTGGACTGCGCCGGGCCAGCGACTCGTTCGTACCTTCGGACGCCAACACCGCGGCGTGGCCGGCCGCCCGGCTGCAGGGCGCGTTGAGCAGGCGGCAGCTGCTGGGCCAGTCCGATGTCGTGCTCGCCGGTCTGGTGGCCGTGGCCGGTCTCGCCGATGCGGTGTTGTGGCGGGCTGAGCCGGACCACCTGCGGCATCTGGTGTCGCGGCTGCCGGCCGGGCTGCGGGAGCTGCTGGCGTTGACCGAGGCTGCGGTCGGCGACGCCACTTTGACCCATCACCGCACCTGAAACCTGTCCGCCCTTCAACGTTGTGGAGAAGCCAGTGTCTGTCCCTGCACGACCTGCGAGGATCAGCAACGTCACGGCCGCGTTGGCCGCCGACCGGCTCGGTGTCGCGCAGCTGGTCGCCTATGTGGTGTCGGCGGCGACCCCGCTGACCGTGATCGCCGGCGTGGTGACCCTCGGCTACGCCACCGCCGGGCTACCAGGGATCCCGGTCGCGTTCGCCGTCATCGCCGTGTTGTTGGGTCTGTTCGCGGTGGGCTATGTGGCGATGGCCCGGCGGATGAGCAACGCCGGCGCGTTCTACGCCTACATCGCCGCCGGCCTCGGCAAACCGCTCGGGGTCGGGGCGGCCTGGGTGGCGGTAGCCGCCTACACGGCGCTGACCTGCGGCCTGTACGGGGCAATCGGCGCCGCCGCCACACCACTGCTGCACGCCTGGCTGGGTGTGCCGGCGCCGTGGTGGCTGATCGCAATGCTCGCCTGGCTGGTGGTCGCCGTGATGGGGACGCTGCAGGTCGACCTCAACGGCCGGCTCCTGGCGGTGCTGCTGTGCGCCGAGGTCGGGATCATCCTGGTGTTCAGCGCGGCCAGCGTGGCGCACCCGGCCGGCGGCGCGGTCACCTTCGCCACCCTCAACCCGGCCGGCCTGTTCGCCCCCGGCGTCGGCGCGCTGCTGTGCCTGGCCGTGCTCGGGTTCATCGGCTTCGAGGCCACCGTGGTGTTCAGCGAAGAGGCCAAAGACCCGAGGCGCACCGTGCCGCGGGCCACCTACCTGTCCCTCGCGCTGATCGCCGGGCTGTACACGTTCGCCGCCTGGGCGCTGTCGGTGGCCACCGGAGCGGACCGGATCGTCGCCGAGTCCCAGGCGCAGGGCACCGAGCTGCTGTTCACCCTGGCCGGCGCCCACCTCGGCCCCGCGTGGGTGCACATCGGACACGCCCTGTTCGTGACCAGCCTGCTCGCCGCCATGGTGTCGTTTCACAACACCACCGCCCGGTACCTGTTCGCCCTCGGCCGCGAACGGGTGCTGCCCGCCGTGTTCGGCCGCACCTCGATCCGCTCCGGCGCCCCTCTGGTCGCCTCACTCGGGCTGAGCGCGGTCAGCGTGCTGGTCATCGCCGGCTACGCCGGCTACGGCCGGGATCCCCTCGTCGAGCTGTTCTACTGGGCCGGCACCTCCGGCGCGGTCGGCATCCTGATCCTGATCGCCGCCACCTCCGTGGCGGTGGTCGCCTACTTCGCCCGGCATCCGCGCCTGGAGAACGCCTGGCGCACCGCGGTCGCCCCCATCACGGCGAGCATCCTGCTCGCGGGCGTGGCGGGTTTGACGCTGGCCAACCTGGACACCCTGCTCGGCGTCCCGGCAGATCATCCGCTGCGCTGGGCGGTGCCCGGCGCCTACCTGGCCGCCGCCGTTGCCGGCACCGGCTGGGGCCTGATCCTGCGGGCCACCCGACCCGACGTGTACGCCGGCATCGGGCTGGGCGCCAAAAGCGTCACCGCCACCCTGCCGGCTCACGGGCTTCACACGCCGGGCACCATCGCGAGCCGGCCGGGGGTGCGGCCGTGACCGCGCCACCGATCCGATCGGCCACCCGCGCCGACGTGGACCTGGTCGCCGCGCTGATCGGCGACGCCTTCCACGACCTGCCCGCCGCCGGGTGGCTGGTCCCCGACCCGCAGCAGCGGGCCGCCATCTTGGCGGCCAACGTCGCGATCCTCGTCGAACATGCGTTGTCCTACGGGCAGGTGCACACGGTCCACGACGGCGGCAGCGTCGCCGGGGCGGCGGTGTGGCTGGACTACACCCGCGACATCCCGCCGCCGCCCAACTACGACACCCGGCTGGCCGCCGCCTGCCGGCGGTGGACCGACCGGTTCCGGCACCTGGACACACTGTTCGACACCCACCACCCGGCCCGGGCGCACCACCACCTCGCCTTCCTCGCCGTGCGGCCCAGTCGGCAACGCAGGCGGATCGGCACCGCCCTGCTGCACCACCACCACGCCATGCTGGACCGCTACCACATCGGCGGCTACCTGGAAGCCAGCAGCCCCGCCAGCCGGGACCTGTACCTGCGCCACGGCTACCACCTGCACGCCGACCCGTTCGACCTACCCAGCGGCGCCCAGTTCTGGCCGATGTGGCGGCCACCAGCCCCCACCCCCGCAGAGGACGTGCGCCGGTGAGCCGGATCCGCCGCCGGCGGCCGCCCGACGGTCGTAAACGCCGCCGCGGCATGCCGGCGCAGGTGCTGCAGGTCGTCTACGAGCTGCAGCAGACCGGCAATCTGCCGCACCAGATCGCCCCGGTACTGGCCGAACGGTTCGGCTACCCGGCTCTGCCGGCGATGCGGCTGGCCCACGGCTGGAGCCAAGGCGACGCCGCGCAGGCATGGAACGACCGGTGGCCGAACGAATTGAAAACGTTCAAAAACTTCTCCTACTGGGAAACCTGGTTCGACGGCTCCAGCCGCGGCTACGCCGCCGACCTGCCCACCCTGCACCGGCTCGCCCAGCTCTACCAATGCGCCGTCGCCGACCTGCTCGCCGGCTACGGCGAGCACCGCCCCGACAGCCCGACGTCCGCCACCGGCACCGGCGAGCCGGTCCAACCGGCTACGCCACCCGCGAGCACCCACCAACCGGCGAGGTCACCGACCGGTCAGCACCCCAGCGGCCGGCCCCTCCACTGTCCACACATCGTCAGCAGGTCCGACCAGGCACCACGCCGAGGCAGCCGGACATGCCCCCACGCAGGGAACCCGTCGACGGTCTGAACCAGCAGGCGGATCGACCCGCCCGGCCAGTCCGCAACGCCGACACCCGCCAACGACGGCCGGGCACCGCCACACGACTCCTGGCGCTGGCGCTGGCCTGCCTCGTGGCGGCCGGCGCCACCGCATCGACCGTCCCTTCTGGCGGGCCAAGGCGGACCCGGGACCAGCAAATCCGCCGACACGCCCGCGGCGACGGCCTCATCGGCGACGAAGGCCCCGCGAGTCCACGCGGCCACACCCGCACCGGCGCAACGCCGCCCCTGGACAACGAGGTGCACCGGGTGAAGACCGCGCTGGCGACATGGCAGCGCGGCCACGCGCCGTCCGCCACCGCGGGGTACCTCGGCGATGGGCCACCGCGGCCAATGCGGGACACCGAGCTGCCCGCCGGGCAGGACCCGCAGCGCCGGGCCGGATCTAGCACGTCCCTCTCGACGAAAGGAAAGGCGCCATGCAAGAAACCCTCGAAGCGAGCGACGTCGAGGACGTCTTCGCCCTCGACGTGCAGGTCATCACCGACGTGACGGCCGATGGGGCGGCCACCCGCTGCTCCACCAACGACGGGTGCGCCCCGACCTGTGCCTCTTCCTGCGCGAGCCGGGGATGAGCAGAGGGCCGGGGAGCAATCCCCGGCCCCACCGTTCTGATCCAAAGCCGCGAAGGGGACGTCGATGGGGACAGGTGACACGGGGCCGCTGTATCGGCATGCGGGGGTTGCGTTGCTGCGCTCCGCGGTCCGGGCGTCGACGCAGGCGCCCGGCTGGTGGCCCGACCCGAACGATCCGCAGGCGTGTTGCTCGTGGCTGCGGCAGGTCTGGTCGGAGCCCGATTTCGCCGACGCCGTCAGGCAGGCCAGCCCCGGGCTGGCTCGCCGGGTCGAGGCGATCTGCGGCGGTCAGGCTTGGCAGCCCAGACAGATCCGGCGGGCGACAATGGCCACCGCCGGCTACCTGCTGCGAGCGCTCGGTCGCCCCACCCCGTTCGGGCTGTTCGCCGGCGTCGCGCCAGTGATCGTGGGCGGCACCGCGGGGGTGCGGTGGGGCTGTGCCCATCGGCCTGTGGTTCGCGTCGACACGCAATGGCTGGCCGACGTCATCGACCGGTTGCAGGCGCATCCGGACCTGTTGGAACGTGTGGATGTGGCGTTCACCAACCTCGCCGTTCGCCGCGGCGGGCGGCTGGAATCGCCATCCGGCCTCGGCCGGGTACACGTGCGGTACAGCGCCGCAGTGCGGGCCCGGAACGCGGCAGCCGCCCCGGTGCGATTCGGTGCCCTTGTTGACACGCTGGCCGCGAACTTCGCTGCCGACCGGTCGAGGGTTGCCGGCATGCTCACCGAACTGGTCCGACAGGGCTTTCTCGTCACCTGCTTGCGGGCCCCGTTGACGGTCACCGACCCGCTGACCCACCTGCTCGACCGGCTCGCCGAGGTGGGCGCCGGCACGCTGCCCTCGACCGTGTCGCTGCTGCACGACCTGGCGACCGTCCGGGCCGAGCTGCAGCAGCTCAACCATGGCACCACCCGCGCCGGCCGGGCGGGCGTGACCCGCGCGGCGATCACCCGCCGGATGCGGCAGATCTCCCCAGCCGGGCGTACCCCGCTTGCGGTGGACCTGCGGCTCGACTGCCACGTGCAGCTACCCGAACACGTCGCGCAGGAGATGGCGCGGGCGGCTACCACGTTGCTGCACCTGACCCGTCACCCGGCCGGGTGGCCGGCCTGGCGCGACTACCATGCCGCGTTCTGCGACCGGTACGGCACCGCAACCCTGGTGCCGGTCACCCAGGTCGTTGACCCCGATGCCGGGCTGGGCTACCCGGCCGGATACCCCGGCAGCATCCTGCCCGCCCCGGTGGACGGGCCGTCGCCGCGCGACGAACGGCTACTGGCCCTGGCCTGGCAGACCGTCACCGACGGCAGCCGGGAGATCGTACTGACCGATCAGAGCATCCGTGCGGTGGCCGGCGACCAGCGACTCGACCCGCGCTGGATTCCGCCGCACGTGGAGCTGGCCGCCCGCATCCACGCCGCCGACGCCGAGGCGCTGGCCCGCGGCGCGTACACCCTGACGGTTGCTCCGGCCCGTGCCGGCGGAACGCTGACCTCCCGGTTTACCCCGACCACCACCGGCTGCGGCCTGCAGGAGGTCTACCGGGGCCTGCCCGTTGCCGTGCATGGTGCGCTGGCGGTGCAGATGTCGTTCCCGCCGGCGTACCCGCACGCCGAGAACGTCTGCCGCATCCCCGCCTACCTGCCGCACCTGCTCTCCCTCGGCGCCAGCCAAAAGCAGGCCAGCATTGCGCTGGATGATCTGGCGGTCACCGCCACCGGTGAGCGGCTGCACCTGGTCAGCATCTCCCGCCGGCAGGTCATCGAGCCGCAGGTCTTTCACGCTCTCGCCCTGGACAAGCAACCCCCGCCCCTGGCGAGGTTCCTCGCGCACCTGCCCCGCGCCTACTGCGCCACCTGGACCGTGCTCGACTGGGGACCGTACGCCGAGCGGCTGCCGTACCTGCCCCGGGTGCGCTACCGGCGCAGCATCCTGGCGCCGGCCCGGTGGCGGCTCACTACCGATGAGCTGCCCCGCGCCGAACCCGACCTGGTGGCGTGGCGTCGCGCCCTCGACTTGTGGCTGCGCCGCCTCGCCTGTCCGTCCACTGTGGAGATGCGCGACGAGCGACCGTACGCTGCGGCTGGACCTGGACGAGCCGGTCCATGCCGCGATCCTGCACACCCGGCTGGTCCGGCACGGCCACGCCATCCTCACCGAAGCCGCCCCGCCGGCCCAGGACGGATGGTGCGACGGACATGCCCACGAGATCGCGGTCCCGCTGGTCCGTGCCGGTGCCGCCGCACCCTGCCCCCTTGTCGGGTCGCTGCCGGTGGTGACCAACGGCAGCCACGGGCAGTGGCCCGGCGCGCCGGATGCCCGGTGGCTGTCCGCACGGGTGCACACCCATCCCGAGCGGCACGACGAGATCATCGCGGAGCGGCTCCCGG
>DASRHY010000063.1:0-20666 GCA_035650275.1 Kribbellaceae bacterium | reverse complement strand
CACGCGTACGTCGCGGAGCTGCCGAGCAGGCCGATGTCGACGCCGGTCAGGTGGGTCGCGTGCACGGCGCTGGTCCGTCCGGTGAGGAACCCGGCCTCGTCCAGCAGCTGCGCCGGGGTCCGCCCGTACGCCGCCCGGCAGATCTCGTTCTCGGCGACCTGCTCGGAGAGGTGGACGTGCAGCGGCGCGTCCGGCAACGCCTCGGCGACGGTCGGGAGCTGGTCGCGTGGAACACCGCGGACGGAGTGCGCCGCGGCACCGACCACCACGTCGTCGTCACCCTTCAGCGCGACCACCCGAGCCGCCCAGGCGTCGGCTGAGCCGTCGGAGAACCGTTGCTGCACGTCGCCTAGTGGCTGCCCGATCCCACCGGCCAGGTAGCAGGTGTCCAGCAGCGTGATCCGCAGCCCGGCGTCGCGGGCGGCCGCGACCAGGGCCTCGCCCATCGCGTTCGGCTCGGCATACGGGGTGCCGCCCGGGCCGTGGTGCAGGTAGTGGAACTCGCCGACGCAGCTGATCCCGGCCAGCGCCATCTCGCCGTACACGGCCCGCGCCAGCGCGTGGTAGCTGTCCGGGGTGAGCCGTGACGCGACGGCGTACATCTGCTCGCGCCAGGTCCAGAACGTGCCGCGCTCGCGCTGGGTCCGCCCGCGCAGCGCCCGGTGGAACGCGTGACTGTGGCAGTTCGCGAGCCCGGAGATCGTCAGCCCGGCCAGGCGTTCCGCGGCTCCGGCGGCCGCACCCGGCGTGACCGACGCGAAGCGGCCGTCGCTGACCTCGACCAGGACCGAGTCGGCTACCCCCGAGGGCAGCAGCGCCCGCTCGCACCAGTACAGGCTCATGACGTCAGCTCCTTCAGGACCGTGGTGAGTGCCTCGACTCCCGCCAGGCAGTCGTCCATCTCGGCGTGCTCAGCGGGCGAGTGCGAGACCCCGGTCGGGTTGCGGACGAACAGCATCGCGGTCGGCACCCCCGCGGCCGAGAAGATGCCGGCATCGTGCCCGGCGCCGGTCGGCAGCACCGGCGCTCGGCCCAAAGCACGGTCCAGCACCGCCACCAGCCGGTCCCGCAGCGCGGGTTGGAAGTCCACCACCGGCGACACCGACTCCGCGGTAACGGCCACGGTGGTCCCGTCCCGTCCGGCCCGCTCGGTCGCCAGCCGGGTGGTTGCCGCAAGCAACGACTCGAGCTCGTCGCCCGACGCGGCCCGGGCGTCCAGCCAGGCGGTGACCCGGGACGGCACCGCGTTGGTCCCGTTCGGCTCGACCGCAACCCGCCCGAACGTCGCCCGGGCGCCGGCCAGCCGGGCCTGCTTGTTCGCGGCCAGCGCGGTCATCGCGTACGTCAGCATCGGGTCGTGCCGGTCTTCCATCAGCGTGGTGCCGGCGTGGTTCGCCTCACCGGTGAACTCGAACCGGTACCGCCCGTGCGGCCAGATCGAGCTCGCCACCCCGACGGCCGCACCGCTGTCCACCAGCCCGCGGCCCTGCTCCACGTGCAGCTCGACGAAGGTCGCCATCCGGTCCAGCAGCGGTGACGGCCCCACCCCGGACGGGTCGGTGCCCGCGGACTCCAGTGCCGCGCGCAGCGTCGTACCGGAGCGGTCCGTCAATGACAGCGCCTGCACGGCCGGCAGTGCGCCGACCGCCACCCGCGAGCCCAGGCAGGGCATCCCGAAGCGGCTGCCCTCCTCCTCCACGAAGGCGCCGACACCGATCGGCACCGCCGGCTCGAACCCGGACGCGCGCAGCCGGTCCACGGCCGCGAGTGCCGAGACCACACCGAGCGGGCCGTCGAAGGCACCGCCGTCGATCACCGAGTCCAGGTGGCTGCCGGTGACGACGCCCGGTCCGTCCGGTCCCCACCAGGCGACCTGGTTGCCGATCCCATCGGTCTCCAGCCGGAGACCGCGGGACCGGCACTGGTCGGTGAACCAGTCGGTGGCATCCCGCTCGGACGGTGTCCAGCCACCACGGCTGTAACCGCCCGAGCGAGGATCCCTGCCGATCGCTGCAAGGTCCGCCCAGAGCTGTTCGAACGACTCAGCCAAGGGGGTTCTGCGACAGCCAGTCCTTGGCCACCGCGTCGGCCGCCTCCTTGCCGACGTCGATCCGCTTGACCAGGTCGGTCAGGCCGTCGGTGGTGAGCTTGGCCGAGACCGCGTTCAGGGTGTCGGCGACGGTCTGGTCCTTGTGGTCGGTACGGATCAGCGGGACCACGTTGTTCGGCGGCAGGATGTTCTCCGGGTCCTCGAGCATGACCAGGTTGTTCTCCTTGATCACCGGCTGGGTGGTGAAGAAGTTCGACACCTGGATCTGGCCACTCTTCAGTGCCTGCAGGCTGAGCGGGCCGCCCGGGTCGAGCGTCTTGAACTCCTTGAACTCGACGCCGTACTTGTCCTTCATGCCCTTGAGGCCGGCCTCACGGGTCTTGAACTCGGGTCCGCCGCCCGCGACCATGCCCTTCGAGTGGGGCTTGAGGTCGCCGATGGACTTGAGCTGGTACTTGTCCGCGGTCTCCTGGGTCACCACGACGGTGTCCTCGTCGGCCGCCGGCGACTTGTCCAGCACCTCCAGTCCGGCCGGCACCCCTGCCTTCAGGTCGTTGTACGTCGCCTCCTCGTCACCCGGCACGGCGTCCTTCTTGAAGTAGACCAGCGCTGCACCCGTGTACTCCGGCAGCAGGTCGACCGATCCGTCCTGGATCGCGGCCATGTAGGCCTCGCGCGCGCCGATGTTCAGCTTCTTCTCGACCTTGAGGCCCTTCGCCTCGAGCGCCTGTGCGTAGATCTCGGCGAGCAGCTGGCTCTCCGAGAAGTTCGCCGAGCCGACCGTGAGGCTCTCGACCTTGGAGGGCGCCGGAGAGCTGCCGGCGTCGCCGCCCGACAACGGGTCCTCGTCGCCGCCGCACGCGACCAGCGCGAGCGCGGCCACGCCGCCGATGGCGGTACAGATGAACTTTCTTCTCAACACTGCGGCCTCCATGGTCCGTCAGATCCCGGCTTCTACGGGTGTGGTTGTCTCAGTAGTGCGCCCAGTCGTGGTACGCCGCCCCGTCCGGACGCGACCGGTCAGGCCGTCCGACACGGTGAGCCGCGCGAGCAGAGCGAAGAACAGGTCGAGCACGATGACCAGCAACGCGACCAGCATGGCGCCGGTCAGCATCTGCGGAAAGTCCCGCAGGGCCAGCCCGTCGACGACATACCGGCCGAGGCCGCCGAGCGCGACGTACGCCGCGATCGTCGCCGTCGACACGATGTACAGCGTGGCGGTGCGCACGCCGGAGATGATCAGCGGAAGCGCGATGGGGATCTCCACCTTGCGCAGGACCTCGCCCTCGGTCATGCCCATCCCGCGTGCGGCGTCGACGGTCGACGGGTCGACCCCGGAGATGCCGGCGTACGTCGAGGTCAGGATCGGCGGGATGCCGAGCACGACCAGGGCGATCAGCACCGGCAGGAAGCCGATCCGGCCCATCAGCAGCACGATCAGCATCAGCAGTCCGAGGGTCGGCAGCGCGCGTGCCGCATTGCCGACGTTGATCGCCAGGAAGGCGCCGCGCCGGGTGTGCCCGATCAGCAGCCCGACGGGCAGCGCGATGGCGGTGGCGATGCCGAGCGCGAGCGCGGTGTACCACAGGTGCTGCAGGATCCGGTTGCCGATGCCCTCGGCACCGGACCAGTTGGCCGGGTCGGTGAGGAAGTCCAGCATCCCTTGGAACATGGGCTACGCCGCCTTCACCGCATAGCTGACCCTGGCCCACGGCGTGAGCAGCCACTGGATCGTGACGATGATCAGGTCGGCGACCAGGGCGAGGGCGACCGACAGCACGATGCCGACCACGACCGGGGTGAGGAAGTCCTTCTGGAAGCCCTCGGTGAACAGCTCGCCGAGTCCGCCGATGCCGATGATGGCTCCCACGCTGACGATCGAGATGTTCGCCACCGTGACCACTCGCAGACCCGCGAAGATCACCGGTACGGCGATCGGCAGGTCGACCGTCATGACCCGCCGCAACGTGCCGTAGCCGACCGCGACCGCCGACTGCCGGACCTCGGGTGCCACCGATCGCAGGCCGTCGATCACGTTCCGGATCAGCAGCGAGACCGTGTAGACGGTCAGCGCGACGATGATGTTGACCGGCGACAGCACCTGGGTGCCGAGGATCGCGGGAAGCAGGATGAACAAGGCGATCGAGGGCAGCGAGTACAACACCCCGCCGAGCGCGGTCAGCGGATTGGCGAGCCAGCCGTAGCGGGTCGCCACGTAGCCCAGCGGCAAAGCGATCAGCAGCCCGAGCAGCACCGGCACGATCGCAAGGAACACGTGCTCGCGCAGCTGGCTCCAGATCAGATCCAGGTTGTCGCCGACCCAGGTCACGAGTGCACCACCGCCGCGAGCAGACCGTGGTCGACCACGCCGACGGCGCGGCCGTTGTCGTCGACGCAGACTCCCTGCCCGACCGGAGAGGTCAGCACGGCGTCCAGCGCGGCCCGCAGCGAGTCGTGCTTGTGGAACACCGCCCCGACCGGCAACAGCTCTTCGGACTTCCCGTTGCTCGCGGCACCGTTGTGCCAGCCGAGCGGCCGACCGTCCTCCCCGAGCGCGAGCGTCTCCGGCAGCGGCAGCAGCTCTATGGCGTCGGCCTGCACGAACGTGAGCGCCCGGTAACCGCGGTCCCTGCCGATGAAGCTCTCCACGAACTCGTCGGCCGGATCGGCGAGCAGCTCCGACGGTGGCGCGAACTGCGCGAGCTTGCCGCCGACCCGCAGCACGGCCACGTTGTCGCCGAGCTTGATCGCCTCGTCGATGTCGTGGGTGACGAACACGATCGTCTTGCCGATCTCGCGCTGCAGGCGCAGCAGCTCCTCCTGCAGCTGGTTGCGCACGATCGGGTCCACCGCGCTGAACGGCTCGTCCATCAGCATGATGTCCGGATCCGCGGCCAGCGCCCGCGCGACGCCGACACGCTGCTGCTGGCCACCGGACAGCTGCACCGGGTATCGCTTTCCGAGCTTGGCGTCCAGCCCGACCCGCTCCAGCAGCTCCTGCGCCCGCGCCCTGACCTTCGCCTTGTCCCAGCCGAGCAGCTTCGGCACCGTGGCGATGTTGTCGAGCACGGTGCGGTGCGGGAACAGGCCGCCGTGCTGGATCACGTACCCGATACCCCTGCGCAGCTCGACCACGTTGCTGTCGTTGATGTCCTTGCCGTCGATCGCGATCCGGCCGGCCGTGCGCTCGATCATCCGGTTGATCATCCGCAGCGAGGTCGTCTTGCCACAGCCGGACGGTCCGACGAGCACGGTGATCTCGTTGCTCGGGATCCGCAGCGAGAGGTTGTCGACGGCAACGGTGCCGTCCGGATACCGCTTGGTGACGTCCTCGAACTCGATCACCGATGCCCCCTATGGGCTTGTGCACTCCTACGCCGTTCCGATCCTAGGGGACACCGAGGACAGTGCCGCCTGGCGGGACGAGTCTCGAAGACTGGGACGATACTCACGAAGAGTCCGCAGGATCGGCACGCAGCGTGTCGTCCCGCATCGCCTTGACCAGCGCGGGCAGCCCGGTGAGCAGGGCGTCGCGTTCCGCGGCGCTCATCGCGGACACCGCCCGGTTGAAGTGGTCGTGCATCCCGGTGGCGATCGCGGCGTGCCGGTCCCGCCCCGCTTGGGTCAGCCGGAGCCGGTAGAACCGCCGGTTGGCCGGGTCGCGTTCGCGGACCACCAGTCCCTCGCGCTCCATCTCGGCGACCATCCGGCTGACCGTGCTCTTCTCCAGGTTCAGCCGCTCGGCCAGCTCCCGCTGGGACAGCGGCCGGTCGGTGTCCAGCTCGTGCAGCCCGAACGCCTGCGACATCGAGATCCGCGCGCCGTGCAGACTCTGGTCCGCCTGCAGCAGGCCGGCCACGCGGAGCAGGTCCATCACCAGCTGGTGCAGCAGCTCCTGCCCTTCCGCCACAGTCGCCGTCCTTCCAGAGTTGTGTCGTACAACTGTGCGCCGTACCGTGGGTGACGGCAGTTGTCCGATACAACTCTAGGAGCGGGACATGCACACCCACGCGTTCGAGGGCCGCCACACCCGCAGGTACGACGTGCTGGCGCGCCGGCTGCTGCGGAGGGCGTACCGCCGGATCGCGGCGGACCTGGTGGCCGGCACTCCGGACGGCGCGGACGTGCTGGACGTCGGCACCGGTCCCGGCGTGCTGCTGATGGAGCTCGCGGAGCGCCGGCCCGACCTGCGCCTGGTCGGGCTGGACCTGTCCGAGGACATGGTCACACTGGCACAGAAGAACCTCGGCGACCGCGCAACCGTCCGGGTCGGCGACGTCACGGCACTGCCGTTCGCGACCGACTCGTTCGACCTCGTGGTCACGTCGTTCAGCGCGCACCACTGGGACGATCCGGCCGCCGCGGTACCCGAGATCGACCGGGTGCTGCGACCCGGCGGCCGGTTCGTGCTCTACGACTTCGGCCGGGCACCGTACGACACCATCGACCACGCCGCGTCCGGCTGGACGGTCAGCCACGACCGGTTCCGCACCGGGTTGCCGTTCTTCCCACGCAGCTACCGACACGTGCTCACCTCCTAGGACTCACGCATCGGGACGCGGACCTCGCGCTCTGCCGCGATCTCATCGGCTCGTTCGTAGCCGGCGTCGACATGGCGGATCACACCCATACCGGGGTCGTTGGTCAGCACCCGCTCGAGCTTCTGCCGGGCGAGATCGGTGCCGTCGGCAACTGATACCTGGCCGGCGTGGATGGACCGGCCCATACCGACCCCGCCGCCGTGGTGAATCGACACCCAGGACGCACCGCTGCCGACGTTCACCATCGCGTTCAGCAACGGCCAGTCGGCGATCGCGTCCGAGCCGTCCGCCATCGCCTCGGTCTCCCGGTACGGCGATGCCACACTGCCGCAGTCCAGGTGGTCCCGGCCGATCACGACCGGCGCCTCCAGCTCACCGGACGCGACCATCTCGTTGAACCGCAGGCCGGCCTTGTCCCGCTCGCCGTACCCGAGCCAGCAGATCCGCGCCGGCAGGCCCTGATAGGCCACGCGCTCGCCGGCCATGGTGATCCAGCGCCGCAGCTGCTCGTTCTCCGGGAAGAGGTCCAGGATCGCCCGGTCGGTGGCGGCGATGTCGGCCGGGTTGCCGG
The DNA here is from genome assembly GCA_035650275.1 of Kribbellaceae bacterium. Lineage (GTDB taxonomy): Bacteria > Actinomycetota > Actinomycetes > Propionibacteriales > Kribbellaceae > DASRHY01. The sequence goes on along the minus strand of DASRHY010000063.1, from coordinate 13,504 downwards.
ACAGCGCGGCCCAGCGGAACGGGCCCTTGCCCTCACAGAACAAGGGCCGGATGTACGCCGGCACGAAGCCCGGGAAGTCGAACGCCCGGCCGAACCCGCCCTGCCGCGCCTCGTCCCGGATCGAGTTGCCGTAGTCGAACACCTCGGCCCCCGCGTCCATGAACCCGACCATCGCCTCGACGTGCCGCGCCATCGACTCGCGCGCCTGCGCGGTGAACCCGGCCGGGTCCTTCTCCCGCGCGGTGGCCCAGTCGTCGAAGTCGATGCCCGCGGGCAGGTACATCAGCGGGTCGTGCGCCGAGGTCTGGTCAGTGACGATGTCGATCGGCGCACCGCGCTCCAGCAGGTCCGGCACGATCTCGGCCGCGTTGCCCAGGACGCCGATGGACAGCGGCTTCCGCGCGGCGCGGGCCTCCTCGGCCAGCCTGAGCGCGTCATCCACGGAGTCGGCGCGGACGTCCAGGTAGCGGGTCTCGATCCGGCGCCGGATCCGGGACTCGTCGCACTCGACACAGATCGCGACGCCGTCGTTCATGGTCACCGCGAGCGGCTGCGCGCCACCCATCCCGCCGAGACCGGCGGTCAGCGTCACCGTGCCGGCAAGCGTGCCGCCGCTGTCCAACCTTTCCGGCTGCCGCCGGTGGAGCTTGGCGGCCACCGCCGCGAACGTCTCGTAGGTGCCCTGCAGGATCCCCTGGGTGCCGATGTAGATCCACGACCCGGCCGTCATCTGGCCGTACATGGTGAGGCCCATCGCCTCCAGCCGGCGGAACTCCTCCCAGTTCGCCCAGTCCCCGACCAGGTTCGAGTTCGCGATCAGCACCCGCGGCGCCCACTCGTGCGTGCGCATCACACCGACGGGCTTGCCGGACTGCACCAGCATGGTCTCGTCCGGCTGCAGCGTGGTCAGCGTCCGGACCATCGCGTCGAAGCTGTTCCAGTCCCGCGCCGCCTTGCCGGAGCCGCCGTACACGACCAGCTCGTCAGGGTGCTCGGCGACCTCGGGGTCGAGGTTGTTCTGCAGCATCCGCAGCGCGGCCTCGGTCTGCCAGTTCCGCGCGGTCAGCGTGGTCCCGCGCGGGGCTCGGACGGGACGGGGTCCAGCGTTCATGGTGCTCCTTCAAGCCTTCTGTGTTCACGAATCGCCAGGTTTCGGCCCGATTCGTTGGCGATTCGTGAACACACTGCGGGTGGTTCAGGTCGGGTGGGTCTCAGGACAGGGGGCCGGTGACGGACTCGGCGGCGGACAGGACGGTGCCGTCGGCCACCAGCCGCACGGCGTGCTCGATCTCGGGTGCCAGGTGCCGGTCGGTGCCGGGCCCGTCGACGTACTCGCGCAGCATGCGTCGTACCGCGCCGGTGGCCGGCGACGGCTCCAGCGGGGCGCGCAGGTCGAGGGCCCGGGCCGCGGTGAGGATCTCGATCGCGAGTACCCGCTGCAGGCCGTCGACCGAGCGGCGCAGCTTGCGGGCCGCGGACCAGCCCATCGAGACGTGGTCCTCCTGCATCGCGCTGGACGGGATCGAGTCGACGCTCGCCGGTGCCGCCAGCCGCTTCAGCTCGGACACGATCGCGGCCTGGGTGTACTGCGCGATCATGTGCCCGGAGTCGACGCCGGGATCGTCGGCCAGGAACGCGTTCAGCCCGTGGTTGCGGGCCACGTCCAGGAAGCGGTCGGTACGGCGCTCGCTGATGCCGGCCACGTCCGCTGCCGCGATGGCGAGGAAGTCCAGCACGTACCCGACCGGGGCACCGTGGAAGTTGCCGTTGGACTCGACCCGGCCGTCCGGCAGCACCACCGGGTTGTCGATCGCCGCGGCCAGCTCACGGCCGGCGACCAGCAAGGCGTGCGCGCAGGTGTCGCGGGCGGCGCCGTGCACCTGCGGCGAGCAGCGCAGCGAGTACGCGTCCTGGACCCGGTTGCAGTCCGGCCCGCGGTGGCTGGCCACGATCGCACTGTCCGCCATGATCGCCCGCAGGTTGGCGGCCGACGCGCGCTGGCCCGGGTGCGGGCGCAGTGCCTGCAGGTCGTCGGCGAACACCCGGTCGGTACCGAGCTGCGCCTCCACGCTCATCGCGGCGGCGACGTCGGCGGTGCGCAGCAGCCGGTCCAGGTCGGCGAGCGCCAGCACCAGCATGCCGAGCATGCCGTCGGTGCCGTTGATCAGCGCCAGCCCTTCCTTCTCGGCGAGCACGACGGGCCGCAAACCGGCTTCGGCGAGAGCGTCGGCCGAGTCACGCAGCACGCCGTCGCGGTCGCGAACTCGTCCTTCGCCCATCACCGCGAGCGCGACGTGCGACAGCGGGGCGAGGTCGCCGGAGCAGCCGAGGCTGCCGTATTCGTGCACGATCGGCGTCACCCCCGCGTTCAGCAGGCCGGCGTACGCCTGCGCGGTCTCCACCCGAACGCCGGTCCGTCCGGTGGCGAGCGTCGACAGCCGGAGCAGGGTGAGCGCCCGGACCACCTCGGTCTCCACCTCGGCGCCGGAGCCGGCGGCGTGCGAGCGGACCAGGCTGCGCTGCAGCTGGGCCCGCAGCTCGGGCGCGATGTGCCGGGTAGCCAGCGCACCGAACCCGGTCGACACGCCGTAGTGCGGGGTCTCCGCGTGCGCCAGCGCCTCGATCGCCGCGCGTGACTTCGCGATCTGCTCCAGCGCCTGGTCGTCGAGCCGGACGGGCGCGCCGTACCGGCCCACCGCGACGACGTCTTCGGGCCTCAGCGGCCCGACGCCGACGGTCACAACATCAGGGGTGTCCACGAGGTCCATTGCACCCCGTGGACACCCCGCTGTCAGTCAGCGCGCTACCGGATCCGTCTCAGATCCGAGACACTTCACGAGATGCGGTTCCGGACCCGGTAGACGGCGAAGGCAAGCAGCGCGGCCGCGAGCACGGCGAAGATCCCGGCCTCGATCCACTGGAAGGTCCAGAACCGGCCGGCGGGTTGGTAGACCTCCAGGTTGTACGTGGTCGGGTCGCACACACCCGGCGCCCGATCGTTGGCCAGCGCCTCGGGCGGGCAGTACCGGTTCCCGTTCGCGACGATCTGCCGGCCGGAGGCGTCGTACACGCCGCTGCTGAGGTTCCATTCGCCGTGCAACTCGTTCGGCAGCCGGTCGGTGACCACAGATATCCTCCGCTCGATCGGCTCCTGGTACCGCGGCCGGCCGAGCCAGGCGACCAGCACCCGGGCGACCACGAACCCGGCCAGCGTGATGCCCATCGCCGGCAGCAGCTTGCGGCTCACCGCCCCGGCGGCGATCCCGAGCGCGATCGCGAACAGCGTGTACGCCAGCGGGACCACGCCCTGCAGGTCGAACACCAGCCACTCGAGCCGGGACCCGGCGGCCGCAGCAAGCGGCTCGATCCACCAGGTCAGCAGGACGGCGTACCCGGCCGCCAGCGCGAGCCCGAACAGCGTGATCAGGCCGAACTTGGTCGTTGCCCAGCGCAACCTACTGACACCCTGGGTCCAGACGAGCCTGTGCGTGCCCTGCTCGACCTCACGGGCGACCAGCGGTGCACCGAGGAACAGTCCGACCAGCATCGGCAGCAGCACGAGCAGGATGCCCAGCGGCAGCAGGCTGCCGAACCGGCCCATGAACAGGTCCGCGAACTCGCCGCATCCCATGCCCTCGGCCGGCCTGATGAACTCCGGGTTGCCGTTGGTCCGGAGACACTCGGCCAGCCCGTCGTTGTCGAACGCGCTGTGCATCGCCCGGCCGATCGGGAACAGCGCCGCGGAGACGGCCAGCGTGCCGAGCAGCAGGTACGCGGCCTGCAGCCGGTGCTGCCGCCACGTCAGCCAGATCATGACGTCATCTCCATCCCGTTCTCGATGCCCAGCCGGTCCGGCCCGGGCAGCGACCCGGAGGACGGTTCCGCGAGGTAGGCCAGCACCAGGTCCTCCAGGGTGAGGTCGCGCGCCATCCACGCCGGGTCCAGCACCGGGCCGTGGGTCCGCACCAGCAGGCTGGTCTGCCGGTCGGTGTGGCTCTCCCGGATCACCGTCGCGACCCCGGCCACCGGGCCGGCACGGTCGGCGCGTCGCGGCCCGACCAGGACCTTGTGCGTGGCGAGCAGATCCTCGACGCCGCCGAGCACCTGCACCCGTGACTCGTTCAGCACGATCAGGTAGTCGCAGACCCGCTCCAGGTCCGCGACGAGGTGCGACGAGAGCAGCACAGTAGTGCCGTGCTCAGCGACGCCGCCCATCAGCACCTGGAGGAACTCCCGGCGGGCCAGCGGGTCCAGGCTGGCGACCGGCTCGTCGAGCAGGAGCAAGTCCGGCTGCCTGGCCAGCGCGAGGGCGAGCGCGACCTGCGCACGCTGCCCCGCGGACAGCTTGCCGACCTTGCGGTCCAGCGGGATCCGGAGCTGGGTCAGCCGGTCCCGGGCGAACCCGGAGTCCCAGCGTTTGTTGAGCTTCTGTCCCATCGTGATCAGGTCGGCCGCGTGGAAGTCGCGGTACAGCGGCGCGTCCTGCGCGACGAACCCGATCCGCGGCAGGCCGGTCTCCGGCGTGTCGCCGAGCACCCGGACCGAGCCCGCGTCCGGCCGGAGCAGGCCGACCGCGAGGTGCAGCAGGGTCGTCTTGCCGGCACCGTTCGGGCCGACCAGCCCGGCGACCCGCCCGGCCGGCACTGCCAGCGAGCATTCCCGCAGTGCCCAGTTCCGCCCGTAGCGCTTGCCGAGCCCACGGGTCTCCAGCGCCGTGCTCATGCTGTATCCACCCCTTCATCCGCCCCTCCGTCTAACCCCTCCTGAAACGTGGCCCTCATCGTGGTCTCCACCAGCGCGACGACGTCCTCCTGGTCGAGCCCGGCGGTCCGGGCCCGGCTGAGCCAGCCGATCAGCTCGTGCCGAAGCGCCGCCTGGTTCGCCAGCGCCGGCCCGGCCAGCGATCGCGTCACGAATGTGCCGACACCCGGCCGGGCGGCGACCAGATGCTCCAGCTCGAGCTGCCGGTAGGCCTTCAGCACCGTGTTCGGGTTGATGGCCAGTGCCTCGGCGACCTCCCGTACCCGCGGCAGCTGGTCGCCGGGGTCGATCAGGCCGAGCCGCAGCGACTGCTTCACCTGCTGCACCAGCTGCAGGTACGTCGCGACCTTCGAACGGCCGTCCAGATGGAACTCGATCACCTGCCACCTCCCTATTGTGCTACTCAACTAAGACAATAGAACAAGGTGTGCCGGCTGCCAAGAGTCCCGGCTGTGCCGAAGACAGACCGAGACCCCGGCGTGGCACCAGAGGCGCCAGGGCGGCACCGGCCGCCGCTCACAGGCCCAGTTGGTGAGGTGTTGCGGGCGGGCCAGTGTCGAGGAGCTCCTCGATCAAGCGCGGTAGGGCGCGGGGCGCGAAGTACGAAGGGCCGGGGTGGGCGAGGAGATCGTCCAGGGTCCACCAGCGGTGGTCGTAGACGTTCTCCGCAGCGAGTTCGGCGGCGGTCAGGGTGCCGGCTGGCTCGTGAGAGTCGACGCGGAGGAGGAAGTAGTCGTTGATGACGCCGTCGTAGCCCACGGCGTGACCCTCGGCCACGATCTCCTGGTGCCACAGATGTGGCGGATCGGCCGGGATCTCGAGGCCGACCTCCTCGCGCATCTCCCGGGCGAGCGCCTGGTACAAGGACTCTCCCGGCTCGACGCCACCACCGGGGGTCGCCCACAGCTCGGTCCCGTTCGCGAACCGGAACTTCACCAGCAGCACCCGGTCCAGCTCGTCCAGCACCACACCGCGCGCGGCCGGCCGCAACCGCGGCGCCGACCGGGCCTCCGGCGATGTGCTCACCGGCCGACCTAACCAGACCCCGAGGGCGGACCGCCACCGAGTAAGTGCGGACGGCGACCGGCACGTGCCAGAGCCGCATACGATCGGTGGATGGCTTTCCAGGTGCGCTCCGCGGTGCCCGAGGACGCCGCCGCGATCGCCGCGATCTGGCAGGACGTGCTGCCGTACCTGGTGAAGACCCCGCGCGGGATCGAGGCCGAGCTGCGCACCAGTACGGGGCGTATGGTGCTGGTCGCGACCGACGACGTCCGGGTTCTCGGGTACGGCTCGGCCTGGCGGCCCGAACGACCCGGCGACGGCAGCCGGGTCGCGGTGCTGGTCCCCGGGTACGAGCGTGGCCGGGGTGTCGGCACCGCCCTCGCCGAGCGGGTCGAGACGGTCGCGGCGCGGGCCGGGGCCGGCAGCCTACTGACGGCGGTGTCCGACGACTCCCTGGACTTCGCGGTAGGACGCGGCTTCACGATCGGCCGCGAGCTCTCGTACTCCCGGGCGGACCTGACCGGCCTGCCGGAACCGGCCGCGGTACCGGACGGGATGCGGCTGTCCGACTTCACCGGGCTCGACTCGCACCAGGTCTGGAGCGCGTCCCGGGAGGTGGCCGGCGACGACCCGAGCGGGCTGTCCGAGGTCCCGGCGTACGACGAGTGGCTGGCCACCGAGTGGCGGCACCCCGACCACGCCCTGGATCTGAGCATCGCGGTGCTGGACGACGGCACTGTGGCGTCGTTCGTGTCCACCACCGCGGACCACGATCGCGGCGTGGTCTGGTCGAACCTGACCGGCACCCGGCCGTCGTACCGCGGCCGTGGCCTGGCCAAGGTGGTCAAGTCACACGCCCTGGCCCGCTGCCGCGACGCCGGCATCACCGCGGCGCACACCGGCAACGACGCGAACAACCACCCGATGCTGGCACTCAACGGCTGGCTCGGATACAGCGTCGCCGGCTCTCAGTGGACCGCCACGAAATCCGTCTGACGATGGGGAACGTGCCGGCTGCGAGCAGGGCGTTGCGGGTGCTGCGGTTCCTGGCCGAGCAGCCGGGGCCGGTGCCGATGGAGCGGATCGCTGCCGCGGTCAGGCTGCCCCGGTCGTCGACGTACCACTTGCTCAAGGCAATGATCGACGAGGGCTTCGTCACGCACCTGGCCGAGGAGCGGCGGTACGGGCTCGGCGTGGCCGCGTTCGAGACCGGGTCCGCGTACCTGCGGCACGACCCGCTGGAACGGCTGGCCCGGCCGCTGCTGGTCCAGCTGGTCGCGGACGTCGGGCACACCGCGCACCTCGGTGTGCTGCACGGCCGCGAGCTGCTCTACCTGCTGAAGGAGCAGCCGCCGCATCCGGCGACCATCGTGACCGACGTCGGGGTCCGGCTGCCGGCGACCCTGACCGCGTCCGGGCGGGCACTGCTGGCCGGCCTGCCCGCGGCCCAGGTCCGGGCGTTGTTCCCCGGACCTGACGCGTTCGTGGACCGGACCGGCCGCGGTCCGCACACGCTGGTCGAGCTGCGCCGGGCACTGGCGGAGGAACGCCGTCAGGGCTATGCGATGGAGGACTCGCACATCTCCGAGGGATTCGCGTCGGTGGCGGTGGCGGCGTACGACCACACCCGCCGGCCGGTGGCCGCGTTCAGCGTCACGTTCCCGGCCGAGGCGGTCGGGCCGGGCGAACGCGCCGAGCTGGCACGGCGTACCGGCGCCGCGGCGCGAGCGCTCACGAGACGGCTGGGCGGGACGGTGTAGACCAGGTGTAGACCCGGCGTCGGATACCGTCGCGGCGTGTCCGCACAGCCACCGATGCAGTTCCCGAACCGGGAGACCGAGCTCCTCTGGAGATCCCGGCTGGTCGGCGTGAACGACCTGCTGTCCGGCAAGGTCGACCTGAGCGTCGTCCCCTTCCGCTACGTCACGATCTGTCCGGGCGGCCTCGGCATCGGCCAGGGCCCGGTCCTTCAGGCGGTGGAATGGCTCGAGCAGTTCGACTGGGAACTCGTCAACGCCTACGACCACGACAGCTTCGGCTTCTCCGCCCTCATGCGCCGAGTCCGCCGCCCCACCACCCCCGCGGCGTACTCCCCAGCCCCGCACTGATCATTCGTCAGTCCGGCCCGCCCTCCTGCCGAAGGACGACATATAGGGCTTGACTTATATAAGCGGTGCTGCAAGTATCGTGGCATGCACGCGTTCGACGTACTCGGCGACCCGGTCCGGCGTCGGATCCTGGAGCTGCTGGCCGGCAGCGAGCTGACCTCGGGCGCGATCACCACGGTGATCCGCGACGAGTTCGGAATCTCGCAGCCCGCCGTCTCGCAGCACCTGCGCGTGCTCCGGGACAGCGGGTTCGCGACCGTCCGGGCCGAGGGCACCCGCCGGTTGTACGCCGTCGACTCGGAGCCTCTGCAGGAGGTCGACGTGTGGCTCGAACAGTTCCGCCGGTTCTGGACCCAGCGCCTCGACGCGCTGGCCACCGAGATCGCCCGCGGCAAGCGCGAGCGCCGTACCCATGACCGAACGAAGAAGAAGGACGAAAAATGACCGACTTCCTGAGCCAGATCGACGCCGTCCACCGCGAGGTCGGCGCCAGCGGCAAGGCCACCCGGATGCTGATGCGGCGCTCGTACGACGGAGCCGTCGAGGACGTCTGGGACGCGCTCACCGACCCCGACCGGCTGCGCCGCTGGTTCCTGCCGGTCTCCGGTGACCTCAAGGTCGGCGGCAACTACCAGCTCGAGGGCAACGCGGGCGGCGAGATCCTCGCCTGCGACGCACCGAACCGGCTCAAGGTCACCTGGATCTACGGTGAACCTGCCGGGCTCAGCGAGCTCGAGGTGCGGCTGACCGCGGAGTCCGAGGACCGTACTGTGCTGGAGCTGGAGCACATCGCCGAGATACCGGCCGAGATGTGGAGCCAGTTCGGGCCGGGCGCCACCGGGATCGGCTGGGACCTCTCGCTGCTGGGCCTGGGCCTGCACCTGGCCGGCCGCGATCTCTCGGCGGAGGAGAAGGCAGCCGCCGATCAGTCGCCGGAGATGCGGGAGTGCATGACCCGCAGTGGCCACGCCTGGGCCGATGCACACCGGGCGTACGGTGCCGACGAGGCCGAGGTGGCGTCCGCACTGCAGGGCTCGCTGGGGTTCTACGTGCCGGACCTGGAGCCCAAGTCGTAGCGATCACCGGCAGACTGGCGCCGTGCAACCAGTCGAACTCACCGGTGCGGGCCTGACGCCGGTCGGCGCCGTGGCGCTGGCCCAGCGGCGTACCCGGGTGGCGCTGTCCGTCGAGGCCCGGCAACGGATGGCCGGTGCCGCGGCGGCGGTCGCCCGGGTCGCCGAGCACCGGCCGGTGTACGGCCGGACCACCGGTGTGGGCGCGAACCGCGACGTGCTCACCGGCGATCCCGAGCACGGCGCCCGGCTGCTCGCGTCGCACTCCACCACAGGTACGACGCCGTACCCGGCGGAGGTGGTCCGGCTCGGGCTGCTGATCCGGGTGAACCAGCTCGCCACCGGCGGCTCCGGGCTGCAGCCGGGCGTGGCCGACGCGATCGTTGCCCTACTGAACGATGGCGAGCTGCCGGAGCTGCATCGCGGCGGCGCGATCGGTACCGGCGACCTCGGTCCGCTGGCCGAGCTCGGGCTCGCGCTCGGCGACGTGGTCGACGGCACCAGCGCACTGCCGCTGTTGTCCAGCAACGCGATCACGCTGGCCGAGTGCTGCCTGGCCTACGTCGAGGCGGCGACGCTGGTCAACGTGGTACCGCTGGTCGGCGCGGTGGCGCACGTCGCGCTGCGCGGCAACGCCGAGGCGTACGACGAGCGCGTGCACCTGGCCCGCCCGCACCCCGGCCAGGTCAGGGTCGCACGTCGGCTGCGCGGGCTGCTCGACGAGCTGCCGTTGCCGCCGGCAAGGGTTCAGGACCCGTTCGGGTTGCGGGCCTTCGCGCAGGTACTCGGTCCCGCGGTCGATGACCTGGACGCCTTGCAGCGCACACTCGCGGTCGACGTCAACGCGGCCGCGGAAAACCCGCTGGTCAGCGGCGACGACGTGCTGCACAACGGCAACTGGCACGCGATGCCGATCGCGCTCGCGCTCGACGTACTGCGGCTCAGCCTGCACAGCGTGGCCACGCTGTCGACGTCCCGGCTGGCGAACCTGGTCGACCCGGAGTTCACCGGGCTGAGCCGGTTCCTGGCCAGCGGGGCGGCGGCCAGCTCCGGGGTGATGATGATCGAGTACGTCGCGCACGACGCGCTGGCCGCGGTCCGGTCGGCGGCGCAACCCGCGACCCTCGGCACGGCCACACTGTCGCGCGGCGCCGAGCACCATGCCAGCTTCGCCCCGCAGGCCGCGGCGCTGACCGCGCAACTGCTGGACGCGTTGCGGACCGTGCTGGCCTGCGAGCTGGTCGCCGCCGCCCGCGCGGTGCGGCTGGCCGGCATCACGCCGGACCGGCTGGCACCGGCCGCGGTCGGCCCCTGGCTGGGGGATGCCCTCGCCGCGCTGCCCGAGGACCTGGCCGACCGTTCGCTGCGTGACGACGTCGAGATCGCCCGCGGCCTGCTGTCCCAGTGGGGCGACCGCATGGTCGAGCACCCCGCGGAGTCCGGCTGAGGGTCAGACGGCGGCGGCGAGCTGGTCGCGGATGACGGTCGGGAGCAGGTTGATGCCGGCCAGCTGGCGGACGTCCATCCAGACCAGCTCGTAGCTGTCGCCGGGCCGGTTCGCCTCCGCCTCCGCGCCACCGAGTCTCGCCATGCCGGTGACCGGACCCATCAGGAAGTACCGCTCGGTGCGGCCGTCGTTGTCCAGCACCCAGAGCGCCTCGTCGATCTCGCCGACCAGGCCGGTCTCCTCGCGCAGCTCCCGAACGCACGCCTGCTCGGGCGTCTCGTCGTCCCCCACGCCGCCGCCCGGAAGCGTGTAGTACTCGTGCTCGTCCCTGACCCGGTGGACCAGCAGGACGGCGTCTCCACGGAGCACGATCGCGGCGGCACGGGTCTTCACGCGGGTCAGTCTTGCAGCACGTCGCGGCGCCGCCTCCGGAGGCCGTGTCAACAACTGTTGACCATCGTCGCGAGGGGATCTACAGTGGAAGTCAACGATCGTTGACCAACAGTTGTTGACTATGGAGGCATCGATGACCACCACCCCACCCCTCGACGCCGGCGTGATCGTCGTCGGCGCCGGCCCGACCGGACTGCTGCTCGCCGGCGACCTCGCCGCCGCAGGCGTGTCCACCACGGTGCTGGAGCGTCGCGGCGACGAGTCGAACCTGACCCGGGCATTCGGCGTCCACGCCCGCACGCTCGAGGAGCTGGACGCCCGCGGCCTCGCCGACGAGCTGGTCAAGCAGGGCGCACACCTGGACGACCTGCGGTTGTTCGAGGACGTCCGGATCGACCTGACCGGCCTGCCGAGCCGGTACCCGTACCTGCTGATCACGCCGCAGTACAACACCGAGCAGCTGCTGGAACGCCGCGCCCGCGAGCATGGCGTCCGGATTGTCACCGGCGCCACGGTGACCGGGCTGACCCAGGACGAGGACGGCGTCGAGGTCGTGCTCGCGGACGGAACCAGCCGGCGCGCGTCGTACGTGGTCGGCGCCGACGGCGTACACAGCGCGGTGCGCGAGGCGGTCGGGCTGCCGTTCCCCGGCAAGGCGGTGCTGCGGTCGATCATGCTCGCCGACGTGAAGCTGGCCCGGCCGATGAAGAACGCGCTGACCGTGAACGGGGTCGGCGACTCCTTCGCGTTCATCGCGCCGTTCGGCGACGGCTGGCACCGGATCTTCGCCTGGGACCGCACCAAGCAGGTCACGGACGACGCGCCGCTGGAGTTCGACGAGGTGGTGGACGTAGCGCGCCGGGCGCTCGGTGACGACTACGGGATGCACGACCCGCGCTGGCTGGCGCGGTTCCACAGCGACGAGCGGCAGGTCCCGCAGTACCGGGTCGGCCGGGTCTTCCTGGCCGGCGACGCCGCGCACTGCCACTCCCCCGCCGGCGGCCAGGGCATGAACACCGGCATGCAGGACGCCGCGAACCTGGGCTGGAAGCTCGCCGCCGCCGTCAACGGCTGGGCTCCCGAAGGCCTGCTGGACAGCTACCACGCCGAGCGGCACCCGGTCGGCCGCGAGGTGCTGCGCAGCAGCGGCGCGATCATCCGGATGGCGATGATCAGGTCCCGGCTCGGCCGCGCCGCCCGTGGCGCGGTCATGAGCGGCATGCTGCGAGTCGGCTCGGTGCAGCGCAGGCTCATCGGCAGCATCACCGGGATCGGGTTCGAGTACGACGCCCCGCACGGCGCGCACCCGAGCGTGGGCAAGCGGATCGGCGACGTGCCGCTGGCCGACGGCAGCCGGCTCTATGAGGCGCTGCGGGCCGGGAAGTTCGTGCTGCTAAGCAACGCCCCGTACGACGGCCCCGACCTCGCCGACCGGCTGGTCACCGCCGACCCGCTGGACCAGCGGGCCACCACGCTGGTTCGCCCCGACGGCTACGTCGCCTGGGCCACCGACCACCACGACCCCGCCGCCCTGCGGTCCGCGTTGCGCGACTGGCTCGGCGCCTGAGCAGTTGCGTCCGAAGAGCCTCGCGTCATCGCGCAGGCTTCGTCGGACGCTAGGTGGCCAGGAGTACCACGCCGAGCAGGGCGGTGTAAGTGTGCGCCAGGATCGGCGGGTTGAAGGGACCGGCGAAGCGGGTCACGACGAATCCGGCCAGGCAGGCAACGCCCAGCCCGACGCCGAGCCGGCCGGCCCACTGCGGCACGGTGTCCGAGGTGAGCACCGCGGCGCCGAGCAGCACGAACGCGGCGTACGACGCGACCATGTGCACCATGTACAGCAATCCGGTCCACCGCTCCAGCACATCGAACCCACCCGGCGCGGCGCCGTCATCGACGTACCGCTCGGCCGCCCACGGCACCACCGTCAGCCGGAACGCGAGGTGCACGATCATGGCCAGCGCGCCGAGCGCGTACACGACCGCTCCCATCGCCGCGGCGACCGCTCCGCCACGCGTGTCCATGAGCACCGCGAACCCCGCGACGCCGGCCGACGTGATGAACATCGCCGGCAGCATCCAGAGGTGGATCCACAGCCGCCGGTTCCGGTCCGCGTGGATCAACGGCAGCGCGTCCGCCTGCTCGTACGCGAGCCGCCACCGCACCGCCCCGGTGAGGAACACCACGAACCCCGCCACCAGGAACCCGCCCACCACAGTCTCGCTGCCCATCTCCCGAGACTCCCACCTTTTACTTGATAATCGGTCACTTTTCCCGCGTCTGTGGATGAAGCGCTTGACAGGCAGCTCAGCTTCTGTGGACAGCGGACGTGTCAAGTCCGCTGTCCACAGAAGCTGAAAAAGTGACCGATGATCGCCAAATAGGAGAGAAGGGGGGAGGGGTCAGGGTTCGAAGCGGTAGCCCATGCCTGGCTCGGTGATCAGGTGCTTGGGCCGGCCGGCATCGGGTTCGAGCTTGCGGCGCAGCTGGCCCATGTAGAAGCGCAGGTTGCCGTGCGCCGTCTCGTACCCCGGACCCCACACCTCGGTGAGCAACTGGCGCTGCGACATCAGCTTGCCGGGGTGCCGGATCAGCACCTCGAGCAGGTGCCACTCGGTCGGGGTGAGCCGGATCTCCTGGCCGCCGATCGTCACCCGCTTCGCCGCCAGGTCGACGGTGGCGTCACCGACCTGGACGACCGGCAGGTCGTCGCCTGC
>DASRHY010000062.1:0-89699 GCA_035650275.1 Kribbellaceae bacterium | reverse complement strand
TGCTCGCCGTACTGGCCCTGCCCGCGCTGCTCCGGCTGGTGGTGCCCGCGACCGCCGCTGTGGCGGGTGGTTCGCCCGCCATCGGGATCGGGGCCGGCGCACTGGGAGGGCTGGCCACCGGCGCGCGGTCGATCGGCCGGTCCGGGTCGTCGGGTGGCACGTCGGGCGGCGGATCGGGTGGTCCGCCCGGGTCCGGTGGTGGTGGCTTCGCGACCGGCGCGGCCGGGGTCGCCGCGAGTGCGCTCGGTGCGGCGGCGTCGGTCGCGGGCAGTATGCAGAAGACCGGCGGCAAGCTCGCCGAGGCGGCCTCGCACTCGGCCGGCGAACCCGTCCGGCGGGTCCTCCGGCGGGTCGCCCGGTCGCGGACGAGGCCGGCCGCGGCCGAACGACCGGGCGCGTGCCAAGGTGAGTGCTTCGTACGACGGCCCGAGCGGCAGCGGGGCGGCGTGACCGTCAGTCGATCGGGCTACCCGGGCCGGTCACCAGCAGCGCCTCGGAGCCGACCGGCTGGAACCCGGCGGCCAGGAAGACCCGGAACGATGCCGCGTTGCCGGGCGTGACCTGGGCCCACAGGTGGGTGCCCGCCGGGACGAGGGCGCGGGCCGCGCGAGCCAGCCGGCGTCCGGCGCCCGCGCCGCGGCGGTGGTCCGGGACTTCGACCGCGCACTCCTGCCGACCGGCCAGGCCGAGCCCGGTCAGCACCATCCCGCCGTCGCCGTCGACGTATGCCTGGACCTGGTCGCGGTAGCGCAGCGCGCGTCGTACCCGTGGATGCTCCCGGTCGGTGATCTCGACCAGCCCGGCTAGCGCCTGCTCTCGCTCGGCGCCTGCGAGTGCTGGGGCGAGCAGCATCGCGTCGATCGCGTTCACCCGGCGGCCGGTCTTGTCGCACAGCGCCATCAGGAACGGCGGGTTCAGCGGCGCCGACAGGTCACCCGGCGGTAGCTGGTCCGCCACCCAGGCCGGCTCGACGTCGGCCGCGACCACGATGTGTGCGGTCAGCCCGATCACGCAGGACTCCCGTGGACCCGGCGCGGGGACCACGGTCACGCTGAGGTCCGGGGCAGGGAACACCCCGGCTTCGATACCGCGCAGAATGTCAGCGAGTGTGCTCATCAGGATGCCTAGTCTCGGAGGTCGGCCGGTGCGGAAGCCACAGCGGGTCGCGGCGGAGGGCCTGCCGGCGCGGGTGACGGTGTACGAGGTCGGCCCGCGCGACGGCCTGCAGAACGAGAAGGCGATCGTCGACGTCGGTACCAAGGCCGAGTTCGTGCACCGGCTCGCGGACGCCGGCCTGACCACGATCGAGACCACCAGCTTCGTGCACCCCAAATGGGTGCCGCAGCTCGCCGACGCGGCGGAGCTGCTGGAGAAGATCGACCTGCCGGAGGGGATCCGGGCACCGGTGCTGGTGCCGAACGAGCGCGGCCTCGACCGGGCTCTGACCGCCGGGGTCCGCGAGATCGCGATCTTCGCCAGCGCCACCGAGACGTTCGCCGCGAAGAACCTGAACTCCACGCTGGACGGCCAGTTCGCGATGTTCGAGCCCGTCGTACGCCGTGCAGTGGATGCCGGTCTGGCGGTTCGCGGGTACGTCTCGATGTGCTACGGCGACCCGTGGGAGGGCGACGTACCGGTCGACCAGGTCGTCGGCGTCGGCGCCCGGCTGGTCGAGCTCGGCTGCCACGAGCTCAGCCTCGGCGACACCATCGGCGTCGCCACCCCCGGCCATGTGACCACACTGCTCGACGCCTTCGGAGCCACCGGGGTCGGCGTCGAGAAGCTCGCCGTGCACTTCCACGACACCTACGGCCAGGCGCTGTCGAACACGCTCACCGCCCTGCGCTCCGGCGTGACCACCGTGGACAGCTCGGCCGGCGGGCTGGGCGGCTGCCCGTACGCCGAGTCCGCCACCGGAAATCTGGCCACCGAGGACCTGGTCTGGCAGCTCGACGGCCTCGGCATCGAGACCGGTGTCGACCTGCCCAAGCTGGTCGCGACCAGCGTCTGGATGGCCGAACGACTCGGCCGCCCGCCCGTCTCCCGCGTCGTCCAGGCCGTCGCCGGCTGAGCCTCAGCGCAACGCGATCGCCGGGCCCGCCGGCGTACCCCAGGTAGTCAGGCAGAACGGATGCCCGGCCGGGTCGAGCAGCACCCGGATCCGGGTCGCGCTGGAACCCGAGGGCGAAGCCGCCGATCCTCAGCTCGGCGAAGTTCGTGGTGCGGACCGCGATCTCGCCGCCGCCGATCCGCTGGTAGAACTCGGCCAGCCCCAGCGGGTGCGGACAGTCCAGCGTGACGCCCCAGAGGGCGGTCACGACTCGAGTTGGCGCGGGATACGGCGGATCAGCATGCTGTCGGCGTACTGGCCGATCCGGTACGTAGACCAGCCGTCCACGCCGGCGCCCACCGCACCGCCCAGCAGCGGTATCTTGCGGGTCATCGCGATCGCCATCCGCTTCCCGCTGACCCGGGCCATCAGCTCCGTCATCACCTCGGCGGCGACCCGCCGGTCCAGCTCGGGGTCGAACACCGGCGCGGTGGCTATCGCCAGCGGCGACGTCGGCAGCGCTGACTTCTTCAGCCGGTCGGTGACACCGTCGTCGCCGAGCATGCAGGTGATCACCGCGGTCCGCACCCGCGGGTCGCTCAGGTCGTACCCGCGCTGTGCCGCGATCGCGGCGATCATCCGGGCCTGCACCACGGCGAGCCCGGTCAGGTTCGCCGGCAGCGCGATCGGCAGCGTCACCACGCCGCCCACGCTGGTCACGAAGCCTTGCACCCCGGCCAGCCGGACGTGCTGATCGACGATCGCGTCGAGTGCCTGGCGCGGGTCGTCAGGGAACTTCTCCCGGTGCCGCTCGGCGACCGCCTCCGCGCCGGGAAATCCCTTGTAACCGTCGATCGCGACCTCGAGCACCTGGCGCAGCACGCCCGCCGCGGCCTGCGGTGTGAGTCGCTGTGCCGCGGGCGCGAGGCTGCTGGTGACGAACTTGGCGACTCCTGCCACTGTGCTGCTCTCCTGTACGCAAGCCCGCTGGGGCGTGGTGACGGCCACTCCACGATACGTGGCCGCCGTCGGTAGGCCCCTCCGGATCAACCCCCACCCGACCCCGACCCGAAGAGGCGTCGGCGACTATGTACCCGTGAGCGTCGAACCCCCGGCCAGTCTGTGGGACTTCCCGCCCGCGAGCGTCGCCGGCCGCGGTGACGTGGTGGCAGCGGGTGCGGATCTCGAGCCCGGCACCGTGCTGGCGGCGTACCGGCAGGGCCTGTTCCCGATGCCGGACGGGACCGGTCTGCTGTGGTGGTCACCGGCCCGGCGGGGCGTGTTCGACGTGGCCGGGTTCCGGCCGTCGCGCTCACTGCGCCGGGCGCGCGCGTCGTACGAGATCAGGGTGAACACCGCGTTCGACGAGGTGATCGCGGGTTGCGCGGACCCGCGCCGCTCCGGCGGCTGGATCACCGCGGGGATCGTCGCGGCGTACACCCGGCTGCACCAGCTGGGCTGGGTGCACTCGATCGAGGCCTGGGACGACAAGGGCCTGGCCGGCGGCCTGTATGGCGTGGCGATCGGCGGGCTCTTCGCGGGCGAATCGATGTTCCACCGGCGCACCGACGCGTCGAAGGCCGCGGTGCTTGGGATGATCGAGCTGATGTCCGACACGTACGCCGCGGACCGGGTGTTCGACGTACAGTGGCTGACCCCGCACCTGGCATCACTCGGCGCGGTCGAGCTGCCGCGGGAGACCTACCTGCGCCGGGTCCGGGCTGGTCTCGGCCTGCCTCCTCCGGCCGCGTTCCGCTGACCTGCTGACAGGATGACCGGCATGACGCTCACCCCGGACCAGCTGCAGGCCGCGCCGAAGGTGCTGCTGCACGACCACCTCGACGGTGGCCTGCGGCCGCAGACGATCGTGGACCTCGCGGCCGAGATCGGGCACCGGCTGCCGCGCACCGATGCCGATGAGCTCGGCCGCTGGTTCGTCGAGTCCGCGGACTCCGGCTCGCTGGAGCGGTACCTGGAGACGTTCGACCACACCGTCGCGGTGATGCAGCACGCGGAGGCACTCACCCGGGTGGCGTCGGAGTGCGTGCAGGACCTGGCCGCGGACGGTGTCGCGTACGCCGAGGTGCGGTACGCGCCGGAGCAGCACCTCAACGGCGGACTCACCCTCGAGGACGTCGTCGACGCAGTGGCACTCGGGTTCGAGCAGGGCATGGCGGCGTCGGACGGCCGCATCGTCGCACGGCAGCTGCTGACCGCGATGCGGCACAAAGCCCGCTCGATGGAGATCGCCGAGCTGTCCGTCGCCTACCGGGATGCGGGCGTGGTCGGGTTCGACATCGCCGGGGCCGAGGCCGGGTACCCGCCGACCCGGCACCTGGACGCGTTCGAGTACCTGCAGCGGGAGAACGCGCATTTCACCATCCACGCCGGCGAGGCGTTCGGGCTGCCGTCGATCTGGCAGGCGATCCAGTGGTGCGGCGCGGACCGGCTCGGCCACGGCGTCCGGATCATCGACGACATCTTCGACGACGGCGCCGAGCTGGGCCGGCTGGCGTCGTATGTCCGGGACAAGCGGATCCCGCTCGAGATGTGTCCCAGCTCGAACGTCCAGACCGGCGCGGCCGACTCGATCGCCGAGCACCCGATCGGCCTGCTCGCCAAGCTCCGCTTCCGCGTCACGGTGAACACCGACAACCGCCTGATGAGCGGTACGTCGATGAGCCGCGAGCTGGCCCTGCTGTCCGAGGCGTTCGGCTACGATCTCGAGGATCTGCGCTGGTTCGCGATCAACGCGATGAAGTCGGCGTTCATCCCCTTCGACGAGCGGCTCGCCCTCATCGACGACGTCATCAAGCCCTGGTACGCCAAAGCCCTCGCCCTCGCCCGCTGACTCCCCCTTCCTATTTGCCGGTCATCGGTCACTTTTTCCGCTCCTGTGGATAACGCGGCCCGTGCGGCGGCGGCCACGTGGTAGGCGGCGCGGGCGCGACGAGTGCTCGGGTTCTGTCACGACTGTCGGGTTGTCTATCCCGATGTCCGTCACGTGACCGGCACGCGGTCACAGAAGGCGGGAGCGATGAGACTTGAGCTCAAGTGCGGTCTAACTCCTAGGGTCGTCTTGTCGGCGGCCGGATGCAGACTGACTTGGCGAGCTCGAACGGAAAGGGTCCATACCCATGGACATGGAGACCACTGCGTGGATGTCGATGTACCACGCCAGCAACGCGCGTGAGGAGCGCCGGTCGTTCTCTCGCGCTACGTTGCGGCGGATCGCGTCCTTCGCACAGCCGCACCGGCGGCTGCTGACCGCGTTCCTCGCGACGAGCATCGTCGGCGCGCTGCTGGCGGTCGCCACCCCGGTGCTGGCCGGCCGGGTCGTGAACGCGATCGTCGCGCGCGAGTCAGTCGAGACCGTCATCGGTCTTGCCATCCTGATCGCGGTGATTGCCATCGCCGAGGCCGGACTGGGGCTGCTGATCCGCTGGCTGTCCGCCAACATCGGCGAGAACCTGATCCTCGACCTGCGGCACGCCGTGTTCGATCACGTGCAGAAGCAGCCGGTCGCGTTCTTCACCCGGACCCGCACCGGCGCGCTGGTCAGCCGGCTCAACAACGACGTGATCGGCGCGCAGCGTGCCTTCAGCGACACGCTCTCGGGCGTCGTCAGCAACCTGGTCACGCTGGCGCTGACCCTCGGCGTGATGCTGAGCCTGTCCTGGCAGGTGACACTGCTGGCACTGGTACTGCTGCCGGTGTTCGTCATTCCGGCCCGCAGGATGGGGACCAGGCTCGCCCGGATGGACCGGGAGGCGGCGAACCACAACGCCGCGATGACCACCCAGATGACCGAGCGGTTCTCCGCGCCCGGCGCGACCCTGGTGAAGCTGTTCGGCCGTCCCGCGCACGAGTCGGACGAGTTCGTCGCGCGCGCCCGCCGGGTCCGCGACATCGGTGTGCGTACGGCGATGGCGCAGTCGACGTTCGTCACCTCGCTCACCCTCGTGTCGGCGCTGGCGCTCGCCCTCGTCTACGGGCTCGGCGGGTTCCTCTCGCTGAACGACCAGCTGGACGCCGGTGCGGTCGTGTCGCTGGCGCTGCTGCTCACCCGCCTGTACGCCCCGCTGACCGCCCTTGCCAGTGCGCGGGTCGAGGTGATGAGCGCGCTGGTCAGCTTCGAGCGGGTCTTCGAGGTACTGGACCTGAAGCCGCTGGTCGAGGAGCCGGCCGAGCCGAAGCCGGTCCCGGCCGGGCCGGTCGCGGTCGAGTTCGAGCACGTCCGGTTCAGCTACCCGTCGGCGGACAAGGTCTCGCTGGCCTCGCTGGAGGACGTTGCCGCGCTGGACCGGCGCGGTGGGGTCGAGGTGCTGCACGACATGTCATTCCGCGCCGAACCGGGCCAGCTGATCGCGCTGGTCGGCTCGTCCGGCGCGGGCAAGTCCACCATCGCGCAGCTCGTCCCCAGGCTGTACGACGTCGACGCCGGTACCGTGCGGCTCGGTGACGTCGACGTCCGCGACCTGTCCTTCGACGACATCCGCAGCACGCTCGGCATGGTCACCCAGGACGGTCACCTGTTCCACGAGTCGGTCCGCAGCAACCTGGCCTTCGTCCGGCCCGAGGCCACCGAGGACGAGATCTGGGACGTACTGCGCCGGGCCCGGCTCGCCGACCTGGTCCGCTCGCTGCCCGACGGCCTGGACACCGTCGTCGGCGAACGCGGCTACCGGCTCTCCGGCGGCGAACGCCAGCGGCTCACCATCGCCCGGCTGCTACTCGCCCGCCCGCGGGTCGTCATCCTCGACGAGGCCACCGCGCACCTGGACTCCACCTCCGAGGCCGCGGTCCAGGCCGCGCTCGGCGAGGCGCTGGCCGGCCGGACCTCGATCGTGATCGCGCACCGGCTGTCCACCGTCCGCGCCGCCGACCAGATCCTCGTGATCGAGGCCGGCCGGATCGTCGAACGCGGCACCCACAACCAGCTCCTCGCCGCAGGCGGCCGCTACGAGGAGCTCTACCGCACCCAGTTCGACCAACCCGACACCACCCGCGACACCCCCGCCCCCACCCCAGTCCCCACCGCCTGACCCAGCCCCAGGCCTTAACCACCCGGCAGACCCCGCCGGCGTCGCGCAATTCGCGTGGCTAACCACGCCAACGCAGGGTTACCTCCTGCAATAGCCGGGGCGAACCCTCCGTTCGCGTGGTCCACCACGCCTGGATAGTCGACCGGCGGAACGCGCGATGTGCGCGGCCCGTCGCGCGCCCGATGGCCGAACCCAAGCCTGGCCGGCGAGGGCAATTCGCGTGGTGAACCATGCGAACGCAGGGTTGTCCCCGGCTATGCGCGGGGCTGACCCACGCTTCGCGTGGTTGACCACGCCGGGTGCAGGCCGGCGGGCTGCGGGAGGGTCAATCGTCGAGCGGGGCCAGGTCGAGCTGGGCGAGGTGGTCGGCGTCGGCGACCATGTCGATAGCGACGATCCGGCCGTCGACGATGGTGAAGTCGAAGACCACGCGCGGTACGCCGCCCTGGGACCAGACCAGCCCGGCCGTGCCGTCGATGAGCGCGGGCCGGGCGGCTCGGGCGCGGCCGGCGAACGTACCGGCGACGTCGGCGGCGCCCCGGACCTCGCCGACGGCGCCGGTCATCACGGCGGCGGCGTCAGCGCGCAGGACGACCTCGGGGTCGAGCAGCGCGAGCAGTGCCTCGAACTCGCCGCTCCGCGACGCGGCCAGGAACGCCTCGACCACCTGCCGCTGCCGGGCGGCATCCGGATCGTCGGTCGCCGGCGCGCCCTGCACCCGGCGCCGGGCCCGGCTGGCGAGCTGCCGGGCGGCGGCGGGCGAGCGGCCGACGATCGACGCGATCTCGTCGAACGGCACCCCGAACATGTCGTGCAGTACGAAGGCCAGCCGCTCCGCCGGCGCCAGCGTGTCCAGGACGACCAGGAGAGCGAGACCGACCGAGTCGGCCATCACCGCCTCCTGCTCCGGGTCGATCGTGTCGGCTCGTTCCGGGAGCGTCGTACCCACCGGGTCCTCGCGGCGGGTCTTGCGGGTCTGGAGCATGTTCAGGCAGACCCGGGCGGTGACCGTGGTCAGCCAGCCACCGAGGTTCTCGACGTCGCTGGTGTCGCTGCGGCTGAGCCGGATCCAGGTCTCCTGTACGGCGTCGTCGGCCTCGCTCGCAGACCCGAGCATCCGGTACGCCACGGCGCGCAGGTGACCACGGTGTTCCTCGAACCGCGTCGCCAGCCAGTCGGCTTCATTCATCGGTCACATTCCTCCGTTGCGTGCTGTCATACGAGTGACCGGCCGGAACCGGGCGGTGTGACAGAACGATCATGAGGGAGCGTCCGATGAG
Source organism: Kribbellaceae bacterium (assembly GCA_035650275.1). Classification (GTDB taxonomy): domain Bacteria; phylum Actinomycetota; class Actinomycetes; order Propionibacteriales; family Kribbellaceae; genus DASRHY01. Next base: position 81,324 of record DASRHY010000062.1, on the reverse strand, counting down.
CACAGGCATCAAGACCGTCATCTACCCGGTCCAGGACCTCGCCCGGGCGAAGGCGATGTTCACCGAGCTGCTCGGGGCGGAGCCGAGCTCGGACTCGCCGTACTACGTCGGCTTCACTGTCGGCGACCAGGAGATCGGGCTGGACCCGAACGGCCACAAGCACGGTACGACGCCGTACTGGCACGTCGCCGCGATCGACGACAGCGTGGACCGGCTGGTCAAGGCCGGCGCCGAGGTGCTCGAGGCAGCCAAGGACGTCGGCGGCGGCAGGGTCATCGCCGTACTGAAGGATGCCGAGGGCAACATCATCGGCCTGGTCCAGGACTAGACCTGGACCAGACCCGGACTCACACAGGGACGGAGTGGAAGGTGCGGCGGTAGTCCTGCGGCGGTACCCCGACCACACGGCGGAAGTGGTGCCGCAGCAATGCCGCGGTGCCGAACCCGGACTCCGTCGCGATCTCCTCGATGCCGAGGCCGGTCTCCTCGAGCAGGGTGCGGGCGTGCAGTACACGCTGCAGCGTCAGCCACTTGTGCGGGGTGGTGCCGGTCTCGGCGACGAACCGGCGGGCGAAGGTCCGATCCGACATCTGCGCGCGACGCGCCAGTGCGGGCACGGTGTGCTCGACGGTGAGGTTCTCCAGCATCCAGTCCAGCACCGGTTGCAGGCTGTCGCCGGCCGACTCCGGCACCGGTAGCTCGACGTACTGCCGCTGACCGCCGTCCCGCTGCGGCGGTACCACCATCCGGCGCGCGATCCGCGTCGCGACCGCGCTGCCCAGCTCGCGCCGTACCAGGTGCAGGCAGGCGTCGATCCCGGCGGCGGTTCCGGCGCTGGTGATGATGTTGCCGTCGTCGACGAACAACACGTCCGGGTCGAGCTTGGCGTCCGGAAACCGGGCGATGAAATGATCCGCATAGCGCCAATGCGTCGTACAGCGGGTGTGATCAAGCAACCCAGCGGCTCCCAGGACGAACGCGCCCGAGCACACCGTCAGCAGCGTCGCGCCGCGCTCCGCCGCGGCCCGCAGCGCAGCGATCACCTCGGCCGGGTACTCGTCGCGGATCGTCGTGGCGGGTACGGCGACCAGGTCGACGTCCTCGAGGGCGTCGAGGCCGTGCGGCGCGACGATCTGGGAGAAGCCGCCGGTGGCCCGCAGCGGCTCCCCCGGCCGCGTCGAGCACACCCTGAAGTCGAATGGTGGCACCCCGTCATCGGTGCGGTCGATCCCGAACACCTCGGTCAGCACGCCGAACTCGAACACGGCGACGTCCTCCAGCAGGACCACGCCAATTTTCGTCAACACGTCAGCCAGTATGGCAGAAACTTGTAGAAGCAGGTCAGTTATGCCAATTGTGGCTGGATCTCATTGAGAGGATAGTTACTGCCATGACCGGAACAATCATCCTTGTAGTACTCGCGCTGGCCATCATCGCGGCACTCGAGTTCAGCCACCGCCGGAACAGCGGCTCGTTCGCGGGCCACTCCGGCAGCGGGACTCGCCATGACCGGGATGTCGCCAGGACCAAGCTCGACCTGTTCGCCCTCGGCGGCAAGGCCGAACCGTTCACCCACAAGCCGTTCGACACACAGGGCAACGTGCTCTCGCTCCGTCGCGGCCGGCTCTTCACCCACAACCACGGCCGCCACGCCGCATGACCGGCCCAGGCGGGCCGTCGGTGAACGGGCCCGGGTGACCAGGACAGCGCCTGGTTCCCCGGGCCCGTTCACGTGTCAGGCCGCGCCGGTCACTAGGCGTAAGCCCTAGGCAGCCAGCCGACGTGGTCGGGCCGTGCATGCTGATCTGCGACAGGCCGTACATCGGCAGCGCCTTCAGATGCTCGGCGATCACCGAGCCCCAGCCGCCCGCCAGGTGGCGGTGGTCATGCCTCGATTTCACCGGCGCGGACCGCTTGGAGCAGGGGCTACAGCCGGTCACTGCACGGTGGACTTTCCCCCAACCCTCCGTGTTGGCGGCGGATGGCACCACACTGGGCGTGTGCTGGAGATGCGGAGTACCTGTGAGCGGTGCGGGACCGACGTCGTGCCGGACGGGACGGTGTACATCTGCACGTACGAGTGCACCTTCTGCGAGTCGTGTACGACGGAGATACATCGCGTGTGCCCGAACTGCGCCGGCGAGCTGGTCCGCCGCCCGCGCCGTGCCACCGACACCTCCTGACCCGAGCAGCGGGAATTCGGGAGGCAGCCGAGCGCACGGCTGTGTCAGGGTCGGCGGTGTGGACGACTACCGGGTGCTGAACAAGGCGAGCTGGGACGAGCGGGCGCCGGTGCATGCTGCGTCGGTGGACTACGCGGTGGAGCGGTTCGTCGCGGACCCGGAGTTCCTCAGCGACGTGGTGCGGTTCGACCTGCCGCTGCTCGGCGACGTCCGCGGGCTGCGCGGGGTGCACCTGCAGTGCCACATCGGCACCGACACGATCTCGCTGTCCCGGCTCGGCGCCCGGATGACCGGACTGGACTTCTCCGCCGCTGCGCTCGAGCAGGCCCGGGCGCTGGTCGCGCGGACCGGCGACGACGTCGACTTCGTCGAAGCCGATGTGTACGACGCGGTCGACGTGCTTGGCGCGGGGTCGTACGACCTGGTGTTCACCGGCATCGGCGCGCTGTGCTGGCTGCCGAGTGTCGAGCGCTGGGCGGCGACGGTGGCCGGGCTGCTCAGGCCGGGCGGGCGGCTGTTCATCCGGGAGGGACACCCGGTGCTGTGGTCGATCGACGAGGGGCGCACCGACGCGCTCACGATCGGGCACAGCTACTTCGAGCAGGCCGAGCCCGTCGTCTGGACCGAGGGCGGCACGTACGTCGAGACGAACGCCGAGTTTGTCCACAACACCACGCACGAGTGGAACCGCGGCCTCGGCGAGATCGTGACCGCGCTGCTCGGCAGCGGGATGGAGCTCACCGGGCTGGCCGAGCACGACAGCGTGCCGTGGCTGGCGCTACCCGGTCAGATGACCCGGACGCCCGACGGCAAGGAGTGGCGTCTGGCCGACCGGCCCGAGCGGCTGCCCGCGTCGTACACGCTGCAGGCCGTCAAACGCTGAAGGTCAGCGCTTGGCGCGCTGCTGAACCTTGTGCAGCATCTCCTTGGCCTTGCGCTGGTTCTCCGGCTTGCTCATCTCGCGTTGTGCGATCTGCAGCGCTTTGGCGATCACCGCGGTCTTCAGCACACCCTTGACGATTCCCATGTCGGCTCCTTACCTCCGCACCTGACGTTATCCGAACCGGACAAGTCCGACGACCTCGGCTGCCCGTACAGCTATCACAGCCGCCTGGCTGCCTCTGCGTACGACCGCAACGCCTGCTCCCACGCCGGGCCGAACGCCTCCCGGTACGCCTGCCCGGCTTTCCCGTGGCGGTCCCAGCGCCGGTGTACGACGAGCACGCGGCTGCCGTCCGCGACCGGCGTGAACGAGACCACCACCTCGCTCGCGGAGTCGGCGTCCGGTATCGGGACCCGGTCCGGGCCGATCTGCCAGGAGAACGTCAGGCCGCGCGGCGGCGCCCAGGCCAGCACTCGGCCCCAGTCCCAGCGCAGCCCGTGCGGCCCGATCTCGTACAGCACGCCGTCGTCGATCCCGACCTGCTCCAGCTTGTACGCGCCGGACCAGGAGAACTCCCGGGGCCACCATTGGGCGAGGCCGGTGGTGAACAGCGCGAACGCTCGTTCCGGCGGCACCGGCACCGTCGTCTCGGCCCTCAGCTCATCGCTCATCACTCGACCTGTCACCGGAACCGGGCACAATAAACGCGTGCCCGAACTGCCCGAGGTGGAGTCGCTGGCCGCGTTCCTGCGCGAGCGAGCGGTCGACCACGCGCTGGTGCGCGCCGACATCACCGCGATCAGCGCGCTGAAGACGTACGACCCGCCGGTATCCGCACTGGCCGGCCTGGTGATCGAGAATGTGCACCGGCACGGCAAGTTTCTCGACCTGGAGGCGCAGGGGCTGCACCTGGTGATCCACCTGGCCCGGGCCGGCTGGCTGCGCTGGCGCGAGGAGCAGCCGAAGACGATGCTGCGACCCGGCAAGGGCCCGATCGCGTTCCGCGCGGTGCTCGACGACGACTCCGGATTCGACCTGACCGAGGCCGGCACGCAGAAGAAGCTCGCCGTGTACGTCGTACGCGACCCGGCCGAAGTGCCAGGGATCTCCCGGCTCGGGCCGGACCCGTTCACACTCGACGAGGACGCGTTCGGCGACATCATGAAGAAGGCCGGCCGGTCCCAGCTGAAGGGTGTGCTGCGGGACCAGTCGGTGATCGCCGGCATCGGCAACGCGTACTCCGATGAGATCCTGCACGTCGCGAAGATGAGCCCGTTCAAGCCTGCGTCCAACCTGAGCGCGGACGAGCTCAGCGCTCTGTACGACGCGATGCAGGCGACGCTGCGGGACGCGGTCGAGCGGTCCGCCGGCCTCGCGGCGCAGGACCTGAAGTCGGAGAAGAAGAGTGGGCTGCGGGTGCACGGCAAGAAGGGCGAGAAGTGCCCGGTCTGCGGTGACGTGATCCGCGAGGTGAGCTTCCACGACTCGTCGCTGCAGTACTGCGCCACCTGCCAGACCGGTGGCAAGCCGCTCGCCGACCGCCGCCTGTCCAAGCTCCTGAAGTAAGCGGCGCTTTCCCGGCCCTGCGAGAATCGGCGGTATGTTCCACACCCCTGACGTTCCGGCCATCACGGTGACCGACCTGACCGATGACCTGCTCCGCGACGTGCACGTGCTCGACGTGCGCGAGGACGACGAGTGGGCCGGCGGGCACATCAGCGGTGCGCAGCACATCCCGCTGGGACAGCTGCCCGGGCGGCTCGACGAGGTACCGGACGGCAAGAAGGTGGTCTGCGTCTGCGCGGTCGGCGGCCGGTCCGGCCGGGCCGCGCACTTCCTGAACGCGGCCGGCAAGGACGCCGTCAACCTCGACGGCGGCATGTACCAGTGGGCCGCCGCGGGCCGTCCCGTCGCCGGCTGATTTGCGCCACCAGCGACACGCCTGCGGCCTTGTCCCTCCACCCCAACCGCAATTCGCGTGGTGAACCCGCCGAACCGCGACTTAGCCCCGGTCATAGCCAGAGACAACCCGCCGCCCAGCGGGTCAACCACGCGAACTGCCGGCTGAAGACGAGACGGCTAGCCAGAAACTGACCGGTAGCCGGGCTATAGGCGTTACTTTGTCACCGATCGGTTGCCCGCCGTACACCTGACGCCCCCTGGTTCGCCACGGCCTCCTACGACCCGTCCACCGGTACCCTGACGGCCAAGTACCGCGGCACCATCCGCCTGTCCGTGACCGTCAACAACACCACCCAGTCCGCCGAGGTGCAGGTGACCTGACATCCAATCCGATCATCGGGCCCTTGTGACCCGGCGTGTCGTCGTTCATCGGGCCCTTGTGACCAGTGGGGGGCGTCCCTCAGGCCGGGACGTCGGTGAAGTGCTCGACGCGAGGCGGTTCGGCGAAGAACGCGCCGATGTGCCCGCGCCAGGTGGTGAACCGGTCGCTCTCGCGGAAGTTGCGCAGATGCGCCTCGACCGAGTCCCACTCGACCAGCAGCACGAACCGGCTGGGCGACTCGATCCCGCGGGTCATCCGCACGGACAGGCAGCCCGGCGTACCGGCGAGCACCTCGTGCGCCTTCGCGTACGCCGCCGCGAACGCGTCCTCCTGACCCGGAACCACTTCGACCAGCGCGACCTCGAGAACCATGCCGGCCATCCTCCCAGTGGCGTCGGCTAGCCTCACGCCGTGTCTGACTACCGAACACCCCGGCGGCTGGTTCCCGGCGACCGCGTGGCCGTCGTCGCACCGGCGGGACCCGTCGAACCGGACCGGCTCGCGGTCGGGCTGACGCTGCTGCGCGAGTGGAGCCTGACGGTCGACGTACTGCCGGGCGTGTCCGGCGTGCACGACCGGCTGAGCTACCTCGCGGCCGACGACGAGACGCGGGCGAAGGACTTCCGGACCGCCTGGCTGGACCCGTCGTACGCGGCGGTGTTCTGCGCCCGTGGCGGGTACGGCGTCCAGCGGATGCTCCCGCACCTGGACGCCGCCGAGCTCGTCGCGGCCGACCCCAAGGTGTTCGTCGGCTTCAGCGACATCACCGCACTGCACGAGGTGTTCAACGCCGCCGGCATCGTCACCGTGCACGGCCCGATGGTGGCCGCGGTCGGGCAGCTGGAGACCGCCGACAGCCGGGACCGGCTGTGGCAGCTGCTCTTCGAGCCGGAGACGGTGACAGACCTGCTCGCCTCCGCCGGTGCGACGACCATGGTCGGCGGCCGGGCGTCCGGGCCGTTGCGCGGCGGCAACGTCGCCTTGCTGGCCGACAGCATCGGCACCCCGACGTACGACGTCCCGCACGGCGCCGTGGTGGTGCTCGAGGACATCAGCGAGGACGCGTACCGGCTGGACCGGCTGCTCACCCAGCTGCTGCGTGCCGGCTGGTTCGACCGGGTCGCAGGCATCGTGCTCGGCGACTTCAGCGAGTCCGACGACCCGGCGATGGTCGACTTCCTGCTGTCCGACCGGCTCGCGCCGCTCGGTGTCCCGACCGTGCGCGGCGCCGCGATCGGCCACGAGCCGGTCAACCTCTCCGTCCCGCTCGGCGCCCCCGTGACCCTCGACGCCGACGCCGGCACCCTCACACCGGACGCTCCACCACTGTCCTGAGGTTTCTTGCGTGTGCAGAGAGCCGGCGCTCACCCCTTCTTGGCGGCGGCCTTGGCTGCCTTCTTGAAGGTGCGGACCTCCTGCAGGCTGGCCTCGTCGGTCACGTCCGCGACCGAGCGGTGCGAGCCGTGCTCGCCATAGTGGCCCGCGGCCTCACGCCAGCCGGACGCCTCCAGGCCGCGCTGCTTGCCGAGCAGGGCGAGGAAGATCTTCGCCTTCTGCTCGCCGTACCCGGGCAGGCCCTTGAGCCGGCGCAGGATCTCCGGGCCGTCCGGTGCGCCGCGGGTCCAGACCGCCTCGGCGCTGCCGTCGTAGTGCTCGACCAGATAGACGCACAGCGCCTGGACCCGCTTGGACATCGCTCCGCCGAACCGGTGGATCGCCGGCGGTGTGGTGCAGAGAGTGGCGAACTTCTCCGGGTCGAAGTCGGCGATGGCCTGGGTGTCCAGCCCACCGATCCGGTCGTAGATCTTCTTCGGCCCGGCGAACGCCACCTCCATCGGGATCTGCTGGTCCAGCAGCACGCCGATCATCAGAGCCAGCGGTTCGCGGTCCAGCAGGTCGTTCGCCTCGGGTTCCCGGGTCAGCCACAGAGCCATGCGGACATCCTCGCACCGGCAGCGATCACTCCGGCAGGAGTCCGGCCCGAACCAGTGCCTTCAGCCGGCTGCGGAGGATCCCCAGCCTGCGCTCCTCGTCACCGAACAACGCGAGATAGTCCCCGCCTTGAGCGGCCAGCAGGTCGTCGTCGAGGCGCCGGACCATGCCGGCCGGGAAGCGGTGGTTCATCGCGGCCTGGACGGCGGTGCTGTCGACGTCGCGGAGTAGGTCGGACAGCCGTTCCTCGGAGTCGACGCCGAGCCGGGCCAGGATGTCCAGCATCCAGGCGTAGTTCACGGTCCGGGCGAGCGGCGCGTCCGGGTAGCGCCGGGTCAGATACGTTGTGAGCGTGTCCGTGGAGAACGTGTCACCACCGGTGGGCTGCTCCTCTGCGGCAAGCCCCCGGTACATCGTGTCGATCGCGGTGAACTCGGTGTCCGCGAGCTCGATCAGCGCCGCGGCCAGCAGGAACCTGCGGTCGAACTCGGGCCGCCGTTCGTCCGGGATCGCGACCTTGTAGCGGATGTCGTGCTCGACCTCGGCCCAGGCGTGCTGGACCGCGGTACGCACCTGGATCTCCATCGTCAGACCGCGCAGCACGTCGTACTCGGCCTGCTCGGCGCGGGCGGGACTGAGCCGGACCAGGAAGTGCCGGCTGGAGTACCCGAACCCGCCGCGGGCCTTCACGTCGGCGCCCATGTCGGTGTGCTCGACGATCTCGAACTCGCGCTCGATCACCTCGCAAACCCGGTCGACCGCCTCCGCGAGGTAGGTGATCACCCGGGCCGCGACCAGGTCGGTGATCTGCCGCAGCGGGTCGTCGTACTTGGGCCGCGAGGGGTCCGCCGGATGCACCCGGCACGCCTTGGCCTCGAACGACGCCGGGTCCTTCGCACGGGCGGCGACGCTGAGGTAGTTGATGCCCTCCTCCTCGCCGATCAGCTCACTGATCAGCGCCTCCAGCTTTCGCGCGCCGCCGATGTACTGCTGGTGAGTTCTGCGGTACGTCGCCACCGCGCCCTCGGCACCACCCATGGCCAGGACACTAGCCAAAAGTCGGCCTTGCCAAGGAGTAGCCGTATAAGTACCTGGAGGAGGCCGACCACCTGGCCGACCGGATCGCCGTCCTGGACCACGGCCGGCTGGTCGCGCAGGGCACCGCGGCCGAGCTCAAGCGGCAGATCCCCGGCGGCCACTCAGCCTGCAGTTCAACGACCCGGCCCGGCTCGAGGAGGCCGCCCGAGCGCTCGGCGAGGTGTCCCGCGACGACGACGCGCAGCCCACCGACCAGAAGGAGACAGTCCGATGGAGCTACGCGATGACCGACTCCACGACGATGCTCCGCCGCAACCTGCTGCACGCCAAGCGGTACCCGGGCCTGACGATGATGATGATCGGGATGCCGGTGCTCATGCTGCTGCTGTTCGTCTTCGTGCTCGGTGACGCGCTGGGCGCCGGCATCGGCGGTATGGCGAAGGGCGGCGGCGACTACATCGACTACCTCACACCGGGCATCGTCATCATGACCCTCGCCATGGGCCCGGCGCAGACCGCGATCAGCGTCTGCACCGACCTGACCGAGGGCATCATCGCGCGGTTCCGCACGATGGCGATCTCCCGTACCTCGCTGCTGACCGGGCACGTGTTCGGCAGCGTGATCCAGTCGATGGCCAGCGTCGTGCTCCTGCTCGGGGTCGCGGTGCTGGCCGGCTTCAGGCCGAACGCGAGCGCGACGGACTGGCTCCTGGCCATCGGCTTCCTGGTGCTGCTGTGCTTCTCGCTCACGTGGCTCGGCGTCGCTCTTGGCCTGGTGTCGAAGAGCCCTGAGGGTGCGAGCAACATCGTGATGCCGATCATGTACCTGCCGTTCATCGGCAGCGCCTTCGTGCCAACGGACTCGATGTCGTCGGGGTGCGCTGGTTCGCCGAGTACCAGCCGTTCACGCCGATCATCGAGACGCTGCGCGGCCTGCTGCTCGGCACTCAGATCGGCAGCGACGGCCCCGCGGCCGTCGCGTGGTGTCTGGCGATCGCACTCATCGGCTACCTGTGGGCGCGGGCTCGGTTCACCCGACCGATGGCCGCCAGCTAGGAGCGGACGGCCGCCCGCAGTTCCGCGTCGTACTCCGCGAACCAGGCGTTGGTCCGGTCGGTGAGCTCCGCCTCACCACCGGACCATCGCCGGTGGAACCACGGGTGACCGTTCTCCGCCCCACGGCGGACGTAGTCCATGCACCAGACGTGGTTCGCGACGGCCGCGTCGACCAGCCGTTCCCGGTCCGCACCGGAGAGGCCGTAGACATCGGCGAACAACCGCATCCGCGACAGCGCCCGGCCGTGCCGCGGGTCGGCGATGTCCGGGTCCGGCCGCAGCGGCGCCCACAGCCGGATCGCCGCCGCGACGTCCCACAGGGCCGAGCCCGGCCCGGCCAGGTCGAAGTCGATCAGCCCCACAGCGGTCCCGTCGCGGAAGATCACGTTGTCCAGGTTCGGGTCGTTGTGGCTGACCAGACCCTCGTCGTACGACGGGGGCACCGGCTCGACCCAGTCGTAGCCGGACGGGTCGAACCCGGCGACCGCCTCGTGGTACCGGCGCAGCAGCCGCGCCACGCTGGCCAGTGCGGCGTCGGTCATCGACCAGGCCGGGTACGGCGGCAGCACCGTCTCGCCCGGCAGGTACGACAACACCTCCCGGCCCCGGTCGTCGATGCCCAGCAGCCGCGGCGCTTCCTCGAAGTCCACGCTCTCGAGATGCTTCAGCACCGCATGCGTCGCCGGACTCGACGCGCGCAGCGGACGTCGTACCGTGTCGCCGACCTGCACCACCAGGCCGCGGTTCGCCGTTCCGCCGAGCAGTCGCGTCTCGGTCTCACCCATCACTGTCGACCAGCGCCCGGGCGAGCGGGCTGTGCGTGACCAGGCCGTTGACCAGCCCGCTGCGGACTGCGGCGCGTACCGCGTCCACCTTCGCCAGCCCGTACGGGATCGCTATCACCTCGTCGATAGTGTTCATCTGCTCGGCGTCGATCGCAATCAGCCGGTCGGTCACCCGGCTCTTCACCGGCTCTCCGGCCGCGGTCACGAACACCCCGGACACGTCCGCGACCACGCCGCTGCGCTCCAGCTGCCCGCGCGCCTTGTCGTCGAACGCGTCGTACAGGGTGGACTGCCCGGCCGACCAGTGGCCCAGCCCGACGACGGCCTTGGTCACCGACGTGAACCGCGAGATCGCGTCTGCCACCTCCGGCTGCTGCCGCACGATGCGGGCCGAGGCGGCGTCCGGGACCACCAGCGGTGCGTAGAACAGGTACGCCGCGCCGCCGGACAGCCGGGCCACGTTCCGTACCAGCTCGACCGAGTTCGCATCAACGTCCGGCCGGGTCAGCGCGCCGGTGAGCTGGACCACGGGCGCCGGAGCCAGCGAGACCAGTGCGTCGGTCATCGCGGTGACAGCGCGCGCCCAGGCCAGGCCGAGGACATCCTCGGCGGTGACGATCTCGGTGAGCAGGTCCGCCGCGGCCTTGCCGAGCTGCAGCCGTAGCGCTGCCGGGTCCTCCTCCGGGGTGTCGACCACGATCGCGCGGCGCAGCCCGAGCGTCTCCTGCAGCCGGGCGGACAGGTCCAGGTCGATCCCGCCCGGGTACCCGATCTCGATCCGCACCATCCCGCTGCTGCGCGCAGCCTCGAGCAGCCGGGCGACCTTGAACCGGCTGAGCTGGAACTCGTCCGCGATCTCGACCTTGGACCGGCCGTCCACGTAGTACCGCCGGGCTATCGACGCAGTCAGTACCAGCTGCGCCGGCCCCCCGGTGAAGGTGGTCGGCTCCATCCGCCCCTCCTGTCCTGGATCCGGCGCTCAGATGAGCGCTGCGCTGCCCAAGTGTCGCACGACCTCTTGACAGTCGCGCAAGAGCCCGATTCACTCATATGTGAGCGGGACGGTGCTCATATGAGCGCGGCGATGGGACACACGCACCGCCGGACGTGGAGCGCAGGTCGACCGCAATACATGACGCAGAGGATCGACACCATCTGGAGGCAGCTGTGCGCACCAGGTTCAGGAGTACGACGATCGCGGTGGCCCTGCCACTGGCCGCAGGGCTGATCATGTCCAGCTGTAGTGGGGCCGGCGGCGGTGGCGGCGGTGGTGGCGGCGATGGTGAGAAGTCCATCAACGTCCTCATGGTCGGCAACCCGCAGATGGTGGACATCCAGAAGCTGACCGCGGACAGCTTCACGAAGGACACCGGCATCAAGGTGAACTACACCGTGCTGCCCGAGAACGAGCTGCGTGACAAGGTCACGCAGGACGTTGCGACAGGGGCCGGCCAGTACGACGTCGCCACCGTGGGCGCCTACGAGGTGCCGATCTGGGCGAAGAACAGCTGGCTGCACGAGCTCGACTCGTACGCCGACGCCGACAGCAACTTCGACAAGGCCGACCTGCTCAAGCCGATGGTGCAGTCGCTGTCCGGCGAGGACAGCAAGCTGTATGGCCTGCCCTTCTACGGAGAGTCCTCGTTCCTGATGTATCGGAAGGACATCTTCGCGAACAAGGGCATCACGATGCCGCAGCGTCCGACCTGGCAGCAGGTCGCCGACATGGCCGCGAAGGTCGACGGCGCGGCGCCCGGCATGAAGGGCATCTGCCTGCGGGGTCTGCCCGGGTGGGGCGAGCTGGGCGCGTCCCTGACGACTGTGGTCAACACCTTCGGTGGCACCTGGTTCACCAAGGACTGGCAGGCACAGGTCAACGCCCCGGAGTTCACCGAGGCGACCAACTTCTACGTCAACCTGCTCAAGGCCCATGGCGAGGCGGGTGCCTCGCAGGCAGGCTTCACCGAGTGCCTGAACGCGATGAGCCAGAGCAAGGTCGCGATGTGGTACGACGCGACCTCGGCCGCCGGCTCGCTCGAGGACCCCAAGGTCAGCAAGGTCGCCGGCAAGGTCGGCTACGTCTTCGCCCCAGTGAACAAGACCAAGGTCTCCGGGTGGTTGTGGACGTGGGCGTGGGTGATGCCGAAGACCACGAAGAAGGCCGACGAAGCCTCGAAGTTCATGCTGTGGGCGTCGGGCAAGGGCTACGAGCAGCTGGTGGGCCAGAAGCTCGGCTGGTCCCGTATTCCAGCCGGAAAGCGGGCCAGCACCTACCAGATCCCGGAGTACAAGCAGGCCTCAGCCGCCTTCGGAGACATGACGCTGAAGTCGATCGAGGAGGTCGATCCGACCAATCCCGGCGTGCAGCCCCGGCCCACGATCGGCATCCAGTTCGTCGACATCCCGGAGTTCCAGGACCTCGGCACCAAGGTGACGCAGGACATCGCCGCGGCCATCGCGGGACGAGGCACGGTCGAGCAAGCGCTCGCGAAGGGTCAGAAGCTCGCCGAGGAAGTGGCAGGCAAGCAGAAGTAGACCCGCCCGGGGCGGACCGCGCCATCCGGTCCGCCCCTAGCCCGGGACCTCCGTCATCGGTGGGGTCTCGCACCTGGAGGAACCATGACTGCTCTGGCATCAGAGGCGGCGACCACCCCGCCCACGACCCAGCCTCCCACCGCGCGCGACAAGTGGCGTCGTAGGGGGCCGCTGCTTCCCGCGCTGATCTTCACCATCATCATCACCCAGATCCCGTTCGTGCTGACGATCGCCATCTCCACGCTCCACTGGAACATCCTGCAACCCGGCGAGAAGAGCTTCCTGGGGCTGGGGAACTACCAATCGTTCGCCGGTCTGCAGAACTATGCCACCGTCTTCAGCGATGCCCGGCTGAGGAACGCGGTCGTCAACACCGTCGTCCTGACCACGTCGGTGGTGGTCATCAGTGTGCTGATCGGGCTCGGGCTCGCGATCCTGCTGGACAAGCGCTTCCCGGGACGCGGGCTGGCGAGGACCCTGCTCATCGCACCTTTCCTGGTGATGCCGGTGGCGGCGGCGCTGCTGTGGAAGCACGCGTTGTACAACCCGGACTACGGCTTGTTCAACGGCATCCTCAACTGGATCTGGCAGCTGTTCGGCGCCGGGGAGGGCCCGACGATCGACTACGTGTCGAGGTGGCCGATGCCGTCCGTGATCGCCGCGCTGGTGTGGCAGTGGACGCCGTTCATGATGCTGATCCTGCTGGCCGGCCTCCAGTCACAACCCGGCGACGTGCTCGAGGCCGCCAAGATCGACCGTGCCGGCAGCTTCCAGACCTTCCGTTTCATCACGCTGCCGCACCTCCGGCAGTACATCGAGCTCTCCGCCCTGCTCGGCTCGATCTACGTCCTGCAGACGTTCGACGCCATCTACACGATCACGCAGGGTGGGCCCGGTTCCGCCACGACCAACCTGCCGTACGAGATCTATCTGACCACGTTCCGGAAGTACGAGTACGGCGAGTCCGCTGCTGCCGGCGTCGTGACGGTGATCGCCACCATCATCGTCGCCACCTTCGCCCTTCGCACCATCTCGTCCCTGTTCAAGGAGGAGATCTCCCGATGACCACCGTGGTGGACAAACCTCAGACGAGAGCCCCAAGGACCAGCCAGCGCGGCCGGCGACGCCGGCGCCAGGCCGAGCCGAGGACATCGGGGTTTCCGTGGTGGGCGCTGGGTACTTGGATCGTCACTTTGATCTTCTTCCTGCCCGTTGCCTGGATGGTGCTCACCTCGTTTCACCACGAGGCCGACGCGGCAACGAACCCGCCGTCCGTACTCGCCCCGATCACGTTCTCCAACTACGGCGATCTCTTCGACCGTGATATCGCTCCGTACCTGATCAACTCGGCGACAGCCAGCGTGCTCTCCACGGTGCTGGTGCTGGTGCTAGCTGTGCCCGCGGCGTACGCGTTGTCCATCAAGCCGGTCGAGAAGTGGACCGACGTGCTGTTCTTCTTCCTGTCGACCAAGTTCCTGCCGCTGATCGCCGCGTTGCTGCCGATCTACCTCATCGTCAAGTACCTCGGGATGCTCGACAACATATTCACGCTGGTCATCCTCTACACGTCGATGAACCTGCCCATCGCGGTATGGATGATGCGCTCCTTCCTGGCCGAGGTGCCCTTCGAGATACTCGAGGCCGCACAGGTGGACGGCGCGGGCTTCATCCGCACCCTGGTCTCCATCATCGCTCCCATCACGATGCCGGGGCTCGCGGCCACGAGTCTGATCTGCTTCATCTTCAGCTGGAACGAGTTCATGTTCGCCGTGAACCTCACCGCGGTGCGTGCCGCGACCTCCCCGATCTTCCTGGTGGGGTTCATCTCCAGCCAGGGCCTCTTCCTCGCCAAGCTCTGCGCGGCTGCGACGCTGGTGTCGCTGCCGGTGCTGATCGCCGGGTTCGCAGCCCAGGACAAGCTCGTCCGCGGCCTCTCGCTGGGGGCAGTCAAGTGACCGCCGACAGCCTGACCAGGCTGACCACGGCCACCGTGGGCACGCTCGGTGACCACGTACCGGTGCCGACATTTGCCCGAGACGTACTCAGCTCCGGCATCGTGCATTTTGGAGTGGGCGGATTCCATCGTTCACACCAGGCGATGTACCTGGACCGGCTGATGAACGACGGCAAGGCGCTGGACTGGGGCATCACCGGCGTCGGCACGATGCCCGCGGACGCCCGGATGCGGGACGTGATGCGGGCCCAGGACTGCCTGTACACCCTTGTCGTCAAGCACCCGGACGGCACCCTGGAACCGCGGGTGATCGGCTCGATCGTCGACTACCTGTTCGCCCCCGACGACCCGCAGGCCGTGCTGGCCCGGATGGCCGACCCGGCGACCCGGATCGTGTCGCTGACCATCACCGAGGGCGGTTACCACGTGCACCAGGTGACCGGCGAGCTGGACAGCACCGATGACGCGATCCAGCACGACCTGCGCGGCGACGAGCCGCCGGTGAGCACGTTCGGGTTCGTGGTCGAGGCGTTGCGCCGGCGCCGCGAGTCCGGTATCACGCCGTACACGGTGATGTCCTGCGACAACATCCCGGGCAACGGCGACGTGGCCCGCCGGATGCTCACGTCGTACGCACGGCTGAAGGACCCTGAGCTCGCCGACTGGATCGAGCGCGAGGTCCGCTTCCCGAACTCGATGGTGGACCGGATCACGCCGGTGACCGCGGACACCGATCGCGCCGCGCTGGCCGAGCGGTTCGGCATCGACGACGGCTGGCCGGTGGTGTGCGAGCCGTTCACGCAGTGGGTGCTGGAGGATGCCTTCGGCAACGATCGGCCGCCGTACGAGGACGTCGGGGTGCAGCTGGTCGACGACGTCGAGCCGTACGAGCTGATGAAGCTGCGGCTGCTGAACGCGAGCCACCAGGCGCTCTGCTACCTCGGCTACCTGGCCGGCTACCGGTACGCGCACGAGGTCTGCACGGACCCGCTGTTCGTCCGGTTCCTGCTCGGCTACATGGACGACGAGGGGGCGCCGACGCTGCCACCGGTGCCGGGCGTGGACCTGGACCGGTACAAGCACCAGCTGATCGAGCGGTTCGCGAACCCCGAGGTGCGCGACACACTGGCCCGGCTGTGCGCGGAGTCCTCGGACCGGATCCCGAAATGGCTGCTACCGGTGATCCGTGAGCAGCTCGCCGCAGGCCGCGGCATCGACCGGTCCGCGCTGGTCGTGGCCGCCTGGGCCCGGTACGCCGAGGGTGTCGACGAGCAGGGCGAGCCGATCGAGGTGGTGGATCGCCTGCGGGACATCGTGATGGCGCGGGCCGCGCGGCAGCGCGACGATCCGCTGGCGTTCATCTCCGACCCGGACCTGTTCGGCGACCTTGCCCAGGACGAGCGGTTCGTCGCGTCGTACACCTCGGCGTTGTCGTCCCTGCACGAACGCGGCGCGCGTGCGACCGTTGAGGCCGTGATCGGCGAGTGAACCGACCCGAGGAGGTCTGTGGCGCCACCGCGGAAGGCATGCCTGAACGGTGACGTGATGCCGGACCGGCATCCGTCGGTACCGGCGACGCCTGACGAGCTTGCCGTGCAGGCCCGTGCCGTGATGGCGGTACTTCGCGACCCGCGGACCGGCCACGGTCAAGGACCTCAGTGGCTGGTCGAGCCTGACCCTCGCGGACTGCCGGCACGGTCTCGACCTGCTCGGGTCCGAGGTCTCGCGGGAGGTGGTGGGTGACCGGACGTACTGGTCGCTGCCCGGGACGGACGTCCCGGCGCCGGCCTCGCCGGTCGTGGACCTGATCCAGGGATACGACGAGTACGTCATGTCGTACAGCGAGAGCAAGGACGAGCTTCTTGATCCGGACCAGGCGCGCGCCGCCGAACCGGCGTACCTGCACACCGTGCTGCTGGACGGCCGGGTGGTCGGGCACTGGAAGCACATGGCGACCCGTACCTGGGTCACGGTCGAGACGGCGTTCGACCGCGCGCTCTCGACCGGCGAGCGCGAGGCCGTCGATGCCGCGGTCGAAAGTTTCGGGCGCTTCCTCGGACTCTCCGCGCGCTGGGTCTGACGTTGCGATGATCGGCGAGGATGGTGGGCATGACCAGCGTTAGGACTCTCGTCGCGGGCGTCGACTCGTCCACCCAGTCGACCAAGGTCGTGGTCTGCGATGCCGCCACCGGCGAGGTGGTCCGCGAAGGCCGGGCGCCGCACCCGGACACGACCGAGGTCCACCCGGATGTGTGGTGGTCCGCGTACGGCACCGCCGTCGACGGTGGCCTGCTGGAAGGCGTCTCCGCGATCTCGGTCGGCGGCCAGCAGCACGGGATGGTTGCCCTCGACAACGAGCGCGAGGTGGTCCGGCCGGCGCTGCTGTGGAACGACACCCGGTCCGCGGACGCAGCGCACGACCTGGTCGCCGAGCTGGGCGGTGCGGCCGCGTGGGCGGAGGCCGTCGGGTCCGTGCCGGTCGCGTCCTTCACCGCGACCAAGCTGCGCTGGCTGGCGACGCATGAGCCTTCGCTCGCGGCGCGGGTGAGCGACGTCGTGCTGCCGCACGACTGGCTGACGTTCAAGCTTCGCGGCGCTGGTTCGGCCGAGCTGGTCACCGACCGCGGCGACGCCTCCGGAACGGCGTACTGGTCGTCGCGAACGGGGTACTGCGACGACCTGCTGGAGCTGGCCTTCGGCCGGGTACTCGGTACGCCGCGCGTGCTCGGCCCGGCCGACGTGGCCGGCGAGACCACCGACGGCCTGGTCGTCGCCGCCGGCACCGGTGACAACATGGCGGCCGCCCTCGGACTCTCGATCGCCCCCGGGGACGTGGTGGTCTCGCTCGGGACCAGCGGCACCGTGTTCGCCAGCCACGACGAGGTCACCGCGGACGCCAGCGGCTTCGTCGCCGGATTCGCGGACGCGACCGGCCGGCAGCTCCCGCTGGTCTGCACGCTGAACGCTGCCCGGGTACTGACCACCGCCGGCGCCATGCTCGGCGTCGACCTGCCCGGACTGGAGCAGCTCGCCCTGTCCGCACCACCCGGCGCCGGCGGCGTCGTACTGCTCCCCTACCTGGACGGCGAACGCACCCCGGACCTGCCCGACGCCACCGGCACGCTCGGCGGCCTGACCCGCACCAACGCCACGCCGGCCAACCTCGCCCGCGCCGCGGTCGAAGGCATGCTCTGCGGACTCGCCGACGGCATCGACGCCCTGCGCGCCGTCGGCGTACCGGTCGACCGGGTCCTGCTGATCGGCGGCGCCGCCCGCTCGGCCGCCGTCGCCGCCGTCGCCCCGGTCGTCTTCGGCTGTCCCGTCGCGGTACCCCCACCCGCCGAGTACGTCGCCCTCGGCGCCGCCCGCCAAGCCGCCTGGGCCCTCTCCGGCGCCGCCACCCCACCCGTCTGGCCCTCTGCCGCCGTCCCCATCCCCGAAACGCCCGACCCCTCCCTCGGCACCGAGATCCGCACCGCCTACCGCACCCTCCGCACCACCGTCCACCCGTCCTGATCCGTTCATCGGGCCCTTGTGACGCGGCGTGTCGCCGTTCATCGGGCCCTTCTGACCATGCGCCGCTGCCCGCGGACTGGCATCCGTTGTGCCTCCGGATGACTTGCGGATCGGGTGGGATGTACGGCTGTTCGCGGCGGACGACGGTGCCCGATTCGCGTTCGGCGGCGGACCTGTGGCCGACAGCGGAGGGTAGGACAAGCTCGGCCGGAGCTACTTCGCGTGGCTCTGACGGCACGCGTCCCGTGGTCACAAGGGCCCGATGAGCGGCGACACGCCGGGTCACAAGGGCCCGATGAACGGAATTCGCGACACGCCGATTGAGGTCGATAGGGAAATCTACGGGAAATCCTAGATACCGGCATAGAGTCCGATCATGGACCCGATCCGGAACCCGTACGCTCCCGGCGCCGGTCAGCGCCCGCCCGAGCTGGCCGGTCGCGACACCGAGATCCGGCAGTTCGAGGTGGTGCTCGAACGCGTCGCCGCCGGTCGTCCCGAGCGGAGCCTGGTGCTGTCCGGCCTGAGAGGCGTCGGCAAGACGGTGCTGCTCAACACGCTGCGCAGCATGGCGATGAAGCGGGCCTGGGGTACCGGGAAGATCGAGGCACGGCCGGACCAGAGCATCCGGCTGCCGATCGCGCAGGCGCTGCACTCGGCGATGCGCGAGCTCGGGCACCGGCATCGCGACGACGAGCGCGTCGACCAGTTCCTCGCCGTGCTGAAGGCGTTCGCGCTGCGCACCCCGCAGCAGGACCGCAAGGGCGTGCGCTGGCATCCGCCGGTGGACGTGGTCGCGGCGAAGGGGCGCGCGGACTCGGGTGACCTGGAGATGGACCTGATCGAGCTTTTCGCGGACGCCGCGGACCTGGCCAACGACCTGTCGGTCGGGGTCGGGCTGTTCATCGACGAGATGCAGGACGTGACGGCCGACGAGCTGTCCGCGCTGTGCGCCGCGTGCCATGAGATCAGCCAGCAGCGAGCGCCGCTGATCGTGGTCGGGGCCGGGCTGCCGCACCTGCCGGCGGTGCTGTCCGCGAGCAAGTCGTACTCCGAACGGCTGTTCCGCTACATCCGGGTGGACCGGCTCGCCCGCGACGCCTGCGACCGGGCGCTGATCGTGCCGGCCGCCACCGAGGACGTCGCGTTCGAGGACGAGGCGCTGGACGAGCTGTACGCGCAGACCGACGGCTACCCGTACTTCGTCCAGGCGTTCGCGCACGCGACCTGGGACCACGCGCCGGCCAGCCCGATCACTGTGAAGGACGTCGCGGTCGCCGGGCCCGAGGCATCGGCCGAGCTGACCGTCGGGTTCTTCGGCTCGCGGTATGAGCGCGCGACGCCGGCCGAGCGCGACTACATGCGGGCGATGGCGGACCTGGGCGTGCAGACGGACGACGGCTCCGTCCCCACCGCCGATGTCGCGTCGACGCTGAAGCGCAAGCCGCAGAGCCTGTCGCCGGCACGTGACGGTTTGATCAAGAAGGGTCTCGTGTACTCCGCCGAGCGAGGTACCGTCGCGTTCACGGTGCCGCACTTCGGGAAGTTCCTGAGGACCCGCACCGTGTAGCAGGATCGACCCGTCCGCCGCCGACCGAGACCGCGAGGAGCCGCTATGTCGCAGGACTTCCCGACCTACGGACGCGGTGACGACGAGCCGCGGGAGCAGCCCGAGCATGCGCCCGAGATCCCGCCGGCCGAACGGTACGGCGACCAGCCGCGCTACGGCGACCCGTCGAAGCAGCGGCAGAACTCGTACGGCACTCCCGCCGGGCAGGGCCCATACGGTCAGCCTCCACACGGTCAACCGCCGTACGGGCAGTTCGGCCAGGGGCAGTACGGCCAGGGCCCGTACGCGCCGCACGACCAGGGGCAGTTCGGTCAAGGACAGTACGGCCAGGGTGGTTACCACCCGGGCGGCTATCCGCCGGGCCAGTCGGGCCACGGGCAGTTCGCACCGAGCCAGTACACACCGAGCCAGTACGGTGCCGACCAGTACGCCCCGGGTCAGTACACCCCGGGACAGCTCGGGCAGCCGTCGTACGAGTACGGACAGGTCGGCACGCACTCGGGTCCGGTCCGTACCGTCGACCCGAACCCGCGTGCCGCAAGGGTCGCGCTGATCGCCGGCATCGTGGCCGCGTTCTACGGCCTTTTGGCGCTGTCGATCCAGCGGACGGCGCTGCGTGAGATCGCGCAGGCTCCCGGCTCCGAGCTGAACCATCCGCTGCGGACCGACGTGATCGACACCATCGGGCAGCTGTCCGTCGCTATCCTGACCGGCGCGGCGCTGACGTTGTGGATCCGCGACCTGCTCGCGCGGCGCAGGCAGGGTCGCTCGCCGGCGATCGCGGAGTACGTCGGGCTCGGCCTGATCGCGGTCGGAGCGGTCTTCATCCTGATCTGGATGCTGATGATCGCCAGCACCGGCTTCGGCTCCGACGACGCGACCACCGGCAGGCTGCCGAGCGCGTACGGGTACGGCGGCCTCGGCCTGCTGCTGGTCGGCGCCGGCCTGATCATGGCCTACCGGGTGCTGCGCCCCGACCTGCAGCCCGTGGTGCAGTCCGCCCCGGCCCGTCCGCCCTGGGAGTAGTAGCCCTTCACCTTCCGGCGCGACGGGCGGACACTCGGAAGAACAGCGACGTATGTCGTGGGCCTGCTGGGGTGGTGGGCCGGGGAGGAAGCGATGTCTGAGCGAGTCGAGATCGTGCGAGGGATCTACGACGCCTTCGCCCGGGGTGACGTGCCGTCGATGCTGGCCGCGATGGACCCGAAGGTGGAATGGAACGAGGCCGAGCATGTGACGCTGTGGCCGGGCGGGCCGATCATCGGGACCGAGCAGGTCGTGTCGCAGGTGTTCGCGCGCATCCCTGAACTGTACGGCGACACGTTCCGGATCGAGGTGCAGCGGCTGCACGACTGCGGGGACTCGGTGATCATGCAGGGCCGCTACACCGCTGTGGTGCAGCCCACCGGACGCGATCTCTCGGTGCAGGTGGTACACGTGTGGGACATCGGAGACGGCAAGGTCGTCCGGTGGCAGCAGTACACCGACACGTGGGCCTTCGCCGAGGCGACCGGTATCCGCCCCTTGGAGGGCACCTCGGCCTGACTGCCGGCAACGCATTCCGACTTCCGGACCTGCGGCGACGTGGTCGCGCCGTAGGGCTAGTCTTGACGCGTCAAAGAACGCGGGAGCTCGCACCGTATCGCGGGCTGAGAGGGCGACGAGTCGCAGCGTCTGCTGCAACCGGGTCGCCGACCGCCTGAACCTGACCGGGTAATGCCGGCGTAGGGAGCAGGATCGCTCATGTCCACTGCAGTTCAGCAATCCTTGAAGTCCACGAAGGGCGAGGCTCCGCTCGTCCTCACCACCGACACCCCGCGCACGCTGGGGTTCTTCGACCAGTTCTCGCTCTGGGGCAACCTCGGCATCTCGCTGTTCGGCCCCGTCACCGGTGCGCTGGTCGCGGCGTACACCGGATCGCTCGTGCAAGGCCTGCTCGCCGTCGTGGTCGGCTGCACGATCGGCGCACTGGTGCTCGGTGGCGCCGCCGTGTTCGGGTCCCAGACGGGCGCGCCGGCGATGGCGTGCCTGCGCGGGCTGTTCGGCCGCCGCGGCTCGCTCGTACCGACGGTGCTCAACATCGGCCAGAACATCGGCTGGGCGACGATGGAGATCATCGTGATCTCGCAGGCCGCGGTCGCGGTCACCAGCGAACGATGGCGCCCGCTGTTCGTGATCGTGGCCGGGGTACTGGCGACCGCGATGGCGGTCCGGCCGCTCGGCAGCGTGAAGCTGCTGCGCAAATTCATGATCTGGGTGGTGCTGCTCGCGTCGGCCTTCCTGTTCGTGCAGGTGCTGCGTGAGCCGTTCCACGACCTGCCGCAGGACGGCGTGTTCGGATTCTGGCCGGCCGTCGACCTGGCCGCGGCCGCCGTGGTCTCGTTCGCCCCGCTGGCGGCCGACTACACCCGGCACAGCAAGACGAACAAGGCCGCGTTCGCCGGGTCGGCACTCGGCTACGGGCTGGCCGCGGTGGTGTACCTGATCCTCGGCGTGCTCGCGGTGGCGACGCTGCAGACCAACGACGCCGACGTGATCACCGCTCTGGTGACCCTTCCGGCCGGTGCGGTCGCGCTGCTCGTGCTGCTGGTCGACGAGGTGGACGAGGCCTACGCGAACATCTACTCGACCACGATGTCCGCGCACAACGTGATCGGGCGCGTCGACCGGCGCTGGATCTCGGTCGCGATCGGCGTGCTCGCCACGACGCTCGCGATGTTCGTTGACCTCGGCAACTACACGCAGTTCCTCTATCTGATCGGGTCGGTGTTCATCCCGTTGTTCGCGGCGGCGATCGCGGACTTCTTCGTGGTCAGCCGGATGCGCTGGGACGTGTCCTCGACGGCGCGGTTCCGCTGGCAGCCGGCGGTCGCCTGGTTGTGCGGTTTCGTCACCTACCAGCTGGTCTGGCCGGGGACGGTCACGGGCTGGTCCGACTTCTGGACCGACGTCCAGGGCTGGCTGAGCTTCACCCCGCCAACCTGGCTGGGGGCGACAGTCACCTCGATCGTGGTCTCGATGGTCGCCGCCGTGCTGTTCGGCATGATCGGTCAGCCGGCGCGTTCCAGATCGAGCAGGTAGCGCTTGGCGTCGATGCCACCGGCGTAGCCGGTCAGCGAGCCGTTCGCGCCGACTACCCGGTGGCACGGCAGCACGATGCACAGCGGGTTCGCGCCGAGCGCGTGCCCGATCGCCCGGGCCGCCTTCGGCCGGTGGATCTCGCCGGCCAGGGCGCCGTACGTCGTGGTGCGCCCGAACGGCACCGACGACGCCAGCCCGGTCAGCACCTCGCGCTGGAACGACGTGGCCAGCGCGAGATCGACGTCCAGCTCGAACCGCCGGCGCCGTCCGGTGAGGTAGTCGTCCAGCTGGCGTCGTACCTCGTCGACCGCCTTCGGCTGCCGGAGCACCCGGGGCGAGATGGTCCGGGCCAGCCGGTTCGTCATCGTGTCCTCGTCGCCGAACGAGGACGCCACCACCCGGCCGCCGGCTGTTGCAAGCAGCAACGTCCCGACCGGCGTGTCGTGCAGTGCGTAGCTCACGTCCGCGTCCGGCAGTACCGGCGGCCGCCCGATGGCGGGTCCGCGGGTGAGCCTGTTCTCGAGCTCAGTCATGGTCTATCTCCTTGCGTAGTACAGCCAGCGCGTCACTGACGAGCCGTCGGGACGCGGCGGGTGTCGTACCGAGCACCTCGGCCACCTCACGGTGGTCCAGGTCGCCGACGTACTTCAGCGCGATCGCGGTCCGCTGCCGCTCCGGCAGCCGCGACACCGCGTCCCACAGCTCCGGGTCCGGCCAGTCCGCCGGATCCGGGCCGGCGACCGCGAGCCCGGCGTCGTCGGTGAGCGGCGTCTGCGGCTTGCGGGCCCGGTGTACGTCGGTCGCACAGCGCGCCGTGATCGTCAGCAACCAGCCGCGCAGGTTCTTCGCCGAGGTCAGCTTCGGGTACGCCGTGAACGCCTTCTCCCAGGCCCGCTGGGCGACGTCGTCACCGTCGGTCGGTCCGGCCAGCGCATGGGCCAGCCGGGACACCTCCCGCCAGTGCGCGTCGACCAGCGCCTGGAACGGCGGCAGCTGCACGGCTCGCGTTGTCGACACCACGTCAGTACAACGCACCGGTCCCCATCCGTGTGAGCCAAACGCCCACGAACCCACTTCCCGCACCGACACGCCGCCCGGACCGCCCCCGGCGGCGTGTCCTTACGGGAAGTGGATCTGCGAAGGGGCAGGTCCGGATGATGGGATTGTCTAGTGAATCAGTACTCAACGAACGGGCCGACGCTGCGCGAGCGCTACGGCCTGCCCGCCCGGCCAGCCGCTATTCGGGCAGGCTGCAGATCGCGACCGGTTGAGCGTGGAACCATGTTCACATGGCGCAGGCGGGCCCCAAGCGGCCGAGTATCGTGGCGCACCGCGGCGCCAGCGACACCACTCCCGAACACACCCTCGCGGCGTACCGCCAGGCGATCGAGGCGGGCACCGACGGGTTGGAGTGCGACGTCCGGCTGACCGCTGACGGGCACCTTGTCTGCGTGCACGACCGCAGGATCGAGCGCACCTCGAACGGCCGCGGCGTGCTGTCCACGATGAAGTTGCACGAGCTGGACGACCTCGACTGGGGCTCATGGAAGAACCCATGGGCCGACCTGGACGAGGAGGCCGAGACGCCGGACGCGGATGTGCGGTCCGTGCTTACGCTGGAGCGGCTGCTGGAGATGGTCCGCGACTGCGGCCGCCGGGTCGAGGTCGCGATCGAGACCAAGCACCCGACCCGGTACGCCGGACTGGTCGAACGCCGGCTGATCGAGACGCTGGACCGGTTCGGCTGGGCGCGCCCGAAGGTCGGTACCGAGTCGCCGGCCCGGGTGATGAGCTTCTCCTGGCTGTCGCTGCGCCGGATGCGCGCGATGGCGCCCGCCGTACGTACCGTGCTGCTGATGGACCGAGTGCCGCTGCGGTTTCGCGACGGCTCGCTGCCGACGGGTGTCTCGATCGCCGGTCCGAGCCTTGAGATCGTCACCGCGCACCCGGAGTACGTCGCACGCGCCCAGGGCCACGGGCACCGGGTACACGTGTGGACGGTGAACGCGGAGGAGGACGTCCGGCACTGTCTGCGGATCGGTGTCGACGCGATCATCACCGACCGCCCCGGCGAAACGCTGGCCATCGTCGAGGACCATGTCCGGGGGCTGTCCGAGCGGTGGTGAAATGCACCGGGAAATATGTGTGATCGCGTGACTGCGCACCGTTATCACGCTCGACATGCCACCTGTGACCAGCCGGAACACCTTGCGTGCCGAGGATTCCGGCCCCCTTGTGACGATTTCGTTGCATCGGTCACAGAACGTGTGTTCGGGTGTTTCAGAAGGCCTATCCGGGGCAGATGTCGAAGGAAAGCCATCACGCTTTGAGGAGTCCCCTGCGTGTCTTCTGCGACCCTGCCGCGACGTGTGCGCTCCGCCGGTCTGACGCTGCCGCACGAGGTCGCAGCGGTCGGCGCGGCGCGACGCGCACTCGACGGGTACCTGCAGGATCACGCAATCGATCCGGACAGCCGGCATGACGCACGGCTGGTGCTTACCGAGCTCATCTCGAACGCGATCCGGCACGCGCCGCCGCGCGCAACCGGCGACCTCGATGTTGCCTGGGGCCTCGATCGGCGCCACATCTACCTCGAGGTCACCGACGGCAAGGGCAGCACCGAGCCGCACCAGATCCCGGAGGCGCACCCGGAGTCGATCGGCGGCCGCGGCCTCGCCATCGTCAGCGTGCTGACCTCCACCTGGGGCGTCCGCCTGGACGACACCGGCCGCACCGTCTACGCCGTCCTCCCCCGCTAGCAGACCCTCTCCGCTCGCGGCAGCGCGGGATGGAAGACTGCCCGGCATGGGTAAGAAGTCGCGTCGCAACGCCAAGGCCAGCACCGCCGGCAGCACCGTCCTCGATCCGGCCGAACTCGCCGACGTCGGCCCGCGGGAGCCCTGCCCGTGCGGCTCCGGCAAGCGGTTCAAGCAGTGTCACGGCAAGGAGCGCGCACAGAGCGCGGACGTGTTCGTGGGGCGGCCGTTCGAGGGCCTGCCGGGCGAGTGCGACCTGATCGCCTTCCGCGAGATCGTGCCGGCCGCAAGCGCGGCGCTGACGCTGACCGGTGACCACGCCGACCGCTCCCTCACCGTGTGCACGCTGCTGCCGATGGCGATGCCCGGCCTGGTCCGCGACGACGGCTCGATCTGGCTCGGCCTACAGGTACACCACACCACCGGGGATCCCAGCCGCGACCTGGGCCATGTCCTCACCGCAGCGCTGCAGACCGAGCCGGGCAACCCCGTCCAGCCGGGCGACCTGCTGAGCAGCGGTCCGCGGCTGCAGGACCTGGTCGACACCTCCGCGTCGCTGGAGCCGGTGGTGCACGACGGCTTCGACTTCTGGATCACCGACGACGTCGACGACCCGAACGGCGAGATCGCAGCCGGCCTGGAGCGCGCCAACGCCGCCGCGGACCCGACGGTACGGCTCAGCTCGGTCGAGGCGGCGTACTGGACCCAGATGGGCGGCCGCCGGTTCCTGCGCTGGGTGATGCCGTACGCCGAGGACGCGCTGCTGGACGGCCTGGCCCGGCTGCACGCGGCCGGTCGCTCGTCGCTCGGCGACGGTACCCGGCTGATCGGCTCGTTCCGGGCCCTGGGCGTCCTCGCGCCGGTCTGGGAACTGCCCGCGGACCTGGACGCCGAGGCGGTGGAGAAGCCGGCCGTGCAGTTCGGTACGGCGGTCGCGGAGGCGCTGGAGTCCGTGACGCCGCTGACGGCGGAGGAACGAGCCGCTCGGGCCGGTCTCGCGAACCGGCAGCTGACCATCCGCTAGAAATGTGGACGGCCCAAGTCCTGCTGACGGGGGAGCAACAGGGCCTGGGCCTGACGGCAGAATACTCATCCGACCCGATGGCAACAAGTCCTGTTGCCATCGGTGTGTGTCGTCGTCTATCGACCGTGTCGTTGACGCGTCAGCCGAGCGGGTCGCGAGCGATCGGGCAGGACATGCACCGGGGGCCGCCGCGACCCGAACCCAGCTCGGACCCGGCGATCCGGATCAGCTCGATACCGGCCTCCTCCAGCCGTGCGTTGGTCTCCACGGTGCGCTCGTACGCGATGCAGACCCGCGGGGCCAGCGCCAGCGTGTTGTTCCCGTCGTCCCACTGCTCGCGCTCCGCGGTGACCGGGTCGAGCCCGGTGTCGATCCGCCGTAGCGTGTCGATCCGCAACGCCTTCGCGGCCGCGACCAGGAACGGCTCCGGCTCGGCCACGTGCAGATGCTCGCCGCCGTCCTCGGCGGTGACCGCCACGGCCTTGAGGTCCTCGGCCATGTTCGGGTACATCAGCACCGCGTCGACGTCCACCATCGTGCAGACGGTGTCCAGGTGCATGGTGGCCCGCTGCTGCGCGATCGGCACCGCGAGCACGGTGTGCGCCAGGCCCTCGTCGAACACCCGCCGGGCCAGCCGCTCGACGCCGGCCGGCGTCGTACGCTCGCCGACCCCGACCGCGAGCACGCCAGGGCCGAGCGCCAGTACGTCGCCGCCCTCCACGTGTTCGAGCGTGTGGTCGTAGATCCGCTCCACGCCGGCGAAGCGCGGGTGGAAGGCATAGATCAGCTCGGTGAGCTGGCTCTCGCGGGCTCGCGCCGGCATCGCCAGTGACGTGACCGCGACCCGGTCCCGGATCCACACGCTGGAGTCGCGGGTGAACAGCAGGTTCGGCAGCGGGTCGATCAGGAAGTCCTCGTGCGCCAGCAGCGAGGTGACCAGGCTGCGCGCCCGTACCTCGTCGTTGCGGATTCCGGCCATCAGCGTGCCGGCCAGCTCCGCGGGCGCCAGGCCCTCCAGGT
This sequence comes from Kribbellaceae bacterium, assembly GCA_035650275.1. Taxonomy (GTDB): domain Bacteria; phylum Actinomycetota; class Actinomycetes; order Propionibacteriales; family Kribbellaceae; genus DASRHY01. The sequence continues at coordinate 53,707 of DASRHY010000062.1, read as the reverse complement.
GGGCGGTCAGGTGCTGCCGCAGCGTGTCGCCCAGCCTCAGGTCCTCGGTGGCGCCGCTGACCGCGCGGGCCCGGGCCTGCTCGTCCGCGAGCGCCTCGGTGAGCAGTTCGCCCAGGTACAGCACCTCGACCCCGCGGTCACGCAGCGCCTGCGCGAACGCGTCGTGCTCGTCCTGTGCCCGACCGACCCACGGGATCCCGTCGAACAGCAGCTTGTCATTGTTCCGCGGCGTCAGCCGCCGCAGCTCCTGCCCCGGCCGGTGCAGCATCACCGTCCGGAGCGGCCCCACCTCGCTGTCCACGCCGTACATCTGTGTCACGCCACTGTCCTCTCGCCCGGCCCTATGTCCACGCTAGACCTTCGCAGCCTTGTCTGATTGTCGGACAAACCTAGACGGCGGGCGACTGCATGCGGTGGGTGGGACCGAGAGGAATTACGCTGACCTGTTGTGTCGGGTACCGATCCGGCGGCCGAGCCGCGTACTGAGACCTCCGAACGACCTGTCGCGGACGGTCGCGGTGTCGCGTGCGTGATCCCGGCGAAGGACGAGGCGGAGCGGATCGCCGCGACCGTCACCGCGGCAGGGCGGATCGCCGGCGTCGATCTGGTCGTCGTGGTCGACGACGGTTCGGCGGACGGTACGGCGGCCGCCGCGGAAGGCGCCGGCGCGATCGTCGTACGGCATGAGCAGAACCGGGGGAAGGCGGCGGCGATGGAGACCGGAGCGGCAGCGGTGGCCGAGCGCGACACCGGCGAGCCGCGGCACCTGCTGTTCCTGGACGCGGACCTGACCGAATCCGCGGCGGCGGCCGAGCCGCTGATCGGCCCGGTCCTGCGGGGCGAGGCGGACATGACGATCGGCGTGCTGCCGCGACAGGTCAGGCCGGACGGCAGTAAGGCGGGCGGGCACGGGTTCGTGGTCCGGCTGGCCCAGAAGGGCATCCGTACGGCGACCGGCTGGCAACCGGAGCAGCCGCTGTCCGGCCAGCGCTGCCTGACCCGGGAGGCGTTCGAGGCGGCCCGGCCGCTCGCCTCCGGGTTCGGCGTCGAGACCGCCCTGAGCATCGACCTGGGCCGCGAGGGTTTCCGGATCGCCGAGGTGCCGATCGACGTACGGCACCGTGCCACCGGTACCGACCTGCGCGGCCAGCTGCACCGCGGCCGGCAGTTCCTGCACGTCGCCCGGGCGCTGGCCCGGCGCGGTGTGCTCATCACCGCTCTGCGCAGCAGCCGGGGCGCACGATGAACGTCAGTACGCCGCCGGCCGCGATCCGGGCCGGACGGGCCGGGATCGCCTGCTACCTGACCTCGGTCGCGCTGATCGTGCTCACCGGCCTGCTCGGCCCGTCCGTGATCGTGCTGACGCTGCCGAACCCGAAGAAGTGGCTGCCGCCCTACTGGTTCGACGCCGACCCGGGCGGCTGGGTCGCGACGGTGCCGATCCTGGCCTCGATCGTGATCGGCGCCGTCGGCGTACACCAGATGCTGGTCGCACTCAGGTACGGCTGGGCGCCGCGCGTCCGGCGGCTCGTTGCCCTCGGCCTCGGAAGTGTCGTGGCGGTGATCATGGTGCCGCCGATGGCCTCCGGCGACGTGCTCATCCACGCGGCGTACGGGCGGATCGCGGCCACCGGCGGGAACCCGTACGAGACCACGCCGGCCGACATCATCCGGCTCGGCTTCGACCCGGTGATCGTGGCCACCGAGCGGCCCTGGCAGAACGCGTACAGCATCTACGGCCCGATCGTCACCGGGGTGCAGTGGCTGTCCTCCAAGATCGCCGGCGACTCGGTGCACCTCACGGTCTGGCTGCTGCAGGTCAGTGTCGCGCTGGCGTTCGTGGTCGCCGCACTGGCAGCGCTCAAGCTGGTCGGCCCGGATCTGGAGCGCCGTCGCCGGCTGATCCTGCTCACGCTTGCGAACCCGCTGCTGATCTGGGCCGTGATCGCCGGCGCGCACAACGAGTCGATCGCGGTGATGTTCGCGGTGCTGGCGCTGGTCGCGATGCGCCGCAACGTGTTCCTCGCCGGTGTGCTGCTGGGGATGGCCGGCTGCTCGAAGCTGTCCATCGGGCTGGTCGGCGTGGCGATGCTGTGGGCGCTGCGCGGGAACCACCGCAAGATGCTGCAGGTGTGCCTGGGCGCGGGTATCACGATGGTCGGGATGTACGCGTTCGTCGGGTTGCGCGCGTTCCAGCAGGCCCGGTCGCAGACGTCGTTCATCTCGACCGGGACGCCGCACAAGGTGATCTACAACCTGCTCGACCTGATGATGCCCGGCCCGGTCGCCCGCACGCTGGTCGGCATTGCGGCCTGGATCGGCTTGATCGTCGTCGCGATCCTGCTCTGCCAGGTCTTCCCGAAGGCCCTTGTCGACAAGGTGTCCGAGGACGACGTGACACCGGACGCGATCCGTTACACCGCGATCTACGCCATCGCCTGGCTGCTCACCTCGATGTACACCCTGGCGTGGTACGACCTGACGGCCTGGGTCGCGTTGGCGATGGTCGGCGCGTCGCGGGTGGACCAGCTGATGGTGATCCGGACCGCCATGGTGTCACTGGCCTATGTACCCGGCCGGGACCGGCGGGCGATCGACATGTCGCCGTCGCTGGAGTTCGTCAGCAGCAGGCTGCGGGACACGATCTGCCCGCTGGTCGAGGCGCTGCTGCTGGTCGCGCTGATCGTCTGGGCCCGCCGCCGCGGCGCCCAGTGGTGGCCGTACGACTGGCCGCGCCGGCGCCGGAGCGCAGCGGCGCCCGCCCGGTCATCGCCAGAGGTCGTTGCTGGCGGCAACAGCGGCCGCTAGGACCGCCTTCACCGGCCGGCCGAGCGCCTCCGCGGCCGCTGCCACATCGTCGTACTCGGGCTGCACGTTCACCACCCGGCCGTCGTACGACGCGATCTTCACCGCGATCCGCTGCCCGTCGACCGACACGGTGCGGAACTCGCGGGCCGCGGCGTGCTTGACCACGCGCACCTCGCGCAGCCCGATCGCCGAGGTCTCGCCGAACACGGCCTGCCGGACCGCCGACGCGTGCGCCGGCCTGGTCAGCACCGAGAGCGTGTACGCCGGCCGGCCCTTCTTCATCAGGATCGGCGTCAGCCACGCGTCCGACGCGCCGGCGTCGAGCAACCGGGCCAGCACCTGCGGCCAGACCCGCGGGTCCAGGTCGTCCACGTTCGTCTCGTACACCAGGTCATTGCTCTCGGCAACTTCCGCCGACCCGATCACCACGCGTAGCACGTTCGGGATCTCGACCGGATCACGGCCGCCGGCCCCGACGCCGGTCCGGGAGATCCGCATCGGCGGCAGCGCGCCGTACTCGGAGGACAGCGAGGCGAGCAGGGCGGCACCGGTCGGTGTCGTCATCTCGTACGGCGCGGTGCCCCCGCTCACCGGAGCACCTGCCTCGGACAGCACTGACAGCACCGCCGGTCCGGGTACCGGGATGCCGCCGTGCGAGCCGCGGACCTGTGGGCCGCCGCCGAGCACGACCGGCGACACCACGATCCGGGACAGCCCGAGCGAGTGCACGGCGGCGGCGACCCCGACGATGTCCGCGATCGCGTCCAACGCGCCGACCTCGTGGAAGTGCACGTCGTCCGGGTCCACGCCATGTGCCGTCGCCTCCGCCCGCGCAAGCCGCCAGAACACGTCCAGCGCCCGCTCCCGAACGGCCTCGTCCAGGCCCGCCGCGGACACCAGCGCCCGTACGTCACGCCAGGCCCGCGAGGGGCCGTGGTGGTGACCATGCTCACGGTGGACCTCGCCGTTCACCAGCACGGAGACCTTCGTCGCCGCCAGCCGGTGCCGCGACGTCGGTTCGACCGCGATCGACAGCGAGGCGTCGACGGCAGCCACCGCGGCGTTCACCGCGGCCAGGTCCGCACCGGCGTCGAGGAACGCGCCGAGCAGCATGTCGCCGGACGCCCCCGCGCTGCAGTCGATCCATACGACCGTCACGAGTCGCCGCCGGCGCGGCGCGCGACCCGGGCCGCGAACACGCCGGCGCCGAACCCGTTGTCGATGTTCACCACGGTGACCCCTGGTGCGCACGAGTTGAGCATCGCCAGCAGCGCGGCGATCCCGCCGAACGAGGCGCCGTACCCGACCGAGGTCGGCACCGCCACCAGCGGAACCCCGACCAGCCCGCCGACCACACTCGGCAGCGCGCCCTCCATCCCGGCCACCACGATCAGGCAGTCGGCCGACGCGAGCCGGTCTCGTACGCCCATCACCCGGTGCAGCCCGGCCACGCCTACATCGCTGACCATGTCCACGCCGGCCCCGAACACGGCCGCTGTGGTCGCCGCCTCGGCCGCGACCGGCGCATCCGACGTACCGGCCGACACGATCGCCACCGTGCCGCGTGCCTGCGGCAGCTCACCGAGCACCGCCGTCCGCCCGACCTCGTCGATCGATGCGTCCGATAGCTCCGCTGCGACCACCTGCTGTGCGTCCCGCGAGAGCCGGGTTGCGAGCACCGGATGCTCGGGGTGCTCCGCACGCAGTGTGCGCAGTAGCTCGACCACTTGTGCCGGCGTCTTTCCCGCGCCGTAGACCACTTCCGCGTCGCCGGTACGGCGGGGCCGGTCCGTGTCGAGACGGGCGAACCCGAGATCGCGAATACCGTCGCCGGCCCGGCCAGAAGGATGTGTCACGCCGCGAATGTAGCGCGGCCGTCGGCCGCCGCCGCGGTGGGTGCTCCTAGCCCGTGTAGAGCCTAGGGTTCGCCCAGGCCGCGTATCCGGCGTTGGTGCACAGGTCCCGGTCGGTCGTGACCGCAACGGCTTCCAGCCGCAGCTCGTCGGCCTGGTTCAGCGACACCCTGAGTGGCTGACTCTGGTACTTCGCCAGCGCGATGGGCTTCGACGCAGTCGTCCGGGTGCCGTCGGTGACGTACGCCGTGAACTGGACCTTCAACGTGCGGTCCCTGCTCTCGTCACGAAGCCCGATCACCGCATCGAACCGCTCGTACTTCCGGCCGAGGTTCCAGGTCGTCGTGAGTTTGGAGACGCAACCGCCGATCCCCTGGTAGAGCGCGGTGCCGAACTGCTGTCCGTGGATGACGACCGCGCCGGTGCGAAGGCCGCCGTTGATCGGCTCGATGTCCGCGAGACTCTCGCCGGCCGGGTCACCGATGCCCGAGGTACCGGGACTGCCCGTGGGTGAGCCCGTCGGCTCGGCGGTGACGGTCTCGGTGGTGGTCGTCGAGACAGTCGGCCCGGGTGCCGTGGATGTCACTGTCACCGTCGGTCTCGGGACTATCGCTTCCAGCTTTCCTTGTCTGCTCGCGATCACCGTCCCGGCGAAGGCGAGCACAGCTCCGACGACAACACTCAGCAATCCGACGAAGACCGGATGGCGATGCCATACGAACTCGCGGTCGTCCCCCACCCCTTGAGCCATGCGGAACTGTATCGAGCCGAGACCGAGAGCGTGCCGGTTCCCGAGGTTGCGTACCCGGCGTGTCCGCGGCTCCTCAGCCCGCCGTACGACGTGTAGTCAGCAGGGCACCCACTGTAGAAGGCGGAGATCGTTCTAGGCTGACCCCGTGCCTGGCGTACCACCAGCCCGCTACGCGTACCTCGGACCGGAGGGCACCTTCACCGAGGCCGCGCTGCGGACGTTGCCCGCGGCCAGCCGCGCGGACCTGCAGCCGTACCCGACGGTCGGCGGCGCGCTGGACGCTGTCCGGGCCGGCGACGCGGACGGCGCACTGGTCCCGATCGAGAACTCGGTCGAGGGCTCGGTGCCGGTCACGCTGGACGAGCTCGCGATCGGTGAGCCGGTGCTGATCACCCGCGAGGTGCTGCTCCCGGTGCAGTTCGCGCTGCTCGCCCGGTCCGGGATGACGCTCGACCAGGTCAAGCGGGTGGTCACCCACCCGCACGCCGAGGCCCAGTGCCGCGGCTGGCTTCGCCGGCACCTGCCGGACGCGACCATCGGCCGGGCCGCGTCCACGGCGGCTGCGGCCGTGCTCGTCGCCGACGCGGGCGCGTCGTACGACGCGGCCATCGCGGCGCCGGTCGCGGGCGAGCGGTACCGGCTCACGGCATTGGCCCGCAACATCGGCGACAACCCGGACGCGGTCACCAGGTTCGTGCTGGTGTCCCGCCCGGCGGCGCCGTCCGCGCCGACCGGTGCGGACAAGACCAGCCTGGTCGCGTTCATCCGGGACGACCACCCGGGCGCGCTGATGGAGATCCTGGACGAGTTCGCGGTGCGCGGCGTCAACCTGGCCCGGCTGGAGTCCCGGCCGACCGGGCAGGCGATGGGCCGCTACTGCTTCTCGATCGACGCCGAGGGGCACATCGCGGACGCCCGGGTCGGCGAGGCGCTGCGCGGACTGCGCCGGGTCTGCGCCGATGTCCGCTTCCTCGGCTCCTACCCGCGCGCGGACGCGACGCCCGCGACGGTCCGGCCGGGCACCACCGACGCCGACTTCACCGACGCCGAGCGCTGGCTAGAGCGGCTCCGCGAGGGAAGGCTATAACCCGATGGACCCACTCAGCATCGTCGCCCTGGCCGTCGCGGCCGTGTCGCTCACCGTCTCAGCGGTCGCGGTGCGCGCGGCCCGCCGGAGCACCGGCAGCGGCCAGCAGTCCCGCAAGTACGTCGCCCATCCGCCGGCCCGCTCCGATGTCGCCAAGCTGCGCGAGGACGTCGCCTCCCTGCGGATGGACCTGGCCGACGCGCTGCGGCATCTCGCGGTGGTCCGCTATGACGCCTTCGGCGACATGAGCGGCTACCTGTCCTGGTCGATGGCACTGCTGGACGACAACGGCAACGGCGTGGTGCTCACCTCGATCAACAACCGCGGCTCGGCCCGCTCATACGCCAAGAACGTGCGCGACTACGAGAGCGACGTGAAGCTGTCACCGGAGGAAGCCGAGGCGATCGAGTACTTGCGCAAGGAGTCCGGTCGCTAGGGGGATCCATCAGGCCCCCTAGTCAGGCACCCGTACGACGAGCGCGCCCGGCTCGACCTGGGCGACGATGGTCCGGCCGGAGCCGATCGCGTCCCCGTCGAGCTGGCGTCGTACGTCGACGGCGGCGGTGATCGCGACCCGTTCCGCGGTGAATCGTTCCAAGTACGGGTCGCTGCGGCGCCGGCGGGTCAGGACCCGCACGATCAGGCGCGGCCACTGCGTCACCCGGCGCGGCGCGATCACGATCACGTCGATGGTGCCGTCGTCGGGTACCGCGTCCGGCAGCAACGGGATGTTCGCCTGCAGGTTCCCGACGTTGCCGATGACAACCGTCCGGGCCTTGCGCTCGATCGGGTCCTGGTCGTCGAGCGTGATCTCCACCCGGACCGACGGATGGTTGATGTTCTTCATCGCCGACACCACGTACGCCGGCCAGCCGATCCGCTTCTTCAGGTCCGCCGGCGCATCATCGATGATCGCCGCGTCCAGGCCGAGCCCGGCCATCACCGCGAAGCGGTCGGTGTCGAGCTCGTCGCCGTGCACCTCGACCAGGTCGATGGTGCGGTTGCGCCCGTCCAGCAGCCGGTACAGCGCGTCGTCCAGGTCCATCGGGATGCCCAGGTTGCGGGCCAGCAGGTTGCCGGTTCCCGCCGGCACGACCGCGACCGGAATACCGGTCCGGGCCAGCTGCGCGCACACCACCCGGACGGTGCCGTCACCGCCGGCCACCAGCACCAGGTCGACCTGTTCGACCACCGCCTGCTTGGCCATCGCGTGCCCGGAGTCGGACTCGGTGGTCTCGAGCCACAACGGCTCCGAGAACCCGCGGCTGCCAAGCGCCTTGGTCACCTTGCGCCGGAACGCCGGACCGTCGCCGACCTTCACCGGGTTCACGATCACCGCGGCTCGCGGCGGCGCCTCCGCCTCGTCGCCGGTGCCGTTCGGACGCAAGCGTGCACGGGATCGCGGCCGCAACGCGAACCCGGCCGTCGTCGCGGTGACCAGGGCGGCACCGAGCGCCCAGCCGCCGACCACATCGGACACGTAGTGCACGTTCAGGAAGATCGCGTCCGCCGACGTCACCAGCACGACCAGTACAGCGGCGCTCCAGGCGGCGACCTTGGCGCGGACGGGCCAGCCGCGCACGGCCGGCAGCACCACCAGCACCGCCCCGGCCATCACCGCGGCGGCCGTTGCCTGCCCCGACACGTACGCGGGGCTGGTGATGTCGATCAGCCCGTCCACCGGTCGCTCCCGGTCGACCGCGTACTTCACCGCCTGGACGGCCGCGAGCTCGAGGGCGGCAGTGGTCACCAGCCAGACGGCGAGCATCCGCGCCCTGCGGTGCCACAGGTACCCAGCCACAACGACCACCAGTGCGCGCCACGCCCATGGCAGCACGACCGCGCCGAGCACCCGCCAGAAGTCGACCCATCCCGGCCGGGTTTCGCCGCGCGACGCCATGCTGTCCGCGACCGACTCGTCCAGCCGCTCGAGCGGACCCCAGCCGGCCACCACCAGGGCGGTGAGGAGGGCGAACGGCAGCACGGCTGCGACTGCCACCGCGAAACGACCCGCGCGGGTCGCCGGCGTGTGGATCACGGCCCCTCCCGAACGCTCCGGCCCCCGCTGACCGGCAGTAGTTGTGCAGCCATCATCCCCGACGCCCGGTAGCGGTGCGTGACCGCCCGCCCGGCGCGGCGATCAGGACAGCAGCAGGCTCGCGCAAGTGACGGACCACAGCACGCTGACGAAGGTGCCGATGATGAACCGCTCCGCGACGGCGTGCGGCGTGACCGGCATCGTGGACTGGTCCGGCCCGCGCAGCTCCGGATATCGCGCCAGTCCTTTGATCGCGAGTACCACGGCCATCGCCTCCGGCCAGCCGGCCAGCAGCCCGGCGAAGATCGCACCGCGCTCCAGCGTCCCGATCAGCGCACCGCCGCGCAGCACCTCGCCGGCCTGCTGGGTGGACAGTGCGGGCGTGCTGCCGCGGTCCACCAGTGCCAGCACCGACGTGGTCAGCGGGCCGCCACCGAAGATGGCGAGCAGCCCGGCGAGCAGCAGCAGGACGTCTCGCGCGGACTCTCTCCAGCCACCGACCCCGTCCCCGGTCAGCACCACCAGCCCGGCCACCAGCAACCCGATCAGCATCACCGCGCTGATCACGATCTGCTTGCGGGACCCGGTGCGCACCAGCCAGGCCGGAAGCGCCGCGACCAGTCCGCCTGCCGTGGCGACCAGCACGACAGCGTTCACCGGCCCTCCAGCAGCTGTACGACGAGTGCCCGGGCTCGCTGCTCCTCGACAACCCCCGCGGCTTGTGCCCGCTGCGTCACCGCGGACTGGCTGATGCCCAGCTTGATCCCGATCTCGCGCCGGCTCAGTCCCTCGGACAGCAGGTCGGCCACCTCCCAGCCTCGTTCGCTCCGCCGCCGCAGGATCAGCGCGATCAGCCAGAGCACGGTCTCCACCTGGTCGGCAGCGTACGGGTCAGCACCGACCAGGTTCAGGTGGTGCGCGCTGGACTTCGCCCGGGTGACTGCCTCGCGGGCGTACAGGAACGCGTCACCCCGGCCTGCCCGGGTGCTGCGCGGCAACGGCTCCTGGACGGTCCCGATGCCGAGCCCGATGTTCCAGCAGTCGTCGCGCAGCAGCTCGACGATGATGTCCACGGCCACCTGCGCGCTGCCCAGCACGCCCTGCAGCTCGTCGCCCGCCGTACGCTCGAACTTCCGCCGCAATCCGTTCCGCCGGGACCGCGCGTTCAGCCTGCTCAACGCGTCAGGGACCAGGTCGGGAGCCCCTCGGCTGGCCCGCTGGTCCACCGTCAGCACGTACACCCACCCCACATCTGAAGTCTACAACCTGAATCTTGGCAGATGAAGTCTCAAACCTGAACCAGCCCCGATCCAGCCTCGACCCGCGTCGCGATCGACCTCCCGTAGCGACTCTCCGTGTCGGCGCCGCGGGAACGGCGAGCCGGTACGGGAAGTGAGGGTTGTGGAAATGCGGGCGCGGGCTGTAATGGGCGGCCGATACCCTTTGACGGGTGATCGATCCCAAGCTCATCCGTGAGAACCCAGACCTCGTCCGCGCCTCCCTGACCAAGCGCGGCGAGAGCACCGACCTGGTCGACCAGATCCTCGCCGCCGACGCCGGGCGTCGCTCCAGCATCGCGGAGTTCGAGAGTCTGCGCGCCGAGCAGAAGAGTCTGGGCAGGGAGATCCCGTCGGCGCAGGGCGATGAGCGCGCCGCGCTGCTGGAGCGGACCAAGACGCTCGCGGCCGAGGTGAAGGCCGCCGAGGCGGCCTCGAACGACGCCGGCACCCGGTTCAACGAGCTGGCGATGCGACTGCCGAACCTCGTGCTCGAGGGGGTTCCCGCGGGGGGCGAGGACGACTACGTGGTCCTCGAGGAGATCGGCAAGCCGCGGGACTTCTCCGCCGAGGGTTTCGAGCCGCGCGACCACCTGGAGCTCGGCGAGCTGCTCGGTGCCATCGACATGGAGCGCGGCGCGAAGGTGTCCGGTGCGCGGTTCTACTTCCTCACCGGCCAGGGCGCGCTGCTGCAGCTCGCGATGTTCCAGCTGGCGATCGCGCAGGCGGTCGAGGCGGGCTTCACGCCGATGGTGACGCCGAGCCTTGTGAAGCCCGAGGTGATGGGCGGCACCGGCTTCCTCGGCTCACACACGCCGGAGGTGTACCGGCTGGAGGCCGACGACCTCTATCTGGTCGGTACCTCCGAGGTGCCGCTGGCCGGCTACCACATGGACGAGGTCCTCGACCTCTCCAAAGGCCCCAAGCGATACGCCGGGCTGTCCTCCTGCTACCGCCGCGAGGCCGGGTCGTACGGGAAGGACACCCGCGGGATCATCCGCGTCCACCAGTTCGACAAGGTCGAGATGTTCTCCTACTGCACCCTCGAGGAGGCCGCCGACGAGCACCAGCGGCTGCTCGGCTGGGAGAAGGAGCTGCTGGACAAGATGGAGCTGACCTACCGGGTGATCGACACAGCGGCCGGTGACCTCGGGACGTCGGCGGCGCGCAAGTTCGACAGCGAGGCCTGGATCCCCACGCAGGGCAAGTACCGCGAGCTGACCTCGACCTCGAACTGCCTCGACTTCCAGGCGCGCCGGCTCAACATCCGCCACCGCGACGCGGACGGCAGGCTACGGCACGCGGCGACCCTGAACGGCACGCTCGCCACCACACGGTGGATCGTCGCGATCCTGGAGACGCACCAGCAGCCCGACGGTTCGGTCCGGGTGCCGGCGGCGCTGCAGCCGTATCTGGGCGGCCGCGAGGTCCTCGAGCCGGTCGCTTCGTGACGGCCACCGGTCCTGGGTCCACGAGCTGGCGGCCGCGTGCGATCGCGCTCGACATCGACGGCACGCTGCTCGACCGCGACGAGCGCATCTCGGAAACGCTCAAGGACGCGGTACGACGCGCGGCCGCCGCGGTGCCGGTCATCCTGTCCACCGGCCGGTCCTGGCACGCCACCCTTCCGGTCGCCGAGGAGCTGGAGCTACCGGACGGGATCGTTGTCTGCAGCAACGGTGCGCGGACCATCCGGTACCCGTCCGGTGAGATCCTGGACGAGCGAACCTTCGACGCGGCGAAAGTGATCCAGACGGTTCGCAAGCACGCCCCGACCGCGTTGATGGCGGTCGAGGAGCACGGCATCGGGCACCGGGTCACCGGACTGTTCCCGGACGGCGACCTGATCGGCGACATCCGCGTTGTCGAGCACGAGGACCTCGCTCGTGAGCCGGTGACCCGGTTGATCATCCGCGACCCGGAGAGCACCGACGCGGACTTCGTGGAGCTGGCGAGCCGGCTGGGGCTGCACGGCGTGAGCTACTTCGTCGGCTGGACCGCATGGCTGGACATCGCGCCGGAGGGCGTGGACAAGAGCACCGGCCTGAAGGTCGCGCTGACCGAGCTGGGCTTGGCCGCCGAGGACCTGCTGGCGCTCGGCGACGGCCGCAACGACATCGAGATGCTGCAGTTCGCGGGACGTGGCGTGGCGATGGCTGACGCACCTGACGAGGTACTGGCGGCCGCGGACGACATCGCCAAGCCCGTCCACGAGGACGGCGCTGCGCTGGAGATCTCCCGCTGGTTCTGAACAACAGACGACCGCTGGTTGCCCAAGGCAACCAGCGGTCTTCTGGTCTTACCGGTCAGGCGACGCGGGTCGTGCCGGAACCGGAACGCTTGCTCTCGATGACGGTGTCGAAGGCGTCCAGGACCGCTTCCATGGTCGGCCGCTGCCGCGGGGCCTTCGCAGCCGGGCTCTGGCCGCGGCGGGCGCGGCGCAGGTGACGCTTCACCGTCGACAGCGAGCAGCCCAGACGCATCGCGAGCGACTCGAGGCTGTCGTTGGGGTACTGGGTGCGGAGCCGCAGCACCTCCTCGTGGCTGACCGGCCGGCGGGTGCCGCGGGCACCTGCGAGCTGGTCGAAGTCGTCGGCCTGGATGTCGACGTTGAGCAGGTTCCGCATCGACCGCCGCTGGTTGGCCGTCGTACCGGCGACGAAGCCGGTGACGTCGTGCTCAACGACGGCGTTGAACAGGCAATCGGTGAACAGCGGACATGCTGCGCAGACTGTCTTGGCCTCGCGCACCAGCTGCGCGTAACGCTCACGCGTCCTGCGCGGTGCGGACGAGGTCGGCGGCTCCTCGAGCAAACGGTGCTGAAAAACGTCAGCGCGTGCGGTGCAGCCGGTCATAGCCCCTTCTAGAACGGGAGAGTCGACGACAGCTGCGCTGGATCGGATGTATCGCCGGTCAGTTGCATTGCTGCTGCTGTTGTCGATCATCGTGGCTCCCCAACGGTCCGGGACCTGTGTGAACAAACGTTGAATCGCGCTCGAACACACGGGTCCGCCTCTGATCGGTCGGCGCTCCGGTGCCAACCCACCCTCGTCCCGGCTCGGGGACGGTTCGGTCCCTATACGAGACGTCGCGCGACCTGGTTCGGTTGCTACTCATGCCGCCCGATTTTCGTCATCTCGTAGTTGGAAGGTCCGCACCAGATCTACCGATCCGGAACGGGCCCTACGACGTAGGCACGTCGCCCCTGGTTCCCCGTTAGCCCGAGAATGAAATCACGGTCGATGAGCCTGACGCATGGGAACTTGCTGCCTTTGCAGCATCCTGCCGTAACGGTCTGATGACTTTGTTCAAACATGAACAAGGGCGGGCACTTCGAGCCGGGTTGTTGCGTGTTTCGAGCCGCTCGAGGAGCCGTTCCACGCAGCGGATACGGTGGCCGCGTGGTGACCCCGGTGCCCCGACTCGTCGCGTCGGATCTCGACGGCACCCTGGTGCGTTCCGACGGTACCGTGTCGGACCGTACGAAGTCAGCAATTCGGCAGGTACAGGCCACCGGAGCGGTGTTCGTGATGGTGACCGCGCGGCCGCCGCGCTGGGTCGACGGAATGGCCGAGCTGGTCGGCGAGCATGGTGTCGCAATCGTCGCGAACGGGGCGATCCTCTACGACGTCGCGGGCCGGAGAGCCTTGCGTACAAGGCTGATCGAGCCCGGGGTGGCGCTCGAGGTGGCCGAGGCGATCCGGGCCGAGATCCCCGATGTGCAGTTCGCGATCGAGCGGGCCAACCGGTACGGCCAGGAGCCGCACTACTTCAACCGCTGGCCAAAACCGGACGACGCCCTGGTCGCGAGTATCACCGAGCTGCTCACCGAGCCGGCGGCCAAGCTGCTCGTCCGGCACCCGGACTGGCATTCCGACATGCTGCTGACCCGGATCTCTGAGCTGGTCGGGGATCGGGTCGCGGCGAGCCACTCGGGCGGCGAGCGCCTGGTCGAGATCTCCGCGACCGGGGTGTCGAAGGCCGCGACACTGGCCGATTTCGCTGCTATGCAAGGGCTTTCGGCCGACGACACGATCGCGTTCGGGGATTCGCTGAACGATCTGCCGATGCTGGCCTGGGCCGGGACGTCGTACGGCGTGGCCAATGCGCACGCACAGGTGCTCGAAGTCGTCGACGTGGTCTGCGGGTCGAACGACGAGGACGGCGTCGCCGAGATCCTCGAGCGCCTGTTCGGCTGAAGCTCGAGTGAGCTAGAGGTACATACCGCCGGTCGGTCCGCCGTCGTTCTGCGGGCCGGGCTGCGGACGACCCGGGAAGGGCTGGCCCGCGTCGGGGTGCTGCGACTGTCCTCCGGGCAAGGCGCGGCGCATCGACTCGAGCTGCTGCCGGGCGGCCATCTGCTGCGCGAACAACGCGGTCTGGATGCCGTGGAACAGGCCCTCCAGCCAGCCGACGAGCTGGGCCTGGGAGATCCGGAGCTCCGCCTCGGTCGGCGTGCCCTCCTCGGTGAAGGGAAGGCTGAGGCGTTCCAGCTCCTCGACGAGCTCAGGGGCCAGGCCTGACTCCAGCTCCTTGATCGAGGCGGCGTGGATCTCCTTGAGGCGCTGCCGAGACGCCTCGTCCAGCGGTGCCGCCTTCACCTCCTCGAGCAGCTGGCGGATCATGTTGCCGATCCGCATCACCTTGGCCGGCTGCTCGACCAGCTCGGTGACCGAGCGTGGCTCCTCGTCCTCGGCCTCGTCCTGCTCGCGTGGCGGACCCTCGACCGCCATGCCGTCCGGTCCGACGATCAGCACCTTGCCGTCCTCGGTCTGTGCCCCTGCCATCGGGCGTGCGGTCGGCTGCTCGGTGTTCTCGCTCGGCTCGGTCATAACGCCATCCTAGGAACCTCGTCCTCAGCGGTTCGCCCGGGACCGGTGCCGGCGGACCGCGTCCCGGTTCGCGCACGCCGGACTGCAGTACCGCTGCCGACCGGTGCGGGACAGGTCGGCGTACACGCGGTCGCAGCGTTCGGCGTCGCAGCGGCCGAGCCGGTTGATGCCGCGACCGGCCAGATGCAGTGCCGTACCCGTGCTGATCAGCGTCGCGACCAGCCGTCCGGTGCTGACGTGGTCGGGCCGGTAGTGCACGTGCCAGCCGTCGCCGGCATGGTCGGTCAGCCGCGGATGTTCGGAGTACGCCGCCAGCATCGTGTTGATCCGCGCCACCCGCGTCCGCTCGTCCCCGGCGTCCACCACCGCGAGCCACTGGGTCAGCACCGACCGGACCGTCTCCAGGTCGGCGGACCGGGTGCGGAGCTCGACCACCACCCCGTTCGCCCGGCACCGGGAGTCCAGACCAGCCACCGTCGTGGGCGGGTCGTTGGCCAGGTCGACGGCGAGCATCACCGCATCACTGCCGTAAGGGTTGAGATGCATAAGGCCATTACACCATCCTGGAGTGCATGAGTACAGGACTGCCGCACAGGCACCGCTGGATCGACGCTTCGACACACCGAGTGAGCGATGGCGTGGTGGTGTACCAGCGCTGTCTGTGCGGGCGGTGGCGCGTGCTGGCGCCGGTGACCGTGGAGCGGGTCGCCGAGATCGGCTAGGGGGTGTCTGATGGATCCTCGATGTGCTGCGCGGCACTCGGTGGGGTGTCTCGCGGCGTTGTCGTCGTCGCCCGATGCGCCGCATCGCTCTCCTCCTCCGCCTTGCGATACACCCCACCGAGCACCTGCTCGCAACATCGACGATCCATCAGACAGCCCCTAGTCAACCGGACCCGGCGAGCCGCTGGGCGCGCGGTGGGCAGACTCCGCGTTCACTCGACCCGCCGGACCATCGGCAGCCGGGACCGGGTGAGCAGCCAGGCCAGCAGTCCTGCGAGGAGCGGCACGCCGACGAGGATGCCGGCTAGCTCGCGCCACGGCACCGCGAAGTACGGCGAGCCGAACGCGACGTGCGCGGTGTACCCGTACAGACCGCCGACCGCGACACCGAGCACGCAGCCGAGCTGGCCGAGCAGCCAGGCCTGTGCCGCGGCGAGGCTGCGGCGCCGGCGCGGCTGTGCACCGACCGCGGCGAGCGTGGCGAGGTCGGCGCGGCCCTCCGCCGCCGACAGCGCCACCGCGATGGTCACGCCGAGCAGCGTCACGACCGTTGCCGCGGACAACAAGGCGAGCAGCACTGTGCCGGCGTTGAAGTCGTACCCGTTCTCGACCTGTAGCGCGTCCTCGTTGCCGAGCAGGCTCGCGACCGCGGTCAGCTCGTCCTCGGTCGGTTCACGGCTGAGCTCGAGATGAGCCTGCGTGATGACCGGCGTGCCCAGCTGGGCTGCCCGCTCGGGGCTGACCAGCGCAGTGTTCATCGTGGTCTGCACCCGTGGGAGGCCGTCCAGCGCGATCGCCGGCGCGGTTGTGGCCGGACCGGTGCCGTCGTCGGCCTGCAGCATGATCCTGCCGTCCTTCACCAGCGCGGCATCCGACACCACGACCTTGCCGTCCCGCAGCGCGGCGGCTGCCGCCGGACCGAACCCACCGAACCGCTCCAGGTAGTCGGGTGGCATCACGGTCAGCGGCTGCGGTCCGCCCGTACAAGTCATCCCGTCCGCCGAACACCTCATCGGTGGCCCGGCCGCGAGCCTGGGCACGTACGACGGACCGCCGGTCACCCTGACCGGCTTCGGGTTCTTCGGCTCGAGCACACCAAGCAGGAACTGTCGCTCGGCCGGCAGCCGGTCGGCCAGCTGTGTCACCAGGCCGGGCGAGTACACGATCGGCTTGGTCATGGCGCCGAGGACGGCGCCGCCGCTGTCGAAGCTCAGAATCGCGTCGCCGTCGTGGCCGGCCGCGACGTAAGTGTCCTTCTCGGCCGCGAACGAGTTGGCCAGTGCGAAGGCGAGCGCCACCGTGCCGCCGACGGACATCATGATCGCGGCCGTCGCGGGTCCGGTCCGGTGCCGGTGCCTGGCCGCGTCCCGGACCGCGAGGCGGCCGCTCAGCGGGAGCATCCGCCCGGCCGACGCGGCCTTGGCGACCAGGCCGGGGAGCAACCAGACCAGGCCCACGATCACGGCGGTGATGCCGAGCAGGACGAACGTGAGTGGCCCGGTCGGGGTCGCGCCACTGTAGTACTGCTCCGGGTGCGCCTCCTCGAACCGCTGCTGCTCGGCGTACGCGGAGCGCAGCATCGAGGAGCCGACCAGCACGGACGCGATCCCGGCGATCACCAGAACCACTGCCGGGCGCTTGATCCTGGCGCCGCCGTGGGCGGCGGCGAACCGGCCCGACAGTGCTGCCACCGGGTGCTGGCGGCCGGCGCTGATCGCCGGCACCACGGCGGCGGCCACTCCCGCGAACAGGCCGATCAGCGCGATCCCGATCATCGGCAGCACCGGGAACGACCAGGTGGTGAAGAGGTGATCCGAGAGCGACTCCCACCAGGGCTTCCCGAGCACCGCGGCCGCCATCGCGAGCAGCACGCCGGCGACCGCGCCGATCGCGCCGAGCACCGCGCCCTGCGCCAGCACCATGCGTCGTACGTCGGTCGGGGTGCCGCCGGTGGCGGTCACCAGTCCGAGCTCGCGGGTCTGCCGCCGGGCGCCGACCGCGAAGGCGGTGCCGGCCAGCAGCACGACCTCCAGCACGCCGAAGCCGACCACGAGCGCCACGGCGGCCCAGCCGCCGATGTCGCCCGAGTCGGGGTTCGCGGCCGTCGGCGGGTCGATGACGTTCGCGCGGGTGGTGAGCACGACGCCCTCGGCGGCGAGCGACTGCTGCATCGCCTGCAGGTCGGTGCCGTCGGGCAGGTCGACGAGGTATGTGAGCGGTACATCGGCGGGCACTGGCAGCAGCGGGGACCGTGGCGTCGCCCAGACCACCTCGGAGGCCGGGCCTTCCGGCCGACGGGCCAGCCCGACCACGTCGTAGCTCTTGCCGTCGACCGTGGTGATCCGCGCGTCCGTCACGAGGGCGTTGTCGGGGAGCAGGCCGAGCCGCTCCGCGATCGACGGGGACAATGCCACCTCGCCCGGCGCCGCGGGCATCCGGCCCGCGTCGAGACGGAAGGTGCCGTGGCTGAGCTGGCTGTCGCCGTCGACCGCACTGACCCCGACGGACGCGGCGAAGTCACGCACCTTCAGCTCGACCAGCGCACCCAGCGACCCCGTCGCGGCGGCGCGCGTCGTGCCGGTTGGAAGCAGGCCGTCGATGTCGACGGTGCGGGGGTCCCGGACGGCCTTCTCGTCGGCCGGGCGGTAGCCGATGGTGTCGGACGACATCATGTACTGCTCGATCCCGACCCGGTCGTACATCGTCACCTGGACGGCGGCGTCCGCGGTGCCGAGCACCTCACGGGCCAGCGCCTCGCCGGACGGGCTGGAGGTGCTGATGATGATCGCGGCCCAGCTGGAGGCCATCACCGGCAGCCCGATCAGGGTCGCGATCAGCGCCGTTCGACCGGGCGAGCGGCGCGCGGTCCGACGGGCGAGCCGCAACGCGGCCGGCCAGCCACGGAACATCAGCGGGCCTCCTCGAGCAGCGACTCGACCGGCTCCATCGGCCCGGCCTGGCCGACCAGCACGCCGTCGCGCAGGTAGACGACCCGGTCCGCCCAGGCGGCGTGCCGGGCCTCGTGGGTGACCAGCACGCCGGCGATGCCGTCGTGGTCGCACCGGTCCCGCAGCAGGTTGAGCACGGCCTCGCCTGTCTCCGAGTCCAGCGCGCCGGTCGGCTCGTCCGCGAGCAGCAGCGTGCGCTCGCCCACGATCGCGCGCGCGATGGCGACCCGCTGCTGCTGACCGCCGGACATGTCGTCCGGGAACCGGTCGGCGAGCTCGCCGAGCTGGACCTCCTCGAGCGCCTTGTGCGCGTGGGATCGCGCTATGCGTGTCCTCATGCCGTCGAGCTCGAGCGGGAGGGCGACGTTCTCCGCGGCGGTGAGCGCCGGGATCAGGTTGAAGTCCTGGAACACGTACCCGATCCGGCGCCGGCGCAGTGCCGCGACCGCCGGCCGGCTGAGCGTCATCAGGTCGGTGCCGCCCACCAGGACCTCGCCGCTGGTCGGGCGGTCCAGCCCGCCGGCGCAGGTCAGCAGCGTGGACTTGCCGGAGCCGGACGGCCCCATCACCGCGACCAGCTCGCCGCGGGCGATCGCGATACTGACCCCGCGGAGCGCGTGCACCGCAGTCGGGCCCTCGCCGTGCACCCGGGTGAGCTCGCGGATGTCGAGTACCGCGTTCATCGGTTCGCTCCTGCCGTCGAGGGGCTCTCGTCGTCGGCCGGTGCGGCGACGGGGGCGGCCGGGGCTTTGCGGCGGTGCCGGGAGAGCATCGCCTCGCAGTGGTCGAGCCAGCGGATCTCGGCCTCCGCGGCGAAGATCATCGACTCGACCACCAGCAGCCAGGAGATGTCGTCCGGCTTGCTGTTGCGCTTCAGCCGGGTCAGCTCCTGCAGTGACTGCATGGTCGAGGCACGCTGGCGCTGCACGATGCCGGCGACGTCGACATCCGGCACGGCAAGGGCAAGGGCGAGCTTGATCGCCAGCTCGTCCCGCGGCCGGGCCTCGCGCGCGACCGGGGTGTCGAACCAGTCCGCCAGCTCGTCGCGGCCCGCCTCGGTGAGCTCGTACATCGCGCGCCCGTCGACGGGCTCGCCGGCGGCCTGGACCAGGCCGTCACGTTCCAGTCGGGTGAGGGTCGAGTACACCTGCCCGATGTTGAGCGGCCAGGTCGATCCGGTGGCCGTTTCGAACTCGGCGCGAAGTTGGTAGCCGTACTTGGGCGCGGTGCGGAGCAGCGCCAGCAATCCGTGTCGGATAGACATGGATACTGAGTATGCATACCGGGTATGTAGCCGTCAACAGGCAGGGCTCAGGGGGTGAGCAGCACCTTCCCGACGTGCACGGACTGCTCGAGGATCTGGTGCGCGCGCCGGACCTCGTCGAACGGCAGCACTTCGTAGACGATCGGCTTGACCTTCTTCGCGGCGACCAGCGGCCAGACGTGCCCGACCACCTCGGCCAGGATCCGGCCCTTCTCCTCGACCGAGCGCGAGCGCAGCCTCGTACCGGTGATCGAGGCGCCGCGGGACCACAGCCTGCCGATGTCGAGGTTCGCCGACGAACCGCCCTGCAGGCCGATCACGACCAGCCGGCCGTCGTACGCGAGGGAGCGGACGTTCGGCTCAAGGTACTTCGCGCCGATGATGTCCAGGATCACGTCCGCGCCGGCCCTGTTCGTGGCCTCCCGGACGACCGACTCGAAGTCCGCCTCGCGGTAGTTGATCGCGACGTCCGCGCCGAGCCGGGTGCAGTAGTCCATCTTGTGGATGCTGCCGACGGTGCAGAGCACCCGCGCCTTGTGCGCCACCGCGAGCTGGATCGCCATCGTGCCGATCCCGGACGCCCCGCCGTGCACCAGCAGGGTCTCGCCCTCGGCCAGGTGTGCGGTCATGAACACGTTCCACCAGACCGTCGCGGTCGCCTCGGGGAGGGCTGCCGCGCTGACCAGGTCGACGCCGTCCGGTACCGGCATCAGCTGCGGCACCGGCACCGCGACCCGCTCCGCGTAGCCGCCACCCGCGAGCAGCGCGCACACCTGGTCGCCGACCTGCCAGTCGCGTACCGCGGAGCCGACGGCCGAGATCACCCCGGAGCACTCCATCCCGAGCGTGACCGGCGCCCCGGGCGGGGGCGGGTAGTGGCCCTGGCGCTGCAGCAGGTCCGCCCGGTTCACCCCCGCGGCGGCGACGTCGACGACCACCTCGTCGTACGCCGGCTCGGGGTCGGGGATCTCGCCGACCGACATCACGTCGACGCCGCCGGCGCCTTTACACACGACTGCTCGCATACCGCCACGCTAGACGGTCGGCCGGCCGGGGCGTCCGCCTCAGGCGAGGTCGGACCAGGTGTCGACGTCGTCGCCGGCGCGGGTCGGCGCGGTCCAGGCGAGCGTGAGGCCGGCGACGAGGTGGCGGACGGCCCGGTCGTGCGGGTCGCCGAGAGTGTCGAGGGCGGCGGTCAACGCGGTCCGGTGGTAGGCGGCGGCGAGGCGCTGCTCGTGACCGGCCGAGTCACGCAGGCCGAACCCGTCGGTGTCGGCCTGCTGGTCGCCTAGACCGTCGACCAGTGCGGTGACGTCGGCGGCGGATAGCCAGGGCAGGTCGCAGGACAGTACGACGACGACCGGCTCGGAGCCGAAGGCCAGGCCGGCCGCGATCCCCGCAACCGGCCCGCCGGCCGGCGGGTCCTCGAGGGTCCAGCGCGCAGGTCGCACGGTCGGCCGCTCGGGGCCGACGACGACGGTCGAGACCGCGCCGGCGGTGGCGACGAGCACCCGGTCGAGCATGGTCGTGCCGTCGACGACAAGAGCGGCCTTGTCGACACCGAGCCGGGTGGAGCCACCGCCCGCCAGCACGATCGCGTCGTACGTCACGTCCCGAAGTCTGGCAGTACGGGGCACCATAGGTGCTGTGAAGATCGCCGTAGTGCAGACCGCCAGCTCCGACGACAAGACCGCGAACCGGGACAAGGCGGTGGAGCTGGTCGCCCGGGCGGCGGCCGGGAAGCCAGACCTGGTGGTGCTGCCGGAGGCGATGATGGCGGACTTCCAGCCGGACGCTGACACCATCGCGCCGCTGGCGGAGTCGCTGGACGGTGACTTCGTGTCCGCACTGCAGGCGGTGGCGAAGGAGCACGGCACGGCGGTGGTCGCCGGCATGTTCGAGACCAGTGCCGACGCGGACCGGCCGTACAACACGTTGCTGGCGATCGGGCCGGACGGGCAGCTGCTGGCGGCGTACCGGAAGATCCATCTGTACGACGCGTTCGGGTACCGCGAGTCCGACCAGCTGAGTGCGGGTGAGCTCGCGCCGGCGGTGGTGGAGCTCGGCGGGCACCGGCTCGGGCTGATGACGTGCTACGACCTGCGGTTCCCGGAGCTGTCCCGGGCGCTGGTCGACGCGGGTGCGAATGTGCTCGTCGTACCGGCGGCCTGGGTCCGCGGGCCGTTGAAGGAGCAGCACTGGGAGACGCTGCTGGCGGCGCGCGCGATCGAGAACACCTGCTACGTGGTGGCTGCGGCGCAGAACGGACGCAAGTACAGCGGGCTCAGCCAGGTGGTCGACCCGCAGGGGGTGCGGATCGCGGCCGTGGGCGAGGATGACGGGGTCGCATTCGCCGAGATCGATACCAGCCGGATCGAGGAGGTCAGGAGGCGCAACCCGTCCCTGCAGAACCGCCGCTTCACTGTCGCGCCTCGATGACCGCACCCGATCGGCCGGACGTCGACCTGGGGCATCACGGGGATGTGGAGGTCGGGGACGCGCTGGTCGACCTGGCGGTCAATGTACGCAGCGGGACGCCGCCGCGGTGGCTTTTGGATGCGGTGGCGGCGAGCTTGAAGGAGCTGGCGGCTTATCCCCGGCAGGACGAGACGGTCGCGGCGGTGGCTGCGTACCACGGGCGGGCAGTGGACGAGGTGCTGCTGACGGCTGGAGCGGCGGAGGCGTTCGTGCTGGTTGCCCGGGCGTTCGCGCCGAAGCGGGCGGTTGTGGTGCATCCGCAGTTCACCGAGCCTGAGGCGGCGTTGCGTGCCGCGGGCCACCAGGTCGGCCGGGTGCCGACCGCACCGGACGATGGGTTCCGGCTCGATCCTGCGGCGGTCCCGGACGAGGCGGATCTCGTGATCGTCGGTAACCCGACCAACCCGACCTCGGTCCTGCACCCGGCAGCCGATCTGCGGGGGCTGGTCCGGCCCGGCCGGGTGCTGGTGGTGGACGAGGCGTTCATGGACGCCGTACCGGGTGAGCCGGAGTCGTTGTCTGGGGCAACGGTTCCGGGTCTGGTGGTGGTGCGCAGCCTGACCAAGACCTGGGGACTGGCCGGCTTGCGGGTCGGGTACGTGCTGGCCGAGCCGCGGCTGGTGCGTGCGCTCGGGGCCGCACAGGCGCACTGGCCGGTGTCGACACCGGCGCTGGCGGCGATCAGAGCATGCTGCTCGGAGCGGGCCGCGAAGGAGGCCGCGGAGGCCGCACTCGAACTCGACGGGCAGCGGCGGTACCTGCTCGAGAGGCTGTCCGCGCTGCCGGGCGTGACGATGTACGGCGAGGCGCGGGCGCCGTTCGTGCTGTTGCGGCTGGACGGAGCCGATCGGGTCCGGAATGCCTTACGGAGAAGGGGTTTCGCGGTCCGGCGAGGGGATACGTTCCCAGGACTGGGACCGGACTGGCTGCGGGTAGCCGTGCGGCCCCGGGCAGTGACCGATGCCTTCCTCGACACGTTCGCGGAGCTGCTGGGTTAACAGCTGTGGACGGCTCGCCGAAGGCACTCGCGTGTGCTGGAGGCCAGTCCTAGTGTGCGACACGTACCTGCACTCACGAGAGGAGCAGCACCATGAGCATCATCGACAGTGGTGACGGCGAAGGCCTGGCCGATGGCGGCGCGACGCCGGGTGTGAACGACGGCGGTGCCGACGCGGGTGCCGGCGGTGCCTCGCCAGGTGGCGACGGCGGCGCGGACGGCGGCGCTGACAGTGGCGCTGACGGTGGCGCTGACGGTGGCGTGGACAGTGGCGCTGACGGTGGCGCGGACAGTGGTGCGGACGGCGGTGCGGGTGATGGGGGCGCCGATGGTGGCGCGGACAGTGGTGCGGGTGAGGGCGGCGTTGACGGTGGTGCTTCGTCCGGTGGCGACGGTGGCGCGGACGGCGGTGCCGATGGCGGCGCGGGCGGTCTCTGACCGGGGCTGCCGGTGACTGAAGGTCGACGATGAGCGCCGGGCGGCCGTACGGCGGTGGCCCGGCGCTGCATCGTTGCGTGGCCGGTGACCCGGCCCGGTTCGCGGAGGAGTACTGGGGCGAGGCCGCGCTGCTGTCGCGCTCGGCGGACCTGCCGGCGTCGTACGACGACCTGCTGACGCTGGACGCGATCGACGAGCTGCTGTCCCGGCGCGGGCTGCGGACGCCATTCCTGCGGATCGCGAAGGACGGGTCCGTTGTCGGCGACAAGCAGTTCACCGCCGGCGGCGGGGTCGGTGCCGAGGTCAACGACCAGGTCCGCGACGACAAGGTGGCGGCGCTGTTCGCGTCCGGGCACACGATCGTGCTGCAGGGACTGCACCGGGTCTGGCCACCGCTGATCGACTTCGCCACCCAGCTGAACGCGGACACGGGTCACCCGGTGCAGGTCAACGCGTACGTCACCCCGCCGCAGTCGCAAGGATTTGCCGCGCACTACGACGTGCACGACGTGTTCGTGCTGCAGGTCGCGGGTCAGAAGCACTGGACCATCCACGCACCGGTGTTCGCCGACCCGCTGCGGAACCAGCCCTGGCAGGACCGGGCCGAGGCGGTCGCGCGGGCCGCGCAGGAGCAGCCGCCGGTGATCGACGAGGTGCTGAGGCCCGGCGACGCGTTGTACGTGCCGCGCGGGTTCCTGCACTCGGCGAAGGCGCTGGGCGAGGTGAGCGCGCACCTGACCGTCGGGCTGCACACGCTGACCCGGTACCACCTGGCCGAGGAGCTGTTCGCCCTCGCCGCGCAGCGCGACGAGCTGCGCCGGGCGTTGCCGCTCGGCATCGACCCTTCGGCCCCCGACCAGCTCAGCGAGCACCTCGGCGAGGTGGTCACGGCGTTGACCAGCCACCTCGACGACGCCGCGGCCGAGGCTGTCGCGCGACGGCTGCGGCGGCGGACCTGGTCCGGCAACCGGCCGGATCCGCTCGGCCCGCTGGCCCAGGCGGCGACCATCCGGGACCTGGCCCCGGGCGACGTCGTACGGTGGCGTTCTGGGCTGCGGCACCGGCTGGTGGTCGGCGCCGAGGTCCGGCTGGAGCTGCCGGACCGGGTCGTGTCGTTGCCCGCGGCAACGGAGGCGGCGATGCGAGTGCTGTGCGAAGGCGGCGAGGTGACGGTGGGCGAGCTGCCCGGGCTGGACGAGGACGGGCAGCTCGAGCTGGTGCGACGGCTGCTGACCGAGGCGGTCCTGGTCGCGGCCAAGTGACCGCTCGCTACACGCCGCATCTCGGCTGCGCGGCGAGCGCGGAACGCCGCGGCGACGTGATGGTCGCGTCCGCGCCTCCGGCCGAACGCTGGCTGCTGATCGAGTACCGCGACGCCTGGCCACGGATCGCCGCGGACGTGCTCGGTGAGCTGGCACCCGAGGTGACCGGCCTGTGTGCGGAGCGGCGCTGCCGGCCGGTACTGATCCGCCGGCACGGCCGGCAGGATCGCACGGCGCCGCGGCGCTGGGGACTGGTCGACGCGCGGCCAGGGTACGAGTCGGTGCGCTGGGGACAGCTGTCGGCCGACCAGCACCTGCTGGACGTGCTCACCGCCGACGAACCGGGCGTACCCGGTCGCGAGCCGGTGTACCTGGTCTGTGCGCACGGCCGGCACGACGCGTGCTGCGCGGTCCGCGGTCGGCCGGTGGCGGCCGCACTGGCGGCGGCGTACCCGGCCCGCACCTGGGAGTGCAGCCACGTCGGCGGCGACCGGTTCGCGGCCAACCTGATCGTGCTCCCGCACGGGCTTGTCTACGGGCACGTCACCGCCGAGTCGGCGCTCGAGGTCGTCCGGCTGTACGACGAGCGGCGGCTACGGCCGGACCTGCTGCGCGGCCGCAGCTCGCTGGTACCCGCGGTGCAGGCGGCACAGCACTTCGCGCGCGCCGGCGGGGCGTCGTACGACGTCGATGCGCTGCGGCTGGACGCGCTGGACCAGGTCGCGCCGGACACCTGGATCGTGACGCTGGACGGTACCGAGGTGACGGTGCGGTCCCGGACCCAGGTGGTGGACGGCGCGATGACGTGCGCGACCACGCCGCCGGGACGGGTGCGAGTGTTCGACCAGGTCAAGCCAGAATACGAGCCAGCTCTTAGTCAGCCACCCAGATGAGCCCGAGCCGGGTGACCGTGAGCCGGCTGGCGAGCCCGTCGGCGTCCCGGCCGGACCAGCCCTGGCTGCGCTGGAACGCTGCCACGGCGGCCCGGGTGCCGACCAGGTAGTCGCCGGACGGGACCGGCAGGCCGATGCCGTAACCCTTGCGCAGCAAAGCCCGTTGCAGGTTCCAGACGCTATCCGAGCCGCGCCGGCCGAACCGCAGGTGCGACCGGTACACCATGCCGCCCTGCCGGTACGGCGACGGCACGTTCCGGGTCACCCCGTTCGGCACCGGCAGCGGCAGTTGGCGGCCCTGCAGCACGCTGGTCCAGCCGAGCCAGGTTGCCGACGGCCACTCGCGTTCGATCCGGCTCAGCGGTACGACGTCGACCCGGCCGAGCTTGGCGATGTCGGCGCAGGCGACCGAGGGCGTCCCGCACCGGTACTCGACCGCGATCGCGGCATGGCCGAGCGGCGACGGTCCCTTCCAGAAGCATGGCGCGCCGATCGGCGGTGTGCGGTCGCTGTGCCGCGCGATCAACGGTGCCGACTCCCACTCGAACTGCGGTGACGACTCGTCCGCCGGCAGGTCCCAGGCATGCCGGACGAACGCCAGGCTGTTGGCCCGCCACCCGGTGGCGCCGTCCCGGGCCTCCGCCCAGGTGGCGCACTGCGATGCGTTCCTCATAGCGCACTTCCCCCCATTGCGGTGCGTGATGCACCCCGTCCCCGACCCCAGTGTGCGCCTACTCTCCGCTACCGTCCAGAGGTCAATCGGCCCGGTTGAACACGTGCCGTGATGGAGTCAGGCTCTGACGAGGCCGCGCAGGAGGTGTTCGAGAGCCAGCACGGACGCGGCGCACTCGTCCCGTTCGAGGCCGAGCATCAGGTCCCGTGCTGCTCCGACCACTAGCCCTTACGCCGCCACCACTTCCGCTTCGGCAGCTCGTCCTCCTCCAGTGGAGGCGGTACCGGCGGCTTCGAAGCGGGGGTGAGCAGCTCGCCGGACTCGGTGTCGTACGCGGTGATGCCGAGCTGCCGGCACACGTCGAGTACGACGCCGACGGCGGCGCTGCCGTCGTGGATATAGAAGGTGACGTCGTGCACCTGAACGCCCTTACCGACTGTCACCTCGACACTGTGGTCCGGCCCGTTCAGCCGGAGCCAGCGCGGGTTGCTCGCGTCCGCGTCCGGTACCGCCGTACGGATCCGCTCGATCACCTCGTCGGCCGTACCTAACGATGGCGGCGCGTAGCCGTCCGGCATGTCCTCGAGGCGCCGTACGCCTCCGGGCGTGGTCATCGCATACACGGCCCAGCTCATGCGTCCAGGATCGCAGTGTCCGGATTGGTTCGTAGACTCTGCCCATGGTCGTTTGCGCCGAGTGCGGGAGGGAGAACGCAGCGGACGCTCGCTTCTGCTCGAACTGTGGCGCCCCGCTACCGGTCACCTCGCCGGAACGTGGCCGCGAGGAGCGCAAGGTCATCACGGTGCTGTTCGCAGATCTGGTCGGTTTCACCTCGGCTGCGGAGCAGCTCGACCCGGAGGACGTCCGTGCCACGCTGACGCCGTTCTACGCGCGCCTGCGGCAGGAGCTGGTCCGGCACGGCGGCACGGTGGAGAAGTTCATCGGCGACGCGGTGATGGCCGTCTTCGGTGCTCCCGTCGCGCACGAGGACGACCCGGAGCGGGCGGTGCGGGCCGCGTTCGCGATCCGGGACGCGGTCACCGGCGGCCCGCACCAGGTGCGGATCGCGATCACCACCGGCGAGGCGCTGGTCTCGCTGGACGCCCGGTCGAACGAGGGCGAGGGCATGGTCGCCGGCGACGTGGTCAACACCGCCGCCCGGCTGCAGACCGCCGCTCCGGTGAACGGCGTGCTGGTGGACGAGACCACCCAGCGCGCCACCAGGCAGGCGATCGAATACCGCGAGGCCGAGTCGATCGTGGCCAAGGGAAAGGCCGAGCCGGTGCCGGTCTGGGAGGCGGTGGCGGCCCGGTCGCGGTTCGGGGTCGACCTGGTCCAGACCGGTGCGGAGCTGGTCGGCCGCGGTCGCGAGCTGCATTTCCTGACCGACGCGCTGGCCCGGGTGCGGGCCGAGCGCGCGCCGCAGCTGGTGACCCTGGTCGGCGTGCCCGGGATCGGCAAGAGCCGGCTGGTGTACGAGCTGTCCCGCACCGTCGACGCCGACCCCGACCTGGTCGGCTGGCGGCAGGGCCGGTCGCTGCCGTACGGCGACGGCATCACGTACTGGGCGCTGTCCGAGATGGCTAAGGCACAGGCCGGCATCCTCGAGACGGACACGCCCGCCGAGGCGGAGCGCAAGCTCGTGGCCAGCGTCACCGATCTGGTCGTCGACGGTGCGGACCGAGTGCTGGAGAGCCTGCGGCCGCTGGTCGGTCTGGGCTCGGAGGCGGCGCCGCGGGACGACCAGCCGGCCGAGCGATTCGCGGCCTGGCGGGAGTACTTCGAGGCACTGGCGGACCGTCGCCCGACGGTGCTGGTGTTCGAGGACCTGCATTGGGCGGACGAGGCGATGCTCGACTTCGTCGACCACCTGGTCGACTGGGCGACCGGCGTACCACTGCTCGTGGTGTGTACGGCGCGTCCGGAGCTGCTCGAGCGGCGGCCCGGCTGGGGCGGCGGGAAGTCGAACGCGCTGACGCTGACGATCTCCCCGCTGTCCGACGACGACACCGCACGGTTGCTGACCAGCCTGCTGGACCGCAAGGTGATGCCGGCCGAGCAGCAGGCGTCGCTGCTGCTCCGGGCCGGCGGGAACCCGCTGTACGCCGAGCAGTTCGCCCGGTTGCACCAGGAGTGCGCCGACGAGGCCCGGGTCGGCGTGCCGGAGAACGTGCAGGGCATCATCGCCGCCCGGCTGGACGCGCTGCCGGCAGAGGAGAAGCAGCTGCTGCAGGACGCCGCCGTACTCGGCAAGGTGTTCTGGATGGGTGCCGTCTGCGCGATCGGCGGTCGAGGCCGGACGTCGACCGAGCGGCTGCTGCACGCACTCGAACGCAAGGAGTTCGTCCGCCGGCATCGCAGCTCGTCGGTCGGTGGCGAGGAGGAGTATGCGTTCCGGCACCTGCTGGTCCGCGACGTGGCGTACGGACAGATCCCGCGTACGCCGCGCGCCCAGCAGCACGAGCGTGCCGCCGGCTGGCTGGAGTCGCTCGGCCGCCGCGAGGAGAACGCCGAGATGCTTGCGCTGCACTACCTGGAGGCACTGCGGCTGCTCCGGGCGTCCGGCCGCGGCGTACCGCCTGGCCTGACGGAGAAGGCCCGGCTGGCTGCCCGCGACGCCGCTGCCCGGGCGCTCGCGCTGAGCGCGTACTCGAACGCCCGCCGCTGGCACGAGGCGGCGCTCGAGCTCGCCCCGCCGGGCGATCCGCTGCGGCCGGGGTTGCTACTCGGCTACGCCCGCAGCCGGTACGACGACGTGACGCTGGACGACGCCGTACTGGAGGAGGCCACCGAGGGTCTGCTCGCCGCCGGCGACGTCGAGTCGGCCGCGCATGCGCAGATGCTGCTCGGTTCCACCTGGTGGGTCCGGGCCGACCGCGACGTGGCGTTCCTGCACATGGACCGGGCACTGGAGCTGGTCGAGGACCGCCCGCCGTCGTCGGAGAAGGCGTTCGTGCTGCAGAAGCTGGCCCGCTTCGCCGTGCTCTCCGAGGACTTCGACCGGGCGATCGCGATCGGCTCCGAGTCGCTGCGACTGGCCGAGCTGCTCGGACTCGACGACTACCGGGCCCGTAACCTGAACACGCTCGGGATGGCCCGCGTGCACGGCGGCGACCAGCGCGGCTTCGACGACCTCGACCAGGCGCTGGCGCTCGCGCACGAGGTCCGGTCGCCGGAGGAGGCGATCGTGGCCGGCAACCTCGCCTGGGTGTGGGCGGACGCCGGCGACCTGCGCCGGGCCGTCGGGCTGCACGAGCAGAGCGTCCAGATCGCCGCTCGCCGCGGGCTGGAGGCGTCGATCCGCTGGTACCGGGCGGAGCACGTGTACTACTGCTACTGGCAGGGGCGCTGGGACGAGGCGGTCGCGGGCGCCGACGACTTCATCCGCGAGGTGGAGGCGGGCGCCAGCCACTACATGGAGACCTACTGCCGCTACCTGCGCGGCGCGATCCGGCTCGCCCGCGGCGACCGGACCGCCGCCCTCGCCGACGCGGCCCGGGCGAGCGAGGTGGCGCGGCGCGGCAAGGATCCGCAGGTGCTGCATCCCGCGCTGGCGTTCGAGGCCCGGGCGCGGG
Organism: Kribbellaceae bacterium; assembly: GCA_035650275.1. Lineage (GTDB taxonomy): Bacteria > Actinomycetota > Actinomycetes > Propionibacteriales > Kribbellaceae > DASRHY01. The sequence continues at coordinate 23,811 of DASRHY010000062.1, read as the reverse complement.
CGGCATGCGGCGACCGGGACGGCGCGAACGCGATCGCCGACGAGCTGCTGGAGGTGTGGGCCGACACCGGCGTCCGCGCACAGTCCGAGGCGGTCGACGGCGCGTGGGCCTTTGCCGCCCTCGGCCGTGCCGATGAGCTCCACGAGGCGCTCGACCGTGCCCGGCTGCAGACCCCTTGGCACGAGGCGGGCCGGCTGGTCGCCCGCGGCGACCTGGCCTCCGCGGCCGAGGTATACGCGCAGATCGGCACCGTCCCGGACGAGGCGTACGCCCGGCTCCGCGCTGCCACGTCGCTGGTCGCCGAGGGCCGGCGGGCCGACGCGGACAAGCAGCTCCGGATGGCGCTGCCCGTCTTCGCCGGCCTCGGCGCGACCGCCCTCACCGCCGAGGCGGAGTCGTTGCTGGCGGCCAGCGCTTAGGGCGTTCAATTATCAAGTGGAGAATGCCTCCGTATTACATACACTCGTCCGGTGACCACGCAGACTCCCCCTGAGACTTCGCAGGCCGCTCCATCCGACAAGCTCGATCGCGACGTCCTCCTGGTTGCAGGCGTCGTGGTCCTCGGCGCGATCATGTCGATCCTCGACATCACCGTCGTCAGCGTCGCGCAGCCCACCTTCCAGACCGAGTTCGACGCGTCCCCGGCGGAGACCGCGTGGACGATGACCGGATACACCCTGGCGCTGGCCGCGGTGATCCCGCTGACTGGTTGGGCCGCCGACCGGTTCGGCACCAAGCGGCTCTACATGCTGGCGGTCGCACTGTTCACCGCCGGTTCGGTGCTGTGTGCCACGGCGACCAGCATCGAGATGCTCACCGCGTTCCGGGTGCTCCAGGGCCTCGGCGGCGGCATGCTGATGCCGCTCGGCATGACGATCATGACCCGCGCCGCCGGCCCGCACCGGATCGGCCGGGTGATGGCCGTGCTCGGCATCCCGATGCTGCTCGGCCCGATCTTCGGCCCGATCCTCGGCGGCTGGCTGATCGACGTCGCCAGCTGGCACTGGATCTTCCTGATCAACCTGCCGATCGGGTTCGCCGCCGTGATCTACGCGGCCCTGGTGCTGCCGAAGGACAGCCCGACGCCGTCGGAGACCTTCGACTTCACCGGCATGCTGATGCTGTCGCCGGGTCTGGCGCTGTTCCTGTTCGGCGTCTCCTCGATTCCCGCGGAGGGCACCGTGTGGGCCACCAGGGTGCTGGTCCCGGCCGCCATCGGCCTGGCGCTGGTGGTCCTGTTCGTGCTGCGGACCCTGTTCCGCTCACCGGACCATCCGCTGATCGACCTGCACCTTTTCCGGCACCGCCCGCTGACGATCGCGGTGATCACGATGTCGTTCTTCGCGATCGCCTTCTTCGGGGCCAGCCTGCTGTTCCCGTCGTACTTCCTGCAGGTCCGCGGCGAGACCACCCTGCAGGCCGGCATCCTGCTCGCCCCGCAGGGCATCGGCGCCATGCTGACCATGCCGATCGCCGGCATCCTCACCGACAAGATCGGCCCGGGCCGGATCGTGCTCGCGGGCATCGTGACGATCGTGGTCGGCATGTCCATGTTCACCCAGGTCGGCGTGGACACGTCCTACACGTACCTGCTCGGGGCCCTGTTCGTGATGGGGATGGGCATGGGCGGCACGATGATGCCGATCATGACGTCGGCACTGCAGTCTCTGAAAGACGCCGAGATCGCCCGCGGCTCCACCCTGATGAACATCACCCAGCAGGTCTCGGCCTCGATCGGGACCGCGCTGTTCTCGGTGATCCTGACCAACGGGTTCAACGCCAGCGATGCCGTCGGCGCGTTGCGAGCGGCGCTCGAACGTCCCGAAGGTGTCGCCTCGTTACGCGACCCGTCGATCCTGCCGCGGGCCCTGGCCGACATGGCCGATGCCTTCGGCACCGCCTTCACCGTCGCCGCCATCCTGGTCGCGGCCTGCCTGATCCCGGCGCTGCTCCTCCCGCGCCGCAAGGCACCCGTCCCGGACGCCGGCGCCGAAGCCCCGGTGCTGATGCACTGAGCCTCTGCTCATCCGGTACGACGGCCGACCAGGCTAGGCTTGGTCGGCCGTCGTGGCTCTTGCCGCGGCCGGTATGGAGGGTTCGCATAGTGGCCTAGTGCGGCGGTCTTGAAAACCGCTATGTCGAGTGATCGGCATCGTGGGTTCGAATCCCACACCCTCCGCCCAGCGTCCGAATCCTGCGTCTGACCTGCGAAAACGTCCGGGCATAGCACGGGTGTGGGACGTCCGGCACTGTCCGAGTTTGTCGGCTGTGGTCAGCAGGGTCAGCAGGGGTCAGCAGCATCGCACTCCGGGGTTGGTGTCCTTGGCGGCCATTCGCTGCCGCTCGAACTCCCGCCGGGACGGCACCGGCCGGTCCGGGTGGTGGGTGCGCACGTGTTCGACGTACCTCTCATACGCCGACTCGTCGGTCAGCTCACGCAGGTACCACAGCACCGCGCGAAGGGGCCTCATCGTGGCGCCGTCCCCTCGTCGTCGGGCGGCAGTTCACCGTACCCGTCGTGGCCGCCTACGGCGGCCAGCTGCCGCTTCTCCTCGGCTGTCGCCCATAGCCCCGCGGGCGCGACGATCCGCGACCGCCGGTAAGGGATCTCAGTCGTCGGCAGAGCGCCGCCGGCGCGGATCGCGCGCAGCCAGACGACCGCCGAGCTCGCGATCACGATGATGATCAGGACCGCGTAGAGGGCAGCAAGGAGACCGTCGATCGTCGAGTTTGTTACGACCTGCTCCATGTCTCCGAGATTCTTGGCGGGTGCGATCACCTCGCCCTGGTCGAGGGCTTCCTGGAAGCGGTCACGCTGGGAGAAGAAGCCGATCCGTGGGTCGGACGAGAACACCTTCTGGTACGCCGCAGTCAGTGTCACCACCGCGTCCCAGGCGAGCGGGACGGCGGTGACCCACACCCATCGGATCTTGCCGTGCTTGATCAGCAGAGTGGTCGCGAGCGACAGAGCCACCGCGGCAAGGAGTTGGTTGGCGATACCGAACAGCGGGAACAGCTGGTTGATGCCGCCGAGCGGGTTCGTCACCCCGGTGTAGAGGAAGTAGCCCCAACCGCCGACCACGAGTGCGCTGGTCAGCCACACGCCGGGCGCCCAGGAGACCCGACCGATCGGCTTCCACACGTTGCCCAGCGTGTCCTGCAGCATGAAGCGGCCGACCCGGGTTCCCGCATCGACAGTGGTGAGAATGAACAACGCCTCGAACATGATCGCGAAGTGGTAGAAGAATGCAGTCAGGCCGTCCCCGAAGGCCGAGGAGAAGATCTGCGACATCCCGACCGCGAGGGTTGGCGCACCGCCGGTGCGGGCCACCAGCGTCTGCTCTTCCACTTCGGCGGCCGCCGCTTGCAGCTGGTCGGGCGTGATGGCGAAGCCGAGCCCGGCGACCGCCTCGGACGCCGACTGCAGGGAGTCGCCGAGGAAACCCGCCGGGGAGTTCATCGCGAAGTACAGGCCGGGGTCGAGGACACATGCGGCGATCATGGCCATGACGGCGACGAACGACTCCATCAGCATGGCGCCGTAACCGATCATGCGGACCTGCGACTCCTTCTCGATCATCTTCGGCGTCGTGCCAGAGGCGATGAGCGAGTGGAAGCCGGAGAGTGCGCCGCAGGCGATCGTGATGAACACGAATGGGAACAGCGCCCCGGAGAACACCGGCCCTGTGCCGTCGGTGAACTGCGTCGTCGCCGGAATCTTCAGCTTCGGCGCAGCGACCAGCACGCCCACCGCGAGCAGCACGATCGTGCCGATCTTCATGAACGTGGACAGGTAGTCACGCGGTGCGAGCAGCATCCAGACGGGCAGGACCGAGGCGAGGAAGCCGTAGATCACCAGGCACCAGACGAGCGTTGTGGGCGAAAGGGTGAAAGCGTCCGCCCAGCTCGACTCCTGGACCCAGCCACCGGCAACGATGGCGAGCAGCAGCAGGGCGACGCCGATGAGGCTCGTCTCGACCACAGCGCCCGGTCGGAGCACCCGCATGTAGAAGCCCATGAACAGAGCGATGGGGATGGTCAGCGCGAGCGAGAACGTGCCCCACGGGGAGTTGGCCAGCGCGTTGACCACGACCAGGGCCAGCACAGCCAGCAAGATGATCATGATGGTGAACACCGCGACCAGCGCCGCGATACCGCCGACGAGGCCGACCTCGTCGCGGACCATCTGACCCAGGCTCTTGCCGTTTCGCCGCATCGAGAAGAACAGGATCACCATGTCCTGGACGGCCCCGGCGAAGATCACCCCGACGATGATCCAGATCGTTCCTGGCAGGTAGCCCATCTGCGCGGCAAGCACCGGTCCGACGAGCGGTCCGGCGCCCGCGATAGCCGCGAAGTGGTGGCCGAACAGCACCCGGCGATCGGTCGGGTGGAAGTCCACTGCGTTGTTCAGCCGCTCCGCCGGCGTCGCCCGCGTGTCGTCCACCTCCAGGACGCGGTGGGCGATGAACCGGGAGTAGAAGCGGTAGGCAATGGCGTATGACCCGATAGCAGCGCCTAGCAGCCAGATCGCGTTGATCTCCTCGTCGCGGATCAGTGCGACGACGCCCCAGCAGACGGCGGCGAACACCGAGACAGCGATCCAGATCAGCGTCGAGGGTCCACGGCGGCCGGTGCCTGCCGGGGAGGGGGTGGTTCTTTCGGTCGTCATTCGGCACCTCTCACTCCGGTTTGGGGGTGGGTCCTGAGTGCGCCCTCGGCTCCGCCAGGCCGAGAATGCAGCGCAGGCCGAAGTCGTCAGGCAGGTCGGAGGTGAACCTTCGTACGTGCCGGCCCTGGACCCCGACCGACGTACTGCGTGCGGCGAGGTGGGGATATGCGGCGCGGTGGGCGTACACCAGGCCGGGGGGCTCGCTGGTCAGTGGCAGGTACTTTTGCGAGTCGGTGACACGCCGAGCAGGTAGGGCGTGCAGGGACACCTCGCCGGCGCCTGCGCAGCAGAACGCGATGTGTACCCAGTCAAAGACCAGCACCTCATCGGGACGCAGTCGCCCCACAGCCTCTAGCGTGACGGTTGCCTGGCCGACCATGACCCTTCTCTCCATGGCGAAACCCGGCGCAACGGCCGGTGCTGTCGACGCGACTGATGCGTTTCCAGCCTAGTACTCCAGCCTGTAGTGCGTGATCTGGCGGCATGGCGCGCCCGACGCTGCGGTCACGGCGCCTCCGGGACTCCTTCGTAGAACTGGCTGCCGATGATGGTCCTGAGCTTGCCCGCGTTGTCCCGGGCGTCTGCGACGGAGATCCAGGGGACGACCTTCACCTCGATCTGGGCGCCGGTGACGCCGGCCGCGGCCAGCCCGGTCGTGATCGCGGCACGGACCTGCTCCGCGGTCGCTCCGTCACCCAGTGCCGCTTCGACGACGAGCCGAGCGGAGCCGCGTCGCTTGTGGTGGATGCGGTACTGCCGCAGGCCCGGCACGGTCTCGAGCGCGCTCCGGAAGCTCTGCGGGTGCACGGGTACGTCGCCCATCACCACGATGTCGTCGTTGCGACCGTCGACCGCGCGCAGCAGCCGGAACGGCCGTCCGCACGGGCACGCCTCCGGAGCGACGGTCACCAGATCCGACAGCGCGTACCGGATCAGCGGCTGGGTGCGGTTGACGAGGTTGGTCAGCAGCACCCGGTGACCCGGTTGTCCCGGCGGCACCGGCCGGTCGTGCTCGTCGACGACCTCGACGATCGCGAGGTCCTCGAACAGGTGCAGCCCGGTGTGCTCCGAGCAGTGCGCACCGAGCACCGGTGCCTCGGTCGCGCCGTACAGCTCGAACCACGGGACGTCCCAGGCCGCGCGCACGGCCCGGGCGGTCTTCGCGGTGTGCGTCTCGCCGGTCGACATCAGCGTCGACGGCGCGATCCGCAACCGGCCGGCGAGCTGCTCGGTGGCGAGCTCGGAGAGGATCGACGGGTAGGTGTACAGGAATTCGGGCTGATGCCGGTTGAGCGGCTCGACCAGCTTCTCCACCGGGGTTCTGGCATCGAGCCGCAGCAGGTTGTACAGCCCGACGTCCAGGCTCTGCGACATCCGGCGGGCCAGGTGCGGGGCATGTTCGGTCGCGATTGTCGCCACCCGCCGCCGGCGCGGTAGCCGGCGCCGCAGGCCGACGTACTCGTTGACCCTGAGCAGGCCGGCCAGGTGCGTGCGCCACTCGTCGGTGCCGATGACGAAGATCCCTCGTCCGCCGGTGCTTCCCGGGGTGCTGAGCACCCGGAAGCGGCCCAGGTACAGGTCGTCGTACCCCCACGGGCCCAGCAGGGCCGCGACGTCGTCCAGCCTGAGCCGCGGGTCGGTCACGACGTCGTCGAAGTGGTGCATGATCGCGGTCTCGTCGACCGGCGGCAGCTGCTCCAGCGCGACCGGACCGCTCAGGTCCACCCCGGCGTAGAGGCTCCGGTAGTACGCCGAGCGCGCCACCGCATACCGCACCAGCTCGTCCAGCCGCGCCTGCTGGTGGGTATGTAGCCGGTCGACGGTCCACCCGTCGTGACTCAGCAGCTCGCGGGCGCGACGGCCCGCGACGGCGACGTCGACGATCCGCCCCGGCCTCATCGTCGTACGCCGCTGGCGCAGACAGTTGGGTAGACCATGATGGGCCGAGCCTAGGTCGTGAACAGAGCCGCAGGACACCGAGCTGTTCGAATCCCACACCCTCCGCTCGCGGCTTGCAGAGCCGCTGTCAGTTCAGCGGACCACCCTGAAGCGGAGGTGGGTGGCGTTCGAAGAGTTGATCACGTTGGTGCGCTCGAGCTGGAACTGTCCGCCCAGATGCTCGAACAGCCGGGTGCCGCTGCCGAGCAGGACCGGGGCCAGACTGATCTGGATCTCGTCCATCAGACCAGCGGCAAGGCACTGCTGAGCCGCGCTGGCGCCGTGCACGCCGACCACCTTGTCCCCGGCGGCCGCCTTCGCCTGCTCCACCGCACTGTCGATGCCGTCGGTGACGAAGGTGAAGACCGACGGCGCCCGGACCGTCTCCGGGGCCGGTGCGTTGTGGGTGAGCACGAAGCACGGCGCCGGGCCGGCTGGGCCACCGTCACCCCACCCGCCATCGCCCTCGGCCAGGTCGTACGACAGTCGGCCCATCAGGATCGAGCCGACGTTCGCGCCCATCTCGGCCAGCAGCTCGCTGTCGAGCGGGTCCGGTTCGTGCAGCCACTGGTGCAGGACCTGGCCGCCGTCTCCCAGCTGCTGCTCACGGCTGACGTTCGGCCCGGTGACGAACCCGTCCAGCGACATCGAGATTCCCGAAATGACCTTGCTCATGACGTCTCCTTGGGTTGGGTTGCCGCGCCGGTGCACAGTGGGTGGCTCATGATCCCTCCTAGCCCGGTTAGGCATCGCGGTCAGCACAAACATGCGCGGTCGGACTGACGCGCGAATCCGTGCCGACCACGGATCCACCACGGGCCTGGCACGGAGCGGACTCGGCCTCCCAGTTCGCAACGGTGCGTACGCCCGCGCCGAGATGTCGGTAAATGGGCGCTTCGGCTCGGTGTGTGATGACCGTCGTCGTCGGCTGCTGCCGCTGCGCTCCATCATCCTCGCGGGGTGACTGTCCCTTCCCCCCGTCGGTAGTCCGTCGGACTCCTCGTCGCGCCGTCAGGCGCTGTCTCGTTCGACGCGTACCACGAGGCAGGCCGGCTGCACCGCGAAGCGCAGCCGGCCTGCCTCGGTAAGCACGTCACCGTCGACCTCGCACAGTTGTGGCGGGTCGACTCGCACCGTGAGGTCACGACCCCGATCACGCTGGAGTGACGGTCCGTCGCCCCGGTTGTTCAGCACCCGCGAGGCCACCCCGATCCACTCGGTCAGGCTCTCGGGGCTGACCGTCGCCACGTCCAGCCGGGCATCATCGACCTCGGCATCGGGCAGCAGCACCATGCCGCCGGTGAGCTCGCCGCAGTTGCCGACCACGACCGTGCGGGCCTGGCCGGCGGCCACGGTGCGCCCATCCACCACCAGGTCGAGCGCGAACGGGTCGTCGGTCAGGTGCTTGCCGCCGCTGGCGACGTACGCCGCCCAGCCGGCCTTGTCCTTCACGCCCTCGGGCGCGTCATTCATGATCTGGGCGTCGAAGCCGACCCCGGCCATGACGGTGAAGCAGTGGACGTTGTCCGCGCCGGCGCGCAGGTCACCAGCGCGCTGGCTCTCGTCGGGGTCGACGACCAACCATCCGACATCGATCGTGCGGTCCTGGCCGGAGAAGGCCGCGGCGGCCGCGTCGGCCAGGGAGTCGATCGGGAGGCCGAGGTTGCGGGCCAACAGGTTCCCGGTACCGCCTGGAAGGAGACCCAGCGCGACGCCGGTGCCGACGAGCTCCTGCGCCACCGCCCGGACGGTCCCGTCGCCCCCGAGGGCGCACACCAGACCGGCGCCGTCGCGAACGGCCTCGCGCGTCTGGCCGAAGCCGGGATCGTCCTCGGTCGTCTCGACCAGCGTCGGCGCCTCGGCGCCCGCCGCGGTGGCCGCGTCCTGGAGAACCTCGCGCACGTCGGCGAGGTCGACCTTCGTTGGATTGACGACGACGACGACCTCAGGACCCCTAGGCTTCACCCGCGTACTGTTGCACGGCGCCTGCGACGCTTACCAGCGGCGGTGCTGGGTACAGCCGTACCGCGAGGGAGAACATTATGAACAGCATCAGCGATCGGCCCGGCGGCGTCAGCGGCTCGGCGAAGAGGGCCGCAGCCAGGGCCGGTGACAATCCCGTGGTCGAGTGGGGGGCGCGCCTCGGCTACGGCGCCAGCGGCGTCCTGCACCTGCTGCTCGCCTACCTGACCGCACAGATCGCTCTCGGCGGCGGCGGCGGCGAGCAGGCGAGCCAGTCGGGGGCGCTGGGGACACTCGCCGAGCAGCCGTTGGGACAGGCCCTGCTCTGGGGGATCGCGGCTGGGTTCACCCTGCTCGCCCTCTGGCAGCTCACCGAGCTCGTCACCCGGCACGAGGCGTTCGACAAGGCGAAGGCCGGCGGCAAGCTCGTGGTGTACATCGTGCTCGCCTGGACGTCCTTCACGTTCGCCTCGGGCGGTCGTACGTCGAGCAATGAGCAGACCAAGGAATTCACGGTAACCCTGATGGAGGCACCGGCCGGCCGGGTGCTCGTCGGTCTGGTCGGCGTCGCCGTCATCGGCATCGCCGCCTACCACGTGTACAAGGGCTGGCGGAACCGGTTCCTCGAGGATCTGCAGGAGCACCCGGGTCGGTGGGTGGTCATCGCCGCCAAGGTCGGCTACATCGGCAAGGGCATCGCACTGGGGGCCGTGGGCGTCCTCTTCATCACGGCCGCGATCCAGCACCGCCCGGGCAAGTCGACCGGCCTGGACGGGGCGCTCCGATCGATGCGGGACCTGCCCGCCGGCACGGTCATCCTGCTCGCCATCGCGCTCGGCCTGGCGGCGTACGGTGTCTACTCCTTCGCGCGTGCCCGCTATGCGCGCGTCTGATCCTCCACATCGCCGCGACGCAGCCAGCACCAGGCGAGCAGGACCGCGACCGAGCCGTTGACGATGGCCACCACCACGTCGCTGACGTAGTGCATGCCCCGGTATAGCCGTGCCGTCGCGACGAGGAACGGGATCGCCAGGCACACGCTGACCACCACGCTGCGGAGCACCGGGTTCGTAATCCGCAGGGCCATCAGCCCGAGCGTGAAGTACAGCGCGGTCGCGGCCCCGGTGTGCCCGCTCGGGAAGCTGGAGGTCGGCGCCGAGTCGTCCAGTTTCTCGACGTCGGGGCGCTCGCGGACGATGAGGAGCTGAGAGAAGAAGAAGACCATCGCCTGCAGGCTGATCGCGATGAGCGGCACGACCGCGAACCACCACTGCTTGGTCCGCCGCCAGACCAGCACGACCACGACCAGGCACACGCCGATGATGCTGACCGTCGCGCCCGTCCACGAGAAGAAGAGCGTGACCGCGTCCCAGAACGTCGTGCGTGACGACTCCAAGCTCTTGTTGACGCTCTCATCGGAGGCTGCCAGGTCCTTCAGCGGGCCGTCGGTGAGGAGCCAGCCCATCCCGACCACGGCCAGCCACCACACCACGAGAGGAGCCAGTGCGCGGACCACCAGGTCACGGCCCGCCTCCTTGGCGGTGGGTCGGGACGTGTCTTCCTGCCAGCGGGTGAGGAACGCCATCAGTCTGAACCTTTCGTCGTGCTGCCGGTGGGGGTTGGCGGCCTCCAGCCCATGTAGCCCGCGTACGACGCGGCCGTCAGCCCGCACCCGAGCAGCACGCCGGCCGTGACGTCGGACAGGAAGTGGGCGCCCGCATAGAGCCTGTCGGCAAACGTCACGATCACCCAGACCGCACCGAGGCCGACCAGCAACCCTCGGAGGCCGGTACCCACGAGGGGCCATATCAGCAGGACGACGACGGTGACGACGATGGCGTTGTTGGTGGCGTGACCGGAGGGGAAGGAGAACCCGGCGTGCTGGGCGATCGGGTCGTCGATCTCGGGACGGGCACGGCGTACGAGAAGCTTGAGCAGGGCCGCGATGGCCCAGCCGGCGGCCATCGTCGCCAGCGCCCACCAGGCCCGCGTCCGCAGGTGCTTGCCGAACCAGACGTAGAGGCTCACCGGCAGGCCCAGGAACAGGTACATCACCCACGGCTGGCTGATCACCTCCCACGTCTCGATGAACGACCGGAATCGTGGGTTGCCGCGTGTGTAGTCGGTTGCGGCGACAATGATGTCCTGGTCGAGGGTCACCAGCGGGTCGTACTTGGTGCGGACGAGGAACGCCAGCATCCCCAGCGGGACGGCGGCGACGACCGCGTAGACGACCGCCCGCGTCAGTCGGCGCCAGCGGGAGACGGCGGCGGGGTCCATGACGGCATCCTTGCATTGCCGGTGTCTTGAGCTCGCAGGTCAGCGCGTCCTTCACCCCCTTGACAAGGCAGACGAGATGAGTGCCGTGGATGCACCGGAGCTCGCGAAACTTTGGGGCGACCCGCCGCGCTGACGTTGCGAGTGAGAAAGGCCGGGAGTTAGATGATCGGCGCTCCACCATCCGCCCGACAGGAGAGTTCCGATGTTCGCGGTCATTGCTGCAGTCATCTTTGGATTGGCACTCATCCTGGACTGGGCTGACGCCAGGGTCAGCGACGCCTTCACCCCGCAGACGCTGATGATGGCGGGTCTGCTCTGCGTCGCGCTGCACCTTGCCGGCGTCGGGGCGACCACCAGGTGGCGCGGTCGTCGGCGGTAGCTCGCCGTTTCACCCGGTCTGCGGTCCGCGGTCCATCCCGGCAGCTTCGAGTATGGGCTAGTGGCGCGGCTCGGTCCCGAAGAACCGCGCTAGCTCCGGGGCGAGATCCTCGAGCGGTACGCCGTGCCACTCGCCGGGCATCTCCCGGCGTACGGCGTCCGGCAGCAGGTCCTCGAGCTGCCGGGCCCAGCCACGCAACCGCTCGTCGCTCTGCTCGCTGTTCACCACCAGCGTGGGAGTTGCGAGGGTGCGCAGACCGTCCACCGGTACGGCGGTGGTGACGGCGCAGTCGTAGACCAGGGTGTGCGCCAGTCGCTCCAGGTCAGGCCAGGCCTCGGATCGCCGGAGCCCGTCGATCATCTCGTCCGGTACGCCGATGCTGGCGTTGAAGTGCACCAGTGCGTCGCCACGCCGTCCGGCATCGATCAGCGCGGTCAGCTCGGCGGCCAGGTCGGGCTCCTCCGGCTCGGTCAGTGTCGAGTCGTCGAGCTCGAGTGGTGGTTCGAGCAGCGCCAGCTTGCGGATCGGCAGTCCGCGCATCGCCGCCCGGAGTGAGAGCACCGCGCCGGAGGAGAAGCCGAACACGCACGCGGACCCGCCGACGGCGTCGATCAGTGCCTGCAGGTCGTCGATCTCCCGATCCACCGCGTACGGCGCGGTGTCGCCGCTCTCTCCCCGGCCGCGCCGGTCGTACCGGATCACCGTGAAGTCGGTGGCCAGCAGTCCGGCCAGCGGCAGCATCGGCCCGAACCCGCGGAAGCAGCCGGCCGCGTCGACCAGGATCACCGGCGGCCCGCCGCCGGTCTGCTCATACGCGATCCGGGTGCCGTCCGCCGATGTGACCGCATCCACCACTGCCTCGCCCATCGCCGCCTCCACCTGAGAGAACTGGACTGTACAGTACTCTATCAAGTACTGGTCAGTCCAGTACTATTCGGTCCATGACCGCCGACTCGGCCCGACGTACCAGTGAGGTGGACGACCCCGGCGAGGGCCGCACCGCGAAGAAGCGGCGGGCGATCCTGCAGGCCGCTCAGCGGTTGTTCCTGCAGAAGGGCTATGTCGGCACGAGCATGGACGAGATCGCCGGCGTCGCGGGCGTGTCCAAGCAGACCGTGTACAAGCAGTTCGCGGACAAGGAGCGGCTGTTCACCGAGATCATCGTCCGCTCGATCGAGGACGCCGAAGGCCAGTCCGCCGAGATGATCCAGGCACTGCCGGACAGCGACGACCTCGCGAGGGACCTCCGCACGTTCGCCCGGTCGATGGTCACCGTCGTGCTGCAGCCGCACCTGGTGCGGATGCGGCGGATCATCATCGGCGAGGCAGACCGCTTCCCGGACCTCGCCCGTACCTGGTACGAGCGCGGACCGGGTCGCGGTCATAGCAACCTGGCCGCACGGTTCGCGGAGCTCGGCGAGCGTGGCCGGCTCGCCGTCGACGACCCGTTGCTGGCGGCCCAGACGTTCCAGTGGCTGGTGCTGTCGATCCCGCTGAACCGGTTGATGTTCGACGCGGACGAACGGCTGTTCAGCACCGACGACCTGGAGCGGTACGCCGACGAGGGTGTCCGGGTCTTCCTCGCGGCCTACGGCACCGGCTGAGCCGGCTCGGAGCGCAACAGGTGGGTCAGCAGTGCGACGGTCGCGGCGGCCTGGACGGCGGCGCCGGCCAGCAGTCGCACGCTGAGGCTGTCCAGGTGCGGCCAGCCGATCACCACGAAGACGGCCACCACTGCGGCGACGCAGAGCCGGGCAGCCAGCCGCTGACCCAGCGCGGCGAAGCGGCGCCGGAACACGAAGGCGGCCGCGGTCCAGGCCACCGTGACCGCGAGGAATCCGAGCTCGTGCAGGATGCCGTGCCAGCTGATCCGCTCGGGTGCGCCGTCCGGTGCTCCGGCCGGGAACCCGGCGCCGGCGTCGGTGAGGAACACTCCCGCGGCGATCATCCCGGCGCCGATCGTGGCGACCAGTCGCGGCCCCCAGGTACCGGCGGGACCGCGACCCAGCAGCCGGCGCAGCCCGGCGGCGCAGGCGAGGTACAGCAGTCCGGTGACGACGAAGTTGGTGATCTGCAGCCAGCCGTGCTCGCCGAGGCTGAGCAGGCTCACCGGATGCCGGCTCAGGTCGTAGCCGTCGCGGGTGAGGCTCTGGACGAAGCTGGCTGCTGGAAACAGAACGGCGGCGGTGATGCCGCAGGCCAGCAGCCGGCTGGTGTTCGTGGCGGAGGTGACGGGCGGGGTTGCGGTGCGGACGGACATCGGGGGCTCCTCTCGGCGGGGCACCCGGTCGGTGCCTCTCACCGGTGACGACGGAGCGGCCGCGGGCTACCGGACATCGAGCCGGTTGGCCCGGCCGTTCAGGTAGCGCTGCACCGGGATGCTGGTGGCACGGCGCGCGGCGAGCTCGTAGCTCTCGCGGGCTGCGGCACGGTCGCCGGCCATCTCCAGCAGGTGCGCCCGGACCGCATGCAGCCGGTGGTCGTCCCCGATCCGCTCGTCCTTCTCCAGCTCGACGAGCCGGTCGAGACCGGCCTGAGGTCCGTCGGTCATCGCCACCGCGACGGCGTGGTTGAGGGACACCATCGGGTTGTCGGACAGCTGCAGCAAGAGCTCGTACAGCGCCGCGATCTGCGGCCAGTCGGTGGCATTCGCGCTCGGCGCCTCGTCGTGCACGGCCGCGATCGCGGCCTGCAGCTGGTATGGGCCGGTCACGGACCGCGGCAGTGCGTCGGCGACGAGTGCGAGTCCTTCGGCGATGGCGCCGGCGTTCCACAGCGTGCGGTCCTGCTCCGCCATCGGGATCAGGCTGCCGTCCGCACCGGTACGGGCCGGGCGGCGCGCGTCGGTGAGCAGCATCAGCGCGAGCAGCCCGGTCACCTCGGCGTCGTCGGGTAGCAGGACGTGCACCATCCGGGTCAGCCGGATGGCCTCGGCGGTCAGCTCGGCCCGTTGCAGCAGCGGACCGGCGGTGGCGGCGTACCCCTCGGTGAAGATCAGGTAGAGCACGTGCAGCACAGCGGCGAGCCGCTCGGCGCGCTCGGCCTCCGGCGGCATGCCGAACGGCATCCTGCTGTCCTTGATGCTCTTCTTGGCCCGGGTGATCCGCCGGGTCATCGTTGCCTCCGGCACCAGGAATGCACGGGCGATCTCGGCCGTGGTAAGACCACCGACCGCGCGCAGCGTGAGTGCGATCTGGGAGGCCGGGGACAGCGACGGATGGCAGCACATCAGCAGCAGCACCAGCGTGTCGTCGTACTGCTGTGCGGGCGGTTGCTCGGGCAGCGTCCACTGGGCGACGGCGTCCTCGCGGCGCTGCCGTGCCTGCTCGCTGCGCAGCAGGTCGGTCAGCCGGCGGGACGCGGCCTTGATCAGCCAGGCCTTCGGGTTGTCCGGCTCGCCGTCGCGCGGCCAGTGTGTCGTTGCCGCGAGCAACGCTTCCTGGACGGCGTCCTCGGCCAGGTCGAAGTGCCCGTACCGGCGGACGACCGCACCGAGGATCTGCGGCGCCAGCCGGCGCAGCAGGTCCTCGATGCGGTCAGCGGACACGACCGGCTACAGGTCCTCGTGGCTGTCGAGCACTGGACGCACGTCGACATACTCGCCCTCGGCGTCCGGGTTGATCAGCCGCGAGGCCAGCTCGGTGGCCCGGTCATAGCTCTCGCACTCGACGATCGTGTACCCGGCGAGGACCTCCTGGGTCTCCGGGTACGGCCCGTCGGTCACCACCGGGGCGCCGGCCTTCAGCTGCACCCGCCGGGCGTGCACCGGCGCGCTCAGCCCGCGCGCGTCGACCAGCTCACCGGACTCCTCGAGCTCGTTGTTGAACTTCGCCATGTACGCGTGCATCGCGGCGATGTCCTCGGGCGACATCGCCGGCTTGTCGGTGGGCTTGCCGACCAGCACGTCGTAGTCCTGCTGTGAGCCGTACATCATGATTATGTACTTCACGGTCACTCCTCTCCGCGGGCACCACTGCGGTACCTCTCACCTGAGACGACGGGGCCGCCGGCTCGAACCGGACATCCCGGTCGATCCCAGTTACCGGCACGCTACGACAGCCGGGCAGTGGCCATGGCATGATCCGCTGGTGCTCATTGACAAATCAGGGAGAAGGTCCGGTCAGAGAGTGGCCGCGGCGGTCGTGGTCACCGGTCTCGCACTCACCGCGGTCGTGGCCGCACCGGCGGGCGGTGCCTGGACCACGACCGTTCCGGTGTCCGCGAGCGGATGGACCGGGCAGGACTCGCCGACCGTTGCGGTCGACCGGCAGGGTGACGCGCTGCTGGTCTGGGCCGCCTGCGACGCGGCCGCGTCCGGCTGCTACCACCAGGTCCAGGCGCGGCGCCGGACCGCAGCGGGTGCGCTGGGTCCGATCCTGACCTTGTCGCCGCTCGGCAGCTCGTCGGCGTGGCCGCAGGTCGCCTCGGACGACGACGGCGACTCGGTGGTCGTCTGGGAGCAGGACGGCCGGGTGGTCGGCAGGCGGGTCTCGTCGACCGGAGCCCTCGGGACTCTGCGGACACTCTCGTCGACGTCGGCGGGCAACCCGGCGGTCGTCATCGACCCGCTCGGCCGCGCCCTGGCGGTCTGGTCGGAGGTCGACGCGGGCTTCCGTACGAAGGGGCGGTTCATCTACCGCGACGGCACCGTCGGCTCCGAGCTCAGCCTCGGCAGCGGCGCCGCCGACCAGCCCTCGGTCGGGATCGACCGCACCGGTACGGCGGTCGTCGCCTGGACCGAGGGCATCTATCGTGTCGTCGCCAGGCGGGTGAAGCCGGGCTCGATCTCCGCGACAAAGGTGTTCACCTCGTCCTATGCGGGTGTGTCCTACGGCCGGGTGTCGGTCGGGGTGGACCGCGACGGCGACGCGATCGTGAGCTTCCTGCGGCACAAGGAGGGCGAGCGGTCGTACCTGTGGGCGCGGCGCTGGACCCGGACCGGCAGCCTCGGCGGCGTGCTCGGGCTTGCGCCGTCGACCGACAACCTGACCTTCTACCACGCGCTCGGGACCGACCTCGAGGGCGACTCGATGGTGATCTGGAGCCGGCGCACCAGCCAGACCCGGACCGACGTGTTCGGCCGCCGGATCTACCGCACCGGCGCGCTCGGCGCGATCACCGCGCTCGGCGTCGGGGACCGCCCGGCCGTGGCCCTGGACGACGACGGGAACGGTATGGCGGTGTGGCACTCGCCCGGCCCGCCGTACGACGCGAACGTCGTCTACGCCCGGACGATCTCCACCACCGGCGTGTTCAGCGGTGGCGTCCGGCTGTCGCTCGACGGTCGCGTGCCGCGGGTCGACTCCAGCCCCGGCGGCCGGTTCTCCGTGATCTGGCAGCAGAAGTCGTACCCGTACCGGATCAACGCGCGCATCGGCCCCTAGACAGCCACCGAGAGGGCCACCGCGACCTGGGTGACGACGAGTAGGCCGGGTCCAACGCGGTCACCTCGCGATGCCGACGGTCTGCTTGATCGCCGCCGGCTGGTCGAGCACGCGCAGCATCAGCTGAGCCACATCGGCCCGCGACACGGTGAGGCCGCGACGCAGGTTCTCGCCGTACGCCGTCCGGTAACGGCCAGTCAGTGGCTTGTCGGTCAGCCGGGGCGGGCGCACGATCGTCCAGTCGAGCCCGCTGTCGCGGACGGCGTCCTCCATCGTGGCGAGGTCGGCGTAGTGCCGGCGCAGGATCGCCTTGGTCACCGGCGTGAGCAGGTGCCGCATGACGAACCCGTCGCCGGAGTCGTGCCGGGGTGGCGTCGGCCGGCCCGGGGACGCGACCGTGCCGACCGGTGCGGCACTGACGACGACCAGGCGCCGTACACCGGTCGTCTGCATCGCGCGAACGATCGCGCGCGTTCCCTCGGTGGCGACACCGGCGTCCGCCAGGGAGCGCGGCCCGAGTCCGGACAGCACCGCGTCCGCGCCGCTGACCGCGGCCTCGAGGGCGGTGCGGTCGGGAGTGGCCAGGTCGGCGACGACGACGTTCGCCGGGGCCGCGCCGGAGAGTTTCTCGGGGTTCCGCACCACTGCGGTGACCTGGTTGCCCGCCGCAACGGCTTGTGCGAGCAGCAACCGGCCGATGCCGCCGGTCGCCGCGAAGATCGTGAGTTTCATCGTGCGCTCCTGCTATCGGGGCACCGGTTCCGCCGATACCCTGTCATGTGAGTCCCATACAGCATGGAAAACATATCATATGAAATCCGTATCAACAGAGGACGTCCGGCACCGCCGGCGGCTGGCCGCGAGCATCAAGGAGTCACTCCGGGAGCTGCGCGGCCAGCTGTCGCTGCTGAACCACCAGGTCGGCGTCCGGCTCGCGCTCAAGGACATCGACCTGGACTGCCTGGAGCTGATCGAGCTGTACGGTCCGCTGAGCCCGACCGAGCTGGCCCGGCGTGCGAGCCTGCACCCTGCCACGCTGACCGGTGTGCTGGACCGGCTGCAGAAGGGCGGCTGGGTGGTCCGGGAGCGCGACCCGGCCGGGCCTGACCGGCGGGCTGTCACCGTCCGCGCGCTCAAGGACCGCAACGCCGAGATGTACAAGCTCTACTCGGGTATGAACGCGTCCATGGATGAGCTGTGCGCCGGCTACGACGCCGCGCAGCTCGCGGTGATCGCGGACTTCCTGAGCCGCACCACCGAAGCCGGTCGCCGGGCGACCGACGACCTGGCCGCCGCGGACTGATGCGAGACCTGAGGGCGCTCCCGAAGGCGCACCTCCATCTGCACCTGGCCGGCGCGATGCAGCCCGGCACGCTGCGCGAGCTGGCCGGGCGGTACGGCGTACCGGTGCCCGAGCACGACGGACGCGGGGTGCGGGACTGGGACGAGTTCCAGCAGCTGTACGACGCCGCGCGGGACGTGATCCGGACACCGGCCGACATCGCCCGGGTGCTGACAGAGGCGGCCGTCGCCGATGCCGCGGACGGCTGCGGCTGGCTGGAGCTCCAGGTCGACCCGACGTCGTACGCGCCGGTGATCGGCGGGCTGCGCGAGACGCTGGAGGCGGTACTGGTGGCGGCCGCGGCGGCGCCGATCCCGGTCGGGGTGGTGGTCGCGTCGAGCTGGGCCCGGACGCCCGAGCATGCCGAGGAGCTGGCCCGGCTGGCGGCGTCGTACGCGGGTGACGGCGTGGTGGGGTTCGGGCTGTCCAACGACGAGCGGCGCGGTGCGGTGGCCGGGTTCGCGACCGCGTTCCGGATCGCCGCCGACGCCGGGCTGCTGGCCACGCCGCATGCGGGGTTCTACACGCCGGCGAGCCATGTCCGGGACTGTGTCGAGCTGCTCGGCGCGGCCCGGATCGGGCACGGTACGTCGGCGGCGCACGATCCGGCGGTGATGGCGTTGCTGGCCGAGCGCCGGGTGGCGCTCGAGGTCTGCCCGACGTCGTACCAGCCGTTCGGCGTGCACGAGCTGGACGCCGTACCTGTGCTGCCGCTGCTCGACGCTGGCGTACAGGTGACCCTGGCCACCGACGACCCGCTGTTGTTCGGGGTCGGGCTGGCCGGTCAGTATGGGATCGCCCGCGACCGGCTCGGACTCACGGACGCACAGCTGGCCGCGGTCGCCGTGCACGGTATCGAGGCGTCGGCCGCACCGGACCCGGTCAGGGCCGGGCTGCTGGCCGGGGTCGATCGCTGGCTGCGCTGAGCCGGTCGCCGAACGAGCGGCGGTCGAGCGCGTCGAGCGTGGCCAGCAGTACGGCGGTGAGCGAGGCGGGCAGCTCCTTCTCGAGCTCTGCGACGGCTGCCTCCGCGGTCTGCCAGTCCGCCTCGATCACCGGCTTGGCCGCGCGCGCCTTGCCGGTGAGCTCGACGATCCGGGTGCGGGCGTCGGTGCCGGGGCGCAGCTCGACGTAGCCGGCCCGTCTGAGCTGCGCGACGGTCTGGCTGGCGGCGGAGTGGGTGACGCCGGTCGCCCGTGCCAGGTCGCGGATCGACAGCGGTCCCTCGGCGGCGAGCGCCCGGACGACCGGCGAGAACCGGGGCCGGTAGTCGGGCATCCCGGCCGCGACGTACTGCTCCGCGATCGCGCCGTCCATCAGCTCGTGCACATGCCGCAGCAGCGTGCCGAGCCCCCGGTGGCGTCCTGGTTCGTCCATTCGGCACAATATAACAGCGCTGTTGTATCTACCGGAGGAGAAGCCATGCTGTACCCGGACCTCGAGCCCTACGAGACCGGCATGCTCGACGTCGGCGATGGCCAGCAGATCTACTGGGAGGTCAGCGGCAACCCCGATGGCAAGCCCGCGCTGGCAGTGCACGGCGGGCCGGGTTCGGGCGCCACGCCGATCTGGCGACGCTTCTTCGACCCGGAGAAGTACCGCGTCGTGCTGGTCGACCAGCGCGGCTGCGGGCGGAGCCGGCCGCCTGTCAGCGACCCGGCGACCGACCTGTCGGTGAACACCACCCAGCACCTGATCGCGGATTTCGAGCAGCTCCGCGAGCACCTTGGGATCGACCGCTGGCTGCTGCTCGGCGGTTCCTGGGGCAGCTCGCTCAGCCTGGCGTACGCCGAGCAGCACCCGGACCGGGTCACCGAGCTGGTGCTGTTCGCGGTCGTGACCACCAGCAGCCGCGAGGTCGAGTGGGTCACCCGCGGCGTCGGCGACCAGTTCCCCGCGGAGTGGGCGGCCTTTCGCGACGGGGTCCCCGAGGACCGGCGCGACGGCGACCTGGCCGCGGCGTACGCCGACCTGCTGGCCGATCCCGACCCCGCGGTACGGGAGCAGGCTGCGCGCGACTGGTGCACCTGGGACGAGCGGCAGATGCGCGCGCCGGGCGACCCGCCGGACCCGCGGTACGACGACCCGGTGTTCCGGATGACGTCGGCCCGGCTGGTCACGCACTACTGGGCGAACGCCGCGTTCCTGCCGGACGGCGCACTGCTGGAGAACGCGGACCGGCTCGCGGGAATCCCCGGCGTACTGGTGCACGGCGGCCAGGACGTCGGCAGCCCGTCCGACACCGCGGCGGAGCTGCACAAGGCCTGGCCGGACAGCGAGCTGATCCTGATCGACGAGGCCGGCCACTCCGGTCACCCGGACATGAGCGCGGCGGTGCTCGCCGCGCTCGACCGGTTCTCCGACCGGCGCTGATCCGGTTCGCGGCTAGCCGAGCCCGTACCGAGCCAGCGGCTCGACCAGCTCCCGTTCCTCGTATGACAGGTGCGAGAGCAGGGTGTCGCTGAGCAGGTCCATCGCGTCCCGCAGCTCGGCGACGCCGGTCGGCGAGGACACCAGCGCGACCAGTGCCTGGTCGACCCGCTCCAGCACGTCGTGGATCACCCTGTGCTCGAGCTCGAGCCGGTCCACCACCGGCACCAGCCGCGGGTCGGCGGCACGCAACCGCGGGAAGAGTGCCTGATCCTCGAGCAGGTGGTGCGTGGTGACCACCCGGCAGTATGACTCGCAGTACGCGCCCAGCGTCCAGCTGTTCTGCCGCATCGTCATCGTGTTGATCACGGATCGGGCCAAGCCCGGGTCGAGCTGTCCGGCCGCGACCTGCTCGACCAGGTTCCGGACCTGCTCGAGCTCGCCGCGCAGGTGGTCGTGAACGTCGACCAGGTGCTGACCGCCGGCGCGCTCGTGGGCGGTGTACGCCCGGCCCATCTCAGGTTCCGGCCCGGCCGGCCGTTCCGACTCGTCCCACAGCCGGGTCGCGCTGCGTCGTACACCGTCGTCCGGAGTCGGTACGACGCCGAGCCCGGCTGCTGACTCGCGCCCGGCCGGCTCGGGCTGCAGAGCCGGATCTCCTGCACGGGCGGACTCGACCTGCTCGCGGACTTCGGCCGCGACATCGGCGAACCGGCGGATGTCGTCCGGTGAGTCCGAGGCGAGGATGAACCCACTGATGCCGTGGCTGACGGTGAGGTCGACCAGCTGCTCGACCCAGCGGCGTTCCGGGCCCTGGAGGAAGCCGTTGCCGGCGGCATCGAACGTGCCGGACAGGTTGTACAACCGGCGAACCGCGGCCGGCGACCGGCCGGCCTTCTCCGCGGCCGCGTCGATCTGGGCGTTCATCTCGGGGAGCTGGTCCGGGCCGATGTACCCGCTGCTGACCCACCAGCCATCGGCGACCCGGCCGGTGAGCCGGAGCATCCGTGGTTTGATCGCGCCCAGCCAGATCCCGATGTCGTGCGCGGGTGCCGGGCCGCGCTTCGCGCCGTACAGGCCGTAGTGCTTGCCGTCCAGCCGCGCGCCGCCGCCCTCGGTGCGCCACAGCGTGCGGATCACCTCGATCGCTTCCGCGAGTGCGTCGACGGCCTCGCCGGGCGTACGGTGCGGGCCACCATTCGCCGCGATCGCCTCCCAGAACGCGCCGGCGCCGAGGCCCAGCTCGACCCGGCCGCCGCTGAGCAGGTCCAGGCTGGCGGCGCTGCGGGCGAGCACCGACGGCGGCCGGAGCGGCAGGTTGGCGACGTTCGGCGCGACCGTGACCCGGCAGGTCCGGGCCGCGATCACGGACAACAGTGTCCAGGCGTCCAGGAAGCGGGGCTGATACGGGTGGTCCTGCACGGTCACCAGGTCCAGCCCCGCCTGCTCCGTCAGCTGCGCGAGCGCGACCACCCGGTCCGGGTCGTCGGCGCGCGGGGTGATGAAGGTGCCGAACAGTAGATCGTGCCCGTAGTCGGTCATTGCGCCGTCTCATTCGTTGTACGTACTATTCGCTGTACGAACAAACTAGTTCGTGGCACGAAGTAATGCAAGGCGGTGACGGATGGAGCAGGTCGCTTCCGGGTTGGTCCGGCTGACCTTCCTGGTGCAGTCGGTGTACGCCGAGGTCGGGCGCGGCTGTGAGCTGACCCCGACCCAGGCGCAGATGTTGTGCGTGCTGCGCGAGGGCCCGAAGGGCATGGCCGAGCTGTGCGGAGTGCTCGGCGTCGAACGCTCCAGCCTGACCGGCCTGGTCGACCGCGCCGAACGCAGCGGCCTCGTGGTCCGCACACCCGACCCCACCGACCGGCGTGCGGTGAAGGTCGCGCTCACCGAGGCAGGCGACCGGGCCGCGCGCGAGTTCCACGAGCAGATCACCAGCCGGCTGGCGGCTCTGCTCGACGACCTATCGCCGACCGAGCAGGTCCGGTTCAGCCGTTCGCTGACCCGGATCGTGACCGCCGCCGGCGTACCGCTGGCGATCGGGCCGCACTAGGTCAGGCGGCGCCGAGGTCAGGCGGTGCGGAGGTCAGGCGCTGAAGGAGTGCGGTCCGAAGCGGCCCCAGACCACGATCAGGGCCACGGCGACCAGGAGCAGGTTGACGGCGATCGCCGGTGTCTCCTTGCGGCGCAGGTGGGTGACCGCGGCGCCGAACATGAGCAGGACCAGACCGAGGGCGGCCAGCGGTGCGAGGACCGGTGCGATGTCGAGGGCAGGCGGGAGGACGAGGCCGATCGCGGCGAGGACCTCCACGGCGCCGATGGTCTTGACCATCCCGGCGCTGAAGTCCTCGGTCCACGCCATGCCGGAAGTGGCGAGCTTCTCCTTGTGCAGGATCATCTTCATGAACCCGCCGGCCAGGAAGGCCACGGCGAGCACTGCGGCGACGATCCACAGGAACACGTTCATCGGGGCTTTCCTCTTCGCTGGGTGGTGTGTTCGTCTCTGTTGTACGACGACGCAACGCCGCGGATTGTGAGGTGGTGGGTCGACCTCACAGTTGGGTGTGGTGTTTCGTCGAAGTGGTGTGGGGCAGTTGCGAGCGAGGGAGTGGTCGGGGCCGTGACCAGTCGATCCGGGCCGGGTGACGGCGGGTCTGATCCGGGCCTGAGCGCGATCGTGAGCGAGCGGCGGCAGCTGATCAATGTGGCGTATCGGCTGCTCGGCTCGTTGGCCGAGGCCGAGGATGTGGTGCAGGAGACCTATGCGCGCTGGTATGCGATGCCGCGGCGGGAGCGGGAGGCGATCGAGTCTCCCGGTGGCTGGTTGACGACGGTGGCCAGTCGTGTCTGTTTGGATCTGCTGGGTTCGGCGCGGGCGCGGCGGGAGCGTTATGTGGGTGAGTGGGTGCCGGAGCCGTTGCCGGATGGTGGGGAGTGGCTCGGCGGGGGGTCGGGTGGTGCCGGGGGTGATCCGGCCGATCGGGTCACGTTGGACGAGTCTGTCGGTATGGCGTTCTTGGTGGTGTTGGAGTCGATGAGTCCGGCCGAGCGGGTGGCGTTCATCTTGCACGATGTGTTCCGGTATTCGTTTGTGGAGGTGGCCGAGATCGTCGGCCGGTCGCCGGCGGCGTGTCGGCAGCTGGCCTCGTCGGCTCGGCGTCGGGTGGACGCGTCGCAGGCTGCGGTGACTTCGGCGACGCCGGTGGCCCGGCATGCCGAGGTGGTCAGGGACTTCAAGCGGGCGTGGGAGGCCAAGGACATCGAGGCGCTGATCGGGCTGCTCGACCCCGACTCCACGGCGGTCGGCGATGGTGGCGGTCTGGTCAGCGCGGTGTTGCGCCCGATCGAGGGTGGTGCGCAGGTCGCCCGCTTCTTTGTCGACGTCGCCGATCGGGCGTTCGAGCTGACGATCCTGGAGCGTTCGGTGAATGGTCAGCCCGGTCTGGTGGTTCAGCACGATGGCGTCACCGTGATGGTGATG
>DASRHY010000061.1:0-11982 GCA_035650275.1 Kribbellaceae bacterium | reverse complement strand
CGCTCATCATGGGCAGCCCCGCCCGTCGTCTCATCAACCCGGTTACACGCTGCTGGGACCAACCCCATTACCGCTATGCAGGGACAGGCGACGGACGAGGCACCGACCAACACTTGACAAAAACGCCTTACGCTGATGAGCGGACGGTGGATCACCCCCATGGTGGATGCTGTCTGCGTGCCCGAGGCGTACGAGACCGGTCGGCCAGCCGACGTGAACACTGACGGCGTCGCAACGCGCGAAGAGGTGATCGCCGTCATCCATGCCATGGTCGAGAACCTTCGCGGGAATCCCGACGCCTGGGAGAACGCGACGCTGGATAGGTTTCTCGAAGCCCTGGCAGCGTCGCTTGAGGGCGTCGAGCATGCATACGCCAACCGTGGCGAGATACTGCCGACCCAGCCGAGTTGGCAGCTGGTTGCCGAGCTACTAGTGATGGCGAGCGGATACGAGTGACTGCGACCGGCCAAGCGGTGTTCGGAGGATGCGCCGTCAGCGGCAGATGAGCTCGCGCTCACCCGGTCGCGGTCGCTTCCCGTGCTGTCGGCGGTGCTGGCACGCGCGGCAGGGGTGGGCTCTGCTGCTGAGGCTCTCGCTCTGCCGGCAACAGTTCGATGGTCTGAACCATCCAGAACACGGCGAAGAGCGCGGCCACGACGATCTCGAGCCAGAACAGAGGGATGCGGTCGACAAGCCACAGCGCGGCCAAGATCGGGGTGACGACCAGCATGGCCATCGCGATCGAGGTGTAGCGATAACGGGCCACCCTGGCGGACACCACGCGCAGTCCCGCGGGTCCGTCCGCCGCCGTTTCGGCAGGGCCGCGATCCGCGGCGGGCAGCTCTTCGTGACCGTCCAGCTCACCGCGGCCGGCGTGATCCTTGGTCTTCCCACCCGAGGCAGCACCGGGTTTTATTTCCTTGCGTCGACGTGCGTTGACCACGGCCACGCCCAGGATGCAAACGAACAGGAACAGGGCGGCTATGTAGTGCGCATTGTCGGTGACCGATTCGGTGCTCGCCACCAATGCAACCAATGCGACCAACCACACACCGACGGCCAGCGAGTGCGTCCGCGATCGGAACCCAGGTGACGGCGCGGCGGGTTCTTCCCTGTCGCGAAATCTGTCGTCATCCGTCGTGGAGTGCTTCGCACTGCTCGTCGAGGTGGAAGACGACGCCGCCCGATGTGATCGCGACGCGGTCAGGAGGTTTGGTGCGTGCGGAGCGGCATTCCCAGCACTGTTTTGCGGATGAGGTCGTGTACGCAGCGTGCCTGGGGTCGACGGCAGGCTGAACAACGGGAGGGTCGCCGGTGGCAGGCGGCCCACCCCGCGCGATGGCGTCGAGTATGCCACGGTTGGCCAACGCGTCCGCGCGTTCGTTGCCGGGGTCGCCTGCGTGGCCCTTGACCCAGATCCACTCGATCTGATGGCGTTTGGCGGCCGCCTCCAGACGTTGCCAGAGGTCGACGTTCTTGACCGGCTGGCGTTCGGCGGTCTGCCAACCGTTGCGCCGCCAACCGTGCAGCCACTTGGTAATGCCGTCGCGCAGATAGGAGCTGTCGGTGTGCAGGCGTACCGGGACCGGCCGGGTGAGGTGCTCCAGCGCCTGAATGGCCGCCATCAGCTCCATGCGGTTGTTCGTGGTCGGCGACGGATCGCCGCCGCAGATCTCCTTGACCCGGGTGCCGTACCGCAGCACGGCGCCCCATCCGCCCGGGCCGGGGTTGCCGCTGCATGCGCCGTCGGTGTGGATGTCCACGACCCCAATGCGTCAATCTACTGCGCGATGGCTGTGACGAGCGTCGGGTACGCGTGGCTCCACGGGATGCGTTCCTGTTCCAGTAGTAGGCCGGTGCCGGTACTCGACGCATGGTCGACCAGGCGTTGGTAGAGCAGCCGCTCGGGCTCGGTGAGATTCGGAACCTCATTGCGTTGTGGCCCGGCGCCCTCGACGGCGAACCGGTGGAACCGGTCGAGCGTGGCCACGTCCGTCATGACGGACGTGATGGTGACGCCGTGGCCGCGCAGATCGCTGACGAACTGGAGGCCGACGGCGTCGATGTCGCCCCAGTAGACGACCTTGTCGGCCTGTCTGACCCAGGTGATGCGGGCGTAGCTGGCTACGTTCAGCCCGCCGCCGTGCAGGACGACGACGCCGTCGTGGTCGTCGGTCAGCGCGTATCCGGTCTCCTTGTTCTCCAGGATGAGCACGGTGCGCGGGTGGTGCGGCCAGCCGTTGAGGTCGTCGACGCTGGCGGCGAAGTGGCGCATGCCTGCCAGGTGGGTGCGCAGGTTCGGATCGAGGACGGCGACCTGCACCAGGTCGGGTGGGACGCGCAGGCCGAGTCGCCAGTGCAGCCGGAGCCGGCGCGGCCCGCTGGTGTAGTCGCTGTCCGGGTCGAGGTCCTGATCGCCGAGCATGGCGAGCACGAGGTGTGCTTGTTTGCCCAGCCACTTGGTGTCGATGCCCTCGATCGGCAGCTGGCGCAGCAGCATGCCCGAGGTCGGGTTGTCTCTCAGCCAGGCGACGACACCAGCCAGGCGGTCGTAGTCCTCCTGGGGAAGGTCGGTGATCCGCCGGACCACGCCGTCGAATCTGGCCTGGGGGAACGCCTTCTGCAGGGCGACGAGCCGCTCGCCGCACCGTCGCCACGTGCGGTCGGTGTCCGGGTGGACGGCGGCCACGTCGCTGGGGCGATCCAGCACGAGGGTCTTGGGCATGGGATGGACCCCGGTCGGGAAGCGGTGGTTGGTTCGCACGACCGTTCCCGGGCCGGGATAGGTGCGCCATGCGTCAGCCCACGCGTGGCAGCCGATCGGGTCGGCGGCCCGTTCGGCGGTGCTGGGCGGGTTGAGCGGCACCCGGAGGGGGAAGGTGCCGCGTCGACGCGCCCAGTCGGGATAATCGCGGTCGAAGCGGTCGCGAAGGTATGCCCTGACCTCGTCAGGCTGCCGCACGAAGTGCTCCATCCAGCTCGGCGTCGCGGCGGACGGCGAGTTCGCCGAACGTGGCGGATGCGGCGTTGGAATGGGCGCCGTCCGCGGTCATCCGCTTCTCCACGAGGATGGCCTGGCCGATGAACGGTTCGACGATGCCGGACATCCGGATCGGAGCGGCCATCAGTAGCTGGAACCCGAACTCGTCGAAGACGGCGAGTGCTTGCGCGGCGAACGTCTCGTCGGACTTGCTGAACGCCTCGTCGAGCATCAGGGGTGCGAATCGTGGCCGGCCATCGGAGTCGCTGTCGGACAGGTTGTAGCTCAGCGCCGCCGCGAGGCAGAACGCGACCAGCTTCTCCTGTTCGCCGCCGGAGTTCGCGGCGGTGTTCTGGTAGGTGAAGATAGTGGCGCCGTCGACGTCCTCTTCCCGACCGTAGAAGATGTAGCTCTCGCGCACGTCGAGCACGTTGGTCTTCCAACGACGCGCCTCTGCTGTGTCGGCGGTGAAGCGAGCCATGAGGTCACGCACCCGGCGGAACTGGGCCACCGACGCCTGCGGGTCGCTGAGGGCAGCCGGAGCGTGGCGTAGCAGCGTGTCCACTGCCGCGCGGAATTCCTTCACCTCGCGGGGTTGGCTGTCTCTCACCGCGATCTGTAGATGTGTGCCGGAGTTGAACTCGACCCGACGCAGTCCGACGTTCACCGTCCTGATCCGCTGTTCGATCTCCTTCGACGCCGTCTGGATCGCGTGTTGCAACAGACCGATCGACGGCACCATGTCCTGGTTGATCATGTGCTGGAACTTCTCCATGGCATCGGGAAGGCGCCGATGCGCGATCTCGTCGTGCAGCGCCACGAACGCTTCACCGGACCGTTCCGCATCGCCGCTGGTGTCCGGGGCGACGTCGGGCCATTGCTCGATGAACCGCCCGATGGCTGTCCTGACCCGATCAAGGGCGAGCTTGCGTTCGGAGTTCGCGTTGTCCCGCCGCCGTTGCAGCTCCGACCGGGTGGCCGACTCGATGTGTCTCATGTTGCCAACACCGGGTTGCTCGTCGAGCCCGGCGAGGATCTCGTCGAGATAGGCAATGTCGTCCGGATCGCTGATCGTGTGCGGACGGCCGTCCAGGTCGTCGAACTTTTTGATCAGCGCGGTCTGCTGCTCACCCGCTGCTTCGATCTTGATACGGGTCTTCGAACACACATCGGATGCCTTGTTGTACTCGTCCTCTGCGTCGTTGCGCTCGGTCTCCAGGCGTTGCAGGTCGACGTTGCTAGCCTTGATGTCCGCGATGCGCTGCTCAAGGTCCTTCGCATGCTGGGCTGCCGTCCAGTGGTCGAGGGTTGTCCATTGCTGCCAGCCGACGATCTGCTGAGTGGCCTCGATGATCCCGTCAAGGTTGCGGTAACGCTCGTCGACGGCTCTCGCGTCTCCAACGGCGCGATCCCTGATCTGGGCGAGGTGAGCGACCTCACGCTCGACGGCGGCCCTTTTCGCGGTCGGGTTCGCACCGAGGATGTAGGACGAGGGACTGGTCAGCTCGGCTCGGTCGTCCTTGCGGTAGTGGTTGCCGCGCATCTTCACGGTGCCGCGTAGGGTCACCGCGATGGGGTGGCTTTCGAGGTCCCTGGCGGTTTCGACGCAGACGTGGTCGAACCGTTGGGCGAGCTGCCCGGCCAGCCACGATGCGCTCGGATGTCCGGCATCCACCACGAGTTTGCCCGCGAGGGTGTTCGCTGCCGGCTTCGGCCGGTGCGCGGAGGCCGCGGTGACGATGCTGTACTCGACGATGCCGCGCATGTCGTTCTCGTCGATGTAGCGGCGGACGGCATCCTTGTGCTTGTCGGGGACGAGCAGCCGCAGGCCGAAGCTGCGCAGTACCCGTTCGGCCGCAGGCCGCCACCGTTCCTCGCCCGGGGCGATGTCGATTAGCTCGGCGGCATAGGACAGATCGGCGGCCGGGACCTTGGCCCCGTCGGCGACCCGTAGCCGGCGGTCGGCTTCCCGGGATGGGATCAGCGTCCGGGCCGAGCGCAGGGCGGTGAGTTCGGCGTTCTTCTCGTTGTAGTCGGAGATGGCCGTTGCGGCGGCGCCGTACAGCTCGGTCCGTCGCGGCTCCATGTCTGCCTTCTCGGCCAGTGCTGCGGCCGCAATGTCCGGCAGGGCGTCTCGCAACGCGGTGAAGCTGCGTTCGTCGTGCGGGCACGGCCGATCGAGCCGTGCAACGTAACTGCTGTAGCGGTCGAACGCCTCCCGGCGTGACCTGGCCTCGGCGTCGGCGAGCTGTTGGTCTGCCTCCAGGAGGCGCAGCGACTGACCCTCCCGACTCCACGTGGCGTCAAGCGCCTGGAACAGTTTGTACCGCGTCGTCTTCTCGGAGTTCTGCCCCTGGAGCAGTACGTCGAGCTGCTCGATCCCTTTGTCCAGACGGTCAAGTTCGGCTTCTATCACGCGCAGGTTGATCCCGCGTAGGTAGTGCTCCATTGGCGTTCCCAACAGATCCTCAGCGCGGCTGCTGGTTCGGCCGGCCTCGCGGAACGTCGTCCAGTTGTCGGGAACGTCGCGGAGGATACGTGCCTGCGCGTGTGCGCGGCTTGCGGTCTCGTACGCTTCGTTGAGCGGGGTGAAGGAGTTGACCACGCGCTGGGACTGGGCGAAGGTCTCCGGCTCGTCGAGCATGTTCATGCGGACGAACAGGTTCAGGTCGCCGACGTTCTTCAGCGCCTTGGCTTTGCCGAGCAGGGACAGCCCGACCCTCGACTGCCCCAGACCGATCCGCTTCGCCAGGTCGCGAAGGTAGGAGCCCTGGCTGGGCGGATACTGCACCGGGTAGGTCGCCTTCAACCAGCGGGTGTCGAACCCGCGCTCCGCCCATCCCTGCATAACCGACAGGTCGAAGTCGCCGTCGTGGAGCTGGTACATCGGGTTCATGGCGGCGCTGTCGTTGTCGACTCCTGGGAACCATCTGACGGCCACGGCTGTGGTGACCGAGCCCAGCCCGTCGTCGAAGGTCGCGGCGACGGCGGACCACGTGGGTTTTCCGCCCCGCAGGTACTGGACCTGGGACTGGTCGTTCTCGTCACTGGTCTGCGACCAGGCGCCACGCACGTAGTCGGCCACCGATCGGGTGCTCTGCTTGGCTCCCCGGGCGGTCAGGTCGGCGGAGGCGTTGAAACGCTGGTCGTTGGCGGGCAACAGGGCCGTCGAGAGAGCGTCGAGCAGAGAGGACTTGCCCGAGCCGGACGGTCCGGTGAGGAGCACGCCCCGCTCGTCGATCCGCAGGTCCTTGTAGCCGCAGAAGGTACCCCAGTTGACGACCTGCAACCGCACCAGCCGGAACTGTCCGATGTGGGTGGTGCGGGCGCGAACGGCCTCAGGCATCGGCCTCGTCTCCTTGCTCGATGTCGGCGTCGGTCAGCTCGCCTCGGGCGATGGCGGTGTACCGGTCGCGCAGCGCGGCGACTTGTTCGGCGGTCAGGATCGAGGTGATGACGCCGTAGATGATGTACCGGGTGGTTCCCTTGATCGGCTTGATGATCGCGGCGTCGTCCAGGGCGTTGATCGCTGCCTTGATCTTCTTCTGGAAGCCGGCTTCGTCCGTGTCGTCGGCGCGGCGGTAGGCGACCATGTGGTCGAGCATGTCGGCCGTCTCGACGACCGCGTCGTCGGGCGAGGTGACGTACAGCTGGTACAGGTGCAACGCCAGAGCGCTCGCCGCAAGGCTGAGCGTGCGGGTGCGCAGGATGGCCCGGCTGTGCGGGCTCGGATCGTCGGCCTGGCGGGTGAAGGCGTACCGGTGCTCCCGGTTGATCTCCAGCACGAGCCCGAGCTCCGACAGCCGGCTTCGAAGCTGGTCCTCGTACTGGAGTACGGCCGGCCAGTGCCGCTTGGTCCGGTCGCTGATGTGTGGAGCGGCCACCAGTTCCTGCAGCGCCCAGCACGCCTCGGGCGGCAGTTCGCTGGTGTCGCCGTCGAAGCGCGCGTGCGGCGCCCCACTGTCGACGTGCGTTCCCACCGTGATATCGAGGGTCTCCGGGAACACGTCGGCCGGCGTGAGCGGTGCCCGGTGCGTCGCACCGTCGTCGGTGAACAGCCCGTCACCGAAGACCTCCTCGAACGGCGGATCCGCAGGTCGGGTCATCGGGCACCCTCCAGCACCATCGCTTGACTGGCCATCGACCGCTGCCTGACGACGACCGTCGGCGTCGGGTCGGGCAGGGTTTCACCGAACACGAGGTACGGCACGCTGATCTCCCGCTTGCCTCGGCGTGTCTCGATCCAGACCGCAATCGCCTCCTCCTCCTCGTCGACGAGGCCGAACCGGGTCGCCAAGGACCACAGCCCGATGACGTCGCCGGTACGAGCGTCAGGCAGGTGCAGCAACACCTCGGGCAATGTCGCGAAGCCGCCGTGCGCGTCCATCGCGGCATGTACGGCCATACGCAGCGCCGCCCAGTTGATCGATTCAATTCCACCGAGAGCGCTGGGATCGATGTCGAACTCACGGCTGGAGTCGTGCACCGGGTCTGGGACGAGGGCAATGCCGGGGTGCAAGCGCAACCGGCCGACCGACGTAGCGTTGACCCCGCTCATCGGCACGACAAAGCCGATGTCACGCCCGCCGTGTGTGTGTTGGAACGCTTCGGCGGCAGCCGCTTGCGCCTCACCGACGCGGACCCGCATGCTGCGGTAGTGCAGGGCGTCGCCGCCCCGGACGAAGGTGCTCATCCGGCGGAACGCCACCGTCCGCACCTCCTCCACCTCCTGTACGCGGTTCCACATGGCATGGATGAATCCGGCCAGGGCCTCCCGCAGATGTACGGGAAGCTGCTGGACGCGGGTGGTGATCTCGGCGATGTCGGTCTCCAACTGCGAGCGCTGCGATGGCGTGGCGACAACCGTGGCGAAGGCGCGGAACGCCTGGCCCTCGGCCGACTCGGCGATCACGTCGTGCCCGTCGAACATCCGGTGCAGCGACTCGGCGAACTCCGCCGAGTCCTCACTCAGGCTCTGCCGCAGCAACGCCGCGGTGTTCGCGTGCATCTGCTCGCCATAGCGGGCGATGTCGGTCGGGATGCGGTCGATCAGCTGGGCGACGGCCGCGATCCTGTCTACCAGGTCCCGGTGGTCAACGGGTGGCAGTTCGCCCCTGTTCAAGGCATCGATCTGCTCCTGTAGGGCGGCGATCTGCTCGTTCAACGCCGACCGACGGGCACCAGGGTCCGGGTTGGCTTCCGCGGCGATCCGGTGCACGTCCGCCATGATCATTGCCAATGCCGACTCGGTGGCGACGGAAGTGTGCCGCTGGAGACCACGCATCTGCCGTACCGCCTGACTGGCGCCCGAGGTCAGCTGGTAACGCTCGACCCGGCTGGCCGGATCGACACTGCGGCTCACCCATCCCTTGCTGCGCCAGCGGGCGAGCAGTTTGTCGGCGTCGGCCAGGGTCGGTTCCGAGCTCCCATTCGCGCCCTGGTAGCCGCGCAGCAGCGCCGGCAGATCGGCGTTCATGTCCGCGGTCAGGGTCTGGCCGTCGACGATCTGCCCATCGCCGAGGTGTGCGGCCATCAGTGCCAGGTGAAGGTAGGCGTCTCTCGATCGCAACAGAGACATCGTGACGTCGGCTTCCGCGCTGCTGTGGAACTCGTGGAGCAGCTGCTCTGCGCTTCTGGTTGTCAGCGGTATCACCTCGTCGCGGCTTCACGTACCTGACGGGACGCCAAGGGCGTCACGGCCCTATCACGCAATGTAGAGCACGGGTCGGACAATTCGTCGCCGCCAATCGGACCACCCGGTTCCGGACGGGATGTGGATGTCACCCGTCCGGAGGACGGATGCCATGTGCAGGGCCCGGAGAATCCGCACGTCATCGATCATTCACCACGGCGTCACACGAAAGAGGCGCCCCGATGTCAGTCCAGAACCGTCGATATGCGGTGTTTTCGTATTGACGTCGATTTGTGGAGGGCGTCACATGTCCGATACTTCTACCGCGTCCGCCCTGGACCGCATCGAGCAGCAGCAGTTCCAGGCGATGACCACGTCGCCGCATCCGTCGGTCGTCGACGGCTTCGCCGTCGGCCACGGCCTGTCCGACCGGCCGGTGCCGCGACACCCAGAAGACTCGCAAACCGGTCACGCGGAAGAGTCGCGGTCGAAGGCACGGAGAGACTGTAGCCGCCCTCGGTACGCCGAGTGCAAGCCCGTCCGGCTGGGCGCGTCCCGTCGGGCGGTGATCCGGCAACGCCGCCAGCCCTCCGGCACTACCGAACCCGCCGACGCACCGCCAGGACCGGCACATCTAGTCCCTGAACTGCGAAGACGCGGTTCTTATTCTGCCAAGTTTGGCCCACATAGTTGTGAGTGTGCGAATCATGTTCGTGCGCTGCATCGGTTGATCACTCTAATAATTAACGGACGCGAGAGGGCCAGTACTCGGCGATCCCCGCTGAGGCCTATGTGCAAGTCGCTCGGCAGCCGCCTCCCAACACACGGGGCGCTGCAATTAGAGGTAGATCTGAGATTCGAGCGTCCTAGATCATCCACCGGCAAGGACCGAGCGAATCTGTGCGTACCACGGTGCAGATTGGCGACCAAGACGAACCGAACGGCCGACAGGATCCGGTGCTCTCGCGCCGGTCTTCACGTCGCCGGCGGACGCTAGCCAACCGCCCGATCACCTCACCGCACAGGATCGTGATATGACGGTGGCCGACAGTCACCAGCGGCGCCCTAATGTGGGGTATCCGCGTTGGGCCATCGGGAGGTATGCATGGCACGTCGGGGTCTGATCGCCCAGATTCAGCGGGAGCACGCCCGACAGGTCCGCGCTTCCCACCAGGCGCAGATGGCGTACTACCGCCAGCAGCAGGCCGCGCGACGCCTGGCCGATCAGGCGGCGAAGGCTGCGCAGCAAGCGGCATTGGCGGACGAACGCGAGCGCAAGCGGCTGTACCTAGAGTCCCGGGCGGCCGATGTAGCGGCCGACAACGCCGATCTGCAAGCGCGCATCGATGAGGTTGAGGGACTGCTAGCCGCGACGTTGGCGGTCGACGACTACATCGACTTCGGTCGGCTGAAGAAGAAGGCTTCGCACCCACCGTTCAACCCTGGCCCGCTCGCAACGCCGATCACCCCGCCGGACTGGCGTCGTTTCCAGCCGCCGGCGCCGACCGGTTTGAGCAAGATCTTCGGCGGTCAGGCCAAGTACAACCAGCAGCTGGCCGCTGCGCAGTCCCAGTTCACGCTGGCACAAGCGCAACACGCCGCAGCCGAACAGGACCGGCAGCGCCGTCTGGCGGCCGCGCATGCCCAGTATGAGCAGCAGTGTCGGCGCACGGAGGCGGAGGTCGCGGCCCACAACGCGGAGGTCGACACGTTCGCGGCGGCCTTCGCCGCGAACGAGCCCGCCGCAGTGGTCGACTACTTCGGGATGGTGCTGGCGAACTCCGTCTACCCCGACGACTTTCCGCAGACCTACCGGCTCGCCTATGTTCCCGAGTCCCGCCAGCTTGTGGTGGAGTACGAGCTGCCGAACCTCGACGTGGTTCCCACCGTCAAGGAGTACCGCTACGTCAAGACCCGAGACGACGTCACGTCTACTGCGCGTCCGGCCAAGGAGGTCCGCGACCGGTACCTCGACGTCGTCTCCAAGGTGACGCTGCGCACCGTTCACGAGCTGTTCGAGGCTGACCGGACGTCGCTGGTCGACACGATTGTGTTCAACGGCATGGTCGACAGCATCGACCCCGCGACCGGTCAGGCCCGGCGGCCGTGTCTGGTCACGCTTCGAACGACCCGCGACGAGTTCACGAGCCTGAATCTCGCGAAGGTTGACCCGGCGGCCTGCCTGCAGCATCTCAACGCGTCGGTGTCGAGGCGCCCGGAGGCGTTGGCGCCGGTGCGGCCGGTGTTGGAGTTCGACATGGTCGACAAACGGTTCGTCGACGAGGTCGACGTGCTGGCCGACCTGGACCAACGCCCCAACCTGCTCAAGCTCACGCCGACGGAGTTCGAGAGTCTCATCCAGAACTTGTTCGCGAAGATGGGGCTGGATACCAAGCAGACCAGACCGTCCCGCGACGGCGGTGTCGACTGCGTGGCGTTCGACCAGCGTCCGATCTTCGGTGGCAAGGTGGTCATCCAGGCCAAGCGCTACCGCAACACCGTGGACGTGTCGTCGGTGCGCGACCTGTTCGGGACCGTGCAGAACGAGGGCGCGTCCAAGGGAATCCTGGTCACTACCAGCGGGTACGGCCCAGCCTCGTACGAGTTCGCTTCTGGAAAGCCGCTGGAGCTCATCGATGGATCGAACCTGCTTTACCTGCTCGCCGAGCACGCTCAGGTCAAGGCCCGCATCGACCCCGGCGAGCTGGATTGACGATCCTCCCGCCACAGCTCGGTCAGGTATGCGGCCTCACGGTCCTCCATCGAGAATTTGAGCAAATCAGTCACCAGAACACTCGCGTGCTGTCTGCCTTGATCGCCTGCTGGTGACGCGCGGTCGCGCGTCGGCAGGGCTACTACGAGTGGCTGGCCGCCCAACCAGCGCGGGAGCAGCGCGAACAGGCCGAGCAGGACCTGGTGGAGTAGATCCGCGCGGTGCACGCCGAGCACGCCGGCCGCTACGGCTCACCCCGGATGCACGATGAGCTGCGTCGTCGGGGTCGGCGGGTCAACCGCAAGCGGGTGGAGCGGCTGATGCGTGAGCACAACCTGGTCGGGGTCAGTCGCCGGCGGCGGCGTCGGTCGTTGACCAGGCAGGACACCGCCGCGGCGCCGGCCCCGGACCTGATCGGCCGGGACTTCACCGCCGAGGCGCCTGGGCAGCGGCTGGTGGGTGACATCACCTACCTGCCCACCGAGGAGGGCTGGGTGTATCCATTCAGGCCTGGGGTTGGTCAGGCGGTTTGTGGTGGTAGCCAGGGGTTGCCGGCCAGGGCGTCGCGGAGCGCGTCGAGTGGGTGGATGCCGTGGTTGCGGGCGGTGCCCAGGTAGGAGCGGACCAGGCAGTAGCGGGCGGCGGTGCGCACGCTGC
>DASRHY010000060.1:0-3018 GCA_035650275.1 Kribbellaceae bacterium | reverse complement strand
CGCGGCGGCCTTCGCCTCCTGTCCCGGGAGGCACAAGCGGGGCACTCCGCGTACTGGTTCGCGGGTCTTCGCGACTCGATCGTTCATCGTCGACCGCCGCCCGCTCGGGCTTCGGGTGTGAGGATCAGGCGGGGTCGGGTGCGTCCCACGGGACGCTCCCCGAGACCCAGTGCGTGAGGCGGGCAGCCTCGCGGTGCAGGTGCCGGGGCGGCGTGGCGAAGGTCGCGTAGGGGCGGCAGCGCAGCACGACGCGACCCTCCTGCTCCGCCATGGCCTCCACGGCGGGGCGCGCCTCGGCGCCGAGGGGCTGGCCCGACATGCGCTCGCCGACGGCCATCATCACGTCGACGACGAGCTCCGGGTCCGGATCGACCGTGGCGTCGGCGTACACCTGGAGGTAGGTGAAAGGCCACCGCTCGTCGAGCACGCAGACGCTCACCTTCGGGTCGCGCGCGACAGCGATGGCCTTGCTTCGGCCGGCCATGGTCGACACGAGCAGCTCGTCGTCGTCGGTCGGCACGTAGTACACGACGGACATGGCGGGCCCGTCGCTGCGGCGGCGGTACCCGAAGACACAGGTCCGGTGCGTGCGCACGAACTCCCGCCGCTCGGACGGGAGAAGGTCCCGGTCGGTCGGCGCGGTGAACGGTTCGGCAACGAGCGGTAGGAGCACGGTTCAGACCTCTCAGGTTCTGTTCGGTTCGTCGTGGAGGAAGCGGCTGATCACGTCCGCACACTCGACGGCGTGATCCATGAGCAGCAGGTGCCCGCCATCGGGCACGACATGGACGGTTGCGCCAGCTATGCGGGATCCGAGGATCCGCGCGTTCACGGGTGGGACGATGGGGTCCTTGCCACCGGTGACGACGAGCGTTGGTGCGGCGATGCGGTGCAACCAGGGAAGGCTCGTCCAGCCCGCGGTCGCGTAGAGCTGGCTCAGGTAGCCCCACATCGTCGGGGGTCGTGACCGGCGAGCGTCGACCTGCTGGTGCATGAGCCGTCCGTCGGGATCGGCGATCGGGCCGTACATCCAGCGGGCGGTCGCCTGCAGGAAGCGGGGCGAGTAGTAGCGCAGCGGCGTGGCGAGCAGGCCGAGCGCCAGCGGGGTGCCGGCGACGCCACCGAGCCCGCACGACGTGGAGGCCAGGACCAGCCGGCGGACTCGGTGAGGGTTGCGCAGGGCCAGCTCCTGGGCGACACCGCCCCCGAACGACACGCCGAGCACGTGGGCGGCGGGCAGGCCGAGGCTGTCCAGGAGGTGGGCGGCCTGGCGGGCGAGGCCGTGTGGCCGCAGCGGGACGAGCCGGGGTGGCGAGTGCCCGGTTCCGGGCGCGTCGTAGGCGATGGTCTGGAACCCCCGGGCGTCGAGCTCGCGCTCCAGCGGGTCCCACATCTCGATGTTGCCGCCCAACCCCATGATCAGGAGGATCGGCGGGCCGTCGCCGCGGACGGACACCCGCAGGAGGTGCCCGTCGACATGGACGAATGTGCGCAGCCCCGGCACTACAGGCGGACGTAGCGCCCGGGGGCGGGTTCGAGCGGAGCGTGGGCCGCATTGCCGGCACGCTTGCGTCGCGTCCGCTTGGTGCCGGAGCGCGCCGCGAGCCACTCGTGCCACAGCGTCCACCACGACCCGGGCACCTGCGTGGCGCCATCGCGCCATTGGGCGGCCGTCGCCGGCAGCGAGTCGGACGTGAAGTAGGACGCCTTCGGGTTGTCAGGCGGGTTGAGGATTGCCTGGATGTGACCGCCGTTGCTGAGCACGAACCGGCTCTCACCACCGAGCAGCTGGGTGGTGCGGTACGCGCCGTCCCAGGGGATGATGTGGTCGGTGTAGCCGGCGACCACGAAGCTGTCGCAGCTCACCTTGCCAAGATCGACTGGCGTTCCGAGCACCTCGAGCGTGCCCTCGACGAGCCCGTTGGTCAGGTACAGGTCGAGGAAGTCGGAGTGCAGTCCGGCCGGGAGGCGCGTGGTGTCGTTGTTCCAGTACAGGATGTCGAACGCGGGCGGGTTGTGGCCCATGAGGTAGTTGTTGACCCAGTAGTTCCACACGAGGTCGTTCGGTCGCAGCCAGGCGAAGACCCGGGCCATGTCCTCGCCGGCGAGCACGCCCGCCCGACGTGATCGCGCCCTGGCCGCCTCGACGGCGCGCCGCGACATCAGGTTGCTCGCGGTGGTCTCGGTCGTCGTGTCGAGCCCGGCGACCAGGAAGGTCACGGAGTTGACGAGGCTCGACTCGCCGGTCGCGGCGAGGTGGCCGAGGAGCGCGGCGAGCGTGACCCCACCAGCGCACACCCCGGCGACGTTGGCGTCGTCGCTGCCGGCGATGTCGCACGCAACTTGGATCGCTTCGTGGCACGCGGCGGCGTAGGTGTCGAGGTTCCAGTCGCGATGTTCGGGCGTGGGGTTGCGCCAGCTCAACGTGAAGTACGGCAGGCCGGCCGCGACGGTGGATTCGACGAGGCTGCGCCCCGGTGCGAGATCGGTGATGTAGTACTTGTTGATCTGCGGCGGGATGACCACCAGCGGGCGCCGGTGGACCTTCGTCGCGGTCTCGTCGTACTGGATCAGCTCGAACACCTCGGTGCGGTGTACGACGTGCCCTGGCGTGATCCCGAGGTTGCCGCCGACGGTGAAGGGCCTCGTGTCGACCTGCGACGGCATGCCGCCGTTGTGACGCAGGTCGTGCGCGCGGTTCCGCGCGCCCGCGACGACGCTCTGGCCCCGCGTCTGGGCGGCCTTCGCCATCGCGTTGGGGTTGGTCAGCAGGAAGTTCGTCGGCGCGAGCGCCTCGGTGAGCAACGACATGGCGAAATGGGCGCGAGCGCGGCTCTTGGTGTCGAGCTCGACCTCGTCGATGACCCGGTGCGCCGCGTCGCTCTCGACGAGGTACGCCTGCATGAGGCGACGGAACACCGGGTTCTGCCGCCACACCGCGTGGGTGAAGCGACGGTCGCCGCGGGCGGGGGTGACATCGCTGCGCCCGACGGCCACGCGCACCAGCTCGGCGAACGC
>DASRHY010000059.1:0-58749 GCA_035650275.1 Kribbellaceae bacterium | reverse complement strand
CGGTCTGCCTCGTGGGGTGGTCGGGCAGCGGCCCATGGTGCCTGGGGGCGGCACGGAGCAGTGCGGTGGTCGCCGTCGCCGCCTACGAACCGGTCGTACCCGGCTCGGGACAACCTGACATGCCGCGGCTCGGTGCTGCGTTGGAGAAGGTGGGCAAGGCTGCTGCCGGAGGCCGCCTCGTCGATGCGGTGCGCGCCTTCGCCGCCGGCATCGGCACCGACGACGAGGTCGCCGCCCTAGAGCAGACGACCTTCTTCGAGCGCTGGGCCAGCGCCGTCCCGGCGCTGCTCAACGACCTCGGGCAGGACAACGCCTACGAGGGCCCGCGGTCCATCGACCCCGAGTCTCTCGAGCGGATCACCGTGCCGGTCCTGGTCCTGCGAGGCCGGCAGACCCGGCTCGCGTCCCTGTGGGGCGAGTCGGAACAGCACATCGCTCGGCACGTTCCCGACACGCACGTCCGCGAGCTGCCCGACCGCGGCCACTTCGCGCCGCTGCTCGCACCCGAGCTCCTCGCACAGGAGCTGATCTCCTTCATCGAGTCGGTCCACCAACCGGCCTGACCGGGCTTCACGCTAGACCGGGTGCACCCCGCGCCCAGGCCGAGCCCCAGAACACCCCACGAGCCCGAACCCGCCGTCGTGGGCAGCCATCGCGCCTGTCCGGCGTACGCGGCGCACGATCATGCCGCAGTCCGCGCGCCGTCGTGCTGATGAGCGGTACCCGGCCGGGCGCGGGCTGCGCACCGTCGCTGAGCAGCGCGTCCACGAACCCGGCCAGCTGGCGCCGACTGAGCACGGCGGGCCGGTCGTTCGCGTCGCACAAGCGCAGGTACGCGGGGACCCCGTCGCCGTAGGTCTTCCCGGTTTGGGGCGACTTCCGCTCGGCCCGTAGCGCGAGCTCCCAGGACGGCAGGAGCGCTGCGAGGTCCGGATCAGGGACGGTCACGGATCGCACGATATCTGGACTAGAAGCGCTGTGCATTCGTAGCATGGCGCCTCAAGAGACCCGGAATCGGCTTCAGACCTGCGGAAACGCGCTGGACCGGTCGGAATGCTCAGTCGAGGTAGTCGCGCAGCACCTGGGAGCGGGACGGGTGCCGCAGCTTCGACATGGTCTTGGACTCGATCTGGCGGATCCGCTCGCGAGTCACGCCGTACACCTTGCCGATCTCGTCCAGCGTCTTCGGCTGGCCGTCGGTGAGGCCGAACCGCATCGAGACCACGCCCGCCTCACGCTCGGACAGCGTGTCCAGCACCGCGTGCAGCTGCTCCTGCAGGAGCGTGAACGAGACCGCCTCGGCCGGCACGATCGCCTCGGAGTCCTCGATCAGGTCGCCGAACTCGGAGTCGCCGTCCTCGCCCAGCGGAGTGTGCAGCGAGATCGGCTCGCGGCCGTACTTCTGCACCTCGATGACCTTCTCCGGGGTCATGTCGAGCTCCTTGGCGAGCTCCTCCGGCGTGGGCTCGCGGCCCAGGTCCTGCAGCATCTGGCGCTGCACCCGGGCCAGCTTGTTGATCACCTCGACCATGTGCACTGGGATCCGGATGGTGCGGGCCTGGTCGGCCATCGCGCGGGTGATCGCCTGCCGGATCCACCAGGTCGCGTACGTCGAGAACTTGAAGCCCTTGGTGTAGTCGAACTTCTCGACGGCGCGGATCAGGCCCAGGTTGCCCTCCTGGATCAGGTCCAGGAACAGCATGCCGCGGCCGGTGTAGCGCTTGGCCAGCGAGACCACCAGTCGCAGGTTCGCCTCGAGCAGGTGGTACTTCGCCCGGCGGCCGTCCTCGGCGATCCACTCGTACTCGTCGCGGACCTTGTCCTTGAGCTTGATCTCCTCGTCGCCCATCTGCTCCTCGGCGAACAGGCCGGCCTCGATCCGCTTCGCGAGCTCGACCTCCTGCTCGGCGTTCAGCAGCGGGACCTTGCCGATCTGCTTGAGGTAGTCCTTCACCGGGTCCGCGGTGGCGCCGGCAACCAGCACCTGCTGCTCCGGCTCGTCCGCGTCGTCGGCGTCGGAGACGACGAAGCCCTCGTCCTCGGTGAGCTCCTTCTCGATGGCCTTCTCCGCCTCGGGCTGGAACTCCGACTCGTCGACGTCGTCGAGCTTGCCCTTCCCCTTGGCGTCGACCAACGAGCCGTCGGGCGCGACCGCGACCTCGACGACCCCGTCCGCGGAGTCGGCAGACTTCTTCGCCGCGGTCTTCTTCGCCGGGGCGGCCTTCTTCGCGGCGGCCTTCTTCGCCGCGGCGGGCTCAGGCTTGGCCGTGGGTACCTTCTTCGCCGCCTTCTTGGCGGGGGCGGCCTTCTTCGCCACCGGATCGGTCACCCGAGCACTCGTCCGGGCAGCGGACCGCGCGGCGGCGGGAACGGCTCGAGTGGACTCTTCGGGAAGGTTGTCGGACGAGCTGGACGACACGAATTACCTCTCGTCTCACGGGTCGATGTGCTGGGTGTTGGCGCAGCATCCGTACGGGCTTATCACTGGGGGCGTCCCGCTGGTCGGCGGCGGCAACACTACATTGTAAAACGCGCTCCAAGCGGATCGCCGCTCGGACCGGTTCCTGACTAGCTGTTCCTGATCTGCCTGACCGGTCGTGGGACCGTCACCGCCTTCGCCAGAGCCTTCTGTTCCTGCTTGTACTGGCGCACCTTCGCCAGCGAGCCGGCGTCCGTCACGTCGGCCACCGAGCGAAACGCGCCGTCCTCGCCGTACGGCTCCGACGCCTCCCGCCAGCCGCGCGGACGGACCTTCAGCTGCTTGCCGAGCAGCGCCACGAAGATCTTCGCCTTCTGCGCTCCGAACCCCGGCAGCGCCGACAGCCTGGCCAGCAGGTCGTCACCCGATTTCACGTCACCCCAGACCGCGGCGGCGTTCCCGCCGTACTCCTCGTCGAGGTGCTTCGCCAGCGTCTGGATCCGTGCCGCCATCGCGCTCGGAAAGCGGTGTACGGCGGGCGGGCCGGCCACCACCTCGACGAACCCGTCCGGGTCGTACGCCGCGACCGTCGGCGGGTCGAACGCGCCGGCCATCCGTTCCGAGATCGTCGCCGGACCCGCGAACGCCTTCTCCATCGGGATCTGCTGGTCCAGCAGCATGCCGACGAGCAGCGCGAACGGGTCCCGGCTGAGCAGTGCGTCCGCCTCGGCCTGTTGAGCCAGGCAAAGTCGCCTGCCGCGCACCGACGTCACCTCACTCCTCCTCTTCCTCGGCCTTGACCGCGAGCACCGGGCAGGGTGCGTCGAGAAGGATGCGTTGCGCATTGCTGCCGAGGATCAGCTTGCCGACCGGCGAGCGACGCCGCAGGCCGATCACGATGAACTCGGCCTTGACCTGCTCGGCGACGGCGACCAGGTCCTCGGCGGGGTCCAGGCCGCGGACCAGCTGCCGCAGCTCGTACGGCACCCCGGTGGCCTCGAGCTGCTCACGCACCTCGGCCAGTGCGGACTCGCTCGCGGCCGCCTCGTCGCTGTCGAACCCGCGACCGCCGCGATGTGAGTTGACGACGACCAGCTTGGCGTCCCGAAGCTGGGCTTCCTCGGCGGCCCTGCGCAGCGCCGCTCGGCCCTCCGGTTTCGGCACGTACCCCACCACGATGGTTGCCATCGAACTGCCTCACCTCCCGGGCAGGTGCCCAGACCGATTGCACTGAACGCTACTACCCAACCGGCGCCCCGGCATCTGTGGACAAGTCACGGCGGTGTCGCCCGGCGCCGTACCACCGTGGTAGGCATGGATCCGTTCCCGATCCCCGCCGACTGGCTGCACGCCCGGGTCTGCGAGCTGCGCCGCCGGACCCGGCGCAGGGCGTTCGACCCGGTGCTGGACGTGGTCTCGGCCGGCCGCAGCGGGGTCCGTCCGCTGGTCACCCGCTGGCTGCCGGCCGCCGAACCCCTCGACCATGCGCTCCGGGTCGACCTGCTGGTGGGCCTGCGGGAGGCCGTACCGGGCGATGATGCGCTGCTCCACCTGGTCGTCACCCGGGCCGGTCCCGGCTCGCTGGAGAGCACCGACCTCGCCTGGCAGGCCGCCTGGTGCATAGCCTGCGCGGTGGACGGCTCAGGTGCGGGTACGACGGCCGTGGTGACCCGGTACGGCTTCGTCGACGTGGCCGCGGACCGGGCCGTCCGGACCGAGCCGCGCCGGCACCGGCGCT
The DNA here is from genome assembly GCA_035650275.1 of Kribbellaceae bacterium. Lineage (GTDB taxonomy): Bacteria > Actinomycetota > Actinomycetes > Propionibacteriales > Kribbellaceae > DASRHY01. The sequence continues at coordinate 54,592 of DASRHY010000059.1, read as the reverse complement.
AGCGGGATGTCGCGCTAGTCCCACTCGTGCACGGGGACGTTGTCGTGCATCCGCTCGCGGTACTGGCCGAGCATCTCGCGCAGTGCCTGCCGGCGGCCGAGCGAGCCCTTCGTGTACCGAGCGTGGAACGCGTCGGACTGCCACTGGGCGCCGTTGGAGTGGGTCAGGCACCGCTGCTCGATGATGCCGAGCAGCCGGTCCCTGGTCGCCGGTGCCACACCCCAGGCGTCCAGCCCACGGGACGCGACCGGGAGCAGCCGGCGCAGCACCAGCTCGGTGGCCTGTACGGTGCCGATCCCGGGCCAGAACACCTCGGCGTCGATCCCGTGCCGGGCGCCGGCGTGGAAGTTCTCCTCCGCCGCGCTGAACGACATCTGCGACCAGATCGGCCGCTCGTCCTCGGCCAGCGCCCGGACCAGGCCGAAGTAGAACGCCGCGTTCGCGCAGGTGTCCAGCACCGTCGGCCCGGCGGGCAGCACCCGGTTCTCGACCCGCAGGTGCGGCCGCTCCCGCACCACGTCGTACACCGGTCTGTTCCAGCGGTAGATGGTGCCGTTGTGCAGCCGCAGCTCGGACAGCTGCGGGATGTCGCCGCGGTCCAGTACCGCGATCGCGTCTTCGTCGGAGACCACCGGGAGCAGCGCCGGGTAGTAGCGCGCGTTCTCCTCGAACAGGTCGAAGATCGAGGTCACCCAGCGTTCGCCGAACCAGACCCGGGGCCGCACACCCTGCGCCTTCAGCTCGTGCGTGCGGGTGTCGGTGGTCTGCTCGAACAGCGGGATCCGGGTCTCGCGCATCAGCTCTTTGCCGAACAGGAACGGCGAGTTGGCTCCGATCGCGAGCTGGATCCCGGCGATCGCCTGGGCGGCGTTCCAGTAGTGCGAGAACGACTCGGGGCTGACCTGGATGTGCAGCTGGGTCGACGTACACGCGGCCTCGGGCGCGATCGTGTCCGCGGTCACCGCGAGCCGCTCGACGCCGTCGATCGCGATCTGGATGTCCTCGCCACGGGCCGCGAAGATCTGGTCGTTCAGCAGCGCGTACCGCGGGTTCCCGCTGAGTGCCTCCATCGACATGTGCTCGGTGAACAGCGTCGGCAGGATCCCGACGATCACCATGTGCGAGCCGGTCTTGGCCGCCTTCTCCTCCGCCGCGTTGAGGCTGTTGCGGATGTCCGTTTCCATCCGCTCCAGCCCGTCACCGCTGATCTGGGTCGGTGGCAGGTTGATCTCGACGTTGAACTGGCCCAGCTCGGTCTGGAACGCGTCGTCGGAGATGGCGTGCAGCACCTCGGCGTTCTTCATCGCCGGGTCGTGCTGCTCGTCGACCAGGTTCAGCTCGATCTCCAGCCCGGTGAGCGGCCGGTCGACATCGAACCGAGACTCGCGCAACATCCGCGCGAACGCGTCGAGGTTTCGGTGGACCTGGTCGCGGAACCTGGTGCGGTCCGCACGGGTGAACTCGACCCGCTCGACCTCTTCACCCATGGCACGCCCTCCCTGAAGAGTCTGCTAGGAGGTGTCGGATCCATCAGACACCTCCTCTAGCCACAGTCTGCAGGAGTCGGCCGCCGGAATCGTCGGTTCAGCGCGCCAGAATGTGACAGTGCGCAGCGAACCGTCGATCCTGCACGTCGACCTGGACGCGTTCTTCGCGGCGGTCGAGCAGCGGGACAAGCCGTCGCTGCGCGGCAAGCCGGTCGTGGTCGGCGGCATCGGTATGCGTGGTGTGGTGTCGACCGCGTCGTACGAGGCCCGGCAGTACGGCGTCCGCTCGGCGATGTCGACCGCTGAGGCCAGGGCGCGCTGCCCGCACGCCGCGTTCCTGGGCGGCCGGTTCGAGGCTTACCGGTCGACGAGCCGTGCGGTCATGGCGGAGCTTCGGGCGGTGTCGCCGCTGATCGAGCCGCTGTCGCTCGACGAGGCGTTCGTGGACCTGACCGCGGCCGGGCTCACCGGTCTCACCGTCGACGACGTGCACGCGGTCGCCGCCGGGCTGAAAGCGTCGATCCACCAGGCAAGCGGCGGCCTCACCGCCTCGGTCGGTGCCGGCACGTCCAAGCTGATCGCGAAGATCGCCAGCGACCTGGACAAGCCGAACGGCACCGTCGTGGTCCCACCGGGGACCGAGGCCGAGTTCCTGGCGCCGATGCAGGTGACAGTCATCCCCGGTGTCGGGCCTGCGACCGCGCAGCGGCTCGGCATGAACGGGATCCGCACCGTCGGTGACCTGCAGCAGCTCGGCGCCGACGAGCTGGTGCGGCTGCTCGGTACGGCGCACGGCAGCAGCCTGCACCGGCTCGCGGTCGCTGACGACGACCGGCCGGTGGACAACGACCGGGAGACCAAGTCGGTCAGCGTCGAGGATACCTTCGACACCGACATCGCCGACCGCGCGCTGCTGGCGGCGATCGCCGAGCGGATGGCGCATCGGGTCTCGGAGCGGTTGCGCAAGGCGCAGCTGTCCGGCCGCACGGTCACGGTGAAGACCCGGATGCACGACTTCACCACGCACACCCGGTCGCTCACCGTGGCCGGCCCGACCGACGACCCGCGGGTGATCGCGCGGATCGCGCGCGGCCTGCTGGACGACAGCGACGTCTCCGGCGGTATCCGGCTGCTCGGCGTGGGGGTCTCGTCGCTGGCGGACTGGATCCAGGACGACCTGTTCATGGACCTCGAACTGGCCTCATTGGCAGACCTGGACCCCAGCGAGGCTGCCGAGCCGGCGATCGAGCAGCCGCTGGCCACCGGCCGGGCCGGCTACTACCCCGGCCAGGACGTGTCGCACACCGGGCACGGCCGAGGCTGGGTCTGGGGCTCCGGGCGTGGCCGGGTCACGGTCCGGTTCGAGACCGCGGACACGCCGCCGGGACCCGTCCGCACCTTCGCGGTCGACGACCCTGAGCTGTCAGTGTGGCGCCCGGAGCCGGACTGAGAGGCACATCACGCAGCCCTCGAGCTTCTCGAACTCGCCGATATCCACGGGCATCGGCCGGTACCCACGAGCGGCGAACCGCTCCGCACGGCCGGTGCTGCGGCCCGCGACTCCGCGTCGGGTCAGTACGCCTCGTCGGACAGCACTCGGAACCCGATGCCGGCAGCAACCAACCGGTCGCGCAGCTTGTTGCCCATCGCAACCGCTGTGGTGGTCTGACCAGCAACCTGTGGCAGATCGTCGAGGGCCAGGCAGAGGGCGGACTCGCCGAGCATCTTCGCGGTCTCGCCGTATCCAGGGTCGCCGCCGGACACCTCGGTCACTACGCGGCGGCCGCCGCCGGTCCCGACGAACCGGACCGTGAACCACGACGTCTCGCGCCGCGACGGGCTCGGTCCGTCGCCGGGCTCCAGCCGGCGAAGGAGCGCGTTGCGCAACGGCGGGACCTGGGCCGCGGCCACCAGCGCCCCCACGCCGGCGACACCGCCGACCGCCACCGGGAGCCGCTTCACCGCCATGTAGTGGGTGTACACGAAGTCCGGGCCGTACGACGGCAGCGCACGGGCCGACCGGGCGACGATCTGCGGGTCGATCGTGGGCAGCGGGACGGCCCAGAACCCCTCGAGGCGGCGGATCCGGTCCGTCCCCGCCCGCGCCGAGCGGTCCCGCGGCCGCGGCTCGGCACGACGGCGGTCCCGGGCCGCCTGCAGGTTCTGCCGGCCGCGGGAGAACGCGGTCAGCGCAGAGTGGATTGTGCCGCCGGACAGCGTCCCGCCGGCGCGGACCAGCCCAGCGATCCGGAGCGGCACGTCGTCCGGCAGCTGCTCCACGGTGTACTGGACGCCCAGGTCGTACGGGATCGATTCGAACCCGCACGCGTGCACCAGACGGGCACCGGAAGCGACCGCGCGGTCGTGGTACCGCACGTACGTGGTGTTCACGAACTCGGGTTCACCGGTCAGGTCGGCGTAGTCGGTGCCGGCCTCGGCGCAGGCCCGGACCAGCGGGTCGCCGTACGTCACGTACGGCCCGACCGTCGAGACGACGAGCCGGGTGGACGACGCGATGTCGGCCAGCGCGGCGGGCTCCGAGGCGTCCGCGTGCAGCAGGTCGACCTCCCGGCCGAGCCGCGCGCGCAGTGCCTCCAGCTTCGCTTTGTTGCGTCCGGCAACCGCCCAGCGCAGCGACGGTGGCGCGTGCTCGGCCAGGTACGCCGCGGTCAGCGCGCCGGTGAACCCGGTCGCGCCGAACAGCACCACGTCGTACGTCATCGGGCCCCGCGTGCCCGATCGTCGGCCCGGCCGCCGGCACCGGATGCCGCGGACGCCTCGGCCCGTCCGCGGACGGCGATGTCGGCCAGCGCGGCGGCATCAGCGCTCGCCACCCGGCGCGCGGACGTGGCCTCGACCAGGCGCGGGAGCCCCGCGCGGACCACCTTGACCGCGCCGACCCAGCCGGGTACGTGGATCGCCCGCGCGCGACGGTCGATACCGCGGGCGAACCTGTCCACCAGCAGCTGCAGCGGATAGACCCGGCTGAACAACGGCACACCGGACCTGACTCCGCCGAACACAGGGTGCTCGTCGACGCCGCGCACCATGTCGGTGTCGATGAAACCCGGGTGCGCGACGCCGACCCCGACGCCGAGATGCCGCAGCTCGACCCGCAGGCTGTTCGCGAGCGCCTCCACCCCTGCCTTCGCGACGTTGTACGGCGCCAGGCCGGGCGCGTGGATGATCGCGGCCAGCGACGACACCAGCAGCAGGTAGCCGCGAGACTCGACCAGGTGCGGCAGCGTCGCGTGCACGGTCCGCCAGACGCCCAGCAGGTCGACCTCGATCACCCGCTCGAACGCGGCGGGGTCCATGCTGCGGGTGAAGCCGGGCGCGGCGATGCCCGCGTTCGCGACCACGACGTCGATCCGCCCGTACCGCTCGACGATCGCGTCCACCGCCGCCTGGACACTGGCGCCGTCGGTGACGTCGGCCTCCCACCAGCCCGCCTCCGGACCGCACTCGGTGGCGACCTTCGCAAGCTCGTCCGGCTCGAGGCCGACCAGCGCGAGCGTGTCGCCCTGCGCCGCCAGCCGGCGGGCGACCGCCGCACCGATCCCGCGGGAGCCCCCGGTGATGAGTACGACCCTGCCCATGCGCGCGCCTCCAGCTGTTGAGTCGAAGCTCAACAGTAGGCCGACCCGCACCGCGAGCCGTCGATCGAGCTGGTCGCCGCCGAGGCGGGGTCTCCCCCGCGCTGCTGTTCCACTACTTCGGCTCCAAGCGCAACTTCCAGTACGCCGTGTTGGAGGCCGCGGCCGCGGAGCTGATGCTGCGGACCGCGGGAGCGGCTGGCGTCGATAGGGTGACGGCGTGCTGACGGTCGCCACGGTCAACGTGAACGGGATCCGCGCCGCGTTCCGCCGCGGGATGGGTCCGTGGCTCGAGGGTCGCGACCCCGACCTGCTGCTGATGCAGGAGGTCCGCGCGACCGACGAGGTGCTCCGCGAGCTGCTCGGCCCGGACTGGTACGTCGCGCACGCGGAGCCCTGCGTGGATGGGCACAAAGGCCGGGCCGGTGTCGCGGTCGCATCCCGCCGGCCGGTCAAGCGCGAGCATGCGGCTGTCGGTCCGGGCCGGTTCGACGGCTGCGGGCGCTGGGTCGAGGCCGACGTGGTGCTGGACGACGACTCGGTCCTGACCGCGGTGAGCGTGTACGTGTTCACTGGTGAGTTGGAGACTCCGCCGCGGCAGCAGGAGAAGTACGAGTTCCTGGACGCGATGGCCGCCCGGCTCACCGCGCTGCGCGCCGACGGGCGGCACGTGCTGGTCTGCGGCGACCTGAACATCGCGCACCGCGAGGTCGACCTGAAGGCCTGGAAGGCGAACCGGAAGAAGTCCGGCTTCCTCCCCGACGAGCGGGCCTGGCTGGACCGGCTGTTCGCGGCCGGCTGGGTCGACGTGGGCCGGGCCCACGGCGGCGTAGGCCCCGGGCCGTACTCGTGGTGGTCGTGGCGCGGCAAGGCCTTCGACAACGACGCCGGCTGGCGGATCGACTACCAGATCGCCTCGCCGGAGCTCGCGGCCTCGGCCGAGTCCTGCGTGGTGGACCGCGCCCCGCAGTACGCCGAGCGGTGGAGTGACCACGCGCCGGTCGTGGCGGTGTACGACGTCTGACCGGTCCACAGATCGCGCATGAAATCGGCCCTTACCCGGCCCGGGTGCGTGCTGACAGGGTCGAGGTGACGGACAACCTCGGCCGGAAGGACACAGACCATGACGAGCACGGCACCGGGCCTACGCCGCTTCGACGGGCCGTTGCTCACGCCGGACGATCCCCGGTACGACGCCGCCCGGCGGGTCTGGAACGGCATGGTCGACCGGCGGCCGACCCTGGTCGCACGCAGCACTAGTACCGCGGACGTGGCGACGGCAGTCCGCTACGCCGTCGCCGAGGGCCTGGAGCTCGGGGTTCGGTGCGGCGGCCACAGCATCCTCGGCCACGGTGTGCCCGACGGCGGCATGATGCTCGACCTGACCCCGATGGGCGCGGTCCGCGTCGATCCGGAACGGCGTCGCGCCTGGGTGCAAGGCGGCGCGATGCTCGGCGCCTTGGACGCCGCCAGCCTGCCGCACGGGCTGGCGACCACCGCGGGCAACGTCTCGCACACCGGCGTCGGCGGTCTGACACTCGGTGGAGGCATGGGCTGGCTGGCCCGGCAGTACGGGCTGTCCTGCGACAACGTGCTGTCCTTCGAGCTCGTCACCGCGGACGGGAGCACGGTCCGCGCCAGCGGGTCGGAGAACCCGGAGCTGTACTGGGGGCTGCGTGGCGGCGGCGGGAACTTCGGCGTCGTCACCGAGTTCGAGTTCGCGCTGCACCCGATCCGTACGACGACGCTGACGGCCGAGTTCTCCTTCACCCTCGACGACGCGCCGTCGACGATGCGGAGCTGGCGCGACCTGAACGCCGAAGCGCCCCGCGAGGCGACGTTCACCGCCTGGGTCGGCGACACCGAGACCGGTCCCGCGGTCGTGCTCGGGTTCGTCTGGATCGGCGACCCGGACGAGGGCGAGCGCTGGGCCGCGCGGGTCCGTGGTCTTGGCCGGCCGCGGTCCGAGCAGGTAGGGCGACCGTCGTACCTGGATCTGCAGCGCCGCGACGACACCGTCCAGGACCACGCGTACCGCCGGTACTGGAAGGGGCACTACTTCCTGGAGCTGACCGACGACGTCATCGAGCTGTTCTTGTGCCGCGGGACCGCGGACGGTCGCGGCGAGCGGCTGCCCGCCGCCAGCCTGCAGGCGTACGGCGGCGCGATCGCCGACGTCGCCGAGGACGCGACCGCATTCAGCCACCGCGACACGCAGTTCGAGTTCGTCACCGCCGCACGCTGGACCGACTCGGCCGAGGACGACGACCGGATCGGCGCCGCCCGCCGGTACGGCGCGGGCCTGACCCCGTACGCCGTTGGCCAGTACGTGAACACGCTCACCGACGACGACAGCGTCGGCCGCGCTTACTCCGCCGGCAAGCTGGAGCGGCTGACAGCGCTCAAGGACACTTACGACCCGGGCAACGTGTTCCACCTCAACCACAACATCCGGCCCAGCACAGCCACCGGGTAGCCTCACCGCATGCCTGACCTCACCCCGCCTGTCGCTCCCCGCAAGCCCGTCGAACGCAAGCACCACGGCGACGTGTTCGTCGACGACTACGAGTGGCTGCGGGACAAGGCCGACGCCGAGGTGCTCGCACACCTGCGGGCCGAGAACGACTACACCGCGGCCCGCACCGAGCACCTGCAGTCGTTGCGCGAGGCAATCTTCGGCGAGATCTCCGAGCGCACCCAGCAGACCGACCTGACCGTGCCGAGCCGACACGGCGGGTACTGGTACTACACCCGCACGGTCGAGGGGAAGCAGTACGGCATCCACTGCCGGGTGGCTGCGACGGGCGACGAGCCGCCGGAGACCGAGGGCGCGATCGACGGCGAGCAGGTGCTGCTGGACGGCAACGAGGTGGCCGGCGACTCGGAGTTCTTCGCGCTCGGCACCTTCGACGTCTGCCCCGACGGCCGGCTGCTCGCGTACTCGACCGACCTGACCGGCGACGAGCGGTTCACGCTGCGGATCAAGGACTTGGAGACCGGCGAGCTGCTGCCGGACGAGATCACCGAGGTGCACTACGGCTCGGCCTGGTCCGCGGACAACCGGACTGTGTTCTACACCACCGTCGACGCGGCGTGGCGGCCGTACAAGGTGACCCGGCACCGGCTCGGCACCCCGGCCGCCGACGACGTGGTCGTGTTCGAGGAGCCGGACGAGCGCTACTGGGTCGGCGTGGACCTTACCCGCAACGAGCAGGCGGTGATGATCCACGTCGGCAGCAAGCTCACCAGCGAGGTGTGGCTCCTCGACGCCGCCGCGCCGGAGTCCGAGCCGGCCGTGGTCGCGCCGCGCCGCGAGGGCATCGAGTACGACGTCGAGCACGCCGGCGACCGGCTGCTCATCGTGCACAACGCGAACGCGGTGAACTTCGAGCTCGCTTCAGCTCCGCTGGACACGCCGGGTCACGAGCACTGGACCACGCTGATCCCTGGTGCCGACGACTCCCGGCTGCTCGGCGTGAACGCGTTCGCCGGGCACGTGGTGGTGTTCCGCCGGCGCGACGCGCTCACCGAGCTGGCCGTGATGCGCCGTATCGAGCACGGCTTCGACACTCCGGAGGTGATCGGGTTCGACGAGCCGATCTACACCGTCTCGCCGGGCTCGAACCCGGAGTGGCAGGCCTCGTCGTACCGGCTGGGCTACACCTCGCTGGTGACGCCGAGCACCGTGTACGACTACCAGCTGGACAGCCGCGAGCTGGTGCTGCGCAAGCAGCAGCCGGTGCTCGGCGGGGTCGACCTGGGCGCGTACACCCAGTACCGCGAGTGGGCGCAGGCCCCGGACGGTGAGCGGGTGCCGATCTCGCTGGTGGCCCGGAGGGATGTGCCGCGGGACGGCAACGCGCCGGTGGTGCTGTACGGGTACGGCTCGTATGAGGCGTCGATGGATCCGCGGTTCTCGATCGCCCGGCTGTCGCTGCTGGACCGCGGCGTGGTGTTCGCGATCGCGCACGTCCGTGGCGGCGGCGAGCTCGGCCGGCGCTGGTACGACGACGGCAAGATGCTCACCAAGAAGAACACCTTCACCGACTTCGTCACCGCCGCCGAGCACCTGGTCGCGGCGGGCTGGACCCGGCCGGAGCGGATCGTCGCGCAGGGCGGCAGCGCAGGCGGGCTGCTGATGGGAGCAGCCGTCAACCTGGCGCCGCGGGCGTTCGGCGGCGTGGTCGCGCAGGTGCCGTTCGTGGACCCGCTGACCACGATCCTGGACCCGTCGCTGCCGCTGACAGTGACCGAGTGGGAGGAGTGGGGCAACCCGCTCGAGGACCCGGACGTGTACGCGTACATGAAGTCCTACGCGCCGTACGAGAATGTGACCGCCCAGGAGTACCCGCCGATCCTGGCGATCACCAGCCTGCACGACACCCGGGTCCTGTTCGTCGAGCCGGCCAAGTGGATCGCGAAGCTGCGCGAGACCGGCGCCCGGGACGCGCTGCTGAAGATCGAGATGGACGCCGGCCACGGCGGTCGCAGTGGCCGGTACGACGCCTGGCGCGAGGTCGCCTTCGAGCTCGCCTGGATCCTCGACATCCTGCAGCGCCCCTGACCCCAGCCGTTCATCGGGCCCTTGTGACCCGGCGTGTCGGCACTCGTCGGGCCCTTGTGACCACCGGCGCGTGATCGACATCACGCGCGCGCCGGGCCGTTGGCAGGACTGCGCTCCGACACCTGCGTGTTGTGCTGGAAGGCCGGCGTGGTCATAAGGGACCGACGAACGACGACACGCCTGGTCACAAGGGCCCGATCAACGGATCTGAGGTGTGGAAATCTCAGGGAATCTTCAGGGTGGTCGGGCACTCCCGCCGGAATCTTGAACCCCGCTCGAGCGTTGCTCACGGTGTAACGACGAAGGGAGTTTCGGTGGCTCGGACGGTTCGTGTCCGTTCTGCGGACGACGGCATCGACGGCAAGGACAGCGTCGGTCTCTACCTCGAGGAGATCGCGCGTACTCCCCTGCTCACCGCCGAGGAAGAGGTCGACCTGGCGGAGACGGTGGAGGCCGGCCTGCTGGCGGAGCACCTCCTCGCCGAGGGGCGGGTGGGACGCCGCAAGGGTGGTGCCCCCAAATATGCGACAGAGGAAGAGCTGCGGTGGCTGGCCGAGGAGGGCCAGCGGGCGCAGCAGCGGTTCGTCACGGCGAACCTGCGACTGGTGGTCTCGATCGCCCGGCGCTACGGGCGGTCGCAGATGCCGCTGCTGGACCTGGTCCAGGAGGGCAACACCGGTCTGATCCGCGCGGTGGAGAAGTTCGACTACCGCAAGGGGTTCAAGTTCTCGACCTACGCGACCTGGTGGGTCCGGCAGGCCATCACCCGCGGGATCGCGCAGCAGGCCCGAGTGGTCCGGCTGCCGGTGCACGTGGTGGAGCAGCTCAACCAGGTCGGCGCGGCCCGGCGCACGCTGGAGCGCAAGCTCGGCCGCGAGCCGGAGATCGAAGAGATCGCGTTCGAGCTCGGCCTCGACGAGGACCGGGTCACCGAGCTGATCCGGATCGGCCGCGACCACGTCAGCCTGGACAACCCGATCGACGACGAGGGCGAGACCTCGCTCGGTGACCTGATCGCGGCGGAGACCGCGCCGGGCCCGGACGAGCTGGTCGCCGACGCGTCGGACCGCAGCGGCCTGTTCAGCCTGGTCGACCGGCTCGACCCGAGGTCGGCGGACGTGATCCGGCGCCGGTACGGCCTGCACGACGGCCGGCAGGCCAAGCTGGCCGACATCGGCGCGGTGCACGGCATCTCCGCCGAGCGGGTTCGCCAGATCGAGCGGGAGGCGCTCGCCCGGCTCCGCCAGTTCGCGGACCCGACACTGGCCGCCTGACCGCACTCTCCCGAGTCCACCTGTCCGGACCCCCGAGCCAACCCCCCTCCGGCTCGGGGGTCCGGCTTGTCCCCGGCCTTATCCCCAGCCTTGTTCCCCGACTAGCCGCGGTGCCAGCCGTCGAGCAGCGGCAGCAGTTCGGAAAGGCTCTGCACGGTGGCGTCCGGGACGCCCTCGGTGTGACCGATCTGATTCGCCGGGATCGCGCTGTGCGGCACGTGCACCGCGCGCATCCCGGCGGCCTGGGCGCCGTACACGTCGTCGAACAGCCGGTCGCCGACGAAGACGCAGCGTGCCGGGTCGTCCGCCCCGACCGCGGTCATCGCCGCCAGGAACGCCTCCCGGTGTGGCTTGGTCCACGGGATCTCGCTGGAGTAGACCGCGCCGTCGAACAGGTCGAGCACGCCGTCCCGGGCGAAGATCTCCTCATGGTGCTCGCGGGACCAGATCGTGTTCGACAGCACGCCGACCTTGATCCCGCGCACGCGTAGTCCGGTGAGCACCTCGGGTGCCTCCGGGTCGAGCCGGCTGTGCGGCTCCCACTGCGCCCGGTACTCAGCCAGCGCGGCCTCGGTGAGGATCACCTTGGCGAGCTCGCAGACCTCCTCGAGGGTGCCGCTGCGGTGCTCGTCGCGGGCCCGGTCCCAGACCGCGATCTCGGCGGCCAGCAGCGCCGCCGCCATCTCCTCGGCACGGTCGGGGTCGACCAGCGATGCGACCGCGAGCCAGCAGGCCTCGAGGTCGACGGTGTGCCAGGGCGTGAGTGTGCCGCCCCAGTCGAAGATCACGGCATCCACGGTCGGGGTCGGCGAGCCAGCTGCAGTCACCCGCCAGAGGATGCCAGCCGTCGCCGACAGCCCGGACCTCAGGTCGGCAGCACCGATTTGTTGCCACATCCCGCCGTACACAGTCTGGCATGCTTCCGGCATGCCAGCGCCAGCGCTCCCCCGCCGGGTGCGGATCGGCTACTCACTCGGGTCGGTGGCGACCGGGTCGTTCGGCACCGTGCCGGGCCTGCTGCTGCTCCCCTACCTGACCGACACCCTCGGTATCGCCGCCGCCGTCGCCGGCCGGATCAGCGACCGGCACGGATCCCGGAGTTCACCAGAAAGGTCCGCTTCTGCTGTCGGTCGCGTGGGCGAGACTGTGCACATGCTGCTTACCGACCTCGTCGACACGTCGGCCGCCGTCGCCGCGACCCGCTCCCGGCGGGCCAAGGCCGATCTGATCGCCGGCCTGCTGACCCGGACCGCGACCCCGGACGAGACCCAGATCGTGGTCAGCTACCTGTCCGGCGAGCTGCGCCAGCGGCGTACCGGGGTGGGCTGGCGCAGCCTGATGGAGGTTCCGGACCCGGCGGCCGAGCCGAGCCTCGACGTCACCGACGTGGACACGGCGTTCGCGACCGTGGCGGAGATCTCCGGGACCGGGTCGCAGGCCAAGCGGCGCGCGCTGATGGACGACTTGTTCGGGCGAGCCACCGCGGACGAGCAGCGGTTCCTCCGGCTGCTGGTCGGCGGCGAGCTGCGACAGGGCGCGCTGGACGGCGTGATGGCCGACGCGGTCGCCACCGCGACCGGGATCAGCCTGGCCAAGATCCGCACCGCGACCATGCTGCGCGGTGCCGCGGCACCGGTCGCGGTGGCGGCGCTGGTCGACGGCGAGGCGGGTCTGGAGCAGTTCGGGCTGCAGGTCGGCCAGGGCGTGCAGCCGATGCTGGCGCAGTCCGCGACCACAGTGGAGGAGGCGCTGACCAAGACCGGCACACCGGCGGCGATCGAGTGGAAGCTGGACGGCATCCGGATCCAGGCGCACCGCGACGGCGACAGCGTGATCGTGTACACCCGGACGCTGGACGACATCACCGCCCGCTCCCCCGAGGTGGTCACCGCGCTGCGTGCACTCCCGTGCGAGCGGGTCGTGCTGGACGGCGAGCTGATCGCGCTGCGCGATGACGGCCGGCCGCACCCGTTCCAGGTGACCGGGTCGCGGACCATGACAAAGAACGCTGTGACCGGCCCCGAGGCTGTGGACGCCGTGCCGCTGACGCCGTACTTCTTCGACATCCTGCACCTGGACGGCGACGACCTGCTCGGCCTGGACGGCGCCGCCCGGCACGAGCGGCTCAGCGCAGTGATCCCAGAGCCGCAGCGGATCCCGCGGCTGGTCACCGACGACGCGGACGCCGGGCACGAGTTCTTCGCCGACGCGGTACGTCGCGGCCACGAGGGCGTGATGGTGAAGTCGCTGTCGGCGCCGTACGACGCGGGCCGCCGCGGCGCCGGCTGGGTGAAGGTCAAGCAGACCCACACGCTGGATCTGGTGGTACTCGCGGTCGAGTGGGGACACGGGCGTCGTACCGGCTGGCTGTCCAACCTGCACCTGGGCGCGCGGGACCCGGAGACCGGCGAGTTCGTGATGCTCGGCAAGACTTTCAAAGGCATGACCGACGAGCTGCTGAAGTGGCAGACCGAGCGGTTCCAGGAGCTCGAGACGCACCGAGACGACTGGACGGTGTACGTGCGACCCGAGCAGGTGGTCGAGATCGCCTTCGACGGCGTACAGAACTCGACCCGGTACCCGGGTGGGATGGCGCTGCGGTTCGCCCGGGTGATCCGGTACCGCGACGACAAGACCGCCGCCGAGGCGGACACGATCGACACCGTCCGTGAGCTACAGGGCTAGACCTCGCCCGTACGCTGGCGGATGTGAAGGCACCGCTGGAGACCGACCGGCTACTGATCCGGGACTGGACCACCGATGACGCGAAGGCCGCACTGGAGATCTACGGCACCGAGGACGTCGCGCGCTGGCTGACACCGGCGATGCAGCGGGTCGGCGACCTGGACGCCATGCGTGCCGTGCTGCAGGCCTGGACCGAGGCCCAACCGAACCTGGTGGCGCCGTCCGGCCGCTGGGCGATCGCCCGCCGCGATGACGGCGAGGTGGTCGGGGGCGCAGTGATCCGGCTGCTGCCGCCGTACGAGGAGGACCTGGAGATCGGCTGGCAGCTGCGGCCGAGCGCCTGGGGACAGGGCTTCGCCACCGAGGCCAGCCGGGCGTTGATGAGGTGGGCGTTCGACCAGGGCACCGACGAGCTGTACGCCGTCGCCCGGCCGAACAACACCCGGGCGATCGCCACCGCGCAGCGCCTCGGGATGGACTGGGTCGGCGAGACCGAGAAGTACTACGACCTGCGCCTCCAGGTCTACCGGATCCGCGCCTCCGAACTGATCTGAGCTCGGGGCAGTACCGCCCTTGCCTGATCGCGCCTGCAGGAGTGTGCTGGGTACTGCCACCACGTGCAGGAAGAGGAGGCGGTTGAGGTGAACACCGTGGCCAAGCGTGAGCGTGGCACGTTCGCGGATCTGTTCGACTGGTTGGAGTCCGAGTTCCCCTCGTTCCCGATGATCCGGCCGTTGATCGGCGGCCAGATGATGCGGGTCGAGGAGTCGTTCGAGGACGGGTACTTCGTGCTGCGGGGCGAGCTGCCGGGCATCGATCCCGAGAATGATCTGGAGATCGAGATCTCCAACGACATGCTGACCGTGAAGGCCGAGCGCCGTGAACAGACCCGGGAGGCGCAGCGCTCGGAGTTCCGGTACGGCAGGTTCAGCCGCAGCGTGAGCCTGCCGGCCGGCGCGAACGAGGAGGACGTGCAGGCGACGTACAAGGACGGCATCCTCACCATCCGGGTCGGCATGAAAGAGCAGAAGGAGCCGCAGACCAGGCGCATCCCGGTCAGCAAGGACTGAGCCTCACGCCCGACGGCGGCGTTAGGGCGCCCGGGTCCGGTCGCCACCGTCCGGGCCGGTGTGCAGGCCGCGGGCTGTCCGGCGCAGCTGCTGGGTGTCCAGCGGAGACCGCCATCGCACCACGGCACCGCGCGTTCCGACCGCGGCGCGCACGGCTGCCTGCAGGTCGTCGATCTCATCGATGTTGGTGACCAGCAGGACGCCGACGTCCGGCTCGCTGCGCTGCACCAGCTCGTCGACCACCGACACGTCGATCCGGTACGACGCGTCCGGTGCCCAGGTGACCACGATCCGCAGGTCCAGCTCGTCCACCCAGTACGTCGGCTGGTCCGGATGCCAGTCCGATGCCCGGCGCGGCGGTCGCAGCTCGGGCAGCGCCTGCCGGACCGCGTCGTACAGCCCCTCGCGATAGTCCCGCGCAGCGTCGTGCCGCGGACCGAACACCACTCCGCGGTGGCTGACCTCGTCCGGTAGCTCGCCGATCGACCCGAACACGATCAGCAGGATGCCGGAGAGCAGGGCGACCACCGACGGCAGCTCGCTACGGCTCATCAGCGCGATGGCGACAGCGGTTCCGACCAGTGCCACCCCGCCGGCGATGAAAGTCGTCCGGGCGAGTGCGCGAAGTTGGCGTGCCATATCCCCGTCACACCCCTCTCCTTACAAGGATCACACTGCGTTCAAGCGCGATGACGAATCGTTATGTGACCGCGACGTCATGGAGTAGGAGGTGTGGCACAGGCCCGTCGTGACAACGATTCGGGCCTCTGCTGCGTGGTAAAGAGTGGGAGACGGGAGGAGACGGGCATGAATCCGGACCCAGTCCGCCTCCCCATGGCTGAGGGTGACGAGCTCAGCCGTGACGTGGTCGACGACCGCGACAAGCAGTTCGCCGCATTCGTCGACGCCGCCGGCCCGTACCTGCTGCACACCGCGGAGCTGCTGAGCGGCGACAAGGCCCGTGCCCAGGATCTGGTCCAGGCGACTTTCGAGCGCACCTACCGCTCGTGGAGCAAGGCGCGCGACGGCGACCCCTGGGCCTACGCGCGCCACATCCTGGTGAACCTGCGTATCGACGGCTGGCGGCGCACCCGCCGCGAGCTCCTGACGGCACCCGGTGACCTGCCTGACCCGACGACACCCGACCACGCGGCCGCCGTCACAGCTCGCAGCACAATGGTCCGTGCGCTCGCGCGACTGCCGGTCGCGCAACGGCGGGTGGTCGTCCTGCGTCATCTGCTCGACCTGACCGAACCCGAGGTCGCCCGCGAGCTAGGGATCTCGGTCGGGACGGTCAAGTCCCACAACGCCCGCGCACTCACCAGACTGCGCGAGATCATCTCAGAGGGTGATCGGTCATGAGCCCCCAAACCGGCCCGCAGACGCCGGACGACGTCGTCGCGCGCCTGCGCGAGGATGCCCATGCGGTTCCCGACGTGCGGTTCGACACTCCTGCCGTGCTCGCCACGGCACGGCGGGCGCTGCGCCGTCGCCGACGCCGGCAGACCGTCGTCGGCGTCGTCGCGGGCGGACTGTTCGCGCTGACGGTGGCCAGCCCGGTGCACGTGCCGGGCGTCGGCACCCTGACCATGCCCGGCGGCCACCAGGTGCGCATTGTGCTCGGCGTCGAAGACCCGGATGCGCCCACACCGGCGCCCGGCTTGGACCTGGGCGAGCTGCTCGGCTTGTTCAACTCCAAGCAGCCCTCACCCGAGACGATGGCCGAGGAGGTCGCGAGCCTGCAGACCCACGTCCTGCCCGTGCTCGAGGAGATCCGGCCCACCTGGTACGAGGAAGCGTCGTGCGACATCCTGGAGTACCCGCGCGGCACCTTCAGCGACGACGGGGAATGCGGCGGGCGCCCGGCCGAGCAGCCGTTCGACGACGTCGCGGGCGCCGACCTCGACCGGATCCTCGACGCCGTCGAGCGGAGCGGGGTCCCCACCGACGAGCTGATGCGCGCAAGGTACGCCCCAGACGGCACCGTCGAGTCTGCCGGGTTCCTTCGCTCCGGCGGCGGGATCGAGTGGAACTTCGCGTACCTGTACTCCCCCGACGAACAGCCACGCGCGGGGGAGAGCGCACTGGGGCCCGTCACCATCACCCCGATCGGGGACACAGGCTGGTGGTTCGAGAAGTCGCCGAACGACTGAACTGCGGCCGAATGGAACCGACGCACGGGCGAGCTCGCCATGCGTTACTCCCTCATCGCTCGAGTGCGAACTCGTCGTTGTCCATGCGGAGCAGGGCAAGGCTGGCGCCGGCGAACCCGAACGCGGCCACCAGCAGGCCGATGCCGATCGCGATATGGCCGCCGGGAATGAACGGGTGCGTGGGCCCGCCGAGGAGCAGGGCGATGCCGAAGTACGGCGCCACAACCCGGCTGCGCCACAGTGCGACCCCGAGGATGCCGAGGCCGATCGTCAGGCCGACGATCCAGAAGAGCAGGCCGACGCCGAGGAAGGGCAGGCCCGCGGCCGCGTCGTTCAGCCTCCCCATCTCGGCCACGTCCAGGTCATGGGCGGCGGTGATGTAGGCCAGCGGACTCCCTTGCGGCGCGACACTCCCGATGCCCAAGCCCAGCCCGAAGCCGACCACGGTCAGCGTGCCACCCCAGGCCGCCAAGCGGGGGGTTGCGCGACGTGTGACAGCGGCGACGGCAAGGACCGCGGGGACTAGGAACGCGAAGAACACCAGTGCGAGCCAGCTGGCGACTCCGACCGCGCCCAGGTGGTCGGCCGTCTTTGCCACCGTGGCGCCGAACTCCTCGTCGCCGGCGAACGGCTGGATGATGTTGATGAGACCCATTGCGACCATCGGGAGCGGCGCAACGACCGCGAGTGCGACACGGAAGTAGCCGCGGGAGTCGTGCGTGACGATGTGGTCAGGGGTTGTGGTGGTCATGACGACCTCCTCGCTGAGATGGGCGGAAGGTCGAACTCGTCGTTCGACATCCGGAAGAGAGCCAGGCTCGCGCCGGCGAAACCGACCGCGGCGAGGAGCAGACCGATGCCGACCCCGACATTCCCGGGCAGGAACGGGTGGGCTGGTCCGCCGACCAGGAGCGCGATACCGAACCAGGCCGGCACCGCCCGGCTCCTCCACAGAGCCACGCCGAGGATCCCCAGGCCGATGACCAACGCCACCAGCCAGACGATCACCGAGACCTGCACGACCAGGTGGGTGTGGTACGCCTCCAGGCCTGCCTTCACGGCGGCCGCATCGAGGTTCTCGGACACCACGAGGTTGGCCGTCACCTGGTCGTTGGGAAGCATTGCGAAGCCGATCGCCGTACCGACCATGGTCAGCGTGCCACCCCACGCCGCCAGCCGGGGCGCGCCTCTGTAGGTAACCACCACCACCGCCACGATCGCCGGAAGCATGAACGCGGCGTAGGGCAGCAACAGCCAGCCGTACGCCGCAGCTGCATCCGGGTGTTCGGCCGCCTGCTGGAGCCTCGTGTCGAACTCGTCGGCGAGCCCGAAGGGGAAGACGAACATGGAGACCGCGGCCGCGGCCATGGGGATCGGCGCGGCGATCGCCAGGGCCAACCGGAAGTACGACCTCGCGTCGTGCGGCTGTCTCACCCTGCCCGATCCCCCGCTGGGATCGAGGCGTGTGGTCTGTGCCATGGAAGTTCCTTTCGTGGAGTGGCCTCTGGGACGACTTCCACGGTCGTGCGCGTGCGACCCCGCCCGGCAGGTGACCAGGAACCGACGTCGCCAGGATTTCTCCTGCCTCCCGTAGTGGCTGGCCACTACTCACCGCCGGGAGCCACGCAGGATGATGAAACGGTGCGCCGTGCCGCAGTGATCGCCGACGTAGGGCTCGCACTCGTTCTCGCCGAGACCCTGGTCTCCGTGGTGGCCGGGGCCGCGTCCGAGCTCAGCTGGGGCCAGCTGCTCGACGGGTTCGTCGTCACCAACACGGCGCTCGGGCTGGCCCTCGCGCTGTCCGGATACCCGATCGCCCGGCTCCGACCGGCCAACCCGATCGGCTGGATCCTGCTCGGCGGTGGACTGTCGTACGCGTTGAGTGGAGCGGGCTACGCCGCGCTGGCCTGGGGCACGTCACCCGGCGACGCGGACCCGGGCTGGCGGGTGCTCGCGACGTTCGTCAACGCCGGATGGCCCGTCGCGGTGACGATCGTCATCCCGCTGGTCCTGCTGCTGTTCCCGGACGGTCACCCGATCAGTCCCCGGTGGCGATGGGTTGTCGGCCTCACCATCGCGAGCGGGACCCTGTACGAGGTGCTTGCCGTCGTGTCCCCAGAGGCGACGGTGACGTCCCTCGGCATCGACGGCTACCTCCAGGTGCCGACGCTGATGCAGCACCGATGGCTGATCGCGGCCGCCTCGGGAGTGGCCGCGCTGGTTCAGATCCTTGCGCTGGTCAGCCTCGCCTTGCGCTACCGCCGAGGCGACAGCCGCGAGCGCGCCCAGGTGCTGTGGCTGCTGCTCGCTGCGCTCGTGGTGATCGTCTCCTGGACGGTCGACGGGCTCCTGAACGCCGACAGCTGGTTCAACATCGTCGTGATCGCGCTGCTGCCGCTCGCCGTCATGGTCGCAATCCTCCGGCACCAGCTGCTCGACATCAGGCTGGTCGTCTCGCGGTCGGTGGTCTACGTCGTCCTCACCGGACTGGTGGTCGCCGCCTACGTCACGATCGTCGCGGTCACCGACCGCAGCATCGCCGACCGCGTGCCGCTCGGTCCTCCCGTACTCGCCACCCTCACCGTCGCGGCCTTGTTCAATCCGGTCCGGCTCTGGCTGCAGAAGCGTGTCGACCACGTCGTGTACGGCGCTCGGCGCGATCCGGTCCGCGCGCTGACCGAGGTGAGCGCGAGGATCAGCGAGGTCGACGTCGGGCACCTGGCCGGGTTGTCCGGCCTGCTGGAGACGATCTGCGGCGTGTTGCGCATCCCGGGCGCATCGATCGTGGCCGGCGGCGCGGAGGTCGCCTCGTACGGCGAACAGGACGGCGAACGCACCAGGCTGCCGCTGCGGCTCGGTGGCGAGGTGGTCGGCGAACTGTTCGTCACCCACCGCCGCGGCGAACGGCGACTCGACCCGTCTGCCGAGCGGGTACTCAGCCTCCTGTGCAGCTCCGTCGCGGTTGCTCTGCATGCGACGGCACTCGCCGACGAGCTGGGCCAGGCACGCCAGTCGCTGGTCACCGCGCGCGAGGAGGAGCGGCGCCGTCTCCGCCGTGACCTGCACGACGGCATCGGGCCGGTGCTCGCGGGCGTAAGTATGCAGGCCGACGCGGCTCGACGACTGGTCGCATCGGACCCCGGCGAGGCAGCGCGGCTGATGGCGGACCTCCGCGACCAGACGACCAGCGCCGTCGACGAGATCCGCCGGCTGGTCAACGAGCTGCGGCCACCTGCGCTCGACGTACTCGGTCTGGTCGGCGCGGTGCAGGAGCACGCCGCGACACTGGGCGCGGGGCGGCTCGAGGCCAGCGTCGTGGGCGCCGACCGCATCCCGGACCTGCCGGCCGCGGTCGAGGTTGCGTTGTACCGCATCGCGACCGAGGCGCTGACCAACGTCGTACGGCACTCGACGGCGACCACCGCATCGGTGTCGTTCGACAGGCACGACCAGTGCGTCTGCCTCGTCGTGCGCGACAACGGCGCGTCGGCCAACGGGAGCTGGCGGCCAGGCGTCGGCCTGACGTCGATGCGAGAGCGCACCGACGAGCTGGGTGGCACGTTCGTGGCCGGTCCATGCGACGCGGGCGGCAGGGTCGAAGTGATGGTCCCGCTGGGCGGTGCGGGGTGACCGTCCGGGTGGCTGTCGCCGACGACCACGCCATCGTCCGAGAGGGACTGCGCTCGCTGATCGGCGCCGTCGACGACCTTGAGCTCGTGGCGTCGGTCGGTGGCGCGACGGATGCCGTGAAGGCATCCGTCACGGAGACGCCGGATGTGCTGGTCCTCGACATCAGCATGCCGGACGGCTCGGGAATCGACGTCGCGCGCGAGGTCAGGCGGGTCGCTCCCGAGGTCGCGATTCTCATGCTCACGATGTTCGACGACGACGAGTCGGTCTTCGCCGCCATACGAGCCGGCGCGATGGGTTATGTCCTCAAGGGCGCGAACCCCGAGGAGGTGCTCCGGGCGATTCGTGCGGTCGCAGCCGGCAACGCGATCCTCGGCCCTGGTGTGGCGGGGCGAACCCTGGCGTTCCTGTCGTCGCCGCGCTCCGCCCAACCTGCCTTCCCCGAGCTCACGCCTCGTGAGCGCGAGGTGCTCGAGCTCATCGCCGGCGGGCTCGGCAACGCGACCATCGCCGGCAAGCTTGCGGTATCGCCCAACACTGTCGCGAACCACGTCACGAGTATCTTCGCCAAGCTGCATGTCGCCAGCCGCGCCGAGGCGATCGTGCGGGCACGCGAAGAAGGCATGGGCTGACCCGCACCAGCATCACCAACGTCCAACCCCTCTATACCTAGAGATCCCGGAGGTCCCGTTGCCCAACGCCCAGGACACGATCGACCAGCATCTCGCCACGATCGTCGGCCGCGATCTCGACGGCTATCTGGCCACGATCCACCCGGACATCACCATCATCGTGCCGAACGGGAACGTGATGCGCGGCGCCGACGCGGTGCTGGAGTTCCACCGCGAGTGGTTCGCCGACGGCGACTGGACCTACGAGACCGAGCACGTGGACGCGATCACGACGCCGTCCACGGCGACGCGGATCGTCGAGGTCACCTACCGGGACGCGCCGTCGGAGCCGGCGACCCGGTTCGTGATGGGTCTGACGTTCGTGCGCGAGGACGACCGCTGGCTGCTGATCCACGACCAGTGCACCCGGCTCCCGGCCGGCAGCTGACCCCTCGGGTGACATCGTGCGCCCCGGCGTCGGCGTCGGGGTTCACGCAGAGTCACGTAACATGTTCGGACAATTTGGCGATAGACCGTCCGGGGAGGAGCACGAACACCAGCACGAGCACCAGCACGCGACGGCGTCCGTGTGACCGCCCGTCGAGAGGGGCCTTGATGGATCACCCACCGTCGATTCGCGGACCGCATCGGCACCACCGCGGATCCGCACGATGACGTCACCGTCCGTCACACGAGGCCGGGATCAACAGGTCGGGCGATGAAGCCACTAACGCGGGTGCTGGTGTGGATCTCCGGCGCATCGTCCGGCATCGGCGCGGCGCTCGCCGCGACGATCCCGTTCGACGCGGAGATCCTGGACCTCTCACGCCGCGGTGGTACGCCGGGGACTCAGCACATCGCGGCCGATCTCGCCGACCCGGCATCGTGGCCTGTGGTCGCGGAGGACTTCCGCCGCCGGCTGGCGACGTTCAACGGGGAGCGGGTGGTGTTCATCCACAATGCCGGCACGTTGACGCCGCTCGGTCCGGCCCACACCGTTGACACCGCCGAGTACACCCGCAACGTGCTGCTGAACTCCGCCGCCGCCCAGGTGCTAGGGCAGGCCTTCCTGAGCGCGGGCGCCCACCTCACCTGCGAGCGACACCTGGTGATGCTGTCCTCCGGCGCGGCCCAGCGGCCCTACGAGGGCGAGTCCAGCTACTGCGCCGGGAAGGCCGCGACCGACCAGTGGGTGCGAGTGGTGGGACGGGAGCAGCAGCGCCGCGAGACCGGGTGTCGTGTGATAAGCGTCGCGCCGGGCGTCGTGGACACCGCGATGCAGGCCCAGATCCGCTCTGCCGACGACGCCACATTCCCCGCCGCGGCCCGATTTCGCCAGCTGAAGGCAACCGGCGGACTCGCCGATCCGGTGGACGCCGCGCGGGCGATCTGGTCTCTGCTGGACCGCGACGTCGAGAACGGTGCCGTGGTGCACGTCCGCGACCTGGACCAATTCCCGCTCCTGACCGAGCGAAAGCCGCTGGATGCTTTCCACGCGGTGCCCCCAGAGATCGAGTAGGCCACGCACTCCGTGCCGTCCGGAGCGCCCGATACAGCGCCCGATACAGCACCCGCTACAGAGCGCCGGCACGAGAACCGGTATGGCCGACTGTCCCGTACTGCTCCCCGGCGGACAGAGAAACGGCCATCACCACACCAGAGGGGGAGCATCACATGAAGCGAATCGCTTACGTCGGCGCGATCGGGGTCGCCGCAGTTGCCGCGGTGGGCCTGTCGGCGGGGCCTGCCTTCGCCGACAGCCCGCACTTCACCAGGGCCAGCGCGTCCGGCCCCGACGCCGCAGGTCAGCTCGCCGTCGACTTCAAGATGGCCGGCCTCGGTGACAACGTGACGATCACGATCACGACGACCGCGGATGCCACGGCGCTGTTCGCGTGCCAGAACAACGGCGGCAACTTCCCGAGCGACCCGAAGAAGCAGCTGGTCTCCGGCCCGGTATCGGCGTCGGACGACTTCACCTCGGGCAAGAACGGGTCGGTGAGTGGGTCGCTGACCCTGAGCCCGCCGGCGAGCACGCTCGTGTGCCCGGGCGGGCAGCGGGTCGTCTTGGCCAACGTCTCCTACACCAACGTCCAGATCGCCGGCGGCGGTGACGTCGCGTCGATCCCGGGCACGTTCTCCCGGACCTTCTTCAACGTGTGACCAACGGTCCTGGATCACCGGGGCCTGACCGGCGCGGCCCGGTCAGGCCCTCGGCTCAGTGGAAGCTGGGCAGGCTGACGTCGATCCACACCAGCCGGTGGTCCGAACTCGGGAACGGGAACACGCCGGTCAGTCGGGACAACGGGTCGGCCAGCAGCGGCCAGAACACCGCCCCATCGCTCACGCGCAGTTGTCGGGACGGGAGCACGTAGTCCGCCCGCAGATTACCGGGTGCGCCGTCGGCGAAGTCGGCGGTGTCGAAGGCAGGGTTGCCCAGCTGAGTGAGGTTCGCGCCGCCCTGCAGCGTCGCCGCCTCCACGGCACCCTCGCTGGCCGGCGTGAAGGCCGCGTTCACCCGGGGGTTGTCAAGCAGCAGCTGCGCCGAGCCGGGCAGGCTGTCCCCATCCACCGGGTCGGAGTTTTGGTCTCCGGCAATGACGAACTCGGCGCCGGGCGAAAGGCCGCCCTGCCGGCCCTGATCGTCGTAGATGTAGTCGCCGTGCCCGGGCCTGACATAGTCGGCCCAGAGCCGGATCTCGTCGAAGTTGCGCCGCCCGTTGCGGTCTTCGGCCCCGTCGAACACCGGTGGCGTCGGATGACTGACGAGGAAATGCACGGCGTGGTTGCCAATCCGGACCGGGACATCCCAGTGGCTCTTGGAGGACAGCCGGAAGACATCAAGCTCCGCCGCCGTGTACCAGTCCGCCGGTGTCGCGGTGGCGGGGTCGTCCGGCAGCAGCGCACCCGGCATATCCCTCCACAGGAAGCGCTGGAAGGTGCGGATCCGCTCGTAGTCGATCGGGTAACGGGAGTAGACAGCCATGCCGAACTGCCCTGGGAACGCACCGAACCCCAGCGCATCGTCGCCATACCCCGGTGCGCCGGGCTCGGTGACGATCCGGCCGTCGTTGTTGAGGTCGAAGCCGGACGCGACGCCGGTGTTGCTCGGCGCCACGAACCGATAGCCATACTCGATCGGTTCCGCGCCGTGCTGCCCGACCGACAGGTAGTTCTGCTGGAACAGCCGCGCCGCAACGCCACCCTCGTCGAAGTCGAACTCGTTGATGAGCAGGACGTCGGGCCGGGTCCGCTGGATGATCTCGGCAATGGTCTGCGCCTGCGCGTTACCCGGCGTGGACAGGTCGGCCACCAGCGCGCCGGCGACGCCGCGGTTCAACGAGGCGTTGAAGGTGGCAAACCGAACCGTGGGACGTCCAGCCGCCTCGACGCCGACCGCAGCGGCGGGTAAGGCCATGGCGATCGCTGACAAGCCAAGGGCGATTGCGGCCAGCCTTCGGCGACCCGAAACCAGAGTGTGCCAGGCCATCACTGTCTCCTCACCGGATTGACTGGTTCAGATGCTGGCACGGCGCGTCGGTTTCGGGAACATCTACCGGCTGGACGGCCTTCAGGCCCAGACAGTGCTGGCCTGTGCACCTAGGCGTGGACGTGTCGCATCGCAAGCTCGCCCGACCGCGGCTCACCGTCCGCCAAGATGACCCGCACTGATCAGTCGAGCACCGCCCCAGCGGTCATGTTGATCGTGCCGGTCACCGTGCACGCGAGCTGCGATGCGGCGAACGCGGCGACGTTACCGACGTCGGTCAACGTGGCCGTGCGACCGGTCGGCGTCTGCTCGACCAGCCACTGTCGCACCTGCTCGTATCCTTCGAAGTCCGCCGGGATCGTCTCCGGCAGTCCACCGGTGCGCAGGGTCACGACGCGGATGCCGTGCGGGCCGAGCTCGGCGGCGAGCTGGCGGCGCATCGCCTCGACCGCGTCGAAGGTGGTGCCGATCCCACCGATGTGCAGCCGTCTGGCGACCGTCCAGTCGAACCTGCCGCCGAAGGTGAGGATCACTCCCGACCTCTGTCGGATCATGTGCCGGGCAGCGGCCCGGGAGGTGAGGAACTTCGACCGCACCGCCACTTCGACCGGCCGCACGTAGTCCTCGACCGACATCTCCACCATCGGCGTGCCCTGCACGTCCTGGTCGCTGATCACGTTGATC
Source organism: Kribbellaceae bacterium (assembly GCA_035650275.1). Taxonomy (GTDB): domain Bacteria; phylum Actinomycetota; class Actinomycetes; order Propionibacteriales; family Kribbellaceae; genus DASRHY01. The sequence continues at coordinate 29,348 of DASRHY010000059.1, read as the reverse complement.
GAGATGTCGAGCGTGCCGGATCGCTCGACGACGGCGGCGGCATGCCCGTCGACCTCGGCCTCGTTCAGCGCGTCCACGACCGCGACATAGGCCCGCCCATGCGCCTCGGCGATATCGTCGGCCACCACCTGAAGGGTCGCGGCCGTACGCCCGGCCAGGTGCACGGTCGCGCCCTCCCGGGCGAAGGCGCGGGCGATCGCACCGCCCACGAACCCTCCTGCGCCGTAGACGACGGCGGTCTTGTCCTTCAGCAACATCGACGTCCTCCTGAGTCTGTCACCGGTACAACCCGGCGACCGCCGCAAACTCATCGCGCTCAGGAAGAGATCGTCGACGGCAGCCCGAATACCTCAAGATCGGAAAGGAGAACGCGGTGATCGCGGCGATCTCGTGCAGATCCGTGGTGGTTCCGTGGTCGGCACGGATGCTCCGGTCGGGCCCGACCGGGCAGGCTCGGGCACACCGACCTAAAGGAGCACAGCAATGGACACGCTCGCCGCACATGCACGGATCATCAACGAGACGAACCGATACCTCACGCTGGGCACGGCCGACGCCGACGGCCGGCCGTGGACGTCACCGGTGTACTTCGCGCCGGGCGGGGACCGCGAGTTCTACTGGCTGTCCGCGATGGACGCACAGCACTCGCTCAACCTCGCCGCGCGGCCGCGGGTGAGCCTCGTCGTCTTCGACTCGACCGTTCCGCCGTATCACGGCCGAGCGGTGTACGCCGTGGGCCAGGCCGCCGAGCTGTCCGGAACGGACCTGGACCGGGCCTTGGAGTTCTACCCGGGCCCGCCGAGCAGAGGCGGCGCACAGGTCGCGCGGGACGACGTGACCGGGCCGGCGCCGTACCGCATCTATCGGGCGACGGCCTCGGAGCTGTGGGTGCTGTGTCCGCGGGAACCCCGCCAGCCGTGCCCACTGCACGGCCTCGCCAAGGACCACCGCGCCCTCGTCCCGGCCTGATTCGAGTGATGAGTGCGCGCAGCCGCCACCACCAGGCTCTGACCCGGGGAGCGTTAGCGGATGCGCATGCCGGAGATGGCCCGGGAGATTACCAGGCGTTGGATTTCGGACGTGCCTTCGAAGATGGTGTAGATCTTCGCGTCGCGGTGCATCCGCTCCACCGGGTACTCCCGCGTGTAGCCGTTGCCGCCGAGGATCTGGATCGCCTCCTCGGTCACCCTGACCGCGACCTCGCCCGCCTTCAGCTTGGCCATCGAGCCCTCGCCGTTGCGGTAGTCCAGCGGCTCGCCGCGCATCAGCGCCGCCGACATGTACCCGGCCCGCCAGACCAGCAGCCGCGCAGCGTCGATCTCCATCGCCATGTCGGCCAGCTTGAACGCGACGCCCTGGTTGTCGATGATCGGCCGGCCGAACTGCTCGCGGCCCTTGGCGTACTCGAGCGCGAACTCGTACGCCGCGCGGGCGATCCCGACCGCCTGCGAGCCGACCAGGTGCCTGGACATCTCGAACGTCGCCATCGACGCGTTCCCGCGGGACGAGCCGCCCTCGCGCGCCCGGGCGATCCGCTCGTCCAGCTTCTCCTTGCCGCCGAGCAGGTTCGCGGCCGGGACCCGGACGTCGTCGAAGAACACGTCCGCGGTGTGCGAGGCGCGCAGCCCGTGCTTGCGCAGCTTCGTGCCCTGCTCCAGCCCGGTGACCTCGGACCTCGGTACGACGAACGCGGCCTGGCCCTTGCTGCCCAGCGACGGGTCCACGGTGGCGACCACGACGTGCACGTCCGCGATCCCGCCGTTGGTGGCCCACGCCTTCTGGCCGTTGATCACCCACTCGCCGGACTTCTCGTCGTACGTCGCCTTGGTGCGGATCGCGGACACATCGGAGCCGGCACCGGGTTCGGACGAGCAGAACGCCGCCACCTGGACGTCGGCGGCGGTGCCGTAGCAGCGCGGCAGCCAGGTGTTCCACTGCTCGGGGGTGCCGTTGGAGAAGATCGCCGAGCTGGCCAGGCCGGTGCCCATCAGCGACATCGCGATCCCGGCGTCGCCCCAGAACACCTCCTCGTTCACGATCGGGAGCAGCAGCCCGGACGGGTCGATGAACAGGTTCACGCTGGAGTCCAGTCCGTACAGGCCGATCTTCGCGGCCTCCTGGATCACCGGCCAGGGAGTCTGCTCGCGCTCGTCCCACTCCGGCGCTGCCGGCCGAATCACGTTCTGCGCGAAGTCGTGCGCCCAGTCCCGGATCTCGCGCTGCTCGTCGTTCAGGTCCAGTGAGAAGGTCTTCCACTCCGGCTTCGACCGTTCGGCCGCCAGCTCGCCGGCCAGCGCCATCACGTCGGCGGACGCGGCCGTTCGGGTGGTCGGTTCGGTCACGGTCATGATGATCTCCCACGGCTGAAGTTACTCGCGAGTGTAACCGGCGTTTGCACCATCGGCTACAGGGGTGGCTAAGATCGGTGCATGGCCTCCTCAGTGGTCTCGCTCGGCCGCCGCCGCAGCACGGCGGAGCGCCGCCGCGACCGCGAGCGGGACATCATCGCGGCCACCCGGAAGCTGTTCGACGAGCGCGGTGCGATCGGTGCCCAGATCGAGGACATCGCCCGGGCGGTCGGGATCAACAAGGCACTGATCTACCGGCACTTCGCCGGCAAGGAGGAGCTTTTCGCGCTCACCCTGGTCGACTACCTGACCGAGCTCGATGCCCGGATGGTTGCCGCGGACAACAACGGTCGTCGTGCGCCGATGACCCGGCTACGGGCGCTGACCAAGACGTTCGTCGACTTCTGCCTGGAATACCCGGCCTTTGCGGACTGCGCGATGAGCCTGCTGCGCCGTACCGGCGAGGAGCTGTTCGGCGAGATCACCGAACCGGTGATGGTCAAGCTCGGCACCGCGATGGCGACCAACCTGGAGCGCACCGCGGCCGTGCTGCGGTCCGGGCACAAGGCCGGGGTGTTCGACGCGGCCGACCCGCACTACCTGGCGAACTACCTCTACACCCAGACGCTCGGCGCGATGCAGATTGCCCGGATGGGCCTGGTGGTGTCCGCCTCCTCCCCCGGCAACCCGGTCGTGCACCACGCCGACCCGGCCACCGTCCGGGAGACCGCGATCACCGCCACCCTCGCTACCGCCGTCGGGCGCAAGGCGCTGCGACGTCCCCGCACCACCTAACCCCGCAGGAGAAGCAGATGACCGACATCCGCAAGGTCGCCGTCGTCGCCGGGAACCGGATCCCGTTCGCACGGCAGGACAAGACGTATCGGCATGCGTCCAACTCCGAGATGCTCAGTGCCGCCGTCGACGGCCTGGTGGACCGCGCCGGGATCGCCGGCGCTGAGCTCGGCGAGGTGGTCGCCGGCGCCGTGCTGAAGCACAGCCGGGACTGGAACCTGGTCCGCGAGGTGGTACTCGGCTCGAAGCTGGCGCCGACCACCCCGGCGTACGACATTCAGCAGGCCTGCGGGACCGGGCTGGAGGCCGCGATCCTGGCTGCCAACAAGATCGCGCTCGGCCAGACCGACGCCGCGATCGCCGGCGGGGTCGACACCGCGTCGGACGCGCCGATCGCGGTCAACGACCAGCTTCGGATCAAGCTGCTCGACCTGAACCGTGCCGGCAACATGCCGGACCGGCTGAAGGCGCTGAGCCGGGTCCGGCCGAAGGATGTCGTGCCGGAGATCCCGCGCAACGCCGAGCCGCGGACCAGGCTCTCGATGGGCGAGCACTGCGCGCTCACCACGCTGGAGTGGGGCGTTACCCGGGAGGAGCAGGACGAGCTCGCATACCGGTCGCACCGCAACCTCGCTGCGGCGTACGAGCGCGGCTTCCTGGCCGACCTGGTCACGCCGTACCTCGGCCTGGAACGCGACCAGAACCTGCGCCCGGACACCACGATCGAGAAGCTGGCCACGCTCAAGCCGGTGTTCGGGAAGGGGCCGACGGCAACGATGACCGCAGGCAACTCGACGCCGCTCACCGACGGCGCGTCCGCTGTACTGCTGGCCACGGACGAGTGGGCCGCCGAGCACGGGCTGCAGCCGCTGGCGTACCTGACCCACTCGCAGACCGCGGCGGTCGACTACGTCCGCGGTAAGGAGGGTCTGCTGATGGCGCCGGCGTACGCGGTGCCGCGGATACTCGCCCGGGCCGGGCTGACCCTGCAAGACTTCGACTATTACGAGATCCACGAGGCGTTCGCCGCGCAGGTGCTCGCCACGCTCAAGGCATGGGAGGACCCGATCTTCTGCAAGGAGCGGCTCGGGCTGGACGCACCGCTCGGCGAGATCGACCGGGACAAGCTGAACGTGAACGGCGGTTCGCTGGCGGCCGGGCACCCGTTCGCCGCGACCGGCGGCCGGATCGTCGCCGGGCTGGCCAAGCAGCTGCACGAGGCCGGCGGCGGACGCGGCCTGATCTCGATCTGCGCCGCCGGTGGCCAGGGCGTCGTCGCCATCCTCGAGAAGTAGTCAGGAGACCCACGGATGACTGACCGCTACCAGGATTTCACCCGGTCCGGCGTCGGCCGGTTCCTGGTCAAGAACCTCGGCCTGCCGGACCCGACCCCCCTGCAGCGCTGGACCGAGGGGGCACCACTGGTCGACGGGCCGGCGCTGTTCGGCCGGTTCGCCGCGAACCCGGTGGTGGCACCTGGCGTCGGCGGCAGCGACACCGGCAAGGCGATCCAGGAGGTCCTGCGCGAGGCCGGTGTCCAGGTCGGCATGTACGGCGAGGGCGTCGCGTCCAGCGACATCAGGCACAAGGCGCTGGTGTACGACATCACCGAGGCCGAGTCGACCGCGGACCTGACCTCGCTGCAGCGGTTCTTCTCGCCGGTGATCCGGCAGCTCGCGTCCAACGGCCGGGTGGTCGTGGTCGGCCGCACCCCGGAGCAGGCCGGGTCGCCGCAGCAGCAGGTCGCCCAGCGGGCGCTGGAGGGCTTCACCCGTTCGCTCGGCAAGGAGGTGAAGCGCGGCAGCACGGTGAACCTGGTGTACGTCGCGCCCGGTGCGCAGGACCAGCTCGAGTCGACGCTGCGGTTCCTGCTGTCGCCCAGGTCGGCGTACGTGAGCGGTCAGGTGATCCGCGTCGGCACCGAGCTGCGGGTGCCGGACGGTGGTGACCGCGCCGCCCCGCTCGCGAAGAAGGTCGCGGTGGTGACCGGTGCCGCCCGCGGGATCGGCGCTGCGATCGCGCAGACCCTGGCCCGCGACGGCGCCATCGTGATCGGTGCCGACATGCCCCAGCTCGCGAACGAGCTGCGCGAGGTGATGACCGGGATCGGCGGCAGCGAGCTGCTGCTGGACGTCACCGCGGTGGACGCACCGCAGCGGCTGGCGGCGTACGCGAAGGACACCCACGGCGGTCTCGACGCCGTTGTGCACAACGCCGGTATCACCCGGGACAAGCGGCTGGCGAACATGCGGACCGAGGTCTGGGACGCGGTGCTGGACGTGAACCTGCGCGCCCCGGAGCGGATCACCGCGCACCTGCTCGAGGCGGACGCGTTGCGGCCCGGCGCCAGCATCGTCGGGGTGGCCTCGATCAGCGGCATCGCCGGGAACAACGGCCAGACCAACTACGCCACCTCCAAGGCCGGCGTGATCGGGCTGGTGCAGGCGCTGGCGCCTTCGCTGACCGAGCGGGGATACCGGGTCAACGCCGTCGCCCCCGGCTTCATCGAGACTCCGATGACCGCGAAGGTCCCGATCGCGATCCGGGAGGCCGGCCGGCGGATGAACTCGCTGCAGCAGGGCGGGCAGCCGGTCGACGTCGCCGAGACGATCGCGTGGCTGGCCGACCCCGCGTCGGCCGGTGTCACCGGCAACGTGGTCCGGGTCTGCGGCCAGAGCATGCTGGGAGCCTGACCCATGTCGCGCCAGACCCGCAGCTACCGTGAGGCCCCGAACCTCGGAACCCTCTACGCCAGGACGGTCCGCGCCACCCTGCAGCATCGCGAGGCCGGTACCGAGGAGTCCGCGCTGCGGCTCGAGCTGCCGCGGCACAAGGTCGACCCGGCCCACCTGGCGTCGTACTGCGAAGTGACGGGCTTCGACGCCGGACCATCGGTGCCGGTGACCTATCCGCACGTGCTGGCGTTCCCACTGCACCTGGACCTGATGGCGGATCCGACCTTCCCGTTCAAGCCGATGGGCATCGTGCACCTGGCGAACTCGATCACCCAGTACCACCCGGTGCCGGTCGACGCGACGCTGGCGATCGAGGTCAGCGCCGGGCCGCACCGGCCGCACAGCAAGGGCACCGTGTTCGACATCGTCAGCGACGTGCTGGTCGGCGGCGAGCGCGTCTGGAGCGACGTCACCACCCTGCTCAGTCGCGGTGCCGGCAGCGACGGCGCACCGTCCGACCTGCTCCGCGACCCCGAGCTGCCGGCCACGGCACGGTGGGACCTGGCCGCGAACCTCGGCCGCCGGTACGCCGCCGTCTCCGGCGATCGCAACCCGATCCACCTGTTCAAGCTGACCGCGCAGGCCTTCGGCTTCCCGCGCCAGATCGCGCACGGGATGTGGGCCAAGGCAGCCGCGCTGTCCGAGCTCAGCGAGGAACTGCCCGACGCGTTCACCGTCCGAGTCGACTTCCGCAAACCCATACTGCTGCCGTCCCAGGCCGACTTCGGCTACCGCGAACGCTCCGACGGCCTCGACCTGGCCCTGTACACCCCGCAGTCTCGCGACCCCTACCTGATCGGCCGCGTCACCCGACCCGCCTAGCCAGATCTCCTCCTGACCGCAGATGTCAGGACGAGTTGCGGGTTGGTATCGAGGACGAGCTGCGGGACTCGATCTCGGCCTCGTCGAGGCCTACGGGGCGGATGAGGCCCTCCTGTACGACGGAGGCGACCAGGCGGCCGTCGACGGTGAACAGCCGGCCGGTGCTGAAGCCACGGGCGCCGGACGCGGACGGCGACGCCTGGTCGTACAGCAGCCACTCGTCGGCCCGGAACGGGCGGTGGAACCACATCGCATGGTCCAGCGAGGCGGGCTGGATCCGCCGGTCGCCGATCACCAGCCCGTGCGGCAGCAGGCTCGCGCCGAGCAGGGTCAGGTCGCTGGCGTACGCCAGTACACAGGCGTGCAGCGGCTGGTCGTCGGGCAGCGTGCCGGCAGCCCGGACCCAGAACTGCCGCCCGGTCTGGCTCGCGAGCCGGACGTCGAGGGCGGCCCATTCGGAGTTCCAGGCGTCGGCGCTCCGGCCGGTGGACGCCTCCAGGACCGACGCCAGCGTCGGCGACTCGTCGGGTGGTGTCACGCCCTCCGGTATAGGGTCCGCATGGTCCAGCCCGTCCTCGGCCCGCTGGAACGACGCGGACATGTAGAAGATCGGCTTGCCGTGCTGGGAGGCCACCACCCGGCGGCTGCTGAACGTGCCGCCGTCCCGCGTCGGCTCGGCGCGGTACACGATCGGGACCGTGGTGTCGCCCGGCCGCAGGAAGTACCCGTGCAGCGAGTGCACGGCCCGGTCCGGGTCGACCGTCCGGGTCGCTGCGACCAGTGCCTGTCCGAGCACCTGCCCGCCGAACACGCGCTGCAGCGCCGTCTCCGGCTGGCGGCCCCGGTACAGGTCGACGTCGATCTGTTCCAGGTCCAGCAGCTCGACCAGATCGTCCAAGGACTTCGGCATGCCGTCATCCTCGCAGGTCGGCTGCTACTCCTCGGGCTCGTCGGAGCCGTCGTGCCGGTCCAGCTCGGCGAGGAACTGCTCGACCTGAGCGCTGAGCTCCTCGCCCGACGGCAGCGACTCGGTCGCGAGCAGGCTGCCCCGGCTGACCGAGCCGTCCGCGGCGTCGTACTGGGTTTCCAGCGCGCGCACCACGGCGGTGGCCTCCTCGGACTCCTCGACCTGCTCGTCGACCAGCCGGCCGGTGACGGCCGCCTCGTCGAGCAGCGCCTTGCTCGGCAGCAGCAGGCCGGTGGCCGCGGACACCGCGTGCACCAGTGCCAGCGCGGCGCCGGGGAACCGGTTCTCGGCCAGGTAGTGCGGGACATGGACCGCGAAACCCATCGCATCCCGGCCGGCCTCGCCGAGCCGGACCTGGAGCATCGTCGACGCGCTGGCCGGCAGCCGCATCTCGCCGGACCAGATGTTGGTCCTGGTGACCAGCTCGGGCCGGGTCGCGTGCGAGGTCAGGCCGAGCGGGCGGGTGTGCGGGACCGCCATCGGGATCCCGTGCACGCCGACGGTCAGGTTCACGTTGTAGTGGTCCACCAGCTGGCGCACGGCGCGGGCGAACCGCTCCCAGTGCGCGTCCGGCTCGGCACCCTCCAGCAGCAGGAACTCGACCCCGGCGTCGTCGGTCAGCAGGTGCAGGGACAGGTGCGGCGGCGAGTAGTCGATGAAGTGGTCCTCGGCGAACGTGACCTCCGGGCGGCGGGCCCGGTAGTCGTGCAGCACGTCGACGTCGAACCGCACCAGCACGCGGCTGTCGAGTGCCTCGAGCAGGTGCTCAGCGCTGGTCCGGCCGGCCAGGCCGGCGTCCATGAAGCCCTCGAGCGCGTGGATCAGCACCCGCGGTGGCGCCGACGGCCCGGTCGCCACGGACTCGTCGACGATCTCGTAGAGGTCGTCCGGTCGCATCGTCCACTCCCTCGCTCGGCGGTCTCGCGAAGCGTCTCACTATCCATCCTGCCTCAAGAGTCCAACGGCAGCGCAGCCCCGAGGCATTCCCGGACAATCCGGTAAGCGCTTGCTAGCCTCCTCTGCATGCCACTCACGGTGATGCTCGCGATGGACGAGGCGACCGCGCGCCAGGTCATGACCGATCAGGTACGACGCCGGCTCGCGGCGGTCGCGACGGTGCTCCCGGACCGGCCCGAGGGCACGTTCGAGCCGCACCGCGAGGCGCTTGGGCAGGTCGAGGTGCTGCTCACCGGCTGGGGGTGTCCGCCGATCACGCCCGAGGTGCTGGACGCCGCACCTCGGCTACGGGCTGTGGTGCACGCGGCCGGCAGCGTCAAGACGTTCGCAGACCGAGAGGTGCTGGAGCGCGGCGTCCAGGTGTCGTCGGCCGTCACCGCGAACGGCATACCGGTCGCGGAGTTCGCGGTCGCGGCGATCGTGCTGGCCGGGAAGCGGGCGTTCCGGCTCGCCGCGCAGTACCGCCGGGACAGGTCCACACCCGACCTGTCCGCCGTCGGAAGGCTCGGCAACTACCGGGCCACCATCGGGCTGATCGGGGCATCGCGGATCGGGCGGATGGTCGCGGACCGGTTGCGCGGCTTCGACCTCGACGTGCTGGTCAGCGACCCGTACCTCGACGACGCCGCCGCCCTCGGCGCGACCGGCTGTGACCTGGACACGCTGGTCGCCCGCAGCGACGTCGTCAGCATCCACGCCCCGCTGCTGCCCGGGACCACGGGACTGGTGGACGCCGCTCTGCTGGCCCGGATGCGGGACGGCGCAGTCCTGGTCAACACGGCCCGCGGCGCGATCGTCGACCAGGCGGCGCTCGAGCGGGAGTGCGCATCCGGCCGCCTCGATGCGGTGCTCGACGTCACCGATCCCGAGCCGCTGCCGCCGGACTCGGCACTGTGGGACCTGCCGAACGTGTTCATCACCCCGCACCTGGCCGGTGCCTTGGGCAACGAGATCGAGCGGCTCGGTGAGCTCGCGGTGCGCGAGATCGAGCAGCTCGCCGCGAATCGCCCGCTCCAGCACGCGATCCGGGCCGAGGACTGGGACCGGATCGCCTGAGCGGGCCGTTAGGCCAGCCTGGCCAAGGATGAGAATCCGTCGGCTGCCAACTAGATTGCTGGTCATGGGCACGTACATCGACCTACTGCAGGACCAGGTTCGCAACGAGTTCGGCGCGGCGCAGCAGTACATCGCGGTCGCCGTCTGGTTCGACGACCAGGACCTGCCGCAGCTCGCGTCGCACTTCTACCGGCAGTCACTGGAAGAGCGGAACCACGCGATGATGATGGTCAAGTACCTGCTCGACAACGACATCCGGGTGCAGATCCCCGGTGTGTCCGACGTCCGCAACGACTTCGAGTCCGTGCTGGACCCGATCGAGTTCGCGCTGCAGCAGGAGACCGCCGTCACTGCGCAGATCGAGACGCTGGCCAAGACGGCGCGGGCCGAGGGCGACTACATCGGCGAGCAGTTCATGCAGTGGTTCCTGAAGGAGCAGGTCGAGGAGGTGGCCTCGATGAAGACGCTGCTGAACGTCGCGCGGCGCGCCGGCGACAACCTGTTCCACCTCGAGGAGTATCTGGCACGGGAGTCGGTCGGTGCGTCCGGCAACGACCCGACCGCGCCGCCGGCCGCCGGCGGCGCGGTCTGAGTCCTACCAGGATCCACCGCCTCCGCCGCCGCCCCCGCCGCCGGAGGAGCCGCCGCTGAAGCCGGACGAGCTGCCGCCGCCGCCTCCGCTGTTGGCGGGCGCCGGCGGCGGGTCGAAGGTCCGGGCGACGGTGTCGCTGATCGTGCCGGCCGCGAAGCCCGAGGTGTAATACGACGGCCCGCTGTACCAGACCGGGTCGGCCGGGATCCGGCCGGCGGCGACCAGCTCGGCGCACACCTTCTGCCAGCGGTCCGCTAGGTCGAACACGATCGCCCACGGCAGGTACCGGCTGAAGATGTCCTCGCCCTCCTCGAACCGCAGCTGCTGCGCCTCCGCCGTGGCCAGGTAGGTCCGGAAGCCGATCGTCTGGTCGGTCAGCGCCCGGCCGAACGCGGTACGACGACCGCGCGACCGCAGCCAGCCGATGTACCCCAGGGTCGCGAGCACCATCAGCACAGGGAGACCGAACGCGACCAGCCGGCCGCCGCCACCGGACCCCGAGCTCACCGCGGCACCGATTCCGGCCATCACGGTGCCGCCGAACACCCAGATCGCGATCATGCCGACACACGCGCAGCCGAAACCCTGCAGCTTCACGCCGCCGCTGCGCATCCGGCTCGGCAGCCGGGTGTAGTAGCCGCGCGCGGTGACCTGCTGGCGGACCGCGTCGATCATCGCGTCGTGCGCCTTGCGCATCGACTGGTCGCCGGTCGGGCGGCGCTTGAGCGGGATCGCCGTACCGGGCTGCAGGTTCGGGTAGAGCCGCGACAGCAAAGCCTGCTCATGCGGCATGTTCGCGACGGCCGGGTTGATCAGGACCGCGAACTGCTCGGTGCCGGTGTTGTCGATCCGGATGCCACCGCGGACCGCGAGGTCGATCAGCGTCGCGGCGGTCTCCCGGGTGTTGGCGACTGCGTCGATCAGCAGACCCGCCTCGGCGACCGGGATCTGCGGCGGCGCGAACGCCACCGGGATCTGGCTCTCGGCCAGCGTGTCCTTGCCCACGGCAACGGTCGAGCCGGTGGCCGGGAACGCGCCGGGCGGGAGGCCGGCGTACCGCTCGTCCTTGTTCGTCCGGCGCGCCAGCGTGATGCCGGCGACCGGTACGGCGAGCGCGACCAGGCCGGACCCGGCGACCATCGGCACTGTCAGGCCGGCCCGCTCCAGCAGGCTCGGCGGGTCCACCACGATCGGGGTGTCGTTGCTGACGACACCGGCCTTGATACCGGCCACGATGGTGAGCTGGCTGCCGACGGGGATGTTCGCCTGCGCGAACCGTCCGGTGCCGCCGGAGACACTGTCCGAATCGCAGGCTGTGCTCGATCCGTGCGGACCGGCGAAGCACTCGGTCCTGGTCACGCCCTCGGGTACGGTGACATCCACCGAGACGTCGTTCAGCTCGGCAGCCCATCCGTCACCGGTGGCGTCCCAGTACAGCTCACTGTGGTCGTCGAAGTGCCGCAGCGCACCGCGCACCTTGTAGGAGATCTCGTACGTCGCGGTGTCGGCGTCGATCGTCCGGTCCGCGGACCCGATCTTCAGCCGCAGCGACTGGTCGCGGCCGCCGTTGTGGCTGGTCGTCTCCTTGGTGAACTCGGCGCTGTCCCCGGACGGACTACTCACCTCGACGTCCGAGATCTCGTACTTCTGGTCCTTCGACATGTCGTCGACGTACGGCTCCCGGGTGACCAGGTCACGGTAGATGCCGTGCCGGCCGGAGCCGATGCCGAACCGGTAGACGATCCGCTCCGTCACCTCCAGCACACCGTCGGTCGTCACGTTGTACTCGATCCGCATCGAGTCGACGCTGTCGTCGTACGCGGCCGCCTCGGAAGGCGTCGTCGACGCCGCGACGGCCGAGGTGGCGGCAAGGCCGGCGAACAGCCAGCCGCCGACGATGGTCAGCAGCAGTCCCGCGAGTACCCTGCGCATGCCTGTGACCTTATCGACGGACCAGGGTCGTGCCTTCACCACGATCCACCACCTCTCCCCCGCCACCGCAGCCGGTGTTGCTGAGGCTGGACGAGCCGCCGCCCTCGATGGTTCCGCCGACGCGCCGGCGGCTAACCCGAGCCGGGTCAGCCGCTCGCGGTCTCGGTGAACGCCTTCAGCCGTTCGAGCACCTCGACCCCGCCGGCCTCGTACCCGGCCCTGGTCTCGTCGGAGATGTCGCCGAGCACCGACGCCACCGTGCGCACCCGGGTGCCGCTCCCGGACGCCTCGAGCGTGTAGGTCTTCACGTACTGGCGGGCGCCACGCATCCCCATGGCGCCGCTCACGGTGAGCTCCGCGCCGGGCCGCAGGTAGGTCACCAGCCCGTACAGCGCACCGCCGGCGGCATCGCCGAACTCCTCCCAGAACCGACCGCCGACCCATGCCTCGAGCGTGATCTTCGGCTCAGCGCTGAAGCTGTGCGGCCACCACGACCCGATGTCCTCGGTCAGCGACCGCCAGACCATCTCGGCCGGCGCGTCGATCTCGATCTCCGCGGTCAGCTCGAACGCGACCGGGCCCCGCCCCTCGTCACTGCTCATCGCCCTGCTCCCTCCGGTGCCGCTGCTGGACCGCGCGGGCGAGACCGGTCAGCTCGGTCGCCGGGAGCTCGGCCATCGGCCGCACCCAGCGCTCGTAGATCTGCCGGATCGGCACCGGGTTCAGGTGGTTGTAGCGGAGCCGCCCGTCCCGGACCACCAGCACGAGGCCAGCTTGCTCGAGCACCTTGAGGTGCGCCATCACGCCGTACCTGGTCATCTCCGGGTGCCTCTCGCACAGCTCGCCGGTCGTCCGCGGACCGGCCGCCAGCACGTCCAGCAGCTGCCGGCGCGTGCCGTCGGCCAGTGCCTTGAACACCCGCTCCACTTCGGTCCCGCCACCACGATCCATATGTGAGTAAAAGGTCACATATAGACGCCCGTACCGTCAAGGCTCGCGACCACCGGATCCACTACGGGAGCTTGCTGGCGAGCACGTCGACCTGCTCGACCGACGGTTCCTCGCTGAACAGGTCGGGAGCCTGCTGGAACAGCGCCTCGGCGACCTTGCCGGACAGATGCGCCTGTCGGCCCTCCTCCGAGGGGAAGACATCGAAGATCCCGAAGGTCTGTGCGCCAAGCTGCACGGCGAACCAGCTTGTCGTGTCCGGCTCGGCTTCGACGAGCGCCTGGGCCCCCTTCAGGAACTCGGCGACCTGTTCCTCTTTACCGGGTTGAGCCGTCATCCTGACCAGCAGCCCGACGGTGACCGCACTCATGACTCTGCCTCCCTCGTGTCGGCTTCGGCCCGCCGAGCCTCAGCGCGGCACGGCCGCGTGACCCTGCGCAGTAACCGTAAGCCTGAACCTGAAACGCGCGCCCCGGCCGGGGCATCGCAGCACGCCGCCGCCCTGGTCGACAGACCCGGGGTGGTTCGCGTGTTCTAGCGGTAGAGGCGGGCCAGGAGGGCGGACTTGGGGTGGCGGGTGAGGGCGCCGAGGCTGGTGTTGTCGCGGAGGGCGGCGCGGGCAGCGAGCCAGCCGGGGGCACCGTGGACGCCGCCGCCTGGGTGAATGGCGGCGCTGCCGAGGTAGAGGCCGTTCACCACCGTGCGCGGACCGCCGAGACCGACGGTGGGGCGAAAGATCAACTGCTGGAAGATCTGCGTGGTACCGCCGTTCAGCGCACCGAGGCCGAGACTGGCGTTGCCCGCGGTGAAGTCGCTCGGCCGTTGCACCTCGCGGTCCAGTACCAGCGCGCCGAACCCGGGGGCGTGCTTGTCCAGCACCCGGTCCATCCGGCCTGCGAGCTGCTCGGCGGACGCGTCGTCGGCGATACCGCGTGGCAGGTGCGAGTACGCCCACAGGGCCTCGGTACCGGCCGGCGACCGGGTCGGGTCGGCGGTGCTGGTCTGGCCGACGAGCAGGAACGGCGCGGCCGGCACCCGTCCGGTATCGAGGTCGGCGCCGGTGTGCACGAGCGAGTCGGCGTCGCCACCGAGGTGTACGACGCCCGCCGAGTGAGCGTGCTTCGCGGTCCACGGCACCGGGGCGGACAGCCGGTAGTTCACCTTCACCGTCGGCAGGTCCCAGGCGTACCGGGTCAGGTCGGAGCGCAGCTTGTCCGGGATGGTTGCGGGCGGCAACAGCTCGTCATACAGCATCGGGGCCGACACGTCGGTGAGCACCGCGCGCCGGACCACGACCCGACCGCCGGTCGCGGTGACGACGCCGGCGGCTCGGCCGTGCGAGACCTCGACCGCCGCCACGCGTTCGCCGCAGATCAGCTCGGCGCCGGCCTGGCGGGCCCGCGACGCCATCGCCTCGGCCAGCCGGCCGGAGCCGCCCTCGGCGAACGGGAAGCCGACGTCCTGGGCGAGCATCGCGAGCAGCCAGCCCATGGTGCCGCTGACGGTGCCGGTCAGCGAGGTGTCGGCGTGCATCGCGTTGCCGGCCAAGAGGCTGCGGCCGCGCATCCCGCCGAACAGCTCCTGGCCCATCCGGTGCGCGGGCAGCGCCATGAACCGGGCGAACCGGGCCAGCTCCCCCAGCGACCCGAGCCGTCGCGCCAGCCGCGCGCCGGGGACCACGGGCGGCCAGGACGTCAGCAGCGCGCTTAGGAACGGTTCCCGGATCCACCGGTAGTCCTCGTACAGCCGCAGCCACGCCGTGCCGTCCGCCGGATGCTCCTCGGCCAGGTTCGCAGCCGTCCGTTCCGGGTCGGGATCGATCACGGCGCCGGTGTCGTCGTCCGGGCCGAGCGGGTGCGCCAGCGGCAGTGGCGCGTTCGCCCACTGCAGCCCGTGCGATTCCAGGTCGAGCGCCCTGATCACCGGTGACGCGACAGCGAGCGGGAAGCAGGAGCTGCACCGGTCGCTGACCCAGCCGTCCGCGCTGACCGAGTGCACGGCTCCGCCCACATGGTCAGTTGCCTCGAGCACCAAGACGTCCCAGCCGGCGTCGGCCAAGGTGGTGGCGGCGACCAGGCCGTTCGGTCCCGCCCCCACGACGACGGCGTCCACGGTGCGCGGCAGCATGCTCCGACCCTAGTCCGCACCGAGAGGGGGATCGATCGGCGGCAGTACCAGCGGGTCCAGGGTCACCCGAGCACCTCGTCGATCGCCTCCGCGGTGGGAACGGACGCGATCGCGCCGGCGGCCTGCACACTCAGTGCCGCCGCGGCGTTGGCCCGGCGGACCGCGGCGGGCAGGTCCGCGCCACGGGCCAGCGTCGCGGCCAGCACACCGCAGAAGGTGTCGCCCGCGGCGGTGGTGTCGACCACCTGCACGCTGAAGCCCGGCACCTTCTCCGGCTCGGCGCCCCGGCGCAGCACCAGGGCGCCTTCACCGCCGAGCGTCACCACGACGGCCGGCACCCGGTCCAGCAGTGCGGTACCGGTGGTCGCCGGGTCGGCATCGAGACCGCTGACGATGCCGGCCTCGTGCTCGTTGACGACCAGCAGGTCGACCTGGCCGAGCAGCCCGTCGTCGAGGGTCGCGGCGGGTGCGGCGTTCAGGATCATGTACCGCGCGGCGCGGGCCGCCGCTGCGACCGTGTCGAGCGGGATCTCCAGCTGCGCGAGCACCACGGCGGCCTCGGCGACCGCGGCTGTCGACGCGTCGTCCAGGACCAGCTCGGCGTTGGCCGAGGGCGCGACCGTGATCGCGTTCTCGCCGGACTCGTCGACGGTGATGATCGCGGTTCCGGTCGGGATCGGGATCGACCGCGCAAGGGACAGGTCCACCCCGGCGCCGCCGAGCGCGTCACGCAGCAGCGCACCGCCGTCGTCATCGCCGAGAGACACCACGAACGCGGTCGCGGCACCAGCTCGCGCGGCCGCGACCGCCTGGTTCGCGCCTTTGCCGCCGGGCCCGCGACTCAGCCCGGAGGCCAGCACGGTCTCGCCGGGGCGCGGGATGCGCCGGACCGGCAGCACGACGTCGACGTTCGCGCTGCCGACCACCACGACATCGGTCACCGCCGTACCTCCCTTTGACAACGCACAGTGCGTCGGGCCAGGTCATCGATCGCGACGCCGTGCAGCCCGGGCAGGCTGGTCGCGATCCGGTTGTCCAGCGGCTCGGACCATCGCTCCGGTACGCCGTGCAGCGCCCCGAGCACGGCGCCCACGGTGGCGCCGACCGAGTCGGTGTCCCAGCCGCTCACGGCCGCGGCCACGATGCCGGTGCCGAAGTCGCCGCGCGACGCCGCCAGCGCGTAAGCGGTCAGCGCGCTGTTGTTCACCGCATGGACCCAGTGCAGGTGTCCGTACCGCGCGTGCAGCGCGTCCAGCGCGTCGTCGAGGTCTCGGCCGGCGAGATCCAGGCCGAACCGGACGGCGGTGGCCAGCTCGCCGTCCGCCGGGATCGCCGCCAGGCCGGCCTCGACTACCGCGCCAGCGTCGTCCAGCGCCATCGTTGCCGCGGACATCGCCGCCACCCAGACGGCGCCGTCGACTCCGGCGCCGGTGTGGCTGAGTCGCGCGTCCACCACCGCGAGACGGCCGGCGGCGGTCCGGTCGCCGGGGTTCGCCCAGCCGTACACGTCGGTCCGGATCTGCGCACCGATCCACTCCCGGAACGGGTTGCCGACCAGCGCCGCCCGCGACGGCGGCACCCCGTCCAGCAGGTTGCGGTACGCGACCCGTTCGGCGGTGAACGTCCGCCCGGCCGGCAGCTGCTGCAGCCAGGACTCGGCGACGTCGTCGGTGGTCAGCCCGTGCCCGTGCCGCTCGAGCAGCAGCAGCGCCAGGATCGCGTAGTTCAGGTCGTCGTCCTCGGGCATCCCGTCCAGGTTCTCGCGCAGGCTGCGCGGATGGCTCCAGTGCCAGGGCCGGCGCTCGAGCACCTCCTCGGGTACGCCGTCGGCGGTCACGTACTGCCGCAGCGGCCACTGCCCGCTGGACTCCAGCACCTCCCGGATCCCCTCCCGCGGCAACCCCTCCATGGGTTTGCCCAGCAGGCACCCGGCCGCACGGCCGGTCCAGCCGCCGAGTACCCGGGCCTCCTGATCGGTTGCCGGTGGCAATGGTTCCAGCTCGGGTACGACGTACTCGGTCGCAGGTGGCGCCAGCGCATCGAGCTCGGCCAGCAACTGCCGGGCGAGCTCACGCTGCTCGGGGTTCGCGGGCGTGTCGGCGGTCCCGGCGGACAGCGGCTCGGTGCTGCCACCGGCGTCGGCCCAGCGCTTCGCGTACGGCGCGGTGTCGACCCCCTCGGCGCGGGACTGCACGAGCTGGTGCGCCACCAGGTCCTCCGGCAGCAACCAGGTGAGTCTCATCCGGTCCGGGTCATCTCTCGTCGGCGCCGGGGCGCTCGGCCCAGGGGGTCTCCTTGGCCGGGCGGACCACGATCAGCCGGTCCCCCGCGGTGAGAACCGACACGGCTGAGTCGTAGTACCGGTAGACAGTGCCATCGCGGACCACGGCGACCACCCGGTCCGGCAGCGCGGACGATGGTTTGCCGACCTCGCGGCCGAGGATGGGCCGCTCGGCGACCTCCAGCCCCTCGCCGTACGAGAGCAGGTCCTCCAGCACCTGGCCCAGCTTCGGACTCACCGCGGACAGTCCGAGCAGCCGGCCGACCGCGTCCGACGAGGTGACGACGGCGTCCGCGCCGCTCTGCCGCAGCAGCGGGACGTTGTCCTCCTCGCGAACCGCGACGATGCAGTGCGCGTCCGGGTTGAGCTGCCGCACCGCAAGTGTGACCAGCACGGCGGAGTCGTCGCGGTCGGTGGTGACGATCACCTGGCGGGCGCGAGTGATCTCGGCGCGGCGCAGCACCGCGCGGTTCGTGGCGTCGCCGAGGAACGCGGCGAGCTCGTCGTTGCCGGCATCCGCGACCGCCTGCGGGCGGGGGTCGATGATCACGATCTCTTCCCGCGCAACACCGTTGCCGATCACCGTCTGCACCGCGCTGCGACCCTTGGTGCCGTACCCGACCACGATGATGTGGTTCTTCATCCGCTTCCTCCAGCGCGAGTCGCGCATGATCCGCCGGCCCTGGTCTGCCAGCACCTCGAGCGTCGTACCGACCAGCACGACGAGGAACGCGATGCGCAGCGGCGTGACCACGAACGCGTTGATCAGCCGCGCAGTCGGGGTGACCGGCGTGATGTCGCCGTACCCGGTGGTGGTGAGCGTGACGGTCGCGTAGTAGATGCTGTCGATCAGCGTGACGTTGTCGTCGATGTTGTCCCGGTAGCCCTCACGGTCGACCACCACGATCAGCACCATCAGAGTCAGCAACCCGACCGCGATCAGCACCCGGCGGGACAGCTCCAGAACCGGCGAACGCTTGCTTGCCGGAAGGTGTACCAGCAGACCGTGGGGTTGCCGGTCGCCGGACAGGTTGGACGCCACGAGTCAGACCATAGGACACCGGCAGCCGATCGGCGGCATCGCCGGCCGCGACCGCGCCGCGCTCGGTCAGCGCGACCGAGACGGTGAGGTAACCACCGGTGTGCACGATCCGGGCACGCAGCCGCGCGGCCGACACGGTCCGCAGCATCGCCAGGTTGCCCGGTTGGACGACGCACACCACCCGGTCCGCACCGGCCTCCCGCGCCGCGGCCACCACCTGGGTGAGCAGGGCGCTGCCGAGCCCGCGGTGGTGCCAGCCGTCCTCGACCAGCACCGCGAGCTCCATCACGGTCAGGTCCTGGGTACTGAGCTCCTCCCACGGCGCGACCGTCGCCATCCCGACCACCGCGTCGCCGATGCAGGCGACCACTGAGGCGCCGCCCGGCGGGGTGCACAGGTGCCGCGCGGTCCGCGGCGTGAGCCGCGGCATCGGCACGTGGTAACGCTGCGCGCGGGTCTCCTGCGAGCAACGGTCGTGCATGTCGACCACGGCTGCCGCGTCCTCGACGGTCGCCGGCCGCAGAACCGGGCTGCCGTCGCCCGGTCGCGGACCCTCGACGACGCCCTGGTCGAGATAATCGCGCTGCTCGGCGATCCGCCCTGCGATCTCGACCAGGACGTCGGCCCTGGCCCACTCGGCGGCGGTGTACTCGTTCAGGCCCTGCAGCCGCTCCAGCTCCTCGTCCACGGCGCACGGGTCGTCCAGCAGCCGCAGCATGGATCGCAGGTACCGGGTCGGGCCGTCGCTGAGTACCTCGGCCTGGCAGGGACGCACCGTCGTACCGGTGCAGCCGGCCTCGGCGACCAGCGCGGCGAGCTGCTCCGCGGACCAGCCGGCGCCGGCGGACACCACCAGCTCGTCCACCGCGCCGTCCTCGCTGGTGAACACCTCCAGGTGGAGGATGTTGATCTCGTCCGCGCCGCACCGGGCCGCCAGCTCGGCCAGCGCGCCCGGTCGGTCCACCAACGTCGTCCTGATCCGCCACAGCATTGCTCCAGCATCACGGCGGGCGGTTTCCACGCCGATTCTCCCGTGTTACGGGGACGATAATCAGCGTTTGCGGCGGATCACCGAGCCCGGCGTCGGCCGCTGCGGCACGAGCTGTTCGGGCTTCACCCGGTTCGCCAGGTCGGCATGCCGCAGCAGCTCGCCGTACGACGCCATCGGCACCGGCGGGTACGTCGCGATGATCTCGTCGTCGCTGAACACGAACCAGATCGGCCGGCCCTCGTGCAGCACCTTCAGCAGCGTGCCGTTCCGCAGCGTGGCGGCGTGTTCGATCGCGGTCTTGCGTGCGTTCCGCTTGGCCAGCGCGGACTGCATCGCCTGCTGGGCGGGTTCGCGGCCGTGCTTGAACGCCTCGTACGCCAGAGGGCCGTACTTGACCCCGTACCTGATCGCGTTCCGCATGAACCGGTTCCGACCCGCTGCCATGCCAGCCAGCGTAGTTGCAGACGCGCGGCGGGGCTCGGACTGCGGTGGCGCGCGGTGACTGGCAGGATTGGGCGGGTGACGAAACCCACGCCGCGGCGGCCGGTGATGCCGGGAGCTGGGCTGTTCGAGTCGCTGCCGAGCCTGCACGACCCGGCGGCGCTCGCCGAGGTGGCCCACCGCACGGCCGCGGTGCTGGTCCGCGGTGCGCAGAACAGCGACGACGAGAAGGTCGCCGAGCGGGTGATGAAGCTGGCCGACGACTACGGTCTCGACCAGCTCGCCGACCTGTGGTCGGACTCCCCCGCCGACTCGTTGCCGGGCACGCTGTGGCGGCTGTACCTGCTGCGTTCCTGGGTGCACTCGCACCCAGAGACCGTGGCCCGCGAGTACGCCGCCGGCCGCGAGCACGCCGAGGTGCACGCGGTCGTCGCGGGTGTCGCGGACCCGCCGGGCCCCACCGAGGTACGGGACATGGTCGACGCGGTGCTGCGCGGCGTTGCCGACGGCGACTTCGCCACCACGCTGGACCGCGCGTCGGCGTTCGCGCGGATCGTCGCCACCGGCCGGGCATATCTGGCCGACGAGGGCCACGAGCAGATCCGGTCCGCGTCCCGGCTGGTCGAGATGGCCGACCAGCTGCAGAGCGCTTCCCGCGCGGAGCGTGCCGGAAACCTGTGGTGATGGTCACGCCATAGGGCCGTGGACGTGAGGATGCTGAGCGGTTGGCTCCGCCGTTACACTGACTCAGGCGTCGGGCCGCGGTAGCCCCGGGTCCCACATATAGCCGCTACGAGCGGCCACGCGCCGTGAGGCGCTCCCGGCCCGACGCCTGAACTTCTACCTACCTCACTCCGTACAGATCGGTCAGCGTCTGCGTGACCCCGACGCCGTTCGCGTCGGTCAGCTCCACCCGCAGCGAGACGAACCCGTCGGTTGCCGCGGGCGTGTTGTCCACGGTCGCGACCGCGGTCACCAACGTGACGACCTTCGTGCCGGTCCCAGACGGTTCCGGTTCACTCGCCTCGGGGGAGGAGACGCGTTCGTCGAGGGACGACGACGGAGGTGAGCAGAGCGGTCAGGGCGGTCGCCGCGATGAGCCGGAATCGGGACATGCCGCACAGTTCACCGCAATTGCGTCACCACGAGGCGATACGGTGCTGGCGGATCTGCGTCTTGCCGGTAACCGCCAGGTCGCCCAGCGACCGCGGCTGGTGACGAGGAGGCATCGTGCTCGACGTGCTGGGCCTGCACGACTCCGAAGAGATCGCGTACCGCGCCCTGGTCGAGGTGCCGTCGTACGACGCGGGCGAGCTCGCCGTGCGGCTGAACGGCCATCCGGGCCAGGCCGCGCGAACGCTCGCCGCGCTGGAGCGGATGGGCCTGGCCGCCCGCTCCAGCGGCGATCCGGACCGGTACGTCGCGTCGCCGCCGTCCGTGGCCTTGGCTGCCCTGGCGGTCCAGCGCGAGCAGGAGCTGCGCTCGGCCCAGCTCGAGATCGAGTCGCTGGCCGAGGTGTACCGCGGAACCGACACCGAGCGGTCGGTCGGCGAGATCGTCGACGTGGTGCGCGGTGCGCAGGCCGTCGGGCAGCGGTTCAGCCAGCTGCAGATGACGGCCCGCGAGGAGGTGCTCGGCTTCGTCAAGGCCGACATCGTGGTGGTACCGCCGGAGGAGAACGCCGAGGAGGACGAGGCGGTCGCGCGCGGCGTCCAGTACCGCGTGGTGTTGGAGCGGAAGTCGTTCGAGCGCCCGGGCTTCTTCGCCGCCGCCGAGGAGTCGCTGCGCAACGGCGAGGAGGCCCGGGTGGTACCGGTCCTGCCGATCCGGATGATCATCGTGGACCGCCGGATCGCGCTGGTCCCGCTGGTGTCCGGCACCGGCCGGGCGGTCGGCGCGCTGATCGTGCACGAGAGCGGCATGCTGGACGCGCTGATCGCGCTGTTCGACCGGGTCTGGCGCGACGCCGCCCCTCTGGTGCTCAGTACGGACACCGACGGCGGCGTCCGCGAGGAGAACGGCGGCCGGCTCGCCGGCATCGACTCGAAGATCCTGGCCCTGCTGCTGGCCGGGCTCACCGACCAGGCGATCGGCAACCAGCTCACGCTCTCGCTGCGGACCGTGCAGCGGCGGGTCCGGGCGCTGATGGACCAGGTCGGTGCCGAGACCCGGCTGCAGCTGGGCTACCAGGCCGCCCGCCGCGGCTGGGCCTAGAGGGTCTGCCCGATCGTCACCCGGCAGATCACCTCGCGGCCACGGCGCCGGGGAGAACGACCCGCCGTCAGCTAGGCAGACGGAGGTCGCGGGTGGCGCGGCGCAGCGCGTCGGTGTCGTGCGACGAGCGCCAGCGGACCACGGCGCCCGGCGACGACCGCATCGCCGCACGCAGCTCGGACACGTCGTCGACGTTCGTCACGACCAGCACAGCGGCCACGCCGTCGGGCCGGGCGAGCACCGCGGAGTCGAGCTGGTACGAAGGGTCCGGCGACCAGGCGACCACGACGCGCAGACCGAGCTCCTGCACCCAGTACGCGGGACGGCCGGGCTGCCAGTCCGGTGCGCGCCGGGGTGGCTCCAGGTCGGGTAGAGCGCGGCGCACCGCGTCGTACACGGACTTGCGGTAGTCCCGCTCGGGGTCGTCCGGCTGCTCCGGCCGGGCCGTGCGCGACTTGACGCGCACGCCGATCTCCTCGGGCAGCTCCCGGATCGCGGCGAACACGATCAGCAGGATGCCGGTGAGCAGCGCGACGATCGCCGCCAGCGCGGGGATGTGCAGGAACGCCAGCACCACGGCGAGCACGACCAGCGCTCCCCCGCAGACGAAGAACGCCACCCGTACCCGAGGGTGGAGCCGGCGGCGCGCCATCGCCCACATCCTCTCCTGATCCTCACCTGCGCGTCACTCGCCCTTCGCCATGGGTAACACCTGCATGGCCTGGAGCTGTTCCTGCGGGCGGACAGATAACCTCTCGCGTGTGCCTCTACCCACAATTACCGCGACGAGCTACGTGCTGCCGTTGCGGGAGGGCGGCTCGCTGCCCGGCATCGTCGAGGGCGACGACCTCGGCACCTACGTGCTGAAGTTCCACGGTGCCGGGCAGGGACCGAAGGCGCTCGTGGCCGAGGTGATCGTCGGCGAGCTGTTCCGCCGGCTCGGGCTGCGGGTGCCGGAGCTGAAGCTTATGGAGCTGGACCCGGTGATCGGGAAGACCGAGCCGGACGAGGAGGTGCAGGACCTGCTGGTCCGCAGCGGCGGGCTGAACCTGGCCGTCGACTTCCTGCCCGGCTCGTTCGGGTATGACGGCTCCACCGGCAAGCCGTCCGCCGCGGAGGCCGCCCGGATCCTGTGGCTGGACGCGTACGTCGCGAACGTGGACCGCTCCTGGCGGAACACCAACCTGCTGGTCTGGCACAAGCAGCTGTGGCTGATCGACCATGGCGCCGCGCTGTACTTTCACCACTCCTCGGCACCCGCGGAGAGGTTCGCCGCGACGCCGTACGACTCCCAGGGCCACGTCTTCCGCGATGCGGTCCCGGACGTGGCGGCGGTGGACGCGAAGCTGGCCGCCGCGATCACGCCCGAGCTGCTCACCGAGGTGGCCGGGCTCGTCCCGGACGCGTGGCTGGCCGAGCCGGCCGCGGACCGAGCGACGTACGTCGGCCACCTGCTGGCCCGGGCCGCGGACCGGTCCGCCTGGCTGCCGGGTGGTGCGGCATGAAGGACCCGTTCGAGTACGCCGTGCTGCGTGCCGCTCCGCGAGTTCAGCGCGGCGAGTTCGTCAACGTCGGCGTGCTGGTGTACTGCCGGGCCCGGGACTTCCTCGAGGCCCGCTGGGACGTCGACCGCGACCGGCTGCGCGCCCTCGACCCGGACGTCGACGTGGACGCGGTGTGCGCGTCGCTGGAGCTGATCCGGGCCACCTGCGCGGGTGAGCCGGAGGCCGGCCCGGCCGCGGCGACCAGCATCGGCGAGCGGTTCCGCTGGCTCGCCGCGCCGCGCAGCACAGTCGTGCACGCAGGCCCGATCCACGGTGGCCTCACCGACGACCCGGCTGCCGAGGTCGAGCGGCTGCTGGACCTCTTCGTCCGCTGACCGTCAGGTCTCGCCGTACGGCGTGAGCAGCTGGTCCACCGGCGCGAAGTCGTCGGTGAGCAGCGCCGCATCGCCGATGAACCGGTCCAGCTCTTCATCGGTCCCGAGCAGGTCCCAGCCGGTCACCCGGCGCTCGAGCTCGCCCCGGATCCGCTCCGCCGGCAGGGGTTCGTCGGAGCCGACCACGACGATGTTGCCGCCGCTGCCGGTCCGGTCGAGCACGGTGCGTCGGGACAGCACCGCGACATGCGGGAACTCGGCGCGCACCGTGCGTACCTCGGCCCGGGCGAAGGCCAGCTCGCCGAAGTCGATCAGGTTCACCGCATAGATCCCGCCCGGGCGGAGCACCCGGCGGACGTCGGCGACCAGCTCGCGGGTGGTCAGGTGCCACGGCACGGCCGGGCCGCCGAACGCGTCGCCGACCACCACGTCGTACGTCCGGTCCGGCTCGGACCGGATCCCGGTGCGGCCGTCCTGGACCGCCACCCGCAGATCGTCGCCGAGCCGGGCGCCGAGCCGCTCGACGTCGATGTCGACCACGCCGGCGTCGATCTCGTACACCTGGTTGCGGGTGCCGGGCCGGGTGTGCTGCAGGTAGCGCGGGATGGTCAGCCCGCCGCCGCCGATGTGCAGCGCCTGCAGCGGCTCGGTGCCCGGCCGGTGGCCCTCGATCACGGCGGCCATGCCGCGGGCGTACTCGAACTCCAGGTGTGCCGGGTCGTCGAGGTCGACGTAGGAGTGCCGGTGCACGTCGAGGTAGAGCGTCCGGCCGCCGGGCCTTGCCGGGTCGGCCACCACCCGGGCGCAGTGGTACGCCGTCTCCAGCTCGCAGTGCTCGGGCGCGGCCAGTGTCGCCCCGGCACCGATCAGCGCGAACACCAGCGGTCCGGCGGCGTCCCGCAGCCCGCGCAGCACGATCGTCAGCACCGTGCCCGCGACCGCCAGCAGGCAGCCCAGCCCGAGCACGATCGAGCTGGTCGGCACGTTCGCGACGAACACGAAGCCGGTCAGCACGGTGCCCGCGATCGCGCCCGCGGTCGCCCAGGCGGACAGCCGTCCGACCACGGTCCCGGTCTCGGCCAGGCTCGCCAGCCGCAGCTTGGTCACCATCGGCGTGACCGCGGACAGCATCGCGGCCGGCACGAACATCGCCGCGCCGACCGCCAGGAACACCAGCCCGTCCCGGCCGGCCCGTACCTCCGAACCGGTCCAGCGGGCCACCGGCAGCACCAGCATCACGAACCCGCCCGCGACCACCAGCAGCGGGCCGAGCGATCGGGTCGGCGGCACCACGTCCGCGAACCGCCCGCCCAGTGCGGCCCCGGTCGCGATCGCGGCCAGCGCGACGCCGATCACGGTGGTGTTGGTCTCGAGCGTCAGGCCCAGGTACGGCGCGACCAGCCGCAGCGACACCAGCTCGAGCACCAGTACCGCGGCCGACGACCCGAACGCCAGCCCGATCGCCGTACCCTGCCCGACCACGTGGTCACGCTGTGTCTGCGTATCCGTCTCACTCGCGTCCATCGCCTCACCCCGGCGCCACCCTATCCGCGCGGCGCGAACCGTTGACCTGGTGCTCGGGCGGTGTGAATGCTGAGGCTGAGAGCCCCCACCCGCCCGGCCTTGGAGGACCGATGGTTGCGCCCGACGTCAGTGCGAAGCTCTATCGAGGAGTCCGGGAGCAGGTGACCGCAGCGGCCCGCGCCTTCTCCGACGACCAGCTGGCCGCCGTCGTACCGGGCTGTCCGCAGTGGACGGTGCGTGACCTGCTCGCGCACCAGGCGGGTGTGGCCCGGGACTTCGTCGAGGGCAACCTCGAGGGTGCGCCGTCGCCGGCCTGGACCGCGGCGCACGTCGACACCCGGCGGGACCGGCCGGTGGGCAGCGTGCTGGACGAGTGGGACGAGTACGGCGAGCAGCTCGAAGAGATCGTCCGGGCCGGTGACCGGCCGGGCAGGCTGCTGAACAACCCGTACGTCGAGGCCGGCACCCACTGCGCGGACCTGAACGGCGCGGTCCCGGTCGGCCGTCCCGAGCGCGACGTCTGGCTTGCCTCGCTCGAGTTCTGCCTGCATCACGACAAGGGCGACGAGCCTGGCCTATTGCACGTCGTCACAGAGGACGCCGGATACGAGCTGGGTGCCGGCGACCTCGTCGCCGAGGTGAAGGCGGACAGCTACGAACTGTTCCGGGCAGCCTTCGGGCGGCGGAGTGCGGCCCAGATCGAGTCCTGGTCGTGGTCCGGTGACGCGACCGCGTGGAGCCACCGGCTGGCCCGGCTGCCGCAGACCGGCGCGGATCTGTCCGACTGAGCTTCCGCACCTGTGGACAACGCCGGCCGCGCCGCCGGCGATCCTCCTATGTTCCATGGCATGAGCCAACGCATCACGACGTTCTGCACCGACCTCATCGTGCGCTCCGGCCCGCAGCCCCTCGACGACCTCACCGAGAAGGTCCGCGCGGCCGGCCTGACCACCGCCCGCAAACCCGAGACCACGGTCAAGTCCGCTCTCAACCGCTCGGACGGGTTCGTCCTCCTCCCGGACGGGCGGTACGACGCCGTCGCCCGGATGCTCGACGGCGCGGTGCTCACCCACCGGGTGCGGGCCGCGACCGCGGCCACCGGGCGGCAGACGCTGTTCGCCGGCCACGAGCTGGCCCTGTTCGACGAGCTGCTGTCCGCCGGCCCGCTGCCGCTGGTGTCGGGTGGCGAGGTGAGGCGGTCGCGGGGTGATGTCGACGGCCTGTTCGGCCCACCGGGCTGGTTGCCGGACGTCGCCGCCGGCACGTTGGTCGCGCTCCGGGTCAGCGGCGGCACGATGGCGGTGAAACCCGTCGGGGACGCGACCGAGGCGATGGACCGGCGGGCGGCCCGACTCCGGGAGGTCGTGACGCGGCACCTCGGCGCGACGGACGACCGCCCATCGGCGACCTGGCGGAGTGGGTACGACGCGTGGCCGGACTACAGCCGCAGCCTCACCGGCTGGCGGCGGACCCTGTCCCGGGCGATGATGCGCGCCCTGGCCGAGTGCCCGGACCTGCTCGCCGAGCCGATGGCGCCGCTGGACGAGGTGCTCCGCCTGCCCGAGATCTCCTGGGACGAGGTCTGGGCCGACCAGGACCGGCTGCATCACGGCCTGTCGTCGCCGCAGCGCGGTGTCACCCTGACCCTTCACGGCGTACCGGACAGCCTGCGGACGGCGCTCCAGCAGCAGGCGGTCAGCTCGCGGACCCCGCTCAGCGAGTTCGTCGTCCTGCAGCTGGCCGCCGCGACCTACCGGTGGCAGACCCCGTGCCGGCACGACGCCGAGCAGGCGTGGCTGGAGCGGTTCCGGGAGGACGAGCGGAACGACCCGATGCGCCGGTACGAGGACCCGCCGTACGACCCCGTCCTGGACGGGCCGCTGCCGGACGACCCGGAGCCCGGTGGCCAGGTGGTGCCGTTCAGCGGCGAGCCTCGTCGAACCGCGCCACCAGGGTCTTCGGAGCCACGCAGCGGAACGCGTCCTCGATGATCTCCTCCAGGTGCGGCCAGTCCACGCCGTCGACGTCCAGGTACACGCCGAGCCAGCCGCGGTGGCCGACGTACGGCGGCCGGAAGAAGTGTTCCGGGTCGTCGGCGACGAGTGCCTCCTGGGCGCCCGGCGGTGCCGCACACCAGAACCCGACCCGGTCGTCGTGGTGCTGGTTCGCATACATGACGAACGTCTTCTTGTCCCGGATGAACCAGGTCGGCTCCCCGTGGCTGAGCCGCTCGGTGGTCTCCGGCAGTGCGAGGCAGAGGGCCCGCACACGGTCGAGCGGGTCGCCACTCATCCAAGGGCCGCCGATACCACGTCGCGGGCCTGGTCCAGCACCTGTCCGAGGTGCTCGGTACCGCGGAACGACTCGCCGTAGATCTTGTACACGTCCTCGGTGCCGGACGGCCGGGCCGCGAACCAGGCCGACTCGGTGGTCACCTTCAACCCGCCGATCGCCGCGCCGTTGCCGGGGGCCGCGGTGAGCTTGTCGACGATCGGCTCGCCGGCGACCTCGGTCGCGGTCACGTCGTCGGGCTTGAGATCCGCCAGCCGGGCCTTCTGCTCCCGTGTCGCGGGCGCGTCCACCCGCGAGTACGCCGACTCGCCGAACCGTTCCGTGAGGGTGCGGTGAGCGGCCGACGGGGACGCGCCGGTGACGGCGGTGATCTCGGCCGCGAGCAGGGCCAGCAGGATGCCGTCCTTGTCCGTGGTCCACACCGAGCCGTCGAAGCGCAGGAAACTCGCGCCCGCGGACTCCTCGCCGCCGAACCCGACGGTCCCGTCCAGCAGCCCGGGCACGAACCACTTGAACCCGACCGGCACCTCCCACAGCCGCCGGCCCAGGTCCGCCACCACCCGGTCGATCAGCGACGACGAGACCAGCGTCTTGCCGACCGCGACGTCGCCGCCCCACTGCCGACGGCCGAACAGGTACGAGATCGCCACCGCGAGGTAGTGGTTCGGGTTCATCAGCCCGGCGTCCGGCGTGACGATGCCGTGCCGGTCCGCGTCCGCGTCGTTGCCGGTGGCAACGTCGTACGACGACCGCTGGTCGCTCATCTGGGCGACCAGGGAAGCCATCGCGTACGGCGACGAGCAGTCCATCCGGATCTTGCCGTCGTGGTCGAGGGTCATGAACCGCCAGGTCGGGTCGACCTCGGGGTTCACCACGGTCAGGTCCAGCCTGTGCCGTTCGGCGATCGCGGCCCAGTAGTCGACGCTCGCACCGCCCAGCGGGTCCGCGCCGATCCGTACCCCGGCCGAGCGGATCTTGTCCAGGTTCAGTACCTGCGGCAGGTCGTCCACGTAGTGGGCGACGAAGTCGTACTCCCCCGCCGCCGCCCGGGCCCGCTCGAACGGCACCCGCCGGACGCCGGCCAGGTTCGCGGCGATCAGCTCGTTCGCCCGGGCTGCGATCCAGCCGGTGGCGTCGGAGTCGGCCGGGCCGCCGTGTGGCGGGTTGTACTTGAAGCCGCCGTCCTCGGGCGGATTGTGGGACGGCGTGACGATGATGCCGTCGGCGAGCCGCGAGGTGCGTCCCCGGTTGTGCGCCAGGATCGCGTGCGAGACGACCGGCGTCGGCGTGTAGCTGCGCCCCTCCTGCACGAGCACGTCGACGGCGTTTGCCGCGAGCACCTCGAGCGCGGAGGCGAATGCCGGCTCGGAGAGGGCGTGCGTGTCGACTGCGAGAAAGAGCGGTC
>DASRHY010000058.1:0-7682 GCA_035650275.1 Kribbellaceae bacterium | reverse complement strand
ATCGTCACCGGCTGGCCGGTGGCGTCGAGCAGCGCCGGCAGGTCGGCGTCGGCGCAGATCTGGTCGAGGTCGTCGGTGGTGAGCAGGTGCCGGACGGCGGCCTGCAGGATCTCTTCGTGGGCGCATTCTGCCCACTCGTCGTGGTCCCACTCGTCAATGTCCATGGTGGACGCTCCTCCTCAGGGATCTGGTCGTCCGATCAGGGGTTGGGCCTGCGGGTCGTGGTCGTAGCCGGGGTCCCAGGGGAACCGGCCGTGCCGGTCGGGCCAGACCACCTGCTGCAGCCGGACCCGGTCGGTGCCGTAGCGGGCGTACGCGGCGCCGGGGTACAGCGCCTCGGTGGCCGGGCCGTCGACGATGACGGCGTCGTAGCCGGCGATCAGGTCGCCGATGCGCTGGCCGTGGGTGAACCGGGTCGCCTGGTCGTAGACCCGCCCGGCGAGGTCGTTGAGCAGGGCGTGTGCGATCGCCGGGGCCAGCCCGGCGATGACCAGCTCGGCAAACCCGTGGGCTTTACCGACCTGGCTCGTCTTCGTGTTGGGGTGGAGCTGCGCATGTGGGTCGCAGGATGCGTACGTGATGTCCACATCGCGTGCATGCTGGCCGTGCCGTCAATCGGAGTCGACTGCTGAGCGTTACGAGACAGTTATCGAACGGCCGCACACGTTTCGCGGCCATAAGCGCGCTCGCCCAGATGCTGCCGCATGGGCAGCGACCTATCCGCCCCACAACGCGCCAGACCTGCAGGTCCGTCAAGGGAGCGCCTGAACACCCGGCGATGAAAGACCCTCGGATGCGCCCACGCAGCGAGGTCTTTCATGCCACCGCTCGCAACGGACGCCTCGTAGTTGCGATGATCGCTCGTCGCCGGCCGACAACGGGGTCCCTCTCCAGCCGACGCCACATGACGGTTTCCGGCGTCTGTTCGATGGCCGCGGCTTCTCCGACGCTGGCGGAGCTTCGCCAGTCAGCGCAGACTGGCGCCGAGGGCTTCGGACAGGAGGTCTGCGTTGAATCGTGCCGAATGGTTGCTGTACTTCCTGGACACAGCTCGTGGGCCCGTCCGGCCGTCAGGTCCTGCAGTTGACCGGGCCGAATGGTTGTCGATCTTTCTGGCGGCGGCCAACACGCCGCCGTCACGGACTGGACGCATCGAGCACCTCGCCGATCGGGACGCCGTCGAGCTGTCCCATGAAGACCGGGCCGAGGAGACTTCAGCCCCGCCCACGCAGGCAGCGGCAGAAGGCCAGCGTCAAGCCCGTTCGGCGGGGCGCGAAGAACAACAGCACGCACATGGAGAGACAAGGTGATCTGGCGGCTGCTCCTCGCTGGCGCATTGGGTGGTGTCGTCGGCGCGGCTGAACTTGCCGCCCGGTACCGCGATGACCCTGCCGCTGCGCTGCAGACACCCCCTGGCCTCGCGTACGTGGCGATCAACTCTGCGGCGGCTACGGCGGCCCTCGTGATCGTGGAGGCGTTTGGTTGGACGTTCGGCCTAGGTCCCGACGAGTCGGCCGTGCAGGTGCACACGGTTCAGGTTCTCGTGGCGGGTCTCGGCTCGGCCGCGCTGTTTCGGTCCTCATTGTTCACGGTGCGCCAAGGAGACCAAGAGATCGGCATCGGCCCGAGCGCGCTGCTGACGAGCCTACTCGGGCAAGTCGATCGCGGCGTAGACCGCCGCCGCGCACTGGCGCGACTCAACCGCGACGACCTTGCCGGTCTATTGTTCGATCGCGATCATGTGGAACTGACTGAACTCTGCGTCGGCGCGCTGCAGAACCTCGACAAAGCGGATGCGCAGGCGCTCGGAGAGCTTGCCGCACGGCTGAAGGCTGAGCCGAGCCTTTCCGACCCTGCGAAGCTCCACCTCTTCGCGCTCAAGCTGCTGACGGTCGCAGGATCTAAGGCTGTGCAAGCGGCAGCGCGGCGCCTCAGAGAACGCCGTGCCGTAGAGCCGCCCGAACCAGACGCGGTGGCAGCCGCGGCTGCCACCGTGCCTGGCGACCACGCCAAGAGGTGGCGCAAGCGCTTGGCCGTCATCGATCCCCTCGTCGAGCGGCCTGTGCAGGCATCGGGACAACTCGAAGCAGGGTTGGAGATGGCATGGCTGTACGAGCGGCTCGAGGAATACGACGCGGCGCGGACGCTATATGAAGAACTGACCGCGGCGCTTCACGACACGTCGTCGCCGCTGGCCACGCACGAGCTTGAGATCGCATGGTCACGCGCCGAGTTGTCGTTCGCGCGCGGGCTGGCCGCCGAATTCCCAGATGATGCATCGGAATTTCGTCATGCGCTACGAGAGAGAGCACGCTCAGATGAGTGGACCAGGATCGAGAAAATGAGCGGCCAGGCCGACCAGCGTCTGCGTGCGCTTTGCTCGCGCCCCGGAGGTCGACCAAGCTCCTACGCCGCCGCGCTATACCTGTTGGTGCGCGAAGGCACCAGAAACCGAACGATCACGCACCTGCCTCACATGTCCAGTGAGCAAGCGTTGGACTATCTGTCGGATGCGCTGGATATCCTGGATGCCCTCCCCGAATCGCCACGCGCTGACCACCATACCCTCATCTGCCGGCTCCACTTCGCCCGCGTGAGTTGCTACCTTGCCCAAGGCAACCCAACAGCAGCGGCAGATGATCTGTTCCGTGCAAGCGAAAGCATAGACCGCGATCTGCAGATCATCTCAGGTTCAATCGGTGCTCTCGTACTGCACCGTCTGCCACACGAACAGGCACTCGCGCTGTCACGCATCATCGAACCTCTCGGATTTCCCCACGGTCCTGGACTTGGCGTCGACAAGCCCGCACTCAAGGTCAGGGCCTCCGGCAGCGAGGTGCTGGACTGGCACCGCGAGCTCGCTACCAGGCTCGCCTATTTCCTCCCTGACCCAGTTCCCCAAGCCCCATTGCGCACGTTCGACCTCATCAGCTCCGACGAAACGCAGATCCCGAAGTCCTTCCGCGTGGCGCCACCGGCCGGGCAAGTCGCAGTCGACCCGGCCACGTAGGTATCCGACATCCACCGCTCGGGTGCAGAGCCGGGCCCGCTTGGCCGTGGCCCAACGCGCCGCCCCAGCCGCGATGTCGAGGCGATCTCGCCGTGCGTCGGGACGAGGTCGTCAAAGGCGGTCAGCGGCGTGCTGAGGCGGTAGATGAACATGGCGACTCCTTGCTGGAGTGGGCAGATCAGGTTGGCGCTCTCGACGCGGCTGGGGCGAGCAGTTGTGCTTCGAGTGTGGCGATGCGCCGCTCGGCGAAGCGGTTGGTGGATCGGGAGGCTTCCAGGCGTTCCTGTAGTGACCGGTGTTCCTGGCTCAGTTGCCGTACTTGTTGTTTGAGGGAGGCGTTCTCGCTGACGAGGTGCTGGACCGATTCTCCGGACACCATCTGGTCGACGTCACGGAGTTGGCCCATGAGCTGCCCGATGCGCTGCCGTTGGGTGAGGATCTCCTTGTGCGCCTGGGCGAGCGCGTCCTCGGCGTTGAGCGCGCGTTCGCGCCAGGTGGCCTCGATCCGCTCGTGTGTCTGTGCCGCAGTGCGGTCACGGCGCGCCGCGTTGTCGGCCGCGGCGGCTTGGACGAGGGCGCGGGCGGCTGGGTTCTCGTAGAGGAACGTCGGCGAAACGCTGGCGCGGTGGGCGATCGCCCGGACCGTGATGCGTGCCTGCTCCCGACGTAGCTGCCCAATCACCTTTTCGACGCGGGCGAGCTTGTCCTCGCTTTGACGCCGCCGGGCGGCGACGGCGGCTGCGGTGCGGGTGGTGGTGGTGGTGGTGTTCACGGGGCCTCGGGCGCTTCCGGGGTGTCGTGTCGGGCCAGGTCGTGGGCACGGAAGGCCAGGCTCCAGACGCGGCCGAAGTAGTCCTGCGGGCGGCGTAGGTCCAGCGCCAGGGCTTCGTCGAGGAGACCGACGGCGGCCAGGGCCTTCTCCAGCCCGTCGATGGCGCGGGCGGTGGGTTCGAACACGTCGTGTAGGAAGTTGGCGGTAGCGCTGTCGGGGGCGCGTTCGGCGAGGGTGCGCCACTGTTCGCGCTTGCGGTGCCAGTAGACGAGGTCGGCGCCGGACAGGACGAACTTGTCGCAATTGTGGCAGTCCATGTTCCAGGGGCAGGCGTCGCCGTTGACGACGGGTTGGTAGGTGCAGAAGCCACCCTCGGCCGGGGTGCTGCGGCGGGTCAGGTCGATGGCGAGGGCTTCGGCCTCTTGGCGGGTCATCGGCGTTCCGGCCGACAGCAGCTGCCCGGGGTTGGCCGACCCGGGTCCGGCGACCCACACCGCGTTGAGGGCGTCTTCCAGCACGGGGTCGGTGTTGGCGAGGTGGACGTAGTGCTCGGCCATCCGCACGGAGACCTGCCCCAGGTACCGCTTGACGTGGGCCAGGGTGGCGCCGTTGCGCAGCAGGTTGGTGGCCAGGGTGTGCCGTGCCTGGTGCGGGACGCAGCCGCGGATGTCCAGGTCATTGACCCAGGCGCGGAACAGTGTGTTGAACCAGGTGGAGCTGACACCGTGGGTCCCGTCCCGGTTGGATTTGCGGCGCGGGAACAGGGCCAGCTCGGGCCGTTCCGAGCCTGATGGTGCTCGCCCGTTTCGTTGGATGAACCGGGCGACGGTTGTGGCCTGGCGTTGTTCGATGCGCAGGTATAGCCGTTCGGGGATGCGGATGGCCTGGTCGTAGTTGCCGACTTTGGTCTGGTCGTGCCAGAACATCGGCAGCTTGCCGTATCGGCCGATGCACTCCAGGCGGAGGTTGAGCACTTCGCCGGCGCGCCGGCCGGTGAGGACCAGGGCTTCCCAGATGTCCCGCAGGCCGCGGTCGTCGGGGTCGAGGGCCTGCAGCCGGGTTAGGTTGTCCTCGTTGGCCAGGGCGCGGGCGGCCTCGTCGGGGAAGGGCCGACGCCGGCCGGCCTGGTTGCCGCCGTAGGGAAGGGCGACGATGAACGCGCGGTCCAGGCCGATGCGCTCGGCGGCGCCGCGGTCCAGCGCCGCCCGCAGCACCCGCCGGGCGCCGTCGAACACGGCGGCCATCGTGGCCTTGGTCACGATGGCCGACGCCGGGCCGCCGGGGCGGCCGTGCAGGCCCAGCGCCGGCAGCCGGTGCTGGGCGCGGTGGCGCTGGTCGGCGACGAACTCGGCCATGTGGGCTGCGGTCAGCGTGGTGGGGTCGTGGCCGCCGCGCGGAGCCTGGGCCTGCAGGTAGGCGCTCAGTTCCACGCATCCGCGTCTGACCCGGTCGAACGGGGTCCTGCTGCGGGGAGGATCAGCGCTGAGCCGTTCGTCGATGTGGTCCCAGAGCAGGTCGCGCAGCCACCGCTGGGATACGCCGGACAGGTCGATGTGGCTGCCGCGGTTGGCGAACCGGACACCGTAGTGGTCGGTCTCGATGAAGCCGGCGTCCTTCGTGTCCTGGCGTGTGACGTAGACCAGCCGCAGGTACTCCAGCATCAGCCGGGCCACGAGCCGTACCGGCTTGGCGCACGAGTCGACGTCGACGTCGGCCAGCGAGTTGACGGCGCTGATCCGGCAGCGGTTGGCCAGGTACTGGACCCACGGCAGCGGCCACCGGCCGCGCTCGGCGCCGAGCGTGTGGTGGAACATCGCCCACTGGATCTCGGCCTTGACCACGGGACGCAGCCCCAGCAGCGACAGCTTGCCGTTCATCCGGCAGACCGGGTCGGCCTGGACGCACCAGCGGCGGAACGCGGCCTCGTCGTCGTAGGCGACCGGGACGAGTTCGCCGTGGTCGAGCAGGCGCCGGGCCCAGGTTGCCGGCAGGTGCGCGCCGCCGGGCCGGCCCTGCTGTTTGTAGCGGTACCCGTGCCGCATGCAAAATCCGATCGGATGCTCGGCGAGGTCGGGGCAGGCCACCACCCGGCATGTCCCGTAGCCGGGAAACGGCTGCTCGGCGGCCAGCCACGCGTCTAAGTCGACCTCGCGCCCGGTGCGGCGGCGTTGACCACGGTGGCGGTGCCAGCGTTCGGAGTGTAGGAAGCACAGTCGGGTTCGGCTGCGGGCCGGCACGTGTGGGCACACCCGACACGGCGGCGGGTCGTGCCAGGCCGCCGCTTGCAACGGTTTCGCCTCGCGCAGGAACTCCGCGGCGCTGCCGCCATCGTCTCGGATCCGCTTCCACTGGTCGTCGTGGGTCTTGCAGAAGTCGTGCGCAGGTATCTGGGCCCGTTCGCATCCTGGCGCTCCGCACAGCCAGCCGTAGGTCGGGTGGTCGCCCGGCGCGCGGATGACGTCCACGCGAAACAGCGGGTCGAACGTCGGCGCCGCGATCAACGCGGTGAGGATCTCCAGCCGGTCGGATCTGGTACGTGCTGTGGCCGCGCCGGCGGCCGGCTGGGGCAGCAGGCGAACCGCGGTCACGCTTGCTCGCCCCAGACCGCGCGCAGCGCGGCGTCGAAGTCTGGCGCGTGCAGGTCAGGATGGCCGTAAACCTCATCGACGGTGCGGACCGAAGTCCAGCCGCCGGCCTCGCGGGCCACGAGCAGGTCCCCGCCGCAGGCGTCGAGCACCGCGGAGGTGAAGGTGTGCCGAAAGGCGTGGGGCTTGATCCTGCCGGCCAGCCCGGCCCGGCGGCCGGCGCGTCGCAGCACACCCCGCGCCGCGTCAGCGGTCCACGGTTGGCCCCGCGACGGTCCGGTCAGCTGGATCAGCAGCATCCCGTGGTCCGTCGCTGCGGAGTACTCGGTGGTCATGTACTCGAAGTAGAAGCTGACCATCGCCGGGCTGGCGCGCTTGATCAGACCGCCGGTGACCACACCGTCGCGCATCCACCAGTCGGGCTTGGTCTTGGCCGCCGCCCGGTTGGCGTTGTCCCCCCGGTGGCAGACATGCAGATGTGGGCTCGGGCAGTCTCCGCAGTCGGCGTCGACACGCAGGTGCAGGTCGACCAGGTGCAGCCCGGTCAGCTCACCGATGCGCAGCCCGCTGTCGGCCAGCCACGTCACGACCAGCCGGTCGCGGGCGGTGTTCATGACCTCCAACAGCCGCGCACGGGCCTGCTCGGGCAGCATCTTCGGATGCCGGCGCCGTCCGCCACGCCGCGGCGCCAGCGGGTTGACCGGCACCGAGGTCTTCGCATGTCCCAACACGGCCCTATCCCGGTCGACCCGGGTAGGCAACCGCCGCGCCTCAAGTCCTTCCCGCAGCGTCGAGTTCACCCCGAACACGCAGCGATGCAAGTAGAAGCCCTTCAGGGACGCCGCGGCGACATCCAAGGCCGCGGCGCCATACGGCCGCTTCGGCGGTGTCCGCCACGGCTGCCCGTACGGTATCGGCACCCGCGCGCCGACCGCCCCCATGTAGCGATGCAGGTCCCGCAGGGTCACCGACTCCGTGGTCAAGCCCTCCCGCTCACGCCACCGCAGGTGATCCACCAGGTAGTAGGCGTAGGTCTTCTGCGTGCCCGTGCCGTCGGACAACCGCAGGAAACCGTCGGCCTCCTCATGCACCGTCCCGTCCGACCAGACGATCGTGTAAGACCGCCGACCACCGGCATGAACCATCGCCTGGACCCGCAAGTCACCGACGACCATCCCCGCTCGCACCCTGGCCTCCTCACCCGCGTCCCGCACGCAGAGGAGAAAACCAGCATGATCGGTAAAAGGGAACAGCACGCGGCCCAGGAACTCCTCGCGCGTACCAGCCGGTCAGTAAAAGGCAGGTCGGTAAAGTG
>DASRHY010000057.1:0-25766 GCA_035650275.1 Kribbellaceae bacterium | reverse complement strand
AGAGCGTGGTCGCGGGCTGCCCGAGCCGGACGTAGCCCAGCCCGACCTCGGTGAGCGTGCGCAGATAGCGGGAG
Organism: Kribbellaceae bacterium; assembly: GCA_035650275.1. Classification (GTDB taxonomy): domain Bacteria; phylum Actinomycetota; class Actinomycetes; order Propionibacteriales; family Kribbellaceae; genus DASRHY01. The sequence goes on along the minus strand of DASRHY010000057.1, from coordinate 25,692 downwards.
ATCGCCGGGATGGCGGCGAAGAAGTCCGCCCCCTCCTCGATCGGCATGTCGAGGATGTCCGCGACCGTCTTGCCCTTGTAGTGCACCTCGAGCGTCTCCCGGTTGTACCGGGCACCGTGGCACACCTCGCACGGGACGTAGACGTCCGGCAGGAAGTTCATCTCGATCTTCAGGGTGCCGTCACCCGAGCACGCCTCGCAGCGGCCGCCCTTGACGTTGAACGAGAACCGGCCCGGCTGGTACCCGCGGACCTTTGCCTCGGGTGTCTCCGCGAACAGCTTGCGGACGTGGTCGAACACGCCGGTGTACGTCGCCGGGTTGGACCGCGGGGTCCGGCCGATCGGCGACTGGTCGACGTGGATCACCTTGTCCACGTGGTGCAGCCCCTCGATCTTGGTGTGCCGGCCGGGGACGTCCCGGGCGCCGTAGATCTGCTTGGCCAGCGAGGTGTAGAGGATGTCGTTCACCAGCGTGGACTTGCCGGAGCCGGACACACCCGTGATCGCCGTGAACACACCGAGCGGGAAGGTGACGTCGATGTCCTTCAGGTTGTGCTCGCGGGCGCCGTACACCGTCAGCTCGCGGCCCTCGGTCCGCGGGCGCCGGACCGGCGGGATCGGGATCTCCCTGCGACCCGAGATGTACTGGCCGGTGAGCGAGTCCGGGTGGTTGCGCAGGTCTTCGACGGTGCCGGACACGACCACCTGTCCGCCGTGCTCGCCGGCACCCGGACCGATGTCGACCACCCAGTCCGCGTGGTCGATGGTGTCCTCGTCGTGCTCGACGACGATCAGCGTGTTGCCGAGGTCCTTGAGCCGGACCAGGGTGTCGATCAGCCGCCGGTTGTCCCGCTGGTGCAGCCCGATCGACGGCTCGTCCAGCACGTACAGCACGCCGACCAGGCCGGAGCCGATCTGCGTCGCCAGCCGGATCCGCTGCGCCTCACCGCCGGACAGCGAGCCGGACGGCCGGTCCAGGGTGAGGTAGTCGAGCCCGACGTCGAGCAGGAACCGCAGCCGCTCGCCGATCTCCTTCGTCACCCGTTCGGCGATCTGCCGTTCCCGCGGAGTCAGGTCCAGCTCGGACAGGAACTCCCTGACACCGTCGATCGACAGCGCGCTGATCTCGGCGATGTTCTTGCCGCCGATCGTGACCGCGAGCGAGATCGGCTTCAGCCGGGAACCGTTGCAGGCCAGGCACGGCACCTCGCGCATGTAACCCTCGAACCGCTCCCGGCTGGTGTCGCTGGAGGCCTCCGCGTGCCGGCGCTCGACGTAGGGGATCACGCCCTCGAACGTCGTGTAGTACGACCGCTCGCGGCCATACCGGTTCTTGTACTTGACGTGCACCTGCCGGTCGTGCCCGGTCAGCAGCGCCTTCTTCGCCTTCGCGGGCAGCTCCGCGAACGGCGTCCGGGTGCTGATTCCGAGCTCGTCGGACAGCGCGGTCAGCAAGCGCTCGAAGTACTGCGAGACGTTCGCCCCCGACCACGGCTGGATCGCGCCCTCGTCGAGCGACTTCTCCGCGTCGGGTACGACGAGCTCGGGGTCGACCTCCATCCGGGTGCCGAGACCGGAGCAGGTCGGGCAGGCGCCGTACGGCGAGTTGAACGAGAACGACCGCGGCTCCAGCTCGTCGATCTGCAGCGGGTGGTCGTTCGGGCAGGCGAGCTTCTCGGAGAACCGGCGCTCACGGTGCGGGTCCTTGGCGTCCACGTCGACGAAGTCGAGCGTGACGATCCCGCCGGACAGCCCGAGCGCGGTCTCCACCGAGTCGGTCAGCCGCTGCTTCGCGGACGGCTTCACCGCCAGCCGGTCGACCACCACGTCGATGGTGTGCTTCTTCTGCTTGTCCAGCTTCGGCGGGTCGGTCAGCTGGTAGGTCTCGCCGTCGACCCGGGCCCGGGAGAAGCCCTGCCCGGTGAGCTGGCGGAAGAGATCGGTGTACTCCCCCTTGCGGCCGCGGACCACCGGCGCCAGCACCTGGAACCTGGTCCCGGCCTCCAGGTCGAGCACCCGGTCGACGATCTGCTGCGGGGTCTGCCGGCTGATCGGCTCGCCGCACTCCGGGCAGTGCGGCCGGCCGGCGCGCGCGAACAGCAGCCGGAGGTAGTCGTACACCTCGGTGATGGTCCCGACGGTCGAGCGCGGGTTCCGGCTGGTGGACTTCTGGTCGATCGAGACCGCCGGCGACAGGCCCTCGATGAAGTCGACGTCCGGCTTGTCCATCTGCCCCAGGAACTGCCGGGCGTACGCGGACAGCGACTCGACGTACCGCCGCTGACCCTCGGCGAAGATGGTGTCGAACGCAAGGCTCGACTTGCCCGACCCGGACAGACCGGTGAAGACGATCATCGCGTCCCGCGGCAGGTCGAGCGAGATGTCCTTCAGGTTGTGCTCGCGCGCGCCGCGCACGATCAGGCGGTCAGCCACAGGACCTCTTTCAGGCTGGTCAGAGCATTTGTTCCCGGCAGACCCAAACTAGGGCGCGACCATGCTAACGACGTCGTCCGACAAAACCTTCCGGGCGGCGGGACTGACCTGGTCAGCCGGCCGGACGGCCGCCGAACTGCCAGTCGTGCACCTCCACGCTCGCATACCGGCCGGCCCGGGCGAAGGGGTCCTCCGCGAGCAGCGCGTCGACGGCCTCGCGGCCCGGCAGCTCGAGCAGCAGGCAGCTGCCGAGCCAGCCGGTACCGTCCTCGGCCAGCAGCGGCCCGGCCGCGATCAGCTCGGCCCGGCGGTCCGCCACGAACCCGCGGTACGCGGCGTTGAGGTCGTCGGACACCTCGACGGAGTCATCCGTCCCCTCAGCCAGCACCATGAAGCGCAGGTTCGCGACCGGGTCGCCGTCGTACTCCCACATCGTCCGCCCCAGCTCGTTGCGCCACCGCCGGACCAGCACATCGGCGTACACACCCGCGCGGTAGTTCGGCTCCTGGTACGCGAAGACCTGCGCCGCCGCGGCATCCGGCAGGTCGACGATATGCAGGCTGCCGGTAGCCGCCTCCCGGTCCGGCGTCAGCGTCGGCCCGCGCGCGATCATCCCGTCCGCGTAGCCGTCCATGAATGCCCAGTGCTGCTCAGTCAGCTCTTCCCGCAGCGCTCCCGTGTCGGCGCCGTCGCGGCAGTAGAAGAAGTACTCCATGGCGATAGCCTGACGCACATGACGGACCACGCCGGCATCCGCGAGCAGATCGATGCCGCGACCCACCGCCTGATGGCGACCGCCCGCCAGCTCACCGAGGACGACGTACGCCGACCCAGCCTGCTGCCCGGCTGGACCGTCGGCCACGTGCTGACCCACATCGCCAGGAACGCGGACTCGCTGGTCAACCTGGCCACCTGGGCCCATACCGGCGTCGAGACCCCGCAGTACGCCTCCCAGGAGTCCCGCGACGCCGACATCGAGGCCGGCGCCGGGAGGCCGGTGACCGAGCTGGTCGAGGACGTCGCCGACTCGGCGGAACGGCTGCGCGGCGCGCTGGCCCGGATCACGCCCGAGCAGTACGAGGTCGAGCTGGTGTGGCGCGGCGGTGTGCGCAAGCCGGCCGGGATGATCCCGGCCGCCCGGCTCGGCGAGGTCGAGGTGCACCACGCGGACCTCGGCCTGGGCTACGGCTTCGGCGACATCCCCGAGCCGCTGCGGCTGCTGCTGCTCGCCGACGCCGTCGGCGGCTGGGACGACGAGGACGGCGTGGTCGTGCACGCCGACGATCTCGACCTGACCCTGCCGGAGGACCGCGCGCCGAAGGTGCTGGTCAGCGGCTCCAGCGGCGACCTGCTCGGCTGGGCCGGCGGACGGACCTCCGGCGATCGACTCAGGTGCGACGGCCCACTGCCCGCCGTACCGGAATGGCGGTGAGATGACCGAGTACACCGGCAAGGTACGCGTCGGCGGCCCGGTCGCCACGCACGAGCTGTCGCACCTGATCATCAGCAAGGCCGCGGTCGGCCCGATGGACAACAACGCGTTCCTGCTTCGCTGCCGCGCCACCGACGCCCAGGTACTGATCGACGCCGCGAACGACACCCGGACCCTGCTCGGCATGGTCGGCGACGGCGGCCTGGAGCGGGTGATCACCACGCACCGGCACCAGGACCACTGGCAGGCGCTGGCGGGCGTGGTCAAGGAGACCGGCGCGACCACGGTCGCCGGCCGGTACGACGCCGAGGGCATTCCGGTCCGCACCGACGAGGCGGTCGAAGACGGCGACACGATCAGCGTCGGCCGGTGCCGGCTCACCGTCATCCACCTGGTCGGCCACACCCCCGGTTCGATCGCCCTGCTGTACGACGACCCGACCGGCCCGCCGCACCTCTTCACCGGTGACTCCCTCTTTCCCGGCGGGCCGGGAAAGACGACCGGCGGCGACGACTTCGACTCGCTGATGAACGACCTGCAGACCAAGGTGTTCGACCGGCTCCCGGATGAGACCTGGGTGTACCCGGGCCACGGGAACGACACGACGCTCGGCGCCGAGCGCGGCTCGATCCCGGAATGGCTTGCGCGCAGGTGGTGAGCCAGCTCCTTGCCGCGCGGCATGAGGAGAGCACCTCTGCTCGCGATGCTTGACTCTCCGGCTGCCGGAGGGACGAGCGTGGCCGGCATGGATACAGAGCTGATCACCACCAGACCAGAACTGACCGAGCTGCCCGCACGCGACGTACTCGTGGTCGAGGGGGTTGGTGCGCCGGAGTCTGCGGACTTCCAGGCCGCCATCCGCGGGCTGGTCATCACCCGCGCCGCGCTCGGCGGCGACGACCGGCCGATCGAGGGGAGCTACGCACAGGACGGCGACCCGTCGCGGTTCGACCTCCACTCCCCCGACGGCTGGCACTGGCGGCTGTTCGGCCCGGCACCAGCGGGTGCCACGGAGGCGACGGTCCAGCAGGCCGCCGCGCGGTCCGGGGCGCCGGTGCGACTGCAGCACGAGGATGCGCGGAGGGTCGCGCAAGCGCTGCACAAGGGCGCGTACGAGGACGAGCAGCCGTCCCTCGATGTGCTTTACGCGTACGTCGCCGAGCAAGGCTTGGAGCCCGCGGGCGCGCACGTCGAGGTCTACCTGAACGACCCGAGCAAGACCCCAGCGGAAGAACTCCGGACGATCCTGCGGGTTCCCGTGCGCTGAGTCGCAGGTTCGCCGGAACGGCCCGAAATATCGTCACCTGCCCCGCGGTTGACCAACTGTATGAGTACATCCCGAGGCCGGGTCAGGGTCGAGCCCAGCGCCAAACGTGTCCGCGTCTACCTCGGCGGCGAGCTGGTGGCCGACACCACCAGGCCGTTCCTGGTCTGGGAGAGTCCGCACTACCCGCAGTACTACCTGCCGGTCGACGACCTGACGTCAGACGTCCTGGTACCGGACGGCGAGCTGCACCACTCGACCAGCCGCGGCGACGCCGACGTGTACACCGTGAAGGCCGGCGGCCGCGAGGCGAAGGGCGCCGCGCTGCGGTACGCCGAGTCGCCGATCGAGGAGCTGCGCGACCTGGTCCGGCTGGACTGGGGCGCGATGGACGCATGGTTCGAGGAGGACGAGGAGGTCTTCGTCCACCCGCGCAACCCGTACACGCGGATCGACGCGCTGCCCAGCTCCCGGCACGTCCGGATCGAGCTCGACGGTGTCACGCTCGCGGAGTCGTCCAGTCCGGTGCTGCTGTTCGAGACCGGCCTGCCGGTGCGCTACTACCTGCCGAAGACCGACGTCCGGATGGATCTGCTGACGCCGACGGACAGCCGGACCGGCTGCCCGTACAAGGGGTTCGCGCAGTACTGGTCGGTCACCGTGAAGGGCACCGAGCACGGCGACCTGGCCTGGTCGTACCCGACCCCGCTGCCGGAGAGCAGGAACGTGGCCGGGCTGGTGGCGTTCTACGACTCCAAGGTCGACGTGTACGTCGACGGCGTCCGCCAGTAGCGCTCACCCGACGAGCGCCAGCGCTCGGTCGGTCTCCTCCTCGACCAGGTCGCCGTTGATCGCGATCGCGGCGACCGCCCCGGCCGCGGCGGCGGTGACCAGCTGCGCCTTGAACGTCGTCACGTTGCCGGCCGCCCAGACGCCGTACACGCTGGTCCGTCCGGTCTCGTCCACCGTCACCCAGCCGTCCTCGCCGGTCGCACAGCCGAGTCTGGCCAGCAGGTCGTCGCGCGGCACGAACACCGGCGGCACGAACAACGCCGTGCGCGCCACGGTCTCGCCGGACTCGAGCCGTATGCCCCGCAGCCGGTCCTCGCCGACCAGCAACCCCGACACCGCGCCGTCGACCACCCGTACGTCGCGCGCCGCGAGCCGCTCCCGGGCCTCGGCGGACAGCGCATCGGTGTGCGCGAACAGCACCACGTCGGGCGACCACTGGCCCAGCAGCAACGCCTGGTGTACGGCGCCGTCACCACCGCCCAGTACGCCGATCGGCTGGTCCCGCACCTCGTACCCGTGGCAGTACGGGCAGTGCAGCACGTCGCGGCCCCAGCGCTGCGCGATGCCCGGGATCTCGGGCAGCTCGTCGCGCAGCCCGGTGGCGACCAGCACGCGCCGGGCCCGCAGCACGTCCCCACCCGCCATCCGCACGTAGTACCCGTGGTCGATCCGCTCGACCCGGCCGTCGACCAGCTGCACCCCGTACGACGCCACCTCGCGCCGCCCCGCGGCCAGCAGCTCGGCCGGCGGCGTACCGTCCCGGGTCAGGAAGCCGTGCGCCTCCGCGGCCGGCGCGTTCCGCGGTTCGCCCGCGTCCACCACCGCCACTCGCCGCCGGGCCCGGCCCAGCACGAGCGCCGCGTTCAGCCCGGCCGTACCGGCACCGACCACCACTACGTCGTACACGTTCTCGTCCATGAGCCGAGGGTGCGCCGACCGTGGCCGATCCGACAACTTCACTTGCTGTTTCTGCAAGAATGCCGGCATGGACGGGATCGCCGACGCGCTCGCCGAGGTCGGGCCCAGGCTGAAACGGGTCCGGCAGCGCCGCGGAGTCACGCTGGCCGGGCTGTCGGAGGCGACCGGCATCTCCACCAGCACGTTGTCGCGGCTGGAGTCCGGTCGGCGCCGGCCGAGCCTCGAGCTGCTGCTGCCGATCGCGCAGGCGCACCAGGTCCCGCTGGACGAGCTGGTCGGGGCACCCGAGATCGGCGATCCCAGGATCCGGCTCACTCCGCGCACGGCGAACGGCAGGACGTTCATCCCGCTGACCCGCCAGCCGGGCGCGCTGCAGGCCTGGAAGATGGTCATCCCGGCCGGCGAGACAGCCGACCAGCGCACGCACGAGGGCTACGAGTGGCTCTACGTGCTGTCCGGCCGGCTCAGGCTGCTGCTCGCCGACCAGGACCTGGTCCTCGGTGCCGGCGAGGCGGCCGAGTTCGACACCCGGCTGCCGCACTGGTTCGGCAGCGCGGACAAACGGCCCGTCGAGATCCTGAGCCTGTTCGGCCGGCAGGGTGAGCGCATGCACGTCCGAGCCAGATCGCGCGCCACGGCGGGCTGAGCCGTACATCATGGAAGGGTGCACCAACGCCCGGCGACGACGGATGCCCTGGCCATGCTGTTCGCCGCAGCAGCGATCGGCTACGCGGCGTTCGGGTCGACGCTCAGCACCCTGACCTGGCAAGCGACAGCGGCAGTGCTGCTACCCGCAGCTGTCGTGTCCGTGGTCGCGATCCGCCGCCACCACGCGCAGCCGGAGTCGTGGTCGCCACTGGTCGGCCGTTCAGCGCTGTTGTGGTCCGGGCTGATCCTGGTCGCGTTGCTCTGGGAGGCGTGGGCCTTCTTCCACCAGCCGGGCGTGACGGTGGCGTCGTACGACTATCCGTCGCTGTCCTCGCTCGTCGGGCCGTACCTGCACGAGTGGCCGGTGCGGTTCGGTGCCTGGCTGGTCTGGCTGTACGCCGGCTGGCGGCTGGTGTCGCAATGACCAGCCGGGCCGTCACGATCGCCGGGTTCGTCGTGCTGATCGCGCTGGCGGCGGGACTCGTCGTGCTGTCCAGGCTGCGGCCGGACCGGTTGGCGCGGTTCGTCGTCGTGGTGCGGGCGGTATCGCAGCGACACCTCATTCTCCGCGGCCTGGTGCTCTTCTGCTGGGCCTGGCTCGGCTGGCACTTCCTGGCCCGCAACGGGTAGTGATCCCTTGACTTCACAGAGGTCCGATCAATACGACCTCACCGTGGTTGGTGACCTCGATCGACTCGCCGGCCTGCACCTCGCGCAGGATCCTGGCGCTGTAGCAACGTCAGCCGGTCGCCAGCCAGCGGTCGGTCGCGGCGTGCAGGCGGGTCTTGGTCTCGGCGGGCGCGAACGAGGCGTCGATCGCGGCATGGTTGAGGGCGGCGAGCCGGGCATCGTCGTACCCGAAGGTGTCCCGGACCCGCTCCAGCTCACTGGTGAGCGACACGCCGAGCACGTTCGGGATGTCGGTGCTGACCGTGACGGCAAGGCCGGCGCCGACCAGCCGCGGCAGCGGGTGGGCGGGGTACGACGGGACCAGGCCGAGCGCGACGTTCGACGACGGGCAGACCTCGAGCGGAACCCGCCGGTCGCGCAGCTCGGCGACCAGGTCCGGGTCGTCCAGGACGCGGATGCCGTGCCCGACCCGCTCCGCGCGGCCGGCGGTGAGCGCCTCCCGGATACTGTCCGGACCCGCCGTCTCGCCGGCGTGGTGGACCAGGTGCAGGCCCGCCTCCGCGGCACCGTCCACCATCGCCTTGAACGGTGTCAGCGGGTACGACTCGTCCCCGGCCAGTCCGATCCCGGCCACGCCGTCCGCGGCGTACCGGACGCCGAGCGCGAGCGACCGGGAGGCGCGCTCGACCTTCCGCCGCGAGTGGTCGAGCAGTACCCGGACCTCGATCCCGTACGACGCCCACCCCTCGGCCAGGCCGTCGAGCACGGCCCGTAGCGGCATTGCGAGATCGCCGAGCCTGTCACCGTGTGAGGAGGCGCTGAAGCTCACCTCCGCGTACGCCGTGCCCTGCGCGGCCTCGTCCGCGCAGAACTCCCGGGCCATCCGGCGGAAGTCCGCGGGCCGCTGCAGGCAGGCGCGGATCAGCGCGTTGCCGTCGGCGAAGTCCCGGAACCCGTCGAACCGCCACCCGGTGCTGGCGAGGTGCTCGGGAACCGGGACCCCGTTGGCCGCGCCCAGGTCACGCAGCGTCGACCAGCGCAGGGTGCTCTCCAGGTGGACGTGCAGGTGAACCTTGGGCAGCAGGGCGAGATCACGCACGACGGACAGCGTACGAGTGGCGGCAACGCGCGATCAGCGGCAGGCTGGGACCAGCACCCTGGTCCGGGTACCGGGCGCGGACCAGTCACTGGGGGATGAGGTGGTCGCGGCGAGTGAGACAGCCGGACATGGGTTCCGGGTCGTCGGACGGACAGCAGTGCGCGCAGCACTGCGGTCACTGGCACGCGACGGCGGCCGCGCGCTGCTGCTGACCGGCGGTGCCGGGATCGGCAAGTCGACCCTGCTGGACCAGCTCGCGCGCCAGCAACGCGGCCGGCTGGTGCTGAGCACCACCGCGATCGAGTCCGAGGGCGAGCTGCCGTTCGCCGCCCTCGCGGACCTGGTCCGGCCGCTGCAGAACCGGATCGACGAGCTCCCGCCGGCACAGGCGTCGGCGCTGCGCAGCGCGCTCGCGATGGCCGACGGGCCGCCACCGGCGCCGTACGCGGTCTGTGCCGCGACGCTCGGACTGCTGTCCGCCGCCGGCGCCGAGCGACCGCTGGTGCTTGTCGACGACCTGCACTGGGTGGACGCGCCGTCCAAGCAGGTGCTGCTGTTCGTCGCCCGGCGACTGTCCGACGAGGGCGTCTCGATGGCGATGTCGGTCCGACCCGACGGTCTCGCCGAGATCGACGCGACCGGGATCGAGGTGGTCGAGCTGACGGCCCTGGGACCGCAGGAGTCGATCGAGCTGATCCGCGCCCGGGCCCGGGAGATGGAGCTGTTCGTCGCGCAGCAGATCGCCCGGCAGGCCGGTGGGAACCCGCTCGCGCTGGTCGAGACGGCCCGGTCGCTGACCCTGGAGCAGCGCCGCGGCACCGAGCCACTCAGCGGGGTGGTGCCGGCGTCGGTGACCGACGCGCTGTGGGGTGCGCGGCTCGCCGGCCTGCCGGACCGGGCCAAACGGGCGCTGCTGCTGGTGGCGACCGCGCGGACCAGCGACCTGGGCGCGATCAGCCGGGCGCTGCGGCATCAGGACCTGGACGAGGGCGACCTCACCGAGGCGGAGTCGGCCGGCCTGGTCACGGTGTCGGGCCGCGCCGCCGAACTGCGCCACCCGCTGGTCAGGTCCGCGGTGCTGCACGCCAGCACAGCTCGGCAACGGCAGCTGGCGAACCGGACCTGGTCCACCGTCTGCGCGGACGAGGAGCGGCCCTGGTTCCTCGCCGCCGCCACCCATCCGCCGGACGACACCGTCGCCACGGCGCTCGAGGACGCCGCCCGGCAGGCGTTGCGGCGCAGCGCGTACGGCACCGCGTCCGAGGCGATGGTGCGGGCCGCCGACTTCAGCACGGACGAGGAGCGGAAGGCGACCTTGCTCGCCCGCGCGGCCGGGTGGTCGCTGATGGGTGAGGCACCGCACGAGGCGGTGGCGATCGGCGAGCGCGCGCTCCGGCACACCGACGACCCCGCACTGCGCGCGAAGATCGAGCTGGTGCTCGGTCGCGCAGTGACCTGGCTGGGCGACGTCCGCGCCGGTCACGGCCGGTTCACGGAGGCAGCCAGCACGGTGCAGCAGACCGACCAGGTGCTGGCCGCGCTGCTGTGGGCGGAGGCGATCGTGCCGGCGATCATGGGCGGCCGGCTCGAGCTGGCCAACAAGGACGCCGACCGCGCCCTGGCCGCGCTGCCCGCCGACGCGGAGCCGCCGGTCGCGGTCACGGCCTGCGTCGTGCACGCCCGGATCGTGGCCGGCCGGGCGACCGAGGCGATCACCCTGCTCGACGCGGGTGCCGACGCGCTCGCCCTCGCGGACCCGGTGGCCGACCTGCAGTCGATCTCGCTCGCCGGGCACGCCCGCACCTGGGCCCAGCAGCCGAACACCGCCCGGGCGCTGCTGGACCGGGCGGTCGCCGCCGCGCGCCAGCACAGCGCCCCGCTGGTACTGCCGTACAGTCTCGCGGTCCGCAGCGAGCTGGACCGCTGGACGGGGCACTGGACGACCGCCTACGCCGACGGCTTCGAGGCGGTGCGCTGGGGCCGCGAGCTGGCCCAGCGCGGCAGCACCGGGTACGCGCTCGCCTGCGTCGCCTACATCGACGCCGCTCGTGGAGAGGGCGCCCGGTGCCGGGAACGCCTGGTCGAGCTGCGCCGGGCGAGCTCGCAGCTCGACATGGCCAGCATGGACACCTATGTCGCCGCCGTGCTCGGGCTCTGCCTGCTCGGTGAGAACGACATCGATGCCGCCGTCGCCCAGCTCGAGCTCGCGCACCGGCACGCAGGAGAGCAGGGCGTCGGCACGCCGACGGTGGTGCCGTACGCGGGCGACCTGGTCGAGGCGCTGTTCCGGGCCGGGCGAAGCGGCCGGGCGCTGGAGATCGTGGACTGGCTGGACGCGGCCGCGGAGCGGACCCGGCTGCCGTGGCCGGCCGCGGTCGCGGCGCGCGGTCGCGGCCTGGCCGCCGCCACCCCGGCCGAGGCCGACGCGGCGTTCACGACGGCGTACGACGCGCTGCGTCGCGGCCCGGCGCCGTTCGACCTGGCCCGGACCCGGCTGTGCCACGGCGAGGTACTGCGCCGGCTGCACCGGCCGACCGGCGCTCGGACCCACCTGGAGTCCGCGCTGGACGGTTTCGAGGCGCTCGGCGCGGCGCCCTGGGCCCGGCGGGCATCCTCCGAGCTGGCGGCGACCGGCAAGCGCCGGGCGCCGAACGGCGCGCCGATCGTCGCGCTGACCCCGCAGGAGGCGCAGGTGGCGACCGCGGTCGCCTCCGGGCTGAGCAACCCGGAGGTCGCCGCCGCGCTCTTCGTGTCCCGCAAGACCGTCGAGGCGCATCTGTCCCGGGTCTACCGCAAGCTCGGGGTGCGATCACGCACCGAGCTAACCCTTCGCCTCAACGACGTCACGATCCGTTGATCTCTCAACCATCCGGCCCTCGGAGTATAGGGAGATCCCTGATGCGGAGCGCGATCGACGGACCGTAGAAATGACCTGTCGTTCGAACCAGGAGGGGTGGGACGGGCGTACACAACTCCGGGGGAGTTTTGCCAGGTGGGGGGACGACAGTGTGGCCCAGTCGGGCAGGGCTGGGCCTCACTGCCGCCGGCCCCACCTGACCACCCGGCGGCGGTATGCGGAATGGTGAGCAGATGCCGAGAACCATCGCCACCACCACGGCCGTCGACCGCGGCGCTCTGCTGGACTTCGTCCGGTCGCGGCATCACATGCTGCTGATCACCTACCGCCGGGACGGCTCAGCCCAGGTCTCACCGGTCACCGGCGGCGTAGACTCCGCCGGCCGCATCGTGATCTCGTCGTACCCGGAGCGGGCCAAGACCGCGAACCTGCGACGCGACCCGCGCGCCGGCGTGCTGGTGCTGTCCGACGACTTCGGCGGCGCCTGGGTCCAGATGGACGGCAGCGCAGAGGTGCTCGACGTTCCGGAGGCGGTCGAACCGCTGGTCGAGTACTTCCGGTCCATCTCCGGCGAGCACCCGGACTGGGACGAGTACCGCGAGGCGATGGTCGCCCAGGGCAAGTGCCTGATCCGGGTCACCCCGGACCGCTGGGGCCCGGTCGCGACCGGTGGCTTCCCGGCCCGGCTGGCGGACTAGGTCTGCGGCGGCACCGGCTCACTCCCGCGCGGGCCGGCTTCCCCCGCGGGGGTGAGCCCGACGCGAGCCTGGCTTTGGCAGGATATCGGGGTGGACGCTGCGGTATTGCGGGCTGCCGGACGCAGCCTGGTACGGGGATCGACGTACCTGCGCTGGGTCTACCTGTTGCTGGGCGCCGCCCTGGTGCTGGCGTTCATCCTGATCGACAGCGCGCTGGTCGCGACCGTGCAGGAGATCGGCCTGCCACAGCCGCTCGAGATCGCGCTCGCGCTGGCCGTGATCGCGCTGCCGCCAGTGGCTCTGGGACTGCTGCCCGCGGTGCGCGAGGTGGAGGGGGTCGCCGTCGAGTCCCTGCTCGGCGTGCGCTTCGACGAACGCCCGCTCGGCCCGGCCCGGAACTGGTCGCAACGCCGGCGATCCGCCGCCTGGTTCCTGATCCACCTCCTGACCGGCGGCATCGTCGGCTTCACGACCACGATCGGCATCCCGCTCGGTGTGATACTGATCGCGGCACCGTTCCGGACGCCCGGCGATCACGAGCTGGTCCCCGGTATCCCGTACCACGTGAGCGGCGGCTGGAGCGACATCTGGCTGCCGGTGGTCGGTGTGCTCTGCTGCGTGCTGCCGCTCGTGCTGGCGTTCGTGGTCGGTGCACTGCTGGTGCGCTGGGCGCCCGCCGTACTCGGACCGACCGCGACCGAGCGGATCGAGCTGCTGGAACGCCGCACCACCGCACTGGTGGAACGGAACCGGCTGGCCCGCGAGCTGCACGACACCGTCGGGCACGCGCTCAGCCTGGTCACCCTGCAGGCCGGCGCCGCCCGCAAGGTGCTCGACACCGATCCGGAGTTCGCCCGCACCGCGCTGGCCGCGATGGAGGAGTCGGCCCGGTCGGCGCTCATCGACCTCGACCACGTGCTCGGGCTGCTCCGCGACGACCGGGCGTCGACGCTGCCGCAGCTGACGCTCGGCGACGTACCGCGGCTGGTCGAGGCCACCCGGGCCGGCGGCATCACGGTCGAGGTGGACGCGGCCGACGGGCTGGACGCCGTACCGGCGGTGGTGTCCCGGGAGGCGTACCGGATCGTGCAGGAGGGCCTCACCAACGCGGTCCGCCATGCCGGCCTGGAACCGGCCGAGCTCACGGTCGGGCTGCTCATCCGGACCGAGCCCGGCTCGCTCCGGCTCGAGCTGACCAACCCGGTCGGCAGCGCCCGCAGGACCCGTGCGGGTGGCGGCGGGCGCGGCCTGGCCGGGATCAGGGAACGCGTCGCCGTACTGCGCGGCTCGGTCGACGCCGGCGCAACCGATGGCACCTGGCGGCTCGCCGTCGCCCTCCCGACCGGCCTGGACCCGAAACAGCGGAAGGACCAACTGTGAACATCTCCGTGGTGATCGTCGACGACGAGCCGCTGATCCGCAGCGGGCTGCGGGCGATCGTCGACGCCGAGCCGGACCTGACCGTGGTCGGCGAGGCGGGTGACGGCGCCGAGGTACTGCCGATCGTCCGGCGCACCGGGCCGGACGTGGTGCTGATGGACGTCCGGATGCCCGCGGTCGACGGCATCCAGGCCACCCGGCTGCTGCTCGACGGCCTCGACCCGGGCCCGCGGGTGCTGGTCGTCACCACGTTCGAGAACGACGACTATGTGTACGACGCGCTGCGTGCCGGAGCGTCCGGGTTCCTGCTGAAGCGCACTCCGCCGGCCGACATCGTGCAAGCGATCCGTACGGTCGCGCACAGCGAGTCGCTGCTGTTCCCGGAGGCGATCCGCAGCCTGGCACTGGCCCACGCCGGCAGCCGTTCCGATGCCCCGACCGGCCTCGATCATGCGCAGCTGACCGAGCGGGAGCAGGAGGTGCTGCGACTGATGGCGCGCGGGATGTCCAACGCGGAGATCGCGGCCGAACTCTTCCTCGGCGTCCAGACGATCAAGACCCATGTCGCGAACCTGCTCGCGAAGCTCGGCGCCCGGGATCGCACCCAGGCCGTGATCATCGCCTACGAGTCAGGCTTCGTCGCTGTTCGCTAGCTCGTCCTTCACTTCCTCGATGACGGTGCAGCGGTCGGTGGCCTGGCTGGCCGGGTCCGCGTCGACCACGCGCTGCAGCATCGCGCGGAACACGGCACGGTCCTGCTCCGGGAGGCTGCCGAGCACTTCGGCCTCCGCCGCCTGCAGGCCGTCCTGCACCCGGTTCACCAGCTCGATCCCCGCGGGCGTCACCGACACCAGCCGGGCCCGGCGATCCGCGGGATCCGCGTTGCGCTGCACCAGACCGGCCTTCTCGAGGTCGTCCAGCAGGTAGGTCATCACGGTGCGGTCGATGCCGACGTCCTGCGCGAGCGTGAGCTGTCGCGGCGGGGTCTGCCCGCTGGCCCTGGTCAGCACCTGGTAGCCGCGCGGCCCGCCCGGCACGTCCGCCAGCACGTCCTTCGCCACCACCTGGTACCGCCGGAACACCACGCCCAGCGCCCACCCGAGGTCCTCCTCGCAGCGCGGCATGGAGCCCGACGCCTCGAGGGCGGTCTCGACAGCTGGGACGGTCACGCCCCCATCGTACGGCCTCACGTGTCACGGAATACGATCTGTGTGATAGATGTTCTGCAATACAGATTATCTGCCACAACGCACTCCGTCTCGAGAGGACCACCGGTTATGACACTGCTACGCATCGACGCGAGCATCAGGATCGACGGTTCGGTGAGCCGGGAGCTCGCGGACACCGCTGAGCTGGCGTGGGCCGCTGAGCACCCGGGCGCAGCCGTCGTACGACGGGACCTCGGCACCAGGCCGCTGCCCGCCGGCTCCTGGCCGGCCGCGATCTCCGCCGCGCTCGCCCCCGATGCGCCACGGACCCCCGAGCAGCTGGCGGCCGGAGCCCTTGTCAGCGCTCTGGGCGACGAGCTGCTCGCCGCGGACGCGGTACTGGTCTCCACCCCGCTGTACAACTTCGGCGTCTCGCAGCACCTCAAGGCCTGGCTCGACCTGGTGCTCGCCGACCCCCGGGTCGGTCCGCCCGCGCAGCAGCCGCTGTCCGGCACGCCGCTGATCCTTGCGATGGCCCGTGGCGGCGGCTACGGGCCCGGTACGCCGCGCGAGGGCTGGGACCACGCGACGCCGTGGCTGCACCGGATCTTCGGCGACGTGCTCGGTATGGACGTCCACCTCGCGGCCGCAGAGCTGACCCTGGCCGACGTGACGCCGGAAATGGAGGAGCTGCGCGGCCTCGCCGCCGAGTCGCGCCGCACGGCACAGGTCACCGCGGCGGAGCACGGCGCCAAGGTCGCGGCGGCCCGCACGGCCGACACCGCCGCCTGAGCGTCACCTCAAGCGATCGCCGCCGGGTGTCACGGGCTCCAGCGGGACACCGTGACCGATGCGGTCACGTCGACCGGCCGGGGCAGGCCCGCGACCCTGGCGGCGATCGCGTCGCCACCCGCGTGCCAGGCGCTCGGACCCATCCCGACCAGCTGCTCGACCGCCCGGTGGTCCAGGCTCATCGTCCACTCCACGACGCTAGCGCCGGTCCGGGTGAACGTGCCGCCGAGCGTCGCGTCAAGCCGGCGGTCCTTGTCCTCGTCGACGGCGACCAGGCCGAGTACACCGACCAGCTCGCGCAGGTGCGCCGGGTTCGGCGTCACCACCAGCAGCGTGCCCCCCGGTCGCAGGATCCGGGCCAGCTCGGTCGCGTTGCGCGGTGCGAAGACGTTCAGCACCAGCGACGCGACACCGTCCCGTACGGGGAGGAGCTGCCAGGCGTCGCACACCACCGAGCCGACCCGCGGGTGGGCCCTGGCCGCCCGGCGCGCCGCATACGGCGAGACGTCCAGGGCGAGGCCGGTCCGGTCCTGGCCCGCGCCCACGACACCCGCCAGGTAGTACGCCGTGCCGGCGCCGAGCTCGACCACCAGGCCGGACCCGTCGGCGGCGTCCGAGAGCGCATCGCGGATCGGCTGGTAGTTGCCGCTGGCAAAGAACTCGGCGCGGGCGGCAACCATCGCCGCGGTGTCACCGGGACTCGCGGCGGGCCGGGTGAGCAGGTTGAGATGACCCTGCCGGGCCACGTCGAAGGAGTGACCGGCCGGGCACCGCGTCGTACCGGCGTCGAGCGTCAGCGGCTGCCGGCAGTGCGGGCAGCACAGCGCATCGACGACGTCGGCAAGCACCGGTGCAGGCTACCTGGGCATCAGAGCTTGGGTGACCGCCGACGAGTCAGGCAGCGGCGACCAGCGCGTCGATGCGGGCGACCTGCGCCGATGTCAACGGCCCGTGGCTCAGGGCGCCGGCCTGTTCCCTGGCCTGTTCGGGTGTCCTGATACCGCCGAGGGCGACAGCGCGGCCGGAGCGTGCCCAGACGTATGCCAGCGCACCCTGGACGAGAGTGCGCCCGCCGGCGCAGAGCTCCTCGCGAACCGCGGCCAGTCGTTGCTGCCACCGCGGCATGCCGGCCTCGGTGAAGTAGTCCCAGTGCGGCGTCTCCCTGCGGACGTCACCGGGTGCAATCTGCTGGACCGAGCGGTACTTGCCGGACAGGAACCCCATCGCGAGTGGGCTACGAGCGAGTACGGCCAGATCATGGGCCTCGCAGCGCGCCAGCGCTTCATCGTTCGCGCCGAAGACGTTCAGCTGTTGCTGCACCGCGACGCAGCCGGCGCCGGTGGCGAAGACGTCGATGACATCCGCGGCCTCGTTGGCCGTTCCGTAGCTGCGGATCCTTCCCTCGGCGACGAGCTGGTCGAAGACCTCCACCACGGCCGGTGCCTGCTCCGCGGTGACCTCGCCCGGATGCAGCTGGTACAGGTCGATGTGGTCGGTTCCCAGCCGGCGCAGGCTCGCCTCGCAGGCCCGCCGAATGTACGCCGGGCTGACGTCGACGCCGTCGCCGCTGCGGGTGGCCTCGTCGAAGACCAGCCCGACCTTGGTCGCAATCACCACGTCGTCGCGGAACGGTGCGAGCGCCTTCCCGAGAACGCGTTCGGCATGGCCACAGCCGTAGGCGTCGGCCGTGTCGAACAGCCGCACGCCACCTTCGTACGCGGCGCGGACAGCGGCGATCGACACCTCGTCGTCGACCTCACCCCAACCGGCCGGGGCGCCCGCGAAGTCCCAAGGCCCACCCAGTGCCCAGGTGCCGGCGCCGAGGGCAGGGACCTGCCACGGGCCGACCGTCCGGATGGTCCCCGGCGTCGCATCGGTCTCGGCAGGGTTGCTCATTGCCACTCCCTCGAAGTCGATCGTGAACCGGTCACAGCTGCCAACACTATGGCCGGGCCGACCAGGCGGCCGG
This sequence comes from Kribbellaceae bacterium, assembly GCA_035650275.1. GTDB lineage: Bacteria > Actinomycetota > Actinomycetes > Propionibacteriales > Kribbellaceae > DASRHY01. Next base: position 7,633 of record DASRHY010000057.1, on the reverse strand, counting down.
TCCAATACCGAGACGAAACACCAGGCCAATCGGAACCGGGCAAGGCACTAGCCGGAGATGTCTCGGCTGGTCAGCCGGGCCCAGGCCGCGGCGTAGAAGACGACCACGTACGCGCCCTGCAAGGCGAGGTTCTTCCCGATGTTGTCCCAAAACGGCGGGTCGCGCATCAGGTCCGCGAACGAGAACCAGTTGTTCATCAGCAGCCACGGGTGGATCACGTCGATCTGCGGGATCGAGTTCAGGATGCCGAGCACGACGTAGCCGCCGAAGGTCGCGGCCATCGCGGCCAGCGGTGTCGAGGTGAGCGACGAGATGAACAGCCCGATCGCAGCCAGCCCGAGCATCGATGCGGAGATCAGCCCGGCGATCCCGAGCGCGCGCAGCAGGCCCTCGGCGAGCGACACGGTGGTGCCGGACAGCGTGGTCACGTCGCCGACCGGGAACAGCACCACGCCGGCGACCAGACCGGACAGCCACACCGTCATCGTGGCCGCGACGCAGAACACCGCGAGTGCGACCATCTTCGCGGCCAGCAGCCGGGACCGGCCGGCCGGCGCGGTGAGCACGGTCCGCAGCGTTCCGAGGCTCGCCTCGCCGGCCAGCGACTCACCGGAGACCACGGTGACCGCAGTCGGCAGGAAGAACGGCATCGACAGCCCGAGGCCGGCGACGACCAGGAAGACGCCGTTCCCCGCGACCTGGCCGAGGAACCCCTCGGCGCCACCGGAGTTGCCGGACAGCCGGATCGCGACCCCGATCACGATCGGCACCACGGCCAGGACACCGAGCCCCATCCAGATCCGGGCCCGCCCGAACGTCAGGTGAAGCTCGGAGCGGAACAGCTGCAACGGGTACCGCCTGGTGCGGACCTCCTCGACCACCGGCTGCTCCACCGGTTGCTCCGTCGGCAGGTCCAGCGCGGCCGGCTCACTCCGCGACATCGAAGCCCTCCCCCGTCAGCGCCACGAACGCCTCCTCCAGGCTGGGCCGTTCCAGCCCGAACCCGTGGATCCGGACCCGTTCCCCGACCAGCGAGGCGGCGTACTCCTCGATCGGCCGCTCCCCCGGGTCGCCGTCGACAGTGCCGTCCTGCCGGCGCAGCTCGGTGACACCGAGCCGGGCCAGCGTGGCCTCGGCCTGGTCCAGGTCGGGCGTCCTGACGACGAGCCGCGGCCGGAGCTCGGAGCGCAGCTCAGGGACCGTGGACTGACGGACCAGGCGACCGCGGCTCATCACCGCGGCGTGCGTGCAGACCTGCTCCACCTCGGCCAGCAGGTGGGTGGAGGTGAAGACCGTGGTGCCGTCCTCGGCCAGCTGCCGGATCAGCGCCCGGACCTCGCGGGTGCCCTGCGGGTCGAGCCCGTTGGTCGGCTCGTCCAGCACCAGCAGGTCGCGGCGCCGCATCAGCGCCACCGCGATCGCCAGCCGCTGCCGCATGCCGAGCGAGTAGGCGCGGACCTTCTTTCCCGCGGCGGCCGACAACCCGACCCGCTCCAGCGCCTCGGCCGCACGCTGCTTCCGGGTCCGTGGATCGCTGGTCCGGTCCGCGGCGTCGAACCGGACCAGGTTCGCCCGGCCGCTCCAGAACGGATAGAACGCCGGTCCCTCGACCAGCGCTCCCACCCGCGGCAGTACGGCGAGCTGTGCCTTCGGCATCGGTTCGCCGAGCAGCTCGACCTCGCCGGCGGTCGGCGCGATCAGCCCGAGCAGCATCCGGATCGTGGTCGTCTTCCCCGACCCGTTCGGGCCGAGGAAGCCGAACACGCTGCCGGCCGGGACCTCCAGGTCGATGCCGTCGACGGCCACCTGACCGCCGCGGAACCGCTTCGTCAGTCCGTGTGTGACGACCGGCGCTGCGTTGCTCAACTGGTCACCGCGGAGCCTTGACCGCGGCCTGCTCCAGCACGCTCGTCGGCACCAGCCCGACCAGCACCCGGCCGTCGTCGGTGAGCAGCGCGCTGACCATCCGGCTGGTGAGTACCTTACCGCTGCCCCAGCTGCCACTCACGGTCGGCGCGGCGGCGAGCAGCTGCTCCAGCTGTGGGTCGTTCGCGCCGTTCCAGCGGCCGACCCAGACCGCGTCCCACCCGGTGCCGATCACGGTCGGCCGTTCCTTGGTGGCCTTGTGGTCCGGGGTCTTCTGCTCCGGCGTCTTCCGCGGCACCGCCGGCCGGTCAGGCTTCGCGTGCTCTGGCTCGACCGTGACCTCGGTGCCCTTCGGCGGGCTGAAGCTGAACGTCGATGCCTGCGGCACCTGGAACGACACACTGCTGAACCCGACCTGGATCGCGGGCTCGTCACCGCTGCGCGGCATCACCGTGACCCGCAGCGGCACCCACTCGCGGGCGTCGACGGCCAGTGTGACCGAGCCGACCGTGGTGCGGTCGGTGCGTGGGGTCAGGGTCAGCAGGTACGCGTCCCGCCCGGCCACCGACCGGGTACCGGTCACGGTCACCTGGGTGCTCGGGTCGACCGCGTCCAGGAAGCGCTTGGCGATCGTCTGCGGGTCCGGCATACCGGCCGGCCGCTCGCGCGTGGTGTCGTGCGCCGGCACGGTGAACTTCCGGGCCTCGCGCTCCGCGGAGTCGTAGGCCCAGGCGGTGCTGCCGTCGGTGACGAAGACCCGCTCGGCCATGTCGTCGAGGATCGAGACCCGGGCCTTGTCCGGCCCGGCGTACGCGACCCGCAGCGTGGTCTTGCCGGCGAGCAGGTCGAGCATCTCGTTCGGGCCCTGACCGCCGCCGGGCAGCGCCGGCAGGCCGAGGTCGGCGGTCATCCGCACGGTGCCGGACATACCGTCGACCTTCGCGGTCTGCACGTTGGTGAGGAGCTGCTGTGGCGTGATGTCCGGGAGGTCCGGCGAGGCGTCGGCGACGACCGGTCCGACCGCCGCTCCCGCGCCGATCACCGCAACCGCGGTCACCGGAACCATCCACCGTCGAGTCCGCTCTGTCACGCGCATGGCTCAAGCGTCGCACCGCAAGTCCCCCGGCCCAAGCCCCCGCCGCGGATCTCACTCTCCCGGGGGACCGCCCTTAGGGGTTCACTGGACGCCGTTCAGCGGGACTGGAGGGCGTCCAGGGCGACGGTCATCGCCGCCGCGACGCGGAAGTCCAGGCGCTGGTCGGGGACCGAGATGATGTAGCTGTCCCGGATCGACTTCTTCCGCTCGACCGCCATCACCGACTGCCCGGTCGCGTTGTCGATGAAGTCGAAGTGGAACACGAACGGGATCCAGACCTCACCGATGTACGGGATGAAGTCCCAGAGCCGGCGCAGGATCGCGATCGTCTGGTTCCGCTCGGTGCCGAACGCCTCCACGCCCGGTGCCGACAGGTGCCAGCTGGACCGCAGCAGGCTCTTGCCGAAGTCCTTCTTGAACCACCCGATCGGCTGACCGCTCGCGTCGGTCACGTCGTACCCGGAACCGAGGTCGATCACCTTGCGCGCCCGGAACGCGAACACCGGCTGGGACTTGTTCTTGTCCGCGAAGAACGTGACCTGCTCCTTGAACGTCATCCGCTTCTGCTCGGCGAACGCGAGTAGGTGCCCCTCGCTGCCGTCCGGGTTCGAGGCGATCAGCTCGTACCGGTTCACCATCATCGTGATGTGCTGCTTCATGAAGAACTGCGGCACGTACATGGGCTGAGGCGCGTAAGGCGGCTGGTTCATGCGGCCGAGTCTTTCACCGGCCTGGTTCAGCCCTGTCACGAGGCCGACGCCTAGGACGAGGGTCACGATCTCGCGGCCGCGGCGGCGACGAAGCGGGCCGGGACGTCGGGGGTGGCGGTCCAGTGCAGGTGCAGGTACGACGCGTGCACGTTCGGCGTGAGCACGCCCTCGGCGCCTTCCGGCAGGTACCAGGCGGGCGTGCGGTCCGCGTCATACCGCACCGCGGTGCGGTGGAACTCGTGCCCGCGGACCCGGCGGCCCTCGTCGTACAGGTACCCGGAACCGGCCGCGACCGCCGTGCGGTACCCGAGCGTGAGGCGGTCGGTCATCCGGGCCGTGCCGGACAGCACGCCGGCCATCGGGTGGCCGTCCAGCTCGCGGCCGAGGTACAGCAGGCCGGCGCACTCGGCGACGACCGGCACGCCGGCGGTGACCGCCTCGCCGACCGCCGACCGCAGTGCGGAGTTCGCCGACAGTGTCTCGGCGTGCATCTCCGGGAAGCCGCCGCCAAGGTAGAGCCCGGCGGTTGCCGGCGGCAACGACTCGTCGCGGAGCGGGTCGAACGTCACCACCTCGGCACCGGCCGCGGTGAGCAGCTCCGCGGTCTCGGCGTACCGGAACGAGAAGACCGGCCCGCCCGCCATCGCCACCACCGGCCGCCCGGGCACCGGCTCGCCCACCTCGGACGCCGCGTCCCAGGTCCCCGGGGGGAACGGCGGCGCGGCCTGCGCGGCGGCGACGAAAGCCGCCAGGTCGACACCTGCCCGGACCAGCTCGGCGGCGGCGTCCACCGCGGCGTCGGCCTGGGCGCGTTGCTCGTCGGCCGGTATCAGGCCGAGGTGCCGGCTCGGCACGGTCAGCTGCGCGTCGCGGCGCAGCGTACCGAGTACCGGGATGCCGGTCGGCTCCACGCCGGCGCGGACCTCGGCCTCGTGGCGGTTCGACCCGACCTTGTTGAGGATGACACCGGTGAGCCGCACGGTCTCGTCGTACGCCCGGAAGCCGGCCACCACCGCGCCGACGCTCCGGCCCGCGGCCGAGGCGTCGACCACCAGCACCACCGGTGACCGCAGCAGCCGGGCCACGTGTGCGGTGGAGGCGTAGCCGTCGGTGCCGAGCGCACCGTCGTACAGGCCCATCACGCCCTCGACCACAGCGAGGTCCGCGCCGGCCGCGCCGTGCGCGAACAGCGGCGTGACGCGGTCCTCGCCGGACAGCATCGGGTCCAGGTTCCGGCCCGGCCGTCCCGTCGCGACGGCGTGGAACCCGGGGTCGATGTAGTCCGGCCCGACCTTGAAGCCGGCGACTGCCAGACCGGTCCGCCGCAGCGCGGCCATCAGCCCGACCGCGACCGTGGTCTTGCCCGCACCGGACGCGGGCGCGGCCACCACGACCCGCGGTACGTTCACCACTCGATCCCTCGCTGGCCCTTCTGGCCGGCGTCCATCGGGTGCTTCACCTTGGTCATCTCGGTGACCAGGTCCGCGGCCCCGACCAGCGCCGGGTGCGCGTTCCGGCCGGTGACGATCACGTGCTGATGGCCGGGCCGGTCCCGCAGGGTCGCGACCACCTCGCCGACGTCCACCCAGCCCCACTTCATCGGGTAGGTGAACTCGTCCAGCACGTACAGGTCGTGCCGCTGCGCGGCCAGCCGGCGCTGGATCTCCCGCCAGCCCTCGAGCGCGTCCGCGGCGTGGTCGGCCTCGGAACCGGACTTGCGGGCCCAGCTCCACCCCTCGCCCATCTTGTGCCACTCGACCGGACCGCCCTGCCCGGTCCCCTGGTGCAGCTCCGCGAGCGCCCGGAACGCGTTCTCCTCGCCGACGTTCCACTTGGCGCTCTTCACGAACTGGAACACGCCGATGTCCCAACCCTGGTTCCAGCCGCGCAGTGCGGTGCCGAACGCGGCGGTCGACTTCCCCTTCATCTCGCCGGTGTGCACGATCAGCAACGGCCGGTTCCTGCGCTGCCGGGTGGTCAGGCCGTCATCCGGTACGACGGCCGGCTGCCCCTGCGGCATGGTCAGGCCACCTTCCACTCGTGCACGGTCCGCACCAGGTTGCCGGCGGCAACGTCTCCGAGGTCGAGGTACTCCGCACCCATCAGCTGCGCCAGCTCGGCGGCAAGCCCGAGCCGGACGCCGCGGCGCGGTTCGCAGTCGACCACCACGGTGGCTGTCCCGGCCAGGTACGCCGCGACCCGGCGAGCCCGGTCGAACGCGTCGGCGCCGGCAGTCGCCCGGCCGTCGGTGACCAGCACGAGCAGCGGTCGCCGGCGCGGGTCCCGGATCGCCGCGACGCGCAGCACCTCGGCCACCTGCAGCAGCCCCTCCGCCAGCGGCGTACGGCCACCCGTGGGCAGCTCCTCCAGCCGCCGCACGGCGGTCTCGACACTGCCCGTCGGCGGCAGCGCGACGGTCGCGCCGGCACCGGCGAACGTGACCAGCCCGACGGTGTCGCGGCGCTGGTACGCGTCCAGTAGCAAGGACAGGATCGCGGTCTTCACCTCGCCCATCCGGCGCTGCGTTCCCATCGAGCCCGATGCGTCGACGCAGAACAGCACCAGGTTGCCCTCGCGGCCCTCGCGCACCGCCAGCCGGAGGTCGGACAGCCGCACGTCCAGGCCGGCACCGGTCCGACCCCGGGCGCGCTGGTACGGCGCCGCCGTCCGCAGCGTGGCGAGCAGGTGGGGGCGGCCACGCTCTCCCGCCATGCGTGGCCGGTCCCCCACCGCCCGCCCGGCGTCGGTCAGGGCCCGCGAGCGCCTGCCCGCTACGCCGGCTCCCGATGCCGGGACACCCAGCAGCCGCGCACGGTACGGCTGACCCGTGCTCGCGACGTCGCCGGACGCATTGTACGTCGGCTGGTCGTTGCCCTCGGCACCGGTCTCGCCAGAGGCTTGTTCTGGGCGCTGCCCGCCGCCCGGGGCGTCGTCGGGGCCGTCGTCCTCGGGTGGGGTGCTGTCGGAGATCGCCTGCTCGAGCTGCTCGTCGTCGAGACCAGGCGCGTCGAACGGGTTGCGCCGCCGACGGTGCGGCAGCGCGAGCCGAGCCGCCGCCCGGACGTCCTCGACCTCCACCACGGTTCGGCCGGCCCACGCCGCGTGCGCGACAGCGGTCCGGGCTGTCACCAGGTCGGCACGCATCCCGTCGACGCCGAACGCGGCACAGATCTCCGCGATCTGCCGCAGCGCAGCGTCGGTGAGGATCACGTCAGGCAGCAGGCTCTGTGCCTTGACGATCCGCTCGGCCAGCTCGCGCTGCGCAGCGTCGTAGCGCGTCGTGAAGCCGGCCGGGTCCGCCTCGTACGACAACCGCGCCTTCATCACCTCGACCCGTACGGCGGGATCCCTGCTCGCCGCGACGTCCACCGTCAGCCCGAACCGGTCCAGCAGCTGCGGCCGGAGCTCGCCCTCCTCCGGGTTCATGGTGCCGACCAGCACGAACCGTGCCGGGTGCTGCACCGACACCCCGTCGCGCTCGACCGTCGCCCGCCCCATCGCGGCGGCGTCGAGCAGGACGTCGACCAAGTGGTCGTGCAGCAGGTTGACCTCGTCGACGTACAGCAGCCCGCGGTGCGCCGCCGCCAGCAGCCCCGGCTCGAACACCGTGACCCCTTCGGCCAGCGCCCGCTCCAGGTGCAGCGAGCCCAGCACCCGGTCCTCGGTCGCCCCCACCGGCAGCTCCACCAGGCGCACCGCCCGGGTCACCGCCTGGGCGTCGCCGTGCGGGCCGTCGGGACACCCCGGGTCCGGGTGCGCGGGGTCGCAGGAGAAGCGGCAGCCGGCGACTACCTCGACCGGGGGCAGGACGTCGGTCAGCGCGCGGACCGCGGTCGACTTGGCGGTGCCCTTCTCGCCGCGGATCAGCACCCCGCCGATCGCCGGCGAGACCGCGGAAAGCACCAGCGCGAGCCGCAGGTCGTCCATCCCGACCACGGCCGCGAACGGGAACCCGGCCACC
>DASRHY010000056.1:0-51922 GCA_035650275.1 Kribbellaceae bacterium | reverse complement strand
GCGGCTGTCGCGGCGAGCACCACCAGCGCAGGCGGCACCAGGCGGGCAAGCACTCGGGAGTAGTGGTCCGACAGCTTGATCCCGTCGCCCTCGGCGTGCCGCAGCAGCGTGTACGTTGCCAGGAAGCCGGACACGGCCAGGAAGACATCAACGCCGCCCGAGACCCGGCCGGCGCCGAACAGATGAAAGCTCACCACGAGGACGAGGGCGAGCCCACGCAGGCCGTGCAGCTCGACGATTTGGTGCCGGCCGCGGGCGGCACCAGGCGGCGTCTCCGGTGGCGAAGATGCGTAGGCCCGCGGCTCGATCTCGACCACGGTGGCGCGCGGCAGCAAAGCCATGGCCCCTCCCCCAGGAGTCCGGCCGACGCTGCGGCCGCGATGACGGTGCTTCACCCCAATGGACGCCAACCAGCGGCGGAGTGGTTGTCGACGTTGCAGGTTCGTGACGAAGCTCCGGCGCCGCGCAGCTATGACACCGTCTTTCGGGTGCCGACCCGCAGCAGCCCCAGAGTGCTTCGCGACGGTGCCGACCCCGAAGGCGGCCGAGCAGCTCGTGCGGGTGATCCGCAGTGGTCGGCCAGCGACGGGCCGGCCGGACGGTACTCGTCGGCCGACGAGTACCTGCCCGGTCAGATAGGTGTAGCCGTCAGCCGCGGTCAGTATGTGCACCATCAACAGCGTGGCCAGCCCGAGCAGAGCGAGCGAAACGCGGCGATATGACGCAGGTCCGCGTGCCGGCGCAGTAACCCAGTTCGGGGTGGCGGCGGAGTCGGGTTTGATGTGGGCGAACAGGCTGCGGGCGTTCCACGTCGGGAAGGCTCTGATCAGCCAGGACGGGCCGTCGAGTCGGATGCGGGCGTCGCGGAGCGCATGTGCCCGGGTGAGCTGGCTGGCGTGCCATTTGATGAAGGCTTCGGCTTCGGCGGTGATGTAGAGGTCTTCGTCGAGACCTGGGTAGGTCTTACAGATCTCGGTCTCGCCGTGCTCGAGCAGTAACCAGTACCGCTCGTGGGGCCGGAAGCCGGTGAAGTCGAACCGGATCACCACGCGTTGCTCGGGGAGTCGTTCCGGGCGGAGTGCGTTGCACATTGACCACAGCGCAACGTATGGGTCGAGGTTCTCGGGGGCGATCTCGAGCCACCGCGCGCCCCACGCGCCGAGCGTCTCGCAGACCCCGAACAGCTCGTGGCCGGACTCGGTGAGCTGGTAGCGGTGACCTCGCCCCTGAGGCTTCGGTACCGACTCGACGATGCGTAGGTGCTCGAGTTGCTTGAGCCGCTGAGCGAGCAGGGTGTGCGAGAGCCCGGGCGCGCCCTCCAGGATCGCGCCGAAGGTGTCACAGCCCAGATGCAGGTTGCGGATGATCAGCGGCGTCCACCGCTCGGCAAAGATCTCCGCGCCCCGGGCAATGGGGCAGTACTGGCCGTAGGTCCTCACGACTTCAGTGTCGCGATCCTCCCACCCGGCGGGAAGTCCAGATTCCTTACTTCAAAGTCCAGATTGCTGCCTTCGCTGGGGTGTCCACCGGTGGTGGGCTGGGCTCGTCCACGAGGAGGAGCGATGAGAGTACCGAACAGCGAACGAAGCGTCCGTACGAGCGACCCGGACAACCTCTTCCAGGTCAACCAGAACATCGCTCCGGCGAAAGGGAGGTGAGCAAGATGGCCGGACTGCTGTCGACGCAAGGAACACGCGAAGTGCACTGGGAGCCTGACAGCTCGCTGATCGACGCAGCGCGCGAGATCGCTCCGATCATCCGGGAGTACAGCGAGGAAGCCGAGCGGGAACGACGCCTGTCCCGGCCGGCCTTGACGGCATTGCGCGAGGCGGGTCTCCTGCGAATGACGACGCCCCGTTCGCTCGGGGGGTTGGAGACCGACCCCGTCACCCGCGTCCTCGTCATCGAGGAGATCGGTCGCCACGACTCGGCGGCGGCCTGGACCTTGGAGAACCCTCTGGACTGGGCATTCTTGTGTTGCCGTCTCCCCGACGAGGGAGCCGAGGAGATCTACAGCCGCGGAGCGGACACCCTCATCGCCGGCCAGTTCGGCCGCCCACTGAAGGCGACGTCGACCAACGGCGGATACCGCATCTCCGGTCGCGCCCCGTTCGTCAGCAACTGCTATGACGCCGACTGGATCCTGTCGATGGTCGTCGTGGCCGAGGACGAATCCGCCGGGGACGAGCCCCAGATGCATATGGTCTACTTCCCCAGCGAGGAGTGCGAAATCATCGATACGTGGGACGTCATGGGGATGCGGGGCACGGGCAGCAACGACATCTCGGTGACCGACGTGCACGTACCCAAGTCCAGGACCTTCCCGTTCGTGCCGGAGTTCCAGCCGGGATCCCACTATCTGGGCCCGCTGTATCGACTCCCGGTCGTGGGCGCGGCGGCGTCAGGGATCCCGACGCCGATGCTGGGGGTGGCGCGACGAGCGCTCGACGAGGTGACCGAACTCGCCCGGACCAAGACCCCGGTGGCATGGAGTGGTCTGCTGAAGGAACGCGCGTCGGCCCAAGCCCAGCTGGGCCGAGCGGAAGCGATCCTGCGCTCAGGACGCTTGCTGCTTCTTGACACCCTGAGCGAAGCGTGGCGGAGATGCGTCGACGGCGAGACCCACTCGCTGGAGCAGAAGGCCGACATCCTGCTCGCGATGGTCCACGCGATGAGCAGCGCCGTCCAGGCGGTGGAGCTCGCATGCAGCATCGCCGGAACGACGGCGTTTCGAGCCACCAGCCCGTTGGAACGCTGCTTCCGGGATGTTCAGACGATGAGACATCACGTCTTCGCCTCGGAGCAGCGTTATGGGACCTTCGGGCAAGTGTGTCTCGGGGTTCCACCGGACTTCCCCGTCGTTGCCTTCTAGCGGGCCAGCCCCCAGTATGCGTCGGCGGGACGGCTGCTGGTCGGTTTGGAGAACGACTGGATCTTCCTGAGCTTCTGAACTGCCGACCCACGATCCAAGAGGTGGACACCATGCCCGCAGCGCCCTGCGGAACCTCGGAGAGGCCCGCGGTGGATCCCGACAGGTTCCGGACGCTGATGCGGCGGTACGCAACCGGCGTCACTGTCGTAACCTGTCCGGGACCCGACGGCCCGGAGGGCATCACCGTGAACGCGTTCACGTCGGTGTCCCTACGCCCGCCGCAGGTGTTGGTGTGCCTCGACCGCAGGTCACGGACCCTGCCTACGATGCTCACGGCAGGCAGATTCGCCGTGAACGTGCTCGGCTGGGAGCAGCGCGAGTTGGCGACCCGTTTGGCGGACAGGACGCGAACGCCTGCCCAGCGGTTCGCGGGGATCCGCGAATCCACCCTGGTGACCGGCTCACCTGTTGTCCCCGATTCGCTCGCCGTCATCGACTGCCTGCTTGCGCAGGTGTGGCCCTGCGGCGATCACATGCTGCTTGTGGGCGACGTCGTGGGGGGATCAGCCGAGCGCGTCGATGAGCCGCTTCTGTTCTACCAAGGCGGATTCTGTACTCCGCGATCTCGCCGAGCGGCGGCGCTATAGGGAGTGCATAGGAGCCTCGCCCCGGTTTGCGCCACTCCGCCAGCGAGAGCCTCACCAGCCGAGCTCGCGCAGGCGTGCGTCGTCGATCCCGAAGTGGTGACCAACCTCGTGAACGACAGTCCGGCGAACCTGCTCCACAACCTCTTGATCGGTACGACAGACGGCACAGATCGCTACTCGGTAGATCGTGATCCGGTCGGGCAGCACGCCCGCGTAGCTCGTCGTGCGGCGGGTCAACGGAATGCCGCGGTAGAGCCCGAGCAACCCGGGCGGGCCCGGTTGATGTTCCACGGTGATCGCCACATTGCTCATCAGCCGCCCCAGTTCCGGTGGCAACCCATCGAGCGCCTCGGTGACCATGCCTTCGAACCGCTCCGGGTCGACATCGACCATGAAGTCATTGTCCGCTGGGCGGCAAGCGCCGGGCAGCATCAGGGGAGTTCGGCTTGCAGGATCTCCGCCGTCGGACGGCGCGCGCCGATGCGGGCTGGGATCGTCGTGAGCGCCGCTACCACGAGCACGGTTCCCGCTACCACGGCGAGCAGTTGCCAGTACGTCGGGTTCGCCTCGTCGTTGCTCAGCGCGGCCCAGAGGGCGAGCCCTGCGGGGACGCCCAGGACGGCGCCGGCAAACGCGGGAAGCACCTGCGCCGCCGAGAGACCCGCGCTGACCTCTCCGGGGGTCGCGCCGAGGGCGCGTGCCAGCGCCGAGGCGTGCCGGGCGTCGAGTGCGGCCGCCCAGGTGATGACGATCGCGTTGATGGCCGCAAGGCCGACCAGCACGATAGTGATGACCAGCAGTACCTGGTTCGCCCGGTCGGCTTGCGGGTCCAGGCTGGAGGGCCCTTCCCAGTCGGAAGCCATCGCGGCCCGGCCCGCTAGCACGACGACGATTCCGCTGACGGTGACGGCGATGCTCGCGGCGCCCAGCACGACGCGGCGCGGTCGTCGGGCGATCACCCGCAAGCCGAGGAGCAGCGGGACGGGCAGCCGTGTCGACAGCGCGATCAGCCAGCGAGTACGCCGGGGTCGGCGGGCGGAGTCCGCCAGGGCGTGCACGGTGCTGGTACGGGCGGCGCGGACGGCAGAAGCGAAACTCGCGACCATCGCGACTCCGAGGGCCACACCCGTGACCACGCCGACCGTGGACAGGGTCAGCGATGGTGCACCGGCGCTGCCGAGGAGGCCGGCCCCGGGGTCGCTGAGCAACGGAGCGGCCAGCCATCCGACGGTGAGCCCACCCGTCGCGGCGAGCACAGCCAGAACCATGTACTCGGCGAGCAGCACGACGGCGACGAGGCCGGGGGTGCCGCCGACCGCCTTGAGCAGCCCGACGCGTCGGGTCTGGTCGGCCATCCGGCCGCCGACGAGGACCGCGACGCTGGCCATGGCGAGCACGGCGAGCAGTGAGCTGAACGTCACCAGGGCCCGCTGTGCGCCCTGCACGAACTCGCCGTACGTTTCGCGGATGTCCAGCCACGACGCCAAGAAGAGCGCGTCCCAGCTCGTCGGGGAGTGGGCGTCGACAAAGCCTGGGGCCGCGGCCGGGTCGGCCAGCTTCAAGTTCATGACGTAGGACAGGGCCGCTGCAGGGGCGAGACCGCGGGCGTCGGTCCGGGTGAGCCAGACCAGGCCTGCGTCGTCCGGCGGTGGACCGACATCGACGGTCGCGGTTTGCCCGTCCGGCCGCTCCGCCGGCGGGCCTTGACGCACCCAAGCCGGTACCGAGCCGAAGAAGAACGAGCAAACCGGATGGCCGAAGCACACGTGGGTATACGGCGCCGCCGCGGTGACCGCCACACCGACGACCTGGAACGAGCGGCCGTTCAGGGTGACCTGGTCCCCGGCGCCGACGTCGAGCGCGTTGGCGAAGGCGGCCTCGATCACCACACCGCCGTCTTGGACCCAGCTGCCCTGGGTCAGCTTGGGCTGGTCGACCGAGACCGCTGCGGAGTCGCGCCCCACAGCCCACACCTCAGTGCGGACGCCGTTGGCCTCGAGTTGGGTCGTGGTTGCCGGGTACGGCCCGCCGTGGTCGACAACGCCTGGCGCGTCGGTCAGCGCCTCCAGCTTGGCCAGATCGACCGGCGCTGCACGGCCCGGTGCTACCTCGAGTGGTCCGACGCTGGCGACGATGTCGGCACCGGCCGTGGCCTCGCGGGTGCGCTGGTAGGGGTCGTCGGTGACGCCGTGCAGGGCGAGCCCGAGCGTCAAAATGGTCGTGGCCGCCATGATCGCCAGTACCAGGAGCGCGGCTTCGGCTGGACGCCGCCGCACGTTGCGGACGGCGAGGCGGCCGACGAGCAGGACCCGGCCCATGGCTCAGCCCTCCAGCCCGACCAGGGCGCCGAGCTGGCCTGTACTGCCGCCGGTCAACCGTGTCTCGTCGACGAACGCGCCGTCGCGCATCGAGATCAGCCGATCGGCGGTCGCCGCGATCCGCGCGTCGTGGGTGACGATGACCAGCGTCTGCCCAGCTACGCGCAGGCTGTCGAACAGCCGCAACACGTCCACGGTGGCGGCACTGTCGAGGTTGCCGGTGGGTTCGTCGGCGAACACGATCAGCGGCTCGTTGGAAAGAGCCCGCGCGATGGCGACCCGCTGACGCTGGCCACCGGACAGCGCCGAGGGCAAGAAGCCTGCCCGGTCGGCGAGCCCGACCCGCTCCAGCAGGCTCGCCGCCTGCCGTCGCGCCACCGACGGGGAGCGTCCGGCCAGCAGCGCCGGCAGTTCGACGTTCTCCACCGCGGTGAGCTCGTCCATCAGGTGGAAGGCCTGGAACACGATCCCGACGTCGGTGCGCCGCACCCGAGCCAGCGCCCTCTCCCCAATCTGGTCGATGCGCCGCCCGCCGAGCCACACCTCCCCGCTCGACGGCCGGTCCAGGCCACCCAGCAGGTGCAACAGCGTGGACTTGCCGCAACCGCTGGGCCCCATCACCGCTACCGTCTCGCCAGCGGCGACATCGAGGTCGACCCCGTCTACGGCGCGTACCAGCCCTTCTCCCGTGCCGTACTCCTTGCGCAGCCCGCGGGCCCGCAGCACGGCTGTGTCGGCCGTGTCCCTCATGATCTACTCCCTCGGCCGGTCCAGCTTTGTTCGCATGCCTCCAGCCAGCGCAGGTCCGCCTGCAGCCGGAGAACGATGCCCTCCAACAACAGCGCGGCATCCGTGCCGTCGGGCTCGGCCATCGCGGCCCGCTGGGCGTCACGCAATCGGCGCAGCAACTCGCGGCGCTGCGTATCCACGATCGTGAGCGGATCCGCCAACCCGGCCGCCGCTGCCGCGATCAACTTGAGATGGAACTCGGCCAGGTCGGGCTTGGGCCAGCTGACCTCGGCCAGCCACTCGGCGACTCGCTGCTGCCCGGCCGGGGTCAGCCCGTAGGTCTTGCGGTCCGGTCGTTCCCTCGCGGCGGTCGGTGGCTCGGCCGCCACCAGTCCCGCCCTCTCCAGCCGGGTCAGCGTCACGTAGACGTGCCCGGCGTTCATCGCGTCCCCCAGCGGGCCGAGCGCCTGCCGGAGCCGCTCGCGCAGCTGATAGCCGTGCGAGGGCTCCTTCGCCAGCATCGCCAGCACTACTTCCTGCTGCATGGGCACCCCTCTAACCGTTATCTATGTATAACGGTTATCTCCCCGGCGGTCAAGCAGCTTGGCCACCTGAAGCAGCAGTGAAACTCGTGCCTGGCACCATCGGCTGTGATCACACGGCTTCTCTCTCTCGACGATGCCTTGGCCTTGGCGCAGCTGCTCGGCGTCAACCGCGAATTCCTTCGACCCGGGGAGCCCATCCCGGGCGACGACTACCTCAGTGTTGACGGCCAAGTCGCCGTGAAGAGTGGTTGGCCGCGATCGGAGAGGACACGAGCAATGTCACAACCGTCTGCGAGAACCGGGAGGTTCCCAACGCCGTACGTGCCCAGATCTTGACCACCGAGCAGTGGAGTCTGCTGGTCACTCGGACACCGCTGCGGAGACCCGCATGATCACCGGCGCCGGAAGGTGGCGACCAGCAACCAGATCCGCGACAGACTCCGGCAACCCGATGCGCAACAGAGCGTGCTCGTCACGCTCGTGCGTGCTGATCTGAACGCACGCATCTGCCGATGAGGGGGCGAGGGCTCGGCCGCCGATCAAACCGTCCAGGAGGGATCGAGTTCCGAGCGTTCCACGATGAGGTCGCGGTCGACCATTAGGCGTCAGGCGGTCTCGGGTACCGCTGCCACGCCGGTGTTGGTGTGGCTGCGGTACCCGACCGAGGTTCTTCGCGAGGTACTGCTGGTGGTAGTTCCGTGGACACGTCCTAGCGGCGTGGCCCAGATGTTGGCATCGCCTGGGTCAGCTCTCCGTTGACGAGTCGCGACCTCATCACTGGGTTCTGGGTTGCGGCTTGAATCGTCGAACCTCATGGGGCCAGCCGCAGGCTTCCGCGATCTTGCCGGCCCACATCTTGGCGGCCTCGTCGTCGGCAACGTCTACCACGGCGAACCCGCCCAGGAACTCCTTGCTCTCGACGTATGGTCCGTCGGTGATCATCACGGTGCCACCGGTGGGGTCGGCGCTGTAGACCGGGCCATCTTCCTCCTCCAGCCCACCGGCGAACACGTACACGCCAGCAGCCTTCATCTCGTCCACGACCGCCATGGCGAGCGGCCCGCGCCCGCGGAACCACTCCTCGGTGTGGTCGCCAACCCACTGCTGGTTGAAGTACATGAGGTACTCGGTCATGTCTCCTCCTTGTCCCGGCGGCCTTCTCCGGCAGCCTCTCACCAGTTCTACGAACGCCTCGCACCGGATCCGACACGCTGCCGTCAAATCATCACGGCTACGAGACGTCCAACCGCACTCATCTGCCGCGATCCGCGCGATCACGGTTGGCGGAGCCTGTCACGCATCGGTCTACGGAGGACACCGGCGTCGGAGGTAGCCGGCCCCCAGCGAACGACGATCAGCCCCACTTGCCAACCGCGCCCGTGGGATGTCTTGACCCGCATCGGGCTGGCTGGACGATCGGGCGGCAGGCGGACGGTGCTCACCGCGGGTCAGTGGCCAGCTCGTCGGTTGGTGCCGGGCTCGCGTGATGGGTGCAACGAGAAAGTGAGGGCCCGCCGCAGGCGCGCCCTTGATCCGTAAGAGCCAAACTTGGCACGGAGAGCGGCTAGCCGGCTGTCCTCCGTCGACTGATGCGCGACACCCGTCCGCCAAACTGATGCGCGACAGTCGGGGCGCGGATCGCGGCCGATGAGCGCGCCTGGGTGCTCGCAGGCTGCCGAGTTCGAGCTGGGTTCCGGATCGCCGCCGGCCGGTCAGGCGTGGCTGGCCTGGCGGAAGTAGGAAGCGATGGGCTCACCATGACGGACCGGCTTGTAGCTTGGCTCTCCCTCAGCCGCAATCACCGGCTCGACACGTTCCATGAAGAAGTCGGCAACCGCTGACGGATTGTCCCAGACGTTGACGGCACTGACGGTGCCGTCGCCGTTATCCCACGCGATCGAGGCGAGCAGTGCGCCCGGCGGCTCGGAAATCAGCCGAAGACGATCGGTCCAGTGATGCCAGACCTCGCCTGGGACAGTAATGGTCTCGACGAACATCGTGATGCGCTCCTGTCGACCTCGATCCGATCAACGGTACTCGTGGAGTCGAGAGGAACGCTGCAGTCCCAACCCCTTGCACTCGGGCGAGCGCGCCCGTAGCTGCCCAACAAGCTGCCCCGCTGGCCTGGTCCCGACGCTAGCCCCGTGCCACCGTCGGGACCAGCGAACGACGACACCGCGGGCTGCATCGGCATCCCGCCCGCCGAGGTGGGCAAGTTCAACCAGATCATGTCGCTGATCGCGACGAGCAAGAAGAACATCAAGCTCGCCGTTACGTACTGATTGCGCTTGCAACCGCGCCAGCGAGTGACCGTCCGCTCATCGGCATCACTGCGCGGATCGCGGCATGGCAGGACGTTCGACCCCATCCCTGTCGGAGAACGTCGCTCTGCAACGCGACCGTCGAGAGCCGTCATGTCAGGGAGCCTGTAGCTTCGCGGTCAAATTGCATCAGACACGACGTACTGCGAGCCGGTGGCGCGGTCGTCGTCGCTGATCGAGTGGTGGAACGAGACGGTGTCCTTGCTGACGGCATCGAAGATCGGCACGGTCTTGCTGCCGATCTTGTGGCACTCGCTGGGTTCACGTTGAGCACGCGCTCGGCTCCCGCTTGCAGCCGTTTTGCCCTTCTACACAAGCAATTCAGACCGCACTATGGACATCTGCGGAGCGCGGCGAGACTCTGCCAAGAAGGGGGTTGGTGGGCCTGGCAGGCGCGCCGCGTGCATCAGGTCCGCCGCCGCAGATCAGCGCGAGGGGGCAGGAATGAGGATCACCAGACGGTCGTGCGCGCTTGCGCTGGCCAGCGGGTTGACCGCAGCGACGATAGTGATGGCGGCCACGCCGGCCGTCGCCAAGCCACTGGAGCGGGTCCACTTCGACGAGATGACCAGCGAGGTCGTCGAGAACTTCTGCGGTGATCTCAGGGTCCGCATCGACACCGACGCACACGGATCGTTCCTGTTCAACTTCCATGGACCGAACGGGCTCGGCTACGGAGCGGAGAAGCTCCACGTCTCCACCACGTACACCAATCTGACAACCGGCAAGTCGATGACCGAGGTCCAAAGCACCCTGAGCAAGGACCTCAAGGTGACCGACAACGGGGACGGCACGCTCACGCTCCTCGTCCTGGCCACCGGCTCCTTGAAGGTGTTCGGGCCGGACGGCGAGTTCCTGTTCAACGATCCCGGGCAGGTCAGGTTCGAGCTCCTGATCGACCATGGAGGCACGCCGACCGACCCGAGCGACGACGAGTTCCTCGAGTTCCTCGGCATCGTCAAGGGCAGCACCGGGCGGAGCGACCTCGAGGGCCGCGACTTCTGCGACGTTCTCCACGAGGTCACGGGCTGACGGACCACCGCATCGAGCATCAACTTGCGGCTGGCTGTGCGAACGGCACACCCGACCCGGCTGTGAACGTGCAATCGCACTGAAGATCGGAGGTCGGCGGTTCGAGGCCGCCGCTGACCACCTCTCTCACCTGAGAGGTGGTCAGAGCGTGACGACCGTGAGTCCGCGTGAATCCCGACAATCCACGGCGAGATATCTAGCCATTCGGAAGGTCGTGGCTGGACCCGACGTTGTGGTCCTCCGGCGGTCACAACGTCGGACCCAGGTCGGCTGCTAGCTCAGCCCTAAAGCGTCCGTCGTGACGTCGCAGAACAGAACCAGGTCGCTCTCGGCGTTGGGATGAGGTCCCTTGCTGACAACGACCTCACGGCTGACGAACTCCTCGCCGTTGAAAACCTCGTGCAACACGAGGTAGCCCGCGCCCAGCAAGACGACGCCGTCAGCGGTGCGGAGCAGCCCGGACAGCCCGCGGACGGTGATCTCGAGCGTGTGCACACCCTGCGGGTCGCCCGAGATGATCGTGTTGGAGACCGGCCCGGCGGCGTGCCGAAGGACGGTGGCGTCGTTCTGCGGGTTCGTGTAGACGACGTTGACCTGGGTGACGTTGCGGGAGTCGACTGGCTGGTTGGGTGCCAAGAACTCCGTTCCCTTGACGGAGATCGAGGTGTCCACCGCCTGACCAGTGCCGCAGAAGTCACCATCGGTGAACGATTCCGTGAAGGTGAAGTGGATGACGCCAGGATTGGCGGCGCCCGCCGACGGCACCGCGCCCAGCCCGAGCGCAACGACAATTCCGACCACCAGTGCGAACCTACGCATTGGTCCCCTCCATTCGTAGTTCTGTCCCGGCGGCGGGACGCATCCGGTCACACACCCGAATGCCCGGCAGCACGGGTACCCCTCCTGAGCAGAGCGCGACCAGGCGACTCTGCCGCGTCGACGCCAGCCAGTGGCATATTTCCCCCGGATGCACGATCACCGCAGCGGACATCCGCCCGTGGTCCTGAGTTCAGGAAACGCCCCGGACGCGCGTCCTGTAAAGGCGAAGACGTCGGGGAAGGCGAGCGCGTCGACGTCGACGACCCGATGCAGACGAGCACGTGGTGTTCGTTGGTCGACGTCCCGCCGGCCGGGAAGCTCCGGCGGCAGATCGAGACCTGAACATCACCAACTAGCTCGGCTTGGCCGGGACGAAGCGGTTGACGAAGTCCAGCGCGGTCTGCGCGACCTCCTGCCAGCCATGGTCGATGGTCAGCGAGTGGCCGCGGTTGGGCATCTTCTTGATCTCGGTCACACCCGGGTTGCGCCGTTGCCGCTTGTAGGAGGCGTTGGCGATCGCCCAGGGAACCGTGTGGTCCTTCTCCCCATCCAGGATCAGCAGCGGGCCCCGATCGGGGTTCTTCGTGTCGACCTTCGACTCGGTCCGGGGGTTGAGGTTGGCGTTGCCCATCTGGGCCAGGGCGATCCCCGACCCGGCCACGTGGTAGGTGTCGTAAAGGCGCTTCGACTCGTCCTCATCGAGGGCGTTCGTCCAGCCGTATTTGAACTGGTCGAAGGTCAGCGTGATGGCGCGGCCTCGATACCGGGGGTTCAACAGGAACGGTCCAGCCGCCCTGAGCGCGGACACGGGCAGCGGCAAGACGCCACGAAACACACCCGGGTCGATGGCAACCGTGGCTGCCGACAGCCCACGGCCGGCGAGCATCTGGGCCAGCAATCCGCCGGTCGAGTGCCCCATCACGGCGGGCTTCGTGTCGAGCCTGCCGATCACGTCGGCCGTGTGGTCGGCAACCTGCTTCAGCGTCTTCTTGGCCAGGACGTCCGGGTTCGCTCGCGCCTGTTCAACTGTTTCGGGATCGTCTGGCCAGTCCGGCGTCAGCGGCGCGTAACCGGCCTGCTTGAACAAGTCCACCCAGCTGGCCCAGCTGCTCGGCAGCAGCCACAGGCCGTGAATGAAGACGACCGGAGTGGTACCGGAAGCGTTCGCCGCCTCGATCTCCCTGCTCTCCCGCTCCGAAATCGACGCCATGGCCAACTCCTCTCGGTCGCAGCAGCAGATTACCCGACCCTAGCGAACCGACGACGAGCTCATCCCACACAACCCGCGCCAGCTCCGGCGATCCCCGATACTGCCGCTTGTGCCCTACTCACTCACATCGGCATGACCGCGCGGATCGCGGCAGGATCGGACGCTTCGACCAGAGTTGCGAGGATGTCAGCGCTCAGGAACCTCTCAGGGTGACCAGCGAGAATCAGAAGCTCGCCTTCCTCGCCATGTCCCGGAGTCCCTCTTGTCCGAAGCCACGCTCGCGCCTCGCGCCCATGCCCTGCTGAGCCGACTCGACTCCTGGGCGGAGAAAGGCACCGTGAGGGCGCTGCTTATCAAGGTCGGCGTGACAGTGGCCGGCCCGCTGGTCATCCTGGCCGGGGTTGCCATGCTTGTCCTGCCGGGCCCGGGTCTCGTGGCGATAGCCGCGGGACTGGCACTCCTCGCGCTGGAGTACCGATGGGCCCGTCGCACCTTGGCACTCTTGGGCCGCAAGCTGTCCCAGGTTCGGGAAGCAACGCTTCCCAGGGAGGGGTCGCGCGGACGACGAGCGTTCGGCGCATTGCTGCTGGCCGCGATCGCCGGTGCCGGGTTCGTGGCCACAGCAGCGGTCACAGCGTTCCTCAGCGCCCACACCGTCCTGTAGCCCACCCCGCGTGCCGCTTTCGGCCCGGCCCTGACAAGCTGTTGCCGGCGGCATCTACCGTCTCAGTGTGCGACCGGTCGTCGACGGACCGCGCTCGGGCGGGCAGACAGTGGCCCAGGTATCTCGCCCACATGGTGGCGTCACGAATTGTACTGCTGCTGCCTGGTGAGTTTAACGCGAACCTTCTCTGACCCGCCGGTAGCCGGGGTGGCACGGAAAGTCATCCATATTGTCAAGCGTGCGGCGCGGTGTCACAATCAATCACCTTTGGCGAGACGCCTTCGTGGTGAAGCGTCATCGCCGATGAAGGGGGTTGTGATGAGGTTTACCCCCGGGATCGTCGCGGGTCTTGCCGTTGCGCTCGTCGTTCCCCTGTCGGCCGCACGCGCCGACACCGAGACCGCACGCCGCGCCGTCGTTGTCCCAGCCGCTGTCTCGGCCAACGTTCTGACCTGCAACGCGGCACCGAAGGAGGACATCGGTGCCTGTGTCAGCCGCATGCTGGCAGATGATCGGAGTCCCTACTCTCCGGGGCATGAGTTCACCCGCGAGGAGAAGCAGGCCGTCACCGCTCCGCGACAACTCGCTGCCGCGAGCCCTGCCCAGATCGGATCGTGGTCCGTACTCGCCAGCTGTGGGCTCGCCGAAGACCAGGTCAACCCAATCCACGCGAGCCTGACGAAGACCGGCAAGGTGCTCCTGACGGCGGGCTCCGGGTGGAACACGACCAACTTCGCCGGCAAGGTCTTCAAGACCTGGCTCTGGGACCCGGCAAATCCAAGTGCATGTGCCAAGGAAATCCCGATGCCGGACAAAGATTTGTTCTGCTCCGGGCATTTGCATCTCGCGGACGGCCGGATTCTGTTCTTCGGCGGTACGTCGCGTTATGGCGAGGTTGCTACGCCCGAAGGTGACGAAGACCATTTCGCCGGTCTCCGGGAATCGTATGTGTTCGATGATGTCAGCGAGAAGTTCGTTGCCACCGGACTGATGAACGTTGCCGGCTGGTATCCGAACGCATCGGCGAACGCGGCGGGATCGCCGGTCAAGGTCGGAGGACTGGACGACGCATCGCAGCTGACATCGACCAACGAGATCTACTCGTCCGCGTCCGGACAGTGGGTGAAGCTCACGGGACAGCGGACGTTCCCGATGTACGCCGACCTGAGGCTGCGCAAGAACGGCACGCTCTGCTACGTCGGTGTCTACTACGCCGGGCGGGCCGGCGTTTCACCGCAGTGCTGGAACTGGTCGACCAACCAGTCGACGGCGATACCCGGGCTCTACTTTCCGGACTGCCGTGACCAGGCGAGCAGCCTGATGCTTGATCCGGCACATGCGCAGAAGGTGATGGTCATCGGCGGCGGTTGCTCGAGCGGGACGACCGGCACGACATCGATCGTCGATCTGAACGCTGCGGCGCCCAAGTTCGTCGGCGGACCGCATCTCGGGTTCGCCGCGATGCACACCTGTGCCGTCGTACTGCCCGACGGGTCTGCGTTCGTGGCCGGCGGCGGCGACCACAACACCCGTCCGCAGCTCCGCGCCTCCCGGTTGCCCTATCCGTACACCGGTGCATGGCAGCAGCTGGCGAGCCCTACCGTTCCACGGCTGTACCACAGCACATGCCTGCTGCTGCCCGACGGGTCCGTGCTCACGATGGGCACCACCTCGGGCGCGGTCGGTGGCGTGGAGACCCGCTTCGAGATCTACAAGCCGCCCTATATGCAGCCCGGTGTTGTCCGTCCCGCCATCACCAGCGTGACGCCAACCCTGCGGCTCGGCGGGACGTACGCCGCGGGCTACACCGGACCCGCGGCCATCACCGGTGCGTCACTGACCAAGCTCGGGTCCGCCACCCACTCCGTCGACTCGAACCAGCGGAAGGTCTTCGTGGGCGTCGCACCGGCCGGTGCCGGGCGGGTCAACCTGCGGATTGAGGCGAACTGGGGAACCCTCCCGCTGGGCACGTACATGCTCACCCTGACGGACTCTCGCCGCATCCCGTCCAAGTCGGTCATGGTGCAGGTCGTACGCGCCACGGCGACGGCAGCAGCCTCAGGCATCGGCCAATCGGCAGCGTGCTGTTGCTGCTAGGGGGTGTCCACGGATGGTCCATCAAGCCGATCGGGGGACCGGCCGGACAGCCGTTGAGTCGGGGTCAGACGAGGGCCGTTGCGTCTTCGGGCGTGAGCGTGGCGCCGTGCTGGTAGGCGGCACCGAAGGCTCCTTCGCCCAGTGCCGTGCGGGCGGAGGCTGCGATGCGGTCGATCTCGTCCTGCTCGGACGGAGCGGCAGGCACGGAGGCCACGCGCCGGGCCGAGTCGGCCGCGCCGAGCAGCCGGGCCGAGGTCTTGTGGTCTCCGGCGAGACCTACGGCACCGGCCAGTCCCTCCAGCGCCATCGGGACGATCCGGGGCCCGCCCAGCGTGTGTGAGGCCCGGAGCGCTCTCAGGTGCATCCGCCTGGCTTCCGCGGCATGGCCACGCTGCTCGGCGAGGAAGCCGAGCCCGGTGAGCACCAGCGGCAGGTGAAGAGGAGGCGTCTGGCCCTCCTCCGGCCCTGCGGCGCGCAGCAGCTTGCTCAGGTACCGTTCGGCCAGGTCGAGGTCGCCCTGCCGGCGGGCGGCGAACGCCACCCCGATCTCGGCGAATGTCTCCCCCACCCGGAACCCCTGCTCGGCGGCCAGCCGCAGCGCCTGCCCGCTCAGGTCCCGCGCCCGGGAGTAGTCGCGTTGCTGCACCGCGATCCAGCCCAGCCAGGCCAGCCGTACCGAGACCTCGGACCACAGGCCGAGCTCATCGGCCATGCGCAGCCCTTCGCGATGCAGTCTGGTCGCCTTGGCGTAGTCGCCGACCATCTCGGCCAGCCCGCCCAGCCACGCCGTGGCCTGCAGCAGCCCCCACCGGTCGCCGAGCTCGCGGAACAGACCGGCGCTCTGCTCGCCGTCCCGTTCGAGCCCTTTCGGGTCGGCTCGCAGGTACCCGAGCTTGGCCCGGATGCTCAGCACCGCCGCCGTACCCCACCGGTCGCCGCGGTCGCGGAAGACGGCCAGCGCCCGCTCCAGGCGTTCGTCGACGGCGGGCACGTCTCCGAGGTCGGTCTCCGCATATGCCAGGAACCACTCGGCTCTGGCTCGCGTGACCGGGTCGGTGATCCGCTCGCACACCCGCTCCGTCGCCGGTCCGGGAGGCTCGCCCAGCAGAATCTCGATCCCGGCCTTCCAGGCCTCCGCCCGGGCGCGCAGCACGGCGGGTGCCGGTCCGTCGACGGCCAACGCCGTACGGAGCGAGCGCCGAGCCTCGGTCAGCCTGCCACGTAGGAACCAGTACCAGGTCAGGGCGCCGGCGAGCCGGAGCGCGCGCTCGGCATGACCCTGCCGTACCGCGCCGTCCAGAGCGCTGCGAAGGTTCGCCGTTTCACGGTCGAGCCGCCGCAGCCACCGCCGCTGATCGCGTCCATACAGCTGCTCCTCGGCCCGTACGGCCAGCTCCGTGTAGTACCGGCCGTGCCGTTCCCGCACCTGCCCGGACTCGCCCTGCTCGGCCAGCCGGTCGCCGCAGTAGGCGGCCACCGACTCCAGCAGCCGGTACCGCGGACCGTCGGCATCGTGCGTGACCGTGACGAGAGACCGGTCCACCAGACGAGAGAGCAGTCCCGCAACGTCCGCCGCGCCTGGCGTGCCGCGCCCTGCGCACACCTGCTCGGCCGCCTCGAGCGTGCAGCCGTCGGCGTGCACGGCCAGCCGCCGCAGCACGACGCGCTCGGGTTCGGTGAGCAGATCCCAGCTCCAGCCGATCATCGCCATCAGGGTCCGCTGCCGCGCCGGCCCGTCCCGGCGGCCGACGGCCAGTAGCCGGAACCGGTCATCCAGCCGGGCCGCAAGCTCGTCCACACCGAGCGCCCTGACCCGGGTGGCGGCCAGCTCCAGCGCCAGCGGTATCCCGTCGAGCCGGCGGCACAGCACCGCCACCGCCCGGGTGGTGGCGGTGCTGAGCGTGAACTCGGGAGCGGCGGCGGAGGCCCTGGCCACGAACAGCCGTACGGCGGGCGAGCGGGCCAGCTCTGCGGGATCGAGTGCCAGATCGGGTACGTCGAGCGGCGAGACGGTCCAGATCACCTCACCTGGCAGCCCGAGGGGTTCCCTGCTGGTCGCCAGGATCCGCAGTCCCGGGCAGGCGCGCAGCAGCAGCCCGGCCAGCTCCGCGGCCTGATCGATGAGGTGCTCGCAGTTGTCCAGGACGAGCAGCAGCCGTTTGGATCGCAGCGCCTCGGCGAGCCGGCCAGCCGACGGCCCCTCCGCGCCGGTTGCGTCGCGTACGCCGAGCGCCGCCATCACCACGTCCGCGGGCTCGCCGACCGATCTCGGCTCCAGCGCGCCCAGCTCGGCCAGCCACACGCCGTCGTCGAAGTCGTCGACCAGGTGGCCCGCGGTATCCAGCGCCAGTCGTGTCTTGCCCACCCCGCCCGGGCCGGTGAGGGTGACCAGCCGGTCGGTCTCCAGCCGGACCCGGATCCCGGCCACGTCCTCGTCCCTGCCGATCAGCTCGGAGAGGGGTGCGGGCAGATTTGTACGCGGCCGTGCCGCGGGCTGCGGGGCGGGGACGTCGAAGGATGGATCCCTGGCCAGCACCGCGCGGTGCAGCGCCACCAGCTCGGGGCCGGGATCCAGGCCCAGCTCCTCGGCCAGGTGCGCGCGGAGCTCCTCGTAGCTGTCGAGTGCCTCGCCCGGCCGCCCGGACAGGTGCAGGGCGCGCATGTGCGCGGCGCGCAGCCGTTCCCGCAGGGGATGCGCGGCCAGCAGTTCGGTGAGCTCGGCGACCAGCTCGGTGTGCTCGCCGAGCGCGAGCCTGGCCTCGGCTCGGTCCTCCATCGCGGCCAGCCGCTCTTCGGACAGCCGCGCAGCAGCGGCTCTGGCGAACGGTTCGTCGGCGAAGTCCGCGTAGGCCGGGCCGCGCCAGAGGGCCAGCGCGTCGGACAGCAGCGCGGCTCTCCCGCGCGGGTCGGCGGTCGCACGCGCCCGCTCGGTCAGCGACCGGAACCGGTTGACGTCCACCGCGTCGGTGTCGATCCGCAGCCGGTAGCCGGGCGGCGGCGATCGGACCAGCCGCCTGCCGCCCGGCTCGGCCCGCTCAAGCGCTCTGCGCAGTTGCGTGACCTTGCCCGACAGCGTGCCCGCCGGGTCACCCGGAAGGCTCTCACCCCACAGGTCGTCGATGAGCCGGGCGGCGGGCACCGGCCGCCCCTCGTGGACGAGCAGTACGGCCAGTAGGGCACGGACCTTCAGGCCGGGCACGGGGACCGGTTCACCACTGGCAGTCCACACCGCGACCTGGCCGAGGACCCCGAAGAACATGCCGGCACGATACGCGCGGTCAGCGGGTCCGTGCCCCAGATCGTTCGGCCGCGGCCGGAGACCGTCGACAAACCGTCGACACCGTCCGCCACCGTTGAGCTCCAGACAAGCAGACGCTACGCCGATCGACCGAGTGACCAGGAGACCCGCAATGGGAAAGATCATCAACTCGACGTTCGTCAGCATCGACGGGGTCATCAACCATATGGATGCCTGGCACTTCGACTACACGGACGACGAGACGGACCGGATCACGCTCGAGCAGATCATGGCCAGCGACGCCATGCTGATGGGCCGCCACACCTACGACGTGTACGCCTCCGCCTGGCCCGAGCGCGAAGGCGCCTACCCCGACAGGATCAACAGCATCCGGAAGTACGTCGCCTCCACCACCCTGGACAAACCCGACTGGAACAACACCACGGTGATCAACGGCGACCTGGTGGCGGAGGTCGCCAAGCTCAAGGCGCAGCCGGGCGACATCCTGATGCACGGCTTCGGCCCGGTCGCCCAGGCACTGGTCGCAGCCGACCTGCTCGACGTCCTGCACCTGTGGGTACACCCGCACTTCGCCGGGGTCGGCACCACCGCCGACATGCTGTTCAGCGAAGGCAACAACACCCGGCTCGAGCTGCTGAGCAACCAGACTCTCAAGTCAGGCGTCGTCCTGCTGACCTACAACGTCACCGGCACCGGACCTGCCGGCGCCTGACCGAAGCCCGAGTGTCTGTTGCTAGGGCACGACCGTCTTGCTCATCACGCAGTGGTTCTTGCCCTTCTGCCGGTCGTAGTCGAAGCCGGCCTGTTCGAAGAGGCTTCGGGTGCCGTTGTAGAGGAAGGATGCCGAGATCTTCTTGCCACCGGTGTCCTGCGGGTAGGCCTCGACGACGCCACCGCCCGCCTGCGCGATCAGATCCAGAGCACCACGCAGTGCGACCGCGGCCACTCCCCTGCGCCGGTAACTCTTGTCCACGAAGAAGCAGGTGAGTCGGTAGTCGGGCAACCTGTCGAGGCCGGCGTCGTACTCCTTGCGGTGGTAGATGCTCGGCAGTTCCTCCGGCGGTCCGTACTCGCACCAGGCCACAGCAACATCACCGTCGAACACCAGCGCAGCGTGTGCACGACCCTCGTTGACCAGCCGCTCCTTGAGGGCGCGATTGCCCTCGGCACTCTGCCCTCTCTCGGCGCAGGCCGGGTGGAACCAGGTGCACCAGCAGCCGTTCCATACGCCGTTGTGCCGCTCGGCGAGCGCTGCGAAGGCGCCCCAGGTGTCAGCACCGAGCGGTTTGATCGTGTACTCGCTGACGATCGGCTCTGCTTCGGTCATGGCCGCAGGCTAGAACGATTTGCGGACGGACCACGTCCGGATTGTGGCATCACCTGCGCACGTCGCTCGGCAACGGCAGGCGCGGTACGCCGCCGAGCCTGCGCGGGAAGCGCACGTGCTCAGCGTACGAGTCCAGCACTCGCCACAGCGCCTGGTGTGCCGCCCAGGGCAGTGGCTCGTCACCGTTCTGCCAGGAGGGTCCGAAACCGATCCACACCGGCGTCCAATCGGCGGCGATATCCCACTCTCCACGGTGCTTCATGAGTAGACGATGCCGAATCTGGAACGCCATCCGCGGTCCATCAGCGCAGATCGGCGCGGTCCTCACCGGCCACGCCTGCAGATCCAGCGCCATCAGCTCGAGCTCGAGGTCGACGAGGACGCGCGGGGAGACGAGCACAGTCGCAACGTTCTGGTGCGGGGCGCGTCTCACAGTCGGCACGCTAACAAGGCGCTCACCTCCTCGTCAGCACCTCGTTGCGACCCGATCGATGGTGGTGGGCGGTCATCCGCCGATCAGGAACCCGAGGGCGATGCCGGCTACCACCTTGGAACTGGCCACGTAGACATGGGACTTGCCGGGGAGGAGAACCGCCCGCCCTTGAGGGATCCCGGCCGCGGTTCGCCGGAACAGATCCTCGGAGTAGAACCGGTCGTTGGTGCCTCCCAGCACCAGGGTGGGCGCCTGCGCTCGGGCCAGCTCGGGCTCTGCGTCGAATGAGTCTTCGGCGGCGATCGTGATCAACATGTCGGATGGGTCAGCTGCGGCAAAGACGCCACCCATCAGCCAACCCAGCCCACGGGCAGGGTAGGCCAGCGGACGTGGCGCCAACTCGCCGATGAGGACTGACGATGCCCGCCGTTCGTCACCTTCCTTGGTCAGACGCGCCACCTCAGCCTGCATCTGTCGTCCGTGCGGTGACAGCCGGCACGCGGCCGCCGTCAGCACCATCCGCCGTACCAGGGCCGGATGGTCGATCGCGAGCTGGAGGGCGACAGAGCCTCCAGTCGAGGTGCCGTGCAGCATCACGGGCTCACCGATGTCGTGCTCGATCGCACCGGCGTAGTCTGCCGCGATGTCGGCGAGTGTCGCGCCGGGCGCCAGGCCGGCCTTGCGGTTGACCAGGTAGACCGTGAAGTGCTCGGCGAACGGAGTCGCCCACGAGAGGGACATCCTCCGCCACGCGCCAGTCGGGTTCGCGTGCTCAGGGCTCAAGCCCGGCGCCGCGACGAGCGGTGGCCCATCCCCCAGCCGCAGGTAAGGCTGACCGGTGGAAAGCCGGCCCTCCGTCACCGCTCGCATGAACGCCAACCTACCGCCACCGCGCGCTCTCCATCCGGCAGCACCTGGGTAGAGGTCTTCGTCAGGCGTGATCTTCGCCGGTTGTGCCGGTCGCGTAGATGACGGTGGCGTCGTCGGACCCCTTCATCCGCGGATAGCTGACCAGGTCGGGGTCCGTGGTCTCGATCGCGCGGATCGTGGCGAGGAAGTCGCCGGGCCCGGTCTTGGCCAGGGCGTCGAGGGCACCGAGCCAGTCGGTCAGCTCGTAGGTGTCCACGGCTGCCGACGCTCCGTCGGTCATCAGCGCCGCACGCCAGGTCGTGCGTGCCGGCACCAGCTGCTCTCCGGCGTACGCGTGGTACGCGGCCTCGGGGTCGGCGGCGGCGATCCAGAACCCGCCGTCGACGTTGCGGAACCGACGCTGGGCACTGGACAGGGCAGCGACGCGCTCGGCATGGTGACCATCGGTGCTGTCCCCGGTCAGTACGGCGAAGCGCTCGGCCTTGCTGGAGTTGCCGATGCGCCGATCGCTGACGACCTGGACATCACCGCCCATCTCCTCCAGAGCGATCGTGGCGTCGCCGAGAACGAGCCACTGCAGGGAGTCGGGCCGGCTCCTCAGCATGACCACGGTCGCGGACGGTGTCCCCGGATGGGCGGTGTCGCAGGTGCCGGCGTGGGCCGCTGTGGTGGAGCGGATCGCCTCACCGAGCACGTCAGTCAGCGGGAGTTCCGGGCTGCCGGTGTGGGCGAGTGCCGCTCGTGCGACGAGCTGCCGGGCGTACCAGCGTGGCCCGTGGACGCAGCCGCTCCCGAGGCTGGGCAGGGCGGTCGCGCCGTCGGCGACGACGACCAGGTCGTCAAGGCATAGGTAGGCGTCCTCGTTCGGCCTGGTGGCATGCCCCGGCCACGAGGCCGCATGTACGTCGATCATCTGGCGTGACCCCCTCATATCCCGGGCACGGAAGTGCGTCAGCCCATGTCGAGTCCACGGTAGGGCGGCCGGGGAGTCAACCGGCCGCTGCCCGCCCCGGAGCACTCACTCAGGCCTTCGGCCCTCCGACGGGGATGCGCACGCGCAGGACCGTCTCGCCGGGCCGGGACTCGATGCCGATCTTGCCGTTGTGGCGCTCCTCGACGATGCGCCGGGCGATGTCGAGGCCGAGACCGGTGCCCTTGCCGACACCCTTGGTGGTGTAGAAGGCCTCGAACGCGCGGGCCGCGACCTCCGGCGGCATCCCCGGGCCGGTGTCGCCGATCTCGACGACCACCTCATCCCCGGAGGACCGGGTCGTGATCCGGAGCGTGCCGCGGCCGTCCATCGCGTCGACCGCGTTGTCGATCAGCCGGGTCCAGACCTGGTTGAGCTCACCGGCGTACGCCTGGATCCGGGGTACGTCGGCGCCGTAGTCGCGGACCACCTCGACGCCGTCGCGGAGCTTGTGGCCGAGCATCACCAGGGTGCTTTCCAGGCCGTCGGTCAGGTTGATCTGCTGGATCGACGCCCGGTCCATCTGGGAGTAGGAGCGGACGGCGGCGACCAGGTCGGAGATGCGCCGGGTCGACTCCTTCACCTCGGAGAGCAGCGAGACCGCCGTGAGCGTGCTGGCCACGAACTCCAGGCCGGGCTC
Source organism: Kribbellaceae bacterium (assembly GCA_035650275.1). Classification (GTDB taxonomy): domain Bacteria; phylum Actinomycetota; class Actinomycetes; order Propionibacteriales; family Kribbellaceae; genus DASRHY01. The sequence continues at coordinate 29,169 of DASRHY010000056.1, read as the reverse complement.
GAGCGTGTCGTCCCCGAGCGCGGCCGCCGCCCGCTCGCACCAGGCGAGGTCGACGCCGGCGGCGGCGAGCGCCGGAGCGATCATCCAGTCGCGCTGCACCCCGTGGCTCCCGAGCCACGAGGACAGGGCGTCCTCGGCGTCGGCAACGGCCAGCGGGTTCAGACTCGTCGCCGCAGGCTCGATCTCGCGGCGCAGCGCGTCGAGCGCGGTGAGCTGCTCGGCCGAGATGTCTTCCTGGGCGAGCCGGCCTAGCGACGACAGCAGCGTCTGGCAGGTGTCGTCCAGGTCGGCGGCCGCCCGGGTGGCAGCCGCCGCCGGGTTGTTGATCTCGTGCGCGAGACCGGCGGCGAGTGTGCCGAGGGTGACGAGCGACTCGCGCTGGCGCACGGTCGACTCGATGGTGCGCGCGGTGCCGTAAAGGCCCTGGATCAGATGCGCGCCGAACGGGAACCACGTACCGGCCAGCTCACGCAGCGCCTCGGCCGGCACCCGCAGCACCCGCCCGTCGGTCACTCCCCGGCCGGTCGCGAGGTAGACGCCGTGCTCGTCCCACGCCTGGAACCCCCCGGCCCAGCGGCCCGGCACGTTCATCCGCCCGACCACGGTGGTCTCGCGGCCGACGTGGCGCATCAGGTCGATCGCACCGTCGACCAGCACCCACCAGAAGTCGGCGTGCTCACCCTCCCGGAACAGCTCGACGCCCGGCTCGATCCGAACTTCGGTGCCGGCGTCGACCAGCTCCGCGAGCTGCTGGTCGGAGAGGCCGTCGAACAGGCTGAGCGGGCGCAGGTCGTCGACGCCCAGCACAGTCGCACCGCTCATGTGATCAGCCCCCCAGGCCACCTCCGCGCCCACACGCACAGGGCACGGAGGATCAGTCAACCGGCCTGGACAGGATAACCGTGAATCGCTAACCCTCACCCAGGTCGTGTGGAACCACGCAGGTCGCCGTCTGCTGTGCCGAGTTCCCCGCGAGGTCCGTCACGCTCGCGTCGACCGTGTAGGTCCGGCCCCCACCGAAACCCAGCCGCGCAGCGCGGAGCCAGACGTCCCCGCCGTCGATCACGACCTGCGGACCGTAACGGCTGTCGTTGGGTTGGTCACTACGTGCGGTGACACCGAACGACCCGACACCCGAGACCGCGTCCGACCCTTCGACCGAGGCCACCAGCACCAGCCTCCCGTCCGGCGGCCACACCGTGCAGCCGTCGGCCGGCATGCCGGACAGCACCGGGTCGGACTTGTCGATGTCGGCCGTGTACGTCGCCGTCGTACTGTTTCCGGCCCTGTCCGCGAACACGGCCTGCGCTACCTGCCCCGCGCCTTCCTCCGTCAGCGTCACGGACTGCGGTGTGGCGGTGGCGAGCCCGGATCCGCCATCGGTGGCCGCGAACACGACCGTCACGTCCGTGTTGTTCCAGCCGGCGGCATTGGGTGGTGTGGCGGTGGTGTCGACGGACGGCGCAGTCTTGTCGATCCGGATCGGCAGGGTCCGGGTGACGCTCACGTTGCCCGCCTTGTCGACGGCCCGGAAAGTCACTGTCGTGACGCCCTCGTGCGAGACCGTGAGCTCCGCACGCTCGCCGTCCACCCGGGTCAGGGGCACCGTCGTGGCGCCGGACAGCTGGTACTCGATATGGGCCACTCCGGTCCCGGCGGGCACCTCGCCGCCGCCGATCGAGACGGCGACGTCGGTGTTGTTCCATCCCGCGGTGTTCGCGCGCGGCCAGAGCCGGCCGTCGACGCTCGGGACGGTGCGGTCGGGTAGCACGATGTTCGGGTCGAACACCGCGCGCGACTTGAGGATCTCGAACCATGCGTTCAGCCCGTTGACGACACCCTCGTCGTTGACCTCGATCAGCTGGTCGTCCAGGGCGTAGTTCCCGAGGAAGTTCAGCTCGGCCGAACCCATGTACGCGCGCTTGACCCGTTCACCCGCCGTGGTGGTCGCGTCGATCCAGTGCGCCTTGGCGATGATGCCCACCGGGATTCCGGTGGCGGTCTTCTGGTCGCTGACCTTGATGACGTTGACGCCGGCCGCGTTCAGCCAGGCCATGACGTTCGCGTCCCAGGTGCCCATGCTGTACTCGATCGTGCAGCCCGCCTGGGACCAGTCGATCAGCTTGTTCATCAGCGCCAGCCGCTGCTGCGCCGCGACGTTGTGCCCGAACCGCAGCAGGCCCTTCCCGTCCGGCGCACCACCCGGTGCGTTGCAGTCGAGGTCCGGCAGCATCTCGGCAGCCGGGTCGGGCAGCAACCGGTCGCGCGGCAGGAAGTAGACGTTGCCGTCGCCGATCGGCTCATGCCGGTAGTAGTTGGGCGTGCGGACCTGGGCCTTGAGGTCGGCCCAGTAACGGTTGTACGCGTCGTACAGGAGATGGTCGTTCCGGACCACGATGAGGTCGTTGTGGTTCCGCACGTAGTCGTTGTTGAACTGGCCGGCCGACGTGGTCGACACGAACTTCGAGCCGTCCGTCATCTCCGAGATCGTCCAGAACCGGTTGTGCATCCCGTAGATCGTGCCGACGGGCGTGACGATGCACGAGTCCACGGCGATCGTCTCGCCACATGCCGTCACCCGGTCGGCCGGAAGGCTGGTGCGGATCAGCTGCGTCGCCGGCTCGTTGTTGGACATCCGGTGCAGGACGATCTGGATGTCGACACCCCGGTTGTAGGCATCGACGATCGCCTGGGCGATCCGCGGGCGCGAGATCACCGTCTGCGCCATCAGGACCTGAGCCCCTGCGGGCACCATGCTCAGTTGCTGGAGGAAGTGGTTCTCCAGCGTGAGGTCCTCGCCTCCTTCGGCTGGAGGCACCGTGAACTGCAGCTCGTAGGTCGGCTGTGTGTCGTCGGACGAGCTCGCGCTCGCCGTACCCGAGGTCGTGGCCGGGGCCAGGACCATCAGGAAGGCAACGACGACCGCCCTCCGCGAAACCTTCGTGAACATCGTCGCTCCTTCGCGACACGGTTCAACCGCGGCCGAGCGGCCGGACTCGCGTCAGATCGATCGCGTTGCCGTTGAGCAGCCGAACACTTCCCCCCTTGAGGCCCTTGCTCCGCAGAGCGGACCCGTCCCCTTTCGGACCGCCTGGTCGGCGGTCTGAGGCTGGCTGCCTTCACGGTGACGACGCTGGTGACGCCAACGTTTCGGCGGCTCCCCCCACGGTCCGATGCTCCCGCCGCGCCGCGGGCCCCGTCAAGGACAGGGCCCGTGCTCGATCACCGGGCCGAGCGGTAGCGAATCGCCGATCTCTACACGCGGCTAGACGCGGCTAGGCTCACCGGATGCCCGACGAAGAGATCACCGCAGCAGCCGCAGGGACCTGGACGCTGGGCGACCGTACCGTCAACCGGATGGGCTTCGGCTCCATGCGCATCACCGCGAACCCGGACCGTGACGTCGCGATCCGGGTCCTGCACCGGGCAGTCGAGCTCGGTGTGAACCACATCGACACCGCCGCCTTCTACGTCTCCCCCGGCGGCACGCTGCAGGTCGGCAGCGGACCAGCCCGCTATGCGACCGAGCTGATCCGGGACGCGTTCGCGCCGTACCCGGACGATCTGACCATCACCACCAAGGTGGGGCCCGGCGACGACCCCGAGACCGGGTTCTACCAGGCGAGGACGCCCGAACAGCTGCGCCGGCAGGTCGAGGAGAATCTGCGCCGGCTGGGCCGCGACCACCTGGACGTGGTGAACCTGCGAATCCTCAAGAAGCCCGGCGCGGACTCGATCGCGGAACGGTTCGGGGCGCTCGCGCAGATGCGGGAGGAAGGGCTGATCCGGCATCTCGGGCTGTCCAACGTCCGCGTCGACCACCTCGACGAGGCGGCGGCGATCGCGCCCGTGGTGTGCGTGCAGAACAGCTACTCGATCGACACCAGGCGCGAGGACGACGAGCTGGTCCAGGTGTGCCGGGAGCGCGGGATCGCGTTCGTGCCGTTCTTCGCGATCGCCGGCGCGGAGCGGGAGAGCGGGGCCACCTCGGCCCACAGCGTCGCGGTCCGGGCAGTCGCGGAGGCGCACGACGCGACCCCGCAGCAGATCCGGCTGGCCTGGACGCTGCACCAGGGATCGCACGTGCTCGCCATCCCCGGAACCGGCAACCCGGACCACGTGGTCGAGAACATCGCCGCAGGCGGGATCCGGCTCTCCGGCGAAGAGCTGGCCCGCCTGGGCTGAGGACAGGACCGGGCCCCGGAGCGATCCTGGGCCCCGGCGGTTGTCAGGTGAGTGCCGGTTCCTTGGCGGCTGCGCTCTCGGTCAGGCCGATCCGGCGGTGCAGCCGGCGCAGCGGTGCCGGGGCCCACCAGTTCGCCCGGCCCATCACCGTCATCGTGGCCGGCATCAGCAGCATCCGTACGATCGTCGCGTCGACCAGCACCGCGAGCAGTAGCCCGAGCCCGACCTGCTTGACCGGTGAGAACCCGCCGGCGACGAACCCGGCGAACACCACGGACATCAGCAGCGCCGCGGCGGTCACGATCCGGCCTGTGTGCTGCAGGCCGCCGGCGATCGCCCGGGCGTTGTCGCCGGTACGACGCCATGCCTCGGCGATCCGGCCGAGCAGGAACACCTCGTAGTCCATCGACAGGCCGAACCCGATCGCCAGCATCAGCACCGGCGTGGTGATGCTCAGGCTGCCCAGCGCCTCGGTCCCGACCAGCCCGCCGAGGTTGCCGTCCTGGAACACCCAGACCAGCGCACCGAGGCTCGCGCCCAGGCTGAGCGTGTTCATCACAAGCGCCTTCACCGGCACCACGACCGAGCCGGTGAACAAGAACAGGAGCACGAAGGTCGCGAGGACGACGATGCCGAGCGCGAACGGAGCCCTGTCCATCAGCGAGTCCTGGTAGTCGGCCAGCGTGGCCGCGTCACCGGTGACCTCGACCGGTACCGGCGCGTCCAGCGCACGGATCCGATCGACCAGCTCCAGCGCCTGCTTGCCCTGCGCCTCGCCCTCGGCGACCACGTTCACCACGGTCAGCCCGGGCACGTCCGGACGCTCGGTCACGTCGGTCACGTGGTCCAGCCCGCGCAACGTGGTCACATAGCTGTCCGGGAGCTTGCCGTGGGCAACGACGACGATCGGCTCGACCTCAGCGGCCACGTCGAACCGGGACTCGACCAGGTCGGACAGCTGCCGGCTGGGCGAGTCGGTGGTCAGCGAGCGCGCGTCGGGCTCGGCGAACCGGATGTGCAGGAACGGCGCCGCGGCCAGCACCAGCAGCGGTACCGTCGCCGCGATCACGGTGACCGGTCGGCGGCTGACCAGCTGGGTCAGCCGGACGAAGAACCCGCGGTCTTCCCGTACCGGCCGGGCCGGGCGGATCCGGTGCCCGACAGCCGCCAGCAGCGCCGGCAGCAGGGTCAGAGCCGCCGCCAGATCGAGCAGTACGACGGCCAGCCCGGCGAGTCCCGCGGAGCGCAGGAACGGGTCCGGGAACACCAGCAGCCCGGCCAGCGAGGCGGCGACCGTCAGGCCGGAGAACAGCACGGTGCGGCCGGCGGTCGACATCGCCCGCAGCACCGCGTCCGGCACGTCGCCGCGCAGCTCCTCGCGGAACCGCGACACCACCAGCAGCCCGTAGTCGACCGCGAGCCCGAGCGCGAGCATCGTGACGATGTTCACCGAGTACACCGAGATGTCGGTCAGGTAGCTGGCCACCGTCAGCAGACCGAGCGTGGTCGCCGCTCCGACGATCGTGATCAGCACCGGCAGGCCGGCCGCGACCAGCCCGCCCATGAACAGCACCAGCAGCACGAGCACCACCGGCGTCGAGAGCAGCTCGGCCTTGGCCAGGTCGGCCGCCGCCTGCTCGTCCATCTCGTCGTCGAGCAGGTCGCCACCACCGACCAGCACCCGCGGCGCGTCGATCGCGCGCAGCCGCACGATCACCTTGTCACCGGTACCGTCCCGCGCGTCCGGTGCGAAGTGCACCGCCAACGCGACCGCTCGTCCGTCCCGCGCCACCGCCCGCTCGTCCGCCGGTCCGGACGGCGCGGCGGTCCACGGAGTCAGCACCTCGGCAACCCCGGGGATCGCGCTGATCTCGGTCGCCGCGGCGACCACGCTCGCGCGCAGCCCGGGATCGTCCGCGGCGCGGCCGTCGGCAACGGCGTACAGCTCACCGCCGCTCGGGGCTGCCGCCCGCAGCGCCTGCCGGGCCCGGCCGGACTCGCTGGCGTCGATCTGTGCGGTGTCGCTGGTCAGCCGGTCGAACAGCCCGGGCGCGGCGACGAACGCCGCGACCACCACGAGCAGCCAGCCGGCCAGCACGATCCGTTTGTGGGTCATGGAGAACGATGCGATCCGGCCGATGAACATGGCGGGCTCCTAGGCCTCGGTGAGAAACGATGTCCCTTACGACGCTAGGAATCCGGGCGCTCCAGCGGATCGCCGACGAGACCCATCTTCGTCTCCCTCGTACGAGGGAGACGGGCCATAGCTGTACCTAGCCACCGGGCGAGATGAGGCCGTGCTCGTAGGCGTAGATCACCGCGTGCACCCGGTCCCGCAGACCGAGCTTGTGGAACACGTTGCTGACGTGCGTCTTCACGGTGTGCTCGCTGACCACCATGCGCTCGGCGATCTGCAGGTTCGACAGGCCCTGGGCGAGCAGGTTGAGGGTGTCGAGCTCGCGACCGGTGAGCACCTCGGGTCCGGCGCCGCGGTCCACCGTCGTCTGCTGCGGAGCCTCCTGCGTAGCCTGCTGGGTGGCCTGCTGCGTCGCCGCCGACCGGCTGCGGACGAAGTCGCCGAGCAGTCGCCTGGTCACCGACGGCGCCAGCAACGCCTCGCCGCCGGCGACCACCCGGACCGCGTTCACCAGCTCGTCCCGGCCGACGTCCTTGAGCAGGAACCCGCTCGCCCCGGCCAGCAGCGCGTCGTACACGTAGTCGTCGAGGTCGAACGTGGTCAGCACCAGCACCCGGGTGTCCGGCAGCGCGGCGGTGATCTGTCTCGTCGCCGCGATGCCGTCCATGCGCGGCATCCGGATGTCCATCAGCACCAGATCAGGACGCTGCACGGAGGCCATCTCCACCGCCTCGGCGCCGTCCCGGGCCGCACCGGTGACCTCCAGGTCGTCCTGCGCCTCGAGGATCATCCGGAACCCGTCGCGCACCAGCGTTTGGTCGTCGGCCAGCAGCACCCGGATCGTCATGACACCTGCTCCGCGGCGAGCGGCAGCGTGGCCCGGACCCGCCAGCCGCCACCGGGAGCCGGGCCGGCGTCCAGGGTGCCGCCGACCAGCGCGACCCGCTCGCGCATCGCCACCAGGCCGTGCCCGCCGGGCTGAGGCTCGGACGACCCACCGTCGCCGTCGTCAACGATCTCGATCCGCACCGCGTCCGCGTCGTACCGGACCTCGACGTCGGCATGCGAAGCACCGGCGTGCCGGACGCAGTTGGTGAGTGCCTCCTGAACGATCCGGTACGCCGACAGGTCCGCCGCGGACGGCAGCGCCCGCTGCTCGCCCTCGGTCCGCAGCCGTACATCGAGCCCGGCTGCGCGGACGCCGTCCACCAGGTCAGCGATGTCCGCGGCACCCGGCTGCGGGGCGAGCTCCGCGGGCACGTCGCTCTCCTTGAGTACGCCGAGCAGCCGCCGCATCTCGCGCAGCGCATGCTTGCCCGCGGCACCGATCGCGTCGAACACCTGGACGGCCCGGGCGGGATCCTTCGTGGCCGTGACGGCTCCGGCCTCGGCCTGCACGACCATCATGCTCAGGTGGTGCGCCACCACGTCGTGCAGCTCGCGCGCGATCCGGTTCCGTTCCGCGGCCACCGCGGCGGCGGACTCCGCGGCGCGGGTGCGCTCCAGCTGCGCGGCCCGCTCGGCCAGGACGGCGGTGGCATCCCGGCGTCGCCGGGCACTGTCGCCGAGCAGCCAGGCGGTGGTGAACAGCAGGATCTGGACAGTGGCGTCCTCGAGATCGGCAGCGGGGTCGAAGATCAGCGAGCCGGCCAGCGCGAAAGCCGCGATGACGCCCGCCGCGTTGGCATGGTCCCTCGAACCGTGCGCCGCCACCGAGTACAGCCCGACCAGCCCGGCGTACGGCACCGGCGGGTCGGGCAGGCTCGACAACCCGTACACCATCGTGAGCCCGCCGCACACCGACGCCACCGCGAGCGGCCAGCGGCGTCGTACCACCAGCGGCAGGCACTGGGCGACCACCAGCACGTAGCCCCAGGCCGGGATCGGGCCCTTCTCCTCGCGGAAAAGCGGCTGCAGCGACACCGCCAGCACGACCAGCGCCAGCGCAGGATCGGCCGCCGGCGTCAGCCGCCGGAGCAGGGCGCGCAGATCGTCCACCACGTGGGGAGTCTCCCAGGTCCGCCGTAGTCCCGGCTCCCTCACACGACTGATCTTTCAGAGCGCGGCCGACACCTGCGCGGTGTAGTGGTCCTCCCAGCCGGAACCGGTCCACGGAACCCGGCGCCCCGGCGACCAGGTCCGTTCCAGCACGACCAGGCCGTGCATGGTCGCCCAGGTCGCGTAGGACTGCCCGCCGCCGGCGTCGGTGAGCGCGTCCGCGACCTGGCGGATCGCGTCCTGCCGGACGGCCGGCGGCAGCTCTAGCGGACCGAGCGGGTGCTCGAACAGCAGCGCGTACCGCTCCGGGTGGCTGCGTGCGAACCGGCGGTAGGCAAGCGCGACCCCGAGTGCCCCGTCCGCAGGCTTCGCCCGGGCGAGCGCGTCGGACAGCGCCGCGGCGGCGCGGTGGTAGACCTCCTGCAGCAGCCGGCGCCGGTTGCCGAACTTGCTGTACACGCACATCGTCGACCGCCCGGCGGCCTCGGCGATCCGGCGAACCGTCAGCCCTTCCGTGCCGTCGTTCGCGAGCACGTCGAAGGTGCCCTGGATCAGCCGTTCGCGGACGTCGGGCTCGTCGGTCGCGCTCCGCGCCATACACATCTCCCTGACAACGACTCGGTCACGACCGTTGCGCCGGCCGGGCTTACGGATCCACTCTATAACAGTCGTTATAGATAACGCACGTTATAGGAGGATCGGATGTCCACATCCCTCGTACACCGGCTGGCAGCGGCCGCCGGTGTCGCAGGCGCCGCGGTACTGCTGGTGAACACGGCCAAGCGCGCCGGAATCCTGCCGGCCAACGCCGTCACCCAACTGGTCGCGCCGCTGGCGCAGGTCATGGCCCTGATGCTGGTGCTCGCACTCTTCGCCCGGGTCGGCAGCCGGGCCGGTCACTTCGGCCTGATCGCGTTCGTGCTGAACGTGACGGCGCTGACGCTGCTGGTCGGCGTCGAGTTCGTGCTGAACCTGGTCTTCCCGCGACTCGACTCCGCGACCGTGACCGACCTGCGAGCCGGCCCGCTCGGCGTGATGCTGGTGATCGCGTCGATGACGTTCCTAACCGGGACGGTGTTGTTCGCCGCATCGCTGTGGCGCACCGGAGGACCGCCCCGACCCGCTCTGGTGCTGTACGTCGCCGGCGCCGTACCGGTGGCGCTTCGGGCTGCCGTACCCGAAGCTGCCCTCCAGCTCGGGCTGCTGGCGCTCGCCGTGGCGGTCGGCTGGTTGTCGGTCTGGCTGTGGTCCGACGCCACCCAGGACGCCCGCACCACCGCCGGTCTGGAAAGAGTCTGAGAACTCGTTGCCGGATGTCGATCCGAGCCGATCGCCTTCGTGTAAAGGGTGAGAGCCGGCACCGAGCGAGAGCGACGGCTGAGCCACTACTGTCCTGCCTGCGGGCCGGGATGAAGGGACGCACGATGACCAAGTACCTGCTCACCATCTACCAGCCGGACGGGCCGCCGCCGGACGACCTCGACCTGGACAAGGTGATGGCGGAGGTCGGACGGCTGACCCAGCGGATGCAGGAGGCCGGTGCCTGGGTGTTCGCCGCCGGGCTGCACCCGCCCAGCACCGCGACCGTCGTACGGGCCGAGAAGGGCGACTTCCTGACCACCGACGGCCCGTACACCGAGAGCAAGGAGCACGTCGGCGGGTTCACCGTCGTCGAGGCGCCCGACCTGGACGCCGCACTCGAGTGGGGCCGCGAACTGGCCGCCGTCCTTGCCCCGCTGCCGATCGAGGTCCGGCCGATTGCCGACGAGTGACGGTGCGGGCCGACGAGATCGAGCGGGTGTTCCGCGCCGAGTACGGCCGCGCGGTGGCCGTGCTGGTCCGTGCCTTCGGCGACATCGACATCGCCGAGGAGGCGGTTCAGGACGCGTTCACCACCGCGGTCCGGCGCTGGCCGGACACCGGGCTGCCGCCGAGCCCGGCCGGCTGGATCATCACCACGGCCCGCAACCAAGCGATCGACCGGCTGCGCCGGGAGGCGGCCCGCGACGACAAGTACGCCCAGGCAGCGCTGCTGCACACCCCGGACGAGCAGGTCGAGGAGGGCCCCGTGCGCGACGATCGGCTCCGGCTCATCTTCACCTGCTGTCACCCGGCTTTGGCGCCGGCGTCGCAGGTGGCGCTGACACTGCGGCTGCTGGGCGGCCTGAGCACGACCGAGATCGCGTCCGCCTTCCTGGTCACCGAGCCGGCGATGGCACAGCGGCTGGTCCGGGCGAAGGGCAAGATCCGCGACGCGCGGATCCCGTACCGGATCCCGCGCGAGGCCGACCTGCCCGACCGGCTGCGCGCGGTACTCGCCGTCGTCTACCTGATCTTCAACGAGGGATACGCCGCGAGCTCGGGCGACCGGCTGGTCCGCGAGGACCTGTGCGCCGAGGCGATCCGGCTCGGCCGGCTGCTGACCGAGCTGATGCCGGACGAGCCCGAGGCGACCGGCCTGCTCGCACTGATGCTGCTGCAGGAGTCCCGCCGCTCGGCGCGTACGACGCCCGCCGGCGACCTGGTCCTGCTCGCCGAGCAGGACCGTAGCCGCTGGGACCGCGACCTGATCGCCGAGGGACAGGACCTGGTACGTCGCTGCCTGCGCCGCAACCAGCCCGGCCCGTACCAGCTCCAGGCCGCGATCAATGCCGTCCACAGCGACGCGGCATCCGCCGAGGACACCGACTGGCGGCAGATCCTGCAGCTGTACGACCAGCTGCTCGCGGTCGCACCCAGCCCGGTGGTCGCGCTGAACCGCGCGGTCGCCGTCGCCGAGGTCGCCGGCCCCGCCGCTGCGCTCGAGCTGGTCGACCAGCTCGACCTGGACAGGTACCACCTGCTGCACGCGATCCGCGCCGACCTGCTCCGCCGGCTCGGCCGCACCACCGCCGCGATCACGTCGTACGACGAGGCGATCGCGCGCACCGACAACGCCGCCGAGCGCGCCTTCCTCACCCGGACCCGCGACGCGCTCCGAACCGACCCCCGCTGACTGGCCCACACTCGGCCCAGCGCGTTCGTGAATCGCCAGACCATGCCCAGCGCGTTCACGAATCGCCAGACCCTGCCCAGCGCGTTCGTGAATCGCCAAGGATCCGGCTGGATCCTTGGCGATTCGTGCACACACATCGGGTGGACCTGGCGATCTGCGCACACGCTCGACGTACCTGGCGATTCGTGCACACGCGGGCGGGAGTGAGAACGGGCGACAGTGCACCGCGACCACGAATCGCCCGACTCAGCTGGGCCGAGGTGGCCAGCCGTGAGGGCGGGATTACGCGCCGCTTGCGGGTTGGCGAAGGTGTCGACGGGTGGGGCACCCAGGCGTAGCGTCGAGTGCGCCAGCCGGCCCGGGTGACTGCGGCCGGCGCTTTCGAAGGGGGTTACGAGATGTTCGTCCAGATCATCACAGGACAGGTGTCCGACGCACAGGGCCTGAAGGACCAGATGGACCGGTGGGCTGCCGAGCTCGCGCCGGGCGCGACCGGGTGGCTCGGGTCGACGGCAGGGGTCACGGCGGACGGCAGGTTCGTCGCGCTGGCCCGGTTCGAGTCGGAGGAAGATGCGCAGCGCAACAGCCAGCGCAGCGAGCAGGACGCGTGGTGGGCGGAGACGTCGAAGCTGTTCACCGGCGACGTGCGGTTCGACGACAGCAGCGACGTCGTCGTGGACATCATCGGCGACCCGGACTCGGCCGGCTTCGTCCAGGTCATGCGGGGCCGCGGGAACGACCCGGACCGGGCCAGGGAGCTGATGGGTTCGCACCCGGAGGAGTGGCGGCGGTTCCGGCCGGACATCGTGGGCAGTGTCGGCGTCCAGTACGGCGACGGCGAGTACACGATGGCGCTCTACTTCACCTCCGAGGCCGAGGCACGGGAGGGTGAGCGCAAAGAGCCACCGCCCGAGCTCAAGGCGGAGATGGACGAGCTCAACGCACTCGGTGACGGCCCGCCCGAGTTTTACGACATCACCGATCCGTGGACGCTCAGCCCACGCTGACCTCGCGACGGTCCGTAAGCGGATCAAGACAGCGTGCTAATTGCACGGCTGCACTCCGTGAGCAAAACCAGTCCACGCATTGCACACATTTCGTGGTGGCACCGCGACACGCCGTACGAGCTGAAATTCCAGATGTTTATCCACAGAAATGTGAGTGTCATCACCCGAGAGTGACGAACGACACGCCGGGCGGCCCGATTTACGCTTAGATTGGCATCGTTCACGCTCTGTTTTCACCCCGTGGGCCACCTTGTGAACGGGGAGAAATCCCTTGTCTGTGGATGTTCGGCTTTGCGTCGTGATTGCCCTGTTATACAGTCGTTTGCGATTCGACAATGTTTGCCGAACCGCATGTGCGTCAACGCCTAGTCCTGCCAAGCGCACATGTTCCCCTCGAGCAATGAATGGCAGGAGCGGAGGACCCAGGATGTTTGCTCCCGGTCGAGCCAGGCCGGGGTGCTTGGGGTGAAGCCACCGAGAGGTGGCCGGGTGATCTCACCACCCGAATCCGACAGCTAACTTCGTAGGCGTCGGGAGAACCGTCATGCCCGTCAGTGCCAGACGGACATCGCTGCAGCCTGCGCAGGATCTGCCTGTGCGCCGCGTGTCCCTCAGCCAGGTCCAGGAACGAAGTCAGTCGAAGCACCGCAAGCCGAGGTCCATCACCGCCCCCCGCGCCGCAGCAGCCATGACCCTCTCGGTCGGCCTCGCGGTCGGCGCCACCGCCGTGAGCCCTGCCGGTGAGGCTCAGGCCCAGACCGCCGCTCAGGCCCGCGGCAACCAGGACATCATCACCAAGCCCTGGCTCCGGTACGGCGACTCCGGTACGGCCGTGCGCTACGTGCAGGTCAACCTGCGCCGCGCATACCTCAACGTGCCGGTCAGCAACTGGTACGGCTCGGCGACCCGCAAGGGCGTCGCCGACCTGCAGCGCAAGATCGGGCTGCACCCGACCGGCACCGTCAACAGCCGTACCTGGAACGCTCTCTACGTCATCAACCGCTACGGCTTCCCGAAGCCGAAGCGGAGCACCTTCCACGCCCGTGTGCTGCGCGAGGCGGCGAAGCTCAAGGGCACCCCGTACCGCTATGGCGGCACGACCCCGCGCGGCTTCGACTGCTCCGGCTACACCAGCTACGTGTACAAGAGGGCCGGCAAGAAGCTGCCGCGTACCTCGCGGGCGCAGTACTCCGCGACCAAGCACCTCTCGCGTCGGGCCGCCAAGCCAGGCGACCTGGTGTTCTTCAAGAGCAGCGGCGGTCGGGTGTACCACGTCGGCGTCTACGCCGGCGGCAACATGCTGTGGCACTCCTCGAAGCCGGGCGTCCCGGTGAAGAAGTCGAAGATCTGGAGCTCACGCGTGGCCTTCGGCCGCCGCTGAGCTCAGCGCCGACGACCTCCCCCCAAGGTCCGCCGGCGAACCGAGAACCGGCCGTACGTCGCCAAACCCCACCCCTCCCCGAGCGACGTCGGCCGGTTTCTCATGTCCCCCTACAGCCCTGCGTCATGCGCCACGATCGCGACCTGGACCCGGTTGGTGGCGTCGAGCTTGACCAGCACGCGGGACACGTGCGCCTTCACGGTCGCCTCGCTCATGTAGAGCTCGCGGCCGATCTCGGCGTTCGACAGGCCGCGTCCGACGGCCGCCAGCACCTCTAGCTCCCGCTCGGTCAGGGCCGCGAGCCGTTCCCGCGCCGCCCGCTGCCGGTCGGTCCGGCCGTCCGCGGCGAAGTGCCCGATCAGCCGCCGGGTCACCGTCGGCGACAGCATCGCCTCGCCGGCCGCCACCACGCGGACCGCCTGCACCAGCTCGCGCGGCGGCGTGTCCTTCAGTAGGAACCCGCTGGCACCGGCCTGCAGTGCCCGGAACACGTAGTCGTCCAGGTCGAACGTGGTCAGCACCACGACTTTAGGTGCCGCAGGCAAAGACTGCAGCCGGGTGGTCGCCGCCAGCCCGTCCAGCCGTGGCATCCGGATGTCCATCAGTACGACGTCCGGCCGGTGCCGCTGGACCGCCTCGACCACGTCCGCGCCGTCCTCGGCCTCGGCCACCACCTCGAGGTCGTCCGCGGACTCCAGGATCAGCTTCAGCCCGGCCCGTACCAGCGCCTCGTCGTCCACGATCAGCACCCGCGTCACGTCGTACCTCTCTCGCCGTTCTGACCGTGTTGACCGATTCCCGGCCAGGGCAGCCAGGCTTCCACCCGCCAGCCGCCGTCGGGCATAGGACCCGCGGTGAGCCGGCCACCGGCCAGCTGGACGCGCTCCCGCAGCCCGACCAGGCCGGCACCTGCGCCTGGCAGCAGCGACCCGGCCGCGACCGGCCGCAGGTTCGCCACCCGGACCGCGACGCCGTGGTCGGGGGTGCCGACCACGAGTACGTCGGTGGCAGCACCGCGAGCGTGCTTGTGCACGTTGGTCAGCGACTCCTGCACGATCCGGTACACGGTCCGGCCGAGCGGCGCAGGCAGGTCGGCGGGCAGCGCGATCTCGGTGCGGACCGCGACCCCGGCGTCCCGGGAGGCGGCGACGAGCCGGTCCAGCTCCGCGGCGTTCGGTACCGGTGTCAGGTCCGCGCCGTCCACGCTGAGGTCTCGCCGCAGTACGCCGAGCACCTGCCGCAGGTCCTCCATCGCCTGCCGCGCGGTCTCCCGGATCAGGCCGGCCGAGCTCTCGACCTTGGCCGGCCCCATCGCCGGGTTCACCTCGAGCCCGCCCGCGTGCAGCGCGATCAGCGACACCTTGTGCGCGAGCATGTCGTGCATCTCCTGCGCGATCCGGGCCCGCTCGGCCAGCCGGGCCTGCTCGGCCCGCAACTCGCGCTCGGCCTCGGCCCGCTGAACGCGCTCGTGCAGCGAGGCCATCAGGTCCCGCCGGGTGCCGATATAGGCCCCGGCTGCCACGAAGCTGCCGATCACGAACGGACCGGTGATGAGCAGGGCGAGCAGACTGCCCTCGTTGGTGATCGCCCACGGCACCACGTACGCCGCGTACCCGGCCACCGCCATCACGGCCAGCACCCAGTCTCGGCGCCGGACCGCGAGGGTGAGCAGTGCGAACCCGAGCGCGGGCAGCAGCTGGATCACCAGCTGCCCGACCAGCGCGACCGCGGTGACCGCGACCGGGAACCGGCGGCGCCACCACAGGGCCAGCGAGCAGGCGATGCCGATAACGGCAACCGCCCATCCGTCCAGCGGCCCGGCCTCGGACGTGGCCAGACCGGCGGTGAACAACAGACTGGTACCGATGAAGGCCAGATCCCGCATCCGCGGGCCGAACCGCTCGATCAGGTGCCAGCCGGCGTTCCGCAGCCGGTGCACCCGTTCCATCACCACCCCAGCCTAGGCGCGTACGACGCGCGCCGGCCTCACCCGTCCGTCCACACCGGCACCGACTTTCGTCGCGGGTGGTCCCGGGCGGATCCCCCGCCAGGATGACGATCGACGGGCCGCGGCATGGCAGTGTGGCGACTTTCGTAGGGTCCGGATCCACCCTCCCGACCGATGTGCGCTGACAGCCGGCCCCGGAAGAGTTCTCGCCATGATCACCGTCGAGAACCTGACCAAGCGCTACGGCCGGACGGTCGCCGTCAGCGATGTGTCCTTCACCTGCGAGCCCGGTACCGTCACCGGCTTCCTCGGCCCGAACGGTGCCGGCAAGTCCACCACCCTGCGGATGCTGACCGGCCTCACGCCGCCGACCTCCGGCACCTCGACGATCGCCGGCCGCCGCTATGCCGATCTGCCGAACCCCGGCCGGGTGGTCGGCGTGATGCTGGACGCGGCCGCGCAGCACCCGGGCCGGACCGGGCGGGAGACGGTCCGGCTGAGCGCCGCGCTGCTCGGCGTCCCCGGGACGCGGGCCGACGAGATGCTGGCGCGGGTCGGTCTCGCTGATGCCGCGAAGCGCCGGGTCGGGCAGTACTCGCTCGGCATGCGGCAGCGGCTCGGCATCGCGACCGCGCTGCTCGGCGACCCGGCGGTGCTGATCCTGGACGAGCCCGCGAACGGCATGGACCCCGAGGGGATCCGCTGGATGCGGGGCCTGCTGCAGGACTTCGCCTCGCGCGGCGGGACCGTCGTACTGTCCTCGCACCTGCTCGGGGAGGTGCAGGCGACTGTCGACCAGCTGGTCGTGATCGGCCGCGGCAGGATCGTCGCCAGCGGGCCGCTGGACGAGCTCCTGGCCGGCTCCGGGACGCTGGTCCGCGGACTGGACCCGAGCGGCCTGAACGAGGCGCTGACCGCCGCTGGGCTGCCCCTGGAGCCGCTGCTCGACGGCGGGTTCCGGGTGGACGCCGGCGCCGAGCAGGTCGGCCGGGCCGCGGCCGCCGCCGGCCAGGTGCTGCTGGAGCTGCGGGAGAGCGACGGCGCCGGACTCGAGGAGCTGTTCTTCAAGCTCACCGCCGCCGAGGAGCAGGCGGCATGACACCCATCGACACCACGAGGAGTACCGAGATGACTACCGACGTCGCCGAGCCGGCCGGCAGCGGCACCGCCCCACGGGCTCGGCACACGGCGATGGCGACCGAGCTGCCGCCTGCCCGCGGCCAGTCCTTCCTGACCCTGGTCCGGATCGAGCTGCGCAAGTCCGTGGACACCCGCAGCGGCCGGGTGCTGCTGCTCGGCATCCTCGCGCTGGCGCTGGCCGGCCTGGTCTGGCGGCTGACTCACCTCGAGAACGAGCCGGTCTCGTTCGCCAGGTTCGCCGAGGTCTCCCTGGTCGGCGTGCGGATGCTGCTGCCGGTGATCGGGATCATGGCGATGACCAGCGAGTGGACACAGCGCACCGCGCTGACTACGTTCACGCTGTCGCCACGGCGGGCCCGGGTCCAGCTCGCCAAGTTCCTGGCCGCGATCCTGCTCAGCGTGCTGGTGCTGTCCGCTGTGATGGTGCTCACGCTCGGGTTCACCGCCCTCGGTGGCCTGATCGACGGCAGCAGCCCGGCGTACGGCAGCGCGGAGGACGGGTTCTGGAGCGGCCTGGCCGGGATCTACCTGGCGAACGCGCTGAACGTAGTGATGGGCGCCGCGTTCGGAGCCATCCTGGCGCAGACCGCGATCGCGGTCGTCGTGTACTTCGTCGCCCCGACCCTGTGGTCACTCGCCGCCCCCGAGGTGTTCGGGGACCGGGCGGACTGGTTGGACGTCTTCGGCGCCTTCGGCCGGATCGCCGAGCGCAGCTTCGACGGGAAGCTGCCGGAGTCGCTGACCGCCGTAGCGGTCTGGATCGTGATCCCGACCATCGTCGGGTTCTGGATCGGCAACCGGCGCGAGGCGAAGTGACACCCCGGGTCCGGCCCGGCTGAGGGGCGAGGCCGGACCCGGGGTTCGTCTCGCGATGCGGTGCGACCCGGGGGCCGGGGTGTGTTGCTTGAGGCGTCCGGGTAACCTAGAGCCACGACTACTGATGACGGATCCGTGGGCGCCGCGCGCGTACCCGGTTGACTTGTGCGAGGGGGTCGACGCTATGGGGCGCGGCCGAGCAAAGGCCAAGCAGACCAAGGTCGCTCGCGATCTTAAGTACCGCACCTGGGACACCGACCTGGACCAGCTCAAGCGTGAGCTGTCCGGGGATGGCCAAGCCGGCTCGAAGCCGAACGGCGGAGAGCAAGGCTCCGCCGACGACGACGAGACCGACGACTACGACGACCGCCGTCGCTACTGATACGCAACCCGTGACCGTCCGGGCCCTGCTGGGTTCGGACTGGCCGCATGTGCTGCGGATCTACGGCGAGGGCATCGAGACTCGGAACGCAACGTTCGAGACCGACGTGCCGTCATCCGATGTCCTGGACGCCAAGTGGCTGCCCGGGCACCGCTGGGTCGCCGAGCTGGACGGCGAGGTCGCGGGCTGGGCGGCGCTGTCGCCGGCCTCGAGCCGGGAGTGCTACTCCGGCGTGGCCGAGACCTCGATCTACGTCGGCTCCGCATTCCGCGGCCGCGGCGTCGGGCGTGCGCTGGTGGCCCGGCAGGTCGAGGCCGCCGACGCCGCCGGGCTGTGGACCATCACCACCGCGATCTTCCCCGAGAACACCGCGAGCATCGCGCTGCACCACGCGTTCGGATTCCGGACCGTCGGGGTCCGGGAACGGATCGCCCGGCTGGACGGCATCTGGCGCGACACCGTCGTGATCGAGCGGCGCAGCCCGGTCGTCTGATGTCCCCAGGGCACGACAGACTGTCTGCCCATGAGTGCAGAGTGGCTGGCCGCGATCGCGGCGTTGGCGAGTCCGCTGGCGGCGCTGGCCGGGGTGTGGATCGGTGCCGGCATGATCCGCCGGTCGGATCGCGAGCTGGATCACTGGCGGCGCCGCGAGGAGACCATGCGAATGCTCCGCTGGGCGGGTGAGCAGCTCGACTCGGACCACACCGGCGTACGACGCCTGGGGCTGGTCACGCTGTCCGAGCTGGTCCGCAGCGAGCTGCTGCAGCCCGAGGACGCCGCCCTCGTCACCGAGGTGTTCGACACGGCTCTCGAAGAGGCGCTCGGGTCGGCGTACGCTGAGTTGGAGGATCCGGACGTCGAGGCGATGCTCGAGGAGGGACCCGATGGCGGGTAAGCGACATGTGATGGTCACCCGGGACCAGGTCGAGATCGCCAAGCTTGCCGTCGAGGCGGCGAAGAAGGCAGGACGGAAGCCGAACGCGGTCGCCGAGAAGGTCGCGCGGGCCGAGACCAACGGCGGCTGAGCAAGAACCAGTCCACGCCGTCGTTAGCCTTACTCGCGCTCCGTCGGCCGCTCCACTCCACGACGCTGCCCCGGCCTCAGAGTGAATGCGCCGGCTGAGTCCGCCGCAGCGGAACCGGGTCGCTGGGCGCCCTCGGCGGCCGGTGGCAGTGCCGCCACGCGCATCGCGTCGAGCAGCTCCTGGGATCGCTTGTCGGCGACCTGACCGTTCCGCTTCTGTGTGTTCAGACCGTCGCGTGCGCCGCTGACCCACTGCCGCGTGGCCTCCGTCTCGAGGCGGACATCGGCACTTGCGTCCACGATCTGGTTCGTCGACTGCTCGCGATCGCTGACCTCGGGCGGCTGGTTCGCGAGCCGGGCGAGTATGGACCGGGCGGTCTCCACCCGCGACCTCGCGGTGCCGGTCCCGGACGCCGCCGTGTTCACGGCGAGCTCGAGGCGCTCCAGCCGGGATTCCAGCGCAGCCGCTGCCTGGTGGTCCTGTCCGGGCATGTCCTGAATGGTCAGCAGTGCATCCTGCGCCGCTGACAGAGCTTCGGTGGCCCTCCCCAGCCGAGCGGCCACCTCGCCGAGGTCTTCATCGATACCACCCAGCCGGTTGGCGAGTGAGCGTGCGACGCTCTGCGCGTCGGCGAGGGCGCTGTCCGGATTGATCGCCGACCGCACCCTGCGACCCTCGCTCGCCAGCTCGCGCAGATGACTCTCAACCGACCCCAGGTGACGCTCGATGTCGTCACCGGTCGCAGCCGCCATGGCCATGGCGGTGCGTGCCGCGTCGATCGCCCCGACGACCGTCTGGCCGAGCTGGATGGCGGCGCGCTGCTGCGCCTTTGTCACGGCCTCGGTTACCGCCTCGCTCATCGCTCGTCGTCCTCGGTCGCGGCGGCCAGCGCGTCGTCGTCCGCGAGCGCCTGGCGCAGCACCGCGCTCACCTCCTGGATCCGCTCCCGCGCGTCACGCAGATCCGCCTCGGCTCCGTCGAGCGTCGGGTTGTCAGGCATCTCACCACTACTCCTCGCTGTCACCTTGCTCGCCGCATTCTCGCGGGCCTTCTCTACGCAGCGGGGGGTGCCTGCCCAGATGCGCAGCCTCGACATTAGGTTCCGTGCGGGTCGCGCAGCGGATCAGCTCGCGTAGGCGCCCTTGAGCGTCACCATGCCGTCACCTGATGTGACCTGGCCACAGGCCCACGCGTCGATCCCGCGCTCGCCGAGCAGCGCGATCGCACCGTCGGCTGCCTCCGGCTCGAGCAGGGCGACCATGCCGACACCCAGGTTGAGCGCCTTCTCCAGCTCGTGCTGCGGGACGTGGCCGAGCTCGCCGACCAGACCGAAGACCGGCTGCGGCGTCCAGGTCGAGCGATCGATGGTGACGGCCAGGTCGTCCGGGACCACCCGGGCCAGGTTCGCGGCCAGGCCACCGCCGGTGATGTGCGACATCGCGTGCAGCCCCTCCGGGCCGAGCTCGCGGGCCAGCGCCAGGCAGTGCTTGGCGTACACGGTGGTCGGGGTGATCAGCGCCTCGCCGAGCGTCGTACCCAGCTCGTCGACGTGCCGGTCCAGCGACCAGCCGGCGCGCTCGAAGAACACGTGCCGCACCAGCGAGTACCCGTTCGAGTGCAGCCCGGACGAGCGCATCGCGACGGCCACGTCTCCGGCGCGGACCCGGCTCGCGCCGAGCAGTCGGTCCGCCTCGACCACACCCGTCGCGGCACCGGCCACGTCGTACTCGCCGGGCTCCAGCAGGCCCGGGTGCTCCGCGGTCTCGCCGCCGACCAGCGCCGTACCGGCCTCGACGCACGCCTCGGCGATGCCCTTGACGATCAGCGCGACCGTCTCCGGCACCACCTTGCCGGTGCAGATGTAGTCGGTCATGAACAGCGGCTCGGCCCCGCACACCACCAGGTCGTCGACGACCATGCCGACCAGGTCGAACCCGATCGTGTCGTGCTTGTCCATCCGCTGCGCGACCGCGACCTTGGTGCCGACCCCGTCGGTGCTGGTCGCCAGCAGAGGCTTGGTGTACGCCGTGAGCGCGCTGGCGTCGAACAGCCCGGCGAAACCGCCGAGACCGCCGACCACCTCCGGGCGGGTCGCCTTGGCCACCCACTCCTTCATCAGCTCGACAGCGCGGTCGCCGGCCTCGATGTCCACGCCGGCGGCGGCGTAGCTCGCGCCGCTGTCGTCGGCGACGGTCATGGGCGGCCCAGGGCGTCGCCGGCGCCGGCTGAGGCCGAGGCGGTCACCTTGCGGTCCTCCAGCAGGTGCTTGCCGAGGTGCTCCGGGTCGGGCAGCGCCACCGGGTAGATGCCGTCGAAGCAGGCCCGGCAGAGCTTGTCCTTCGGCACCGTTGTGGCCGCGATCAGGCCATCCAGGCTGACGTACCCGAGCGAGTCGGCGCCGATCGAGCGGCAGATCTCCTCGGTGTTCAGGCCGTTCGCGATCAGCTCGGCGCGGCTGGCGAAGTCGATGCCGTAGAAGCACGGCCACTTCACCGGCGGCGCCGTGATCCGGACGTGGATCTCCTTCGCGCCGGCCTCGCGAAGCATCCGGATCACCGCCCGCTGGGTGTTGCCGCGGACGATCGTATCGTCCACCACGACCAGCCGCTTGCCTTCGATCACTTCGCGCAGCGGGTTCAGCTTGAGCCGGATCCCGAGCTGCCGGATCGTCTGGCTGGGCTGGATGAACGTGCGGCCGACGTACGCGTTCTTGACCAGGCCGGAGCCGTACGGGATGCCGGACTCCTCGGCGTACCCGATCGCGCCCGGCGTACCGGACTCCGGCGTCGGGATGACCAGGTCGGCGTCGGCGGGGTGCTCCCGCGCGAGCACCCGGCCGACCTCGACCCGGGTGCTGTGGATCCGCCGGCCGGAGATCTGGGTGTCCGGCCGGGCCAGGTAGACGAACTCGAACAGGCAGCCCTTCGGGTCGGCCTCCGCGTACCGGGTCGAGCGCAGCCCGTCCTCGTCGATCGCGACGATCTCGCCCGGCTCGACCTCGCGGATGAAGCTGGCACCGACGATGTCCAGGGCCGCGGTCTCGCTGGCGACGATCCAGCCGCGCTCCAGCCGGCCGAGCACCAGCGGGCGGATGCCCTGCGGGTCGCGGGCGCCGTACAGGGTGCCCTCGTCCATGAAGACCAGGCTGAACGCTCCGCGCACCTTCGGCAGCACCGTCGCGGCGGCCTGCTCGACCGTCAGCTCGGGATACCCGGCGAACATCGCGGTGAGGATGTCGCTGTCCGACGAGGCGTCGAGCTGGGTGTTCTTCGGCTGGCCGCCGTTCAGCTCCAGGCCGAGGTCCAGCTGGTCCTGGCCGTCCAGCGACTGGGCCAGGTCGCCGGTGTTCGTGAGGTTGCCGTTGTGCGCCAGCGCGATCGAGCCGCTCGCCGTGGACCGGAACGTCGGCTGGGCGTTCGCCCAGACGCTGGACCCGGTCGTGCTGTATCTGCAGTGGCCGATCGCCAGATGGCCCTTGAGGCTGGCAAGCGTGGCCTCGTCGAAGGCCTGGCTGACCAGCCCCATATCCTTGTAGACCAGGATCTGGTGACCGTTGCTCACCGCGATGCCGGCGGACTCCTGACCGCGGTGCTGCAACGCGTACAGACCGAAATAGGTGAGCTTGGAAACCTCTTCGCCGGGGGCCCAGACACCGAAGACACCGCAAGCGTCCTGGGGGCCGAGATCCTGTGGGTCTAGGTCATGACTGAGTCGACCATCACCGCGGGGCACGGCCGTCAGTCTACGGGAGCCGTCCCGGTCACCAGCAGGCGGAGCAGTTGTCCGCGGGCTTGCTGTCCGCGACCGCCGGGGCGGCGGTGATACCGAGCGCCAGGAGTCCGGTGACGAATACCAACGCAACACGCTTCCACATGGTTCTTTCCTCCCGAGTGCGTCCAACCGTGAACCACAGACGGCGAACGAGACGCATTGTCGATACTCTCGGTTCCGACCGTGACAACGAAGGGCACACGATGCTGGAACCGCTGGGGGTCGACGAGGCCACGTTAGCGGTCTACTCCGCCCTGCTGCGCAGGCCCGAGCACACTCCGGAACAGGTCGCCGCGGACCTCGAGCGGCCGGTCGAGGAGGTACGCCGGCTGCTGGACCGACTCCGGGAGCTCGAGCTGATCATCCCGACCTGGACCAGCCAGGGCGGTGAGCACGCCGTACATCCCCGGATCGGGCTCAGCATCCTGGCGCACCGCCGCCGCGACGAGCTCAGCCGGCAGCTGGCCGAGCTGGAGGAGTCCGAGGGGTACGCCGAGAAGCTGGCCGAGCAGTACAGCGAGCTGCTCATCTCGCGTACCGAGGACCAGGTCGAGGTGCTCGAGGGCCGGACCCGGGCGTCCCGGCGGATCGAGCAGCTCGGTGCGAACGCCCGGGAGTCGTTCTGGTCGCTGATCCCGTCCCAGATCCGGGACAACCCGCCACCGGCTGAGGAGTCCCCGGACCGGCGACTGCTGAAGCGCGGGATCAAGACCAAGTTCACCTACCTGGAGAGCCTGGCGGCGACCAAGGCCGGGATGGAGTACTGCGAGTGGGTGCACTCGCTCGGCGGCGAGGTGCGGACGACGCCGACGCTGCCGCTGCGGCTGCTGGTGATCGACAACGAGATCGCGATCATGCCGCTGGACCCGGCGAACCACGACGCCGGCGCGGTGGTGCACCGCAGCCCGGCGGTCGTCTCGGTCGCGCTCGCGCTGTTCGACGCGTACTGGTCGCGGGCCAAGAACCCGTTCGAGAAGGAGGACCTGGCCACCAACGCGCCGCTCACACCGCAGGAGTCGGAGGTGCTGCGGTTGCTCGCCGGTGGTGCGAAGGACGAGCAGGTGGCCCGGCTGCTCGGGATCTCGCTGCGCACCGCGCGCCGAATCACCGCGGGCCTCGCGGATCGGGTCGATGCCGCCAGCCGGTTCGAGCTCGGGGTCGCAGCCGCCAAGCGCGGCTGGGTGTAGTGACTTCTGGTGCTGGGGATACCGTGCTGTGCTCGCCCTGCCGTCCGCGCTGCCGCCCTTCGGCGCGGCGCTGCCGGATCTAGACGGACTTGACGGAGGCCAGGAGCTTGGAGAGGGACTCGCGGGCGTCGCCGAACAGCAGCGACGTCTTCGGGTCGTGCAACAGCTCGTTCTCGATACCGGCGAAGCCGGGCCGCATCGAGCGCTTCAGGAAGATGACGCGCTTGGCCTCGTCCGCGTTCAGGATCGGCATCCCGTAGATCGGCGCGCCCGGCGACGTACGGGCGGCGGGGTTGACGACGTCGTTCGCGCCCACCACCAGGACCACGTCCGCGGTCTTGAAGTCGCCGTTGATGTCGTCCATCTCGCGCAGCTGCTCGTACGGCACCTGGGCCTCGGCCAGCAATACGTTCATGTGACCGGGCATCCGGCCGGCGACCGGGTGGATCGCGTAGTCGACGCTGACACCACGGTCCTGCAGTATCTCGACCAGGTCCCGGAGCGTGTGCTGGGCCTGGGCGACCGCCAGACCGTACCCGGGCACGATGATGACCTTGTGGGCGTACGCCAGCAGGATGGCCGCGTCCTCCGGCGCGGTCGAGATCACCGGGCGGTCGGACGCCGTACCGGCGCCGAGCGTGGAGCCGCCCTTCAACGCACCGAACAGGATGTTGAACAGCGACCGGCCCATCGCGTCGGCCATCAGCTTGGTGAGCAGCGTTCCGGCCGCACCGACCAGGGTTCCGGCGACCAGCAGCAGGGTGTTGCCGAGCACGTAGCCGCCGGCCGCGACGGTCAGGCCGGTAAACGCGTTCAGCAGCGAGATCACGATCGGTACGTCGGCGCCGCCCACCGGCAGCACCAGCATGACGCCGACCAGCAGGCCGACCAGGCAGAGCAGCACGCCGACCCAGACGCGCGGGTCGGACACCATCCAGGTGGCGAGCACGATCCCGCCGGCCAGCCCGGCGATGAACAGCACCGGCAAGCCGGTGAACGTGACCGGCCGGGTGGTCATCAGCTCCTGCAGCTTCGCGAACGTCACCACCGAGCCGGAGAAGCTCACCGAGCCGACCAGCACCGTGAACGCGGTGGCGACGGCCGAGACGGTGTCGTCGCCGAGGCTGCCGATCTCCAGCAACGCGACCAGCGCGGCCGCACCGCCACCGACACCGTTGAACAAGGCAACGAGCTGCGGCATCTGTGTCATCTGCACCCGGCGCGAGCCGACCACGCCGACGACGGCGCCGACCGCGACCGCGACCAGGATCGGCACCAGGTTGTCTGGCT
Source organism: Kribbellaceae bacterium (assembly GCA_035650275.1). GTDB lineage: Bacteria > Actinomycetota > Actinomycetes > Propionibacteriales > Kribbellaceae > DASRHY01. Next base: position 3,907 of record DASRHY010000056.1, on the reverse strand, counting down.
TGTACGCGATGAACGTGACCACGCAGGCCAGCACCGCACCGGCGGCACCGATCAGGTTGCCGAGCCGCGCGGTCCGCGGCGACGACAGCGCCTTCAGCGCGACGATGAAGCAGACCGCGGCGACCAGGTAGGCCAGGTGCGCCCAGGTGTCGATCACTGGCCGATCTCCTTCGGCGCCGCGGGTTTGCGTTGTCCGCGGAACATCTCCAGCATTCGGTCGGTCACGACGAAGCCGCCGACCATGTTCACGGTCGCGAGCAGTACGGCGAGCAGGCCGACCGCCACCTCGAACGCGCCGTCGGCCTGACCGGTGACGATGATCGCGCCGACCAGGATCACGCCGTGGATCGCGTTCGCGCCGGACATCAGCGGGGTGTGCAGGGTCGACGAGACCTTGCTGATCACCTCGACGCCGACGAAGACGCTGAGCACGAAGATCGTCAGCAAAGCGATGGAGTCCGTCATTGCGGCCCTTCTCCTGACAGCTGTGCGCGGGTCTGGTCGTGCAGCACTGCGCCGTCGTGCGTGACGCAGCAGCCGGCGACGATCTCGTCGCTGAAGTCCGGGTCGAACTGCCCCTCGCGGGTGAGCAGCGTGATCAGGTTGAGGACGTTCTGGCCGTACAGGCGACTGGCCGGTCCGGCCATCTGGCTGGCCACGTTCGCGCCGCCCCAGAGCAGCACCTCGCCGACCTTGATCTCCAAGCCCGGCACCGAGCCCTCGACGTTGCCGCCGGACTCCGCGGCCAGGTCGATCACGACCGAGCCGGGCTTCATCTCGTCCACCATCGCCTTGGTGACCAGTATCGGCGCCTGCCGCCCGGGCACGGCCGCGGTGGTGATCAGCACGTCGGCGGCGGCGATGTACGGCGCCAGCAGCTGGCGCTGACGCTCGGCGCGCTCCTGGGTCATCTCCCGGGCGTACCCGCCAGCGCCCTCCAGCGTGTCCAGCCCGAGCTCGATCGGCTGCGCGCCCATCGAGGCGATCTCCTCCGCGGCGGCCGCGCGCACGTCGTACCCCTTGACCACGGCCCCGAGCCGCTTCGCGGTCGCGATCGCCTGCAGCCCGGCGACCCCGGCGCCGAGGACGACCACCTGCGCGGGCGGCACCGTACCGGCCGCGGTCATGTTCAGCGGGAAGAACCGCGGCAGTCGTTCGGCCGCGACGATCGCGGCGCGGTAGCCGGCGACCAGGGCCTGCGAGGAGAGCGCGTCCATCGACTGGGCACGGGAGATCCGCGGGATGAACTCCATCCCGAAGACCGTGATCTTGGCGGTGGCGGCGGCCCGGACGATCGCCAGCGGGTCTGCGGGCAGGAAGGAGATCAGCGCGGTGCCGGCCCGCAGGCGGGTGATCCGCTCGCGCTCCAGCGGCTGCACCGAGGCGACGATGGTGGCGTTGTGGTCGGCTCCCCAGGCCACATCGGCACCGGCCGCGCGGTAGAGGTCGTCGGAGTACAGCGCTCGCTCGCCGGCGCCGGGCTCGACGGCCACTTCATAGCCGAGTGCGGTCAGCTTCCCGACCAGCTCGGGCACCACCGCGACGCGATGCTCCCCTTGCCGGTTCTCCCGGACGACTGCAATCTTCACTCGCCGAAACCTATGCCATCGGTGGGTCCGGTCACCAGGCCGCTCCCACTGATCGTTCGTCGGTCCGGGCCCCGCGTGTCGTCACTCGTTCGTCAGTCTGGCATCGCGCGACGACGGACCAGCCCTCGGGTCGCCCGGCGGCAGTCAGGCCGGCGGGGCGGCGGACAGGTTTCGGAGCAGCTCGGCTTCGGCTACGCAGGCCTTGGTGAACTCGGCGAGGTGCAGACCCTCGTCGATGCCGTGGGCGCGGGTGTCCGGATCCTCGATGCCGGTGACCAGGATCGCGGCCTCCGGGAACGCGTCGGCGAACTCGGCGATGAACGGGATCGAACCACCGATACCGATGTCGACCGGCTGCACACCCCAGGCGGCGGCGAACGCGTTCCGCGCGGCGTCGTACGACGGGCCGTTCGGGTTGACCGCGAACGGCTGCCCGACCTCGAACTCGCCGACCTGTACCGACGCGCCCCACTCGACGTTGTCCTGCAGGTGCGCGACCAGGGCGTCCTTGGCCTTCTCCGCGTCGTCGCCGGGCGCGACCCGCATGCTGACCTTCGCCCTGGCGACCGGGATCAACGTGTTGCTCGCGTCCGCGACGGACGGTGCGTCGATCGCGATGACGGAGATCGACGGCCGGGTCCAGATCCGGTCCGGCAGCGAGCCGGAGCCGATCAGCTTCACGCCGTCGGGTACGCCGGCCTCCTCGCGGAACCGCGCGTCCGGGTAGTCCAGGTCGGCAGCCCGGCCGGCGTGCAGGCCGTCCACGGCGACGTCGCCCACAGCGGTGTGCAGGGTCGCGAGCAGCCGGCACAGCGTGGTGAGTGCGTCCGGCGCGGCACCGCCGTACATGCCGGAGTGCACCGCGTGCTCCAGAGTGCGGACCTCGACGACGCAGTTCACCAGCCCGCGCAGCGAGGTGGACAGCGCCGGCTGGCCGATCGTCCAGTTGGTCGAGTCGGCGATCACGATCGCGTCCGCGGCGAGCGCGTCGCGGTGCTCGGCGAGCAGCTGCTTGATCGTCGGCGAGCCGATCTCCTCCTCGCCCTCGACGAACACGGTGACGCCGACCGGGAGATCGTTGCCGAAGGCACGGATCGCCGCGAGGTGCGCCGCGATACCGGCCTTGTCGTCGGCAGCACCGCGGGCATACAGCCTGCCGTCGCGCTCGGTCGGCTCGAACGGCGACGAGGTCCACAGCTTCTCGTCACCGGTCGGCTGGACGTCGTGGTGCGCATACAACAGGACCGTCGGCCGGCCCTCGGGTGCCGGCTTGCGGGCGATCACCGCGGGAGCGCCCTGCACACCGTCCGCGGTGGCGCTGATGATGCTGACGTCGAACCCCTCGGCCTCGAACAGTGCCGCGGTCGCCGCCGCGGCGGCGCGGACGTCCGCGACCCGCGCCGGATCGGCGCTGATCGACCTGATCCGGACCAGGTCATCCAGGTCCGCCCGGACGGACGGCATCACACGGTCGATGGCGGCGGCGAGATCGGCAGTCATGCGCCATACCGTACGGCGACCAGGCCCGGGCGTTCGCTATCAGACCGCTGTCGCGGTCTCGCTGCCTTGGCAACGTCGTCATCTGGCAGGCTCTCGGTCATGAGCGGGGATCACACGCTGTTACTGCTGCATGGACTCGGCGCGACCGGTCGGGTATGGGACGGCTGGCGCGCCAAGCTGGACGAACGGAGACCGGGGCGCTGGGCGGCGCCCGACCTGCCCGGGCACGGGTCGGCGGACAGGCTCGGCGAGTACACGTTCGAGTCGATGGCGGCCGGGATCGCGGCGGATCTCGACCACGGCGCGTCGTACGTCATCGTGGGACATTCGCTCGGCGGCGTGGTCGGGCTGGCACTGGCGAGCGGCGAGCACGGTGTTCAGGTGGGCACCGTGCTCGGGCTCGGGATCAAGGTGGCGTGGACGGACGCCGAGCTGGCCAAGGCGCGATCGCTGGCGGAGCGCCCGGTGAGCTGGTTCGACAGCAGGGACGAGGCGGCCGAGCGGTACCTGCGGGTCGCGGGCCTCACCGGGTTGGTGGAGCCGGACGACGAGTCGGTCGACGCCGGGCTGGTCGAGGCCGACGGCCGGTGGCGGCTGGCGATGGACCCGAGCACGTTCGCGGTCGGGGCGCCGGACATGCCGGCTCTGCTCAAGGCCGCGCAGGCCGATGTCGTGCTGGCGCGTGGCGAGCACGACCCGATGAACACCGACAGCCAGCTCGCCGCGCTGCACAACCAGGTCGTGACCCTGGGCCGGCTCGGACACAACGCGCACGTCGAGGATCCCGCCGCGGTACTGCGGCTGGTCACCGGGCACAT
>DASRHY010000055.1:0-3175 GCA_035650275.1 Kribbellaceae bacterium | reverse complement strand
TACGTGCCGGTGGCGTACACCTACTTCGATAGCCTCTCGAAGCTGGGCGGCAAGCTGGTCCACTGGCGGCCGTGGACCTGGCGTCGACGATCCTCCGACTCGGGGGGGCAGCCGATGCCGTATCCGGTGGCCGGCGGCGCGAGCTCGGTCGGCGAGCGGCTCCAGGCGTTGCGCGGCGGCCGTCGCCGTCGCCCGCCGGGGCCGGCCCTGGCGACCGGGCGGTAGGACGACCTCACCCCCCAACCCCCTCTCCCGCACGCGGGAGAGGGGGAGGCTACGCGTTGCAAGCGGGGGATCGGCGTTGACACCAGGGGCGTGGAAGCGGTGGCAGGTGTTGTTGCATCTGGCGATGGCCTTGCCGTGTGGGGTGCGCGGGCCGGTGGAGTGTCGGGCGTTCTGGCGCTCGGTGGTCATGCTGCCCTCCCACTGGTGTCGCTACCCGTGGGAGAGGCGAGCGTTCGAGCCCGGACGGCACGTCTGGCGGGAGCGGCCCGCTGGGGCAGGGATCGTTATGCGAAGAGATTTCGGAGCGATCCGGTAGGGCTGGCGGCGGGGGCCTCTTCAAGGAGGTTTCTGCCAACTCCTGGACAACTCTTCGCATAAGGCCTATGAGCTGACCATGTTATCCGAAGTTACATCACCTGTCAAATGTTGCGCTTTGGTTTAGATTCGTTACGGCATCTTGACAAAAGCAAAGATTCTGCTACACTAGCGGCGATTCCGGGGCGGAATCAGCTGATTCGGCGGTGTGACTAGCAAGGAGCGATGATGCTCTCTCTCTTTCCCATCTTCTTGATCTCGGAGACCAGAGTTGGAAGGATAGGAGTTCGTCCCGTTCGCCGACAGTCGTCTGGCTACTGCTGTTTGCCAGATGGGTGTTCGCTCGCGGCCGTTCCGTCTGCGTGCGCGTTCGAAGCTCCGTGAGCGGGCGCATCGGCCGGCCAGTTCTCCGCCGAATCGTGTGCGTCGCCGTGCTTGTGGGTCTGCTCGTGGTGGGTAGCAGCCCCGTCGTCACTCCGCCAGTGCGCGCCGACGACGAAGAACAGCAGGCGAAGGAGGCGGCAGCCAGGCGGACCGGCGTCTCGCCTGACAGCCTGCGCGTCGGGCGTAAGGCCGACGCCCGGTATCCGAACGCCGGAGTTACCGCGCGGTAGTTTAAGGTGTGGCACGAACAGACTGGCCATGTCGAACATGTCCTCATCGGCGCGAACGGCCAGGTGCTGGACCGTGCCGCCGTCGAGCAGGCGGAGCAGCAAGCGCGGTTCCAGAAGTACGGGCGTCTAACACCGGAGCTGGCTCAGCAGGTCAGCACAGGATCACCAGCCGGTCGCATCGGTGTCAACATCTGGCTTAGAGAGGCCCCCTCGGCGCCCGCCACCCGACCCAATCCGAATCGTGAGAACGCTGGACGCGTATCCGAAGCGCAGATTCAGTCGACGCTCCAGGGCGCCCAGATTCAGCGGACCGCCGAGGTGCGCGCAGTCAACACGCCGATCGTCCAACGCCTCGCCGGGCTGGGAATCACGGCCCAGGCGAGCACGCTCGCACCAGTCGTGGTGGCCGAGTTGACGCCGTCCGAGGTCCAGACCGTCGGGACGTGGCCAGAAGTGGATACGATGTACCCTTCCTACCGGACATCGCGGGAGCTCGAGGTGGTCCGTCCGACCACCGGGGCAAGCACCGTGCACACACGCGGGGTCACCGGCTTGGGCGTCTTGATCGGTGTGCTGGAAGTTGGCGGACGGGTCGCGACGGCCAATCCGTTTCTCAGTGGAATCACCCAGGATACGACGCATGTCTGCGCAACACCGGAGGAACATGGCACTGGCGTTGTCGGCATCATACGCAGTACAGATACCACGCGCCGCGGGATCGCTCCGGATGCGATCGTACGGATAGGTGGTGTATGCCCTGATGGGATCACCCCAGCCGTCTTCGACGCGCGGATGCAAGCTCGTACCAATGATGCTGTCACCTGGGGAGCGCGCGCATTCAACCTGAGCTGGGGATCCAACCCACATCTCGTGGTAAGCGCAATGGACCGGTTCTACGATGACATCGTCCTTAACGTCCATCGTACGGTGGTGAAGTCGGCGGGGAACAACGGACCCGGCTTCGGAGATGGTACGGGGGACGTAACCAGCCCCGGGCTCGGGTACAACGTCTTGACGGTGGGAAGTCTGGACGATCGCAATACGACATCGCGCAGCGACGATATCATGGGCGCATATTCGAGCTACAACGATCCGATCTCGGCGAACGGGGATCGTGAGAAGCCTGAGGTCACTGCACCAGGGACGCTGATCAACAGTACGACGATCGCCTCGCCTTGGACAGGTAACATCGACTCGGGCACGAGCTACGCGGCACCGGTGGTTACCGGTATGGCCGCGCTGCTGATGCAGCGCGAGCCGATCCTCCAGGCCTGGCCGGAGATCGTCAAGTCCATCACGATGGCGACCGCGATATTCAACGTCGAAGGCGATGTGCGGCTGAGTGACAAAGATGGCGCCGGCGGCATCAGCATCGATATCGCGGACGACGTCGCGCGGCGCATCGCCGGCAATTGGGGCAGTTCAAACTACACTTGCTCCTCAGCGAATCCGCTCACACTCGATACCATGTCACTCGCGGCCGGGCAGCGAATTCGTGCAGTCATCGCCTGGGATACCAATTCCGCGTATACGAACTATGGGAACCAACCGTCCGCCGACATTGACCTCCGGCTGCTCGGCCCGTCCGCAACCCAGGTTGCCGTCTCGGATAGTTTCGACAATACGTACGAGATCATCGACTTCACCGCCAGTGGACCGGGCGGTCCTCCTCGACGGTGACGGTCGTCTTGGGGTAGCGGCGGGTGACCAGGTGGACGCCGGCCGCGAACAGGCGCTGGAAGCCGACGTGGCGGTAGTAGCCGAGATCGACGACGAGGGTCTGCCCGACCAGGGTTGCCAGGCGGGCCGGGTCGCCCAGGACGGTCCGGTTCCAGGAGCCGCGGTCGTTGATCTTCACCGAGGTCAGCTCGACCACCTCGGGCAGGTCCAGGCTGGGGTGCAGCCAGACCTGCACCCGCACGCCCGAGCACGCCGGGCGTCGGAGCGGGGGCAACCAGCCGGCCAGGCGGAGGCTCAGGCGCAGGAAGGTCGAATCCTGGATGATCAGCGACCCGAGCAGC
>DASRHY010000054.1:0-6604 GCA_035650275.1 Kribbellaceae bacterium | reverse complement strand
CCTGTCCGAGGCCACCGCCGGCCACTACCGGCCGGTCATCGACGCCCTCACCGCCGCATTACGGGCCTGGCGGCACCCCGACCTCCACGACATCAAAGAGCGCACGAACAACAACAACGGGCTGTCCTGCGAATGCGACTGCCCCCGCAAACTGCGGATCTCCATCAAGGTCTTCGACGCCGGCCCCGTCCTGTGCGCGCTGTGCGGCGCCGCGTTCCTCCCCGAGGACGTCGACCGCGACACCTACCACACCGAACACCCCTACACCGTCCACACCGGACATCCCACCCCGGCACCCCCGGACCCTGACGATGCCGAGGAGGGCGACGACATGGTCTTCTACGACCCCACCGGCGCCCGCTACGGGATACCCACCTACCCCTACCGCCTCGCCCCCGCCGGCCTGGCCACCACCCGGCAACTCCGGGCGCAGGGCCTGCGCCCCGGCGGCCAAGACGTCGCCGCGCAGATCCTGTGGCGCAAGGGCAAGCGCAAGGCCTACCTCTACCGCATCGACGCCGCGCTACCCAAGCGTGCTGCTACCGCGGCCCAGCTCGCCGCCCTCGACCGGGCCCTGGCCGCCCGCCGGGTCTGCCCCACCTGCCGGCAGAGCAAGCCCTACTACATTCCCCGCCGCTACGGCGAATGCCTCGACTGCGCCCCGGCAGGTGCCGCGTGAGCACCCTCCTCGACTGGCGCAAACACCGCATCGGGCCACTGCGCCCCTGCGTCCTGTGTGGACGTGACGCGCTCATGCGCGACGACGACCGCCAACCGGTCCACAAGGTCTGCGCCCAAGCGCTCATCGACCGCATCGACACCCGACGCCGAAAGGCCGATGCCGCATGACCACCACACCTACCACCACCGCGCAACGGCTGCAAGACGCCACCCTCGTCTGCATCGTGCTGCTCGTCGGCGCCATGGCCGGCGCCGCCTCCTTCACCCACGTCCACGACTGGACCATGCACAACAGCCCGACAGGCACCGGCGACTGGTTCGGCTGGGCCAACGCGGTCATCACCGAACTCATCCCCACCGCCGCCCTCATCGTCATCGCCCGGCGCCGCAAGAACCGGGCACCCATCGGCTACCCGATGTTCCTGCTCGTGATCGCGGTCGGCCTCTCGTTGACCGCCCAGCTCGCGGTCGCTCGACCCTCCGTGTTCGGCTGGATGGTCTCCGCCCTGCCCGCGCTGGCCTTCTTCGCCCTGTCCAAGCTCGTGTTCTCCCAAACCCGGCCCACCACCGACGTCCCGGCACCAACACCGGCGCCCGTCCCCGCACCGTCTTTTTCTGACCCCGCGGCCGCGACGGCCCGCCGGCCCGCCACCACCAGGACCCCGGCCACCACCAAGCCGAAACCCGCCAAGAAAACCACACCCGCCAAGAAAACGACCCCGGCGAAGAAGACCACCCAACCGGCAGCGCGACCGACCGTCCCCGCCGCACCGGCCCCGACCACCGCGACCGCCGCACCCGCGACAGCGTCAACGCCAACGACAGCACCGGCACCGGCCCCGGCTGCGGTGAGCCCGTCGGCCGCCGACACCACCGGCATGCTGCCGGTCGCCCGGCTAGTCGCCGACTCCCACCAGCAAGCCACCGGTCAGGCCATCACCCCAGGACAACTCGCTGTCCGACTGCGGGTGGCCACCCCCACCGCCGAACACATCCTCAACCAGTTGGCCACCATCGACCGACCGGCAACCACCGAACCCCACAACGGCACCCCCATCCGAACCGGGGTACCCGCGTGAGTGTCTCGACGCTGCCTCTCGCCCCCGAAACCACCACGGTTTCGGGGCCGGGAGCCTACGCCGCAGCCACCCTGCCCGCCCCTGCCGCCTCTGTCGGGTCAGTACCGGGTGATCCGGTGCGGTTCCTGCTGGGCACCCACCAACCGCACTGGCTGGCCACCGCCGAGGTGTCGCTGTTCATCTCCGACCGGCGGCTGCGCCACTACCGCACCCTTCCACATGCACGGAGATCGTGGGCGCTGGACTCCGGCGCCTTCACCACCCTGAGCCTCGGCCACCAGTTCGACCCCCCGGCCGTCTACCTGGCCCGCGTGCGCCGATACCGCGACCGCATCGGCCACCTGCTCTGGGCCGCTCCACAGGACTGGATGTGCGAGCCGTTCATCCTCGCCAAAACCGGCCTGGCCGTGGCCGAACATCAACGCCGCACCGTCGCCAACTACCTACGGCTGCGCGAGCACGCCCCGGACCTGCCCATCGTGCCGGTCGTTCAAGGCTGGACCGTCGCCGACTACCTGCACTGCGCCGACCTGTACCAGGCCGCCGGTGTCGACCTGGCCAGCGCGCCGCTGGTCGGGGTCGGCTCGGTATGCCGCCGCCAGGGCACCACCGACGTCCATGCCATCCTCGCCGCCCTGCATCGCGCCGGCATCACCCGCCTGCACGGCTTCGGCGTCAAAACCCTCGGACTACGCCGCTACGGCCACCTGCTCACCTCCGCCGACTCCATGGCCTGGTCCGCCGCCGCCCGCCGGCAACCGCCGCTGCCCGGCTGCACCGGGCACATCAACTGCGCCAACTGCCCCCGCTACGCCTACCGATGGCGGCAACACGTCATCGACCACATCCGCACCCCGCCGGCCGCCGTCCAATCCGCCCTGTTCGACCTGCCACCGGCGGAGGTCATATGACCACCACCACCACGGCCCCCACCGCGCGGTCGTCGCCCGGCCACACCGGCAGTCCTCCGACGGGCAGCATCAGCTCAACATCCGCACCGACCGCGTCGGCCGATCCTGGCGGGTACTGGCCGTGGGCCGTCCCCACCAAGCCGACCATCCCGGACCACGGCTACCGGCACGGGCACAGTCCGTTGACCATGGCCACCGTCCGGGAGCGGGCCACCACACCCGACTACGACGAGTGGCTGCACCACGTCCGCGCCGCAGCCGCCTGCCGGCACCCGATCCGCCTGTCCGGGCAGATCGACGTCCGCAACCGCGACGGGTCGGTGATCGCCGTCGTGGACACCGCCGACATGCCCGACGGCGCCATCTACACCCCGTGCGGCAACCGCCGCGCCACGGTCTGCCCCTCGTGTGCGGAGGTGTACCGGCGCGACACCTACCACCTCATCAAAGCCGGCCTTACCGGCGACCGGTGGGGCATCCCACCCCTGCACGAACACATCGCGCTGTTCGTCACCGCCACTGCCCCCTCCTTCGGCCCCGTGCACCACCGGGTGGTCGACGTGCACGCCGCCGACTGCCGCACCAAGGACCGCTGCACCTGCCGGGCCAAGATGTGCCACCCGTTCGGGCGGCCCTGCCCCCACGGTGTCCCGACCGTCTGCCGGACCCGGCACAAGGCCGGCGACCCGGCGCTGGGGCAGCCGCTGTGCCTGGACTGCTACGACCACCCCGCGCACGTCATCTGGAATCACGAAGCCCCGGAACTGTGGCGGCGCACCATCCAAAACGTCCGCCGCAACCTCGAACGGCTCGGCCGCGCCCTCGGCGTGGAGCTGCGCCGCCGCTACGTCAAGGTCTACGAATTCCAGGTCCGCGGGGTCATCCACTACCACGCCCTGATCCGCCTTGACGGCGTGCACCCCGACTGTCCCCAAGCCATCGTCCCGCCACCCCAGGTGGTGACCCGGACCATGCTCGAAGCGGCGGTCCGGGCCGCGTTCACCGGCACCAGCTACACCAGCCCACCCAACCCGGCCAACGGCGACCGGGGCTGGCGGATCGGCTGGGGCGACAAGGGCCTGGACATCCAGCACGTCAACGCCCCTGGCGGCCCGATCAACCTGGACAAGCTCACCGGTTATCTGGCCAAGTACGTCACCAAAGCCACCGAAATCACCGGCCTCGCGTTGCGCCGCGCCGACCAGATCGCCATCGACCACACCGACCCCGACACCCACCTCGGCCGGCTGCTGCGCGCCTGCTGGCACCTCGGCGCCGACCGGGCCTGGTGGCGGCTACGCCGCTACGCCCACCAATACGGCCACGGCGGCCACATCACTACCAAAAGCCGGGGCTTCTCCGTCACTTACGGCTACCTGCGCGAACAGCGCACCATCTGGCGGCGCACCGACGGCCACCCGGAACTGTGGGACGACCAACACGCCGACCTCGTCGTCTACCGGCTCGGCTACCACGCCACCGGCTGGATCACCACCGGCGACGCCCTGCTCGCCAACACCGCCGCCGACCAAGCCCGCAAACGCGCCGAGGCCGGCCGCGATGCCCTCCACGACGACCCCGCCATGCCACAGCCCCTGGCCGCGTGACACGTACGTGTCAACACCAGCACGGGCCCGCACCTTGACAACTCCACAGCGGACAACGAGAAGCCGCGCTCACAGCGGCGGGACCTGCCGCCCCGGCGGATACAACCGCGACAGGTCCCGCCACCGCCCGCCCGCGGACTCCTTCAACCGGTCCACCAGATTGCGGGCCTCGTACTCCCGCATCGCCGGCCACCGCTTCAACTCGCCCTCACTACCGCCGTGCCGGGCATACACCACGAACCCGTCCCGGCTGGCCCGGTACAGCCACACATCCCGCCGCGCGGTGCGGCCGTACCGCCCGTTCCACCACCGGCCCACCAACTCCACCACCCGATGATCGAACACGTACGACCAGCACAAGCAGGCCGGCGGACCTCCCGCCGACGTGTCCCCACCATGCAAGGAGCAACCATGACCACACCCACCCCGGCGCCGATCGCGCACATCCGCGTCATCGCCGCCACCGGCCACGCCCAAGCGCTCATCGCCGACATCACCGCCCACGCCCGGACGGTCCTCGGCGAGAACGCCACCTACCGCATCCACACCCGACCCGCGCGCCGCACCGGACACCTGCGGGCCTACCTCACCGTCACAAGGAAGGAGGACCCCGATGCCGACCGCCACGCTTGAGGCCACCTGGACCATCCACGACGTCTCCGCATACCTGCGCATCCCGGTCGGCACCCTCTACCAGTGGCGACACCGCCGCACCGGCCCCAAAGCCGCCAAGGTCGGCCGCCACCTGCGCTACCACCCCGCCGAGGTCAAAGCCTGGCTTGCCGAACAGGAACACCGCCATGCCCGTCGATGACCTGTGGTACCTCACCAAACGCGGCCCGAACGGCGAACGACTCAAGTCCAGACGCCACGGCCGAGGCAAACGATGGCGGTGCCGATACACCGACGCAAACGGCCACCCACGCGAACGACTTTTTGACCGCAAGACCGACGCCGAGGCGTGGGATGTCCGGGCCAGAACCGGTGTCGCCGAGGAAACCAAGACCGATCCTGTCGAGCGACGGGTCACTTTCTGGGAGTACGGCGAGCGGTGGCGGCTGTCCCGCGAGCCCGGCTGGGCCGTTGAAACACGAAGGCGAGTCGAGGCCAACCTGCGCTGTCACCTGTACCCGGTGTTCGGCGACCGGCCGATCAGAACCGTCACCCTGACGTCTGTGCTGGAGTGGCTCAGCCTCCGACTCGCCGCGGACACCCCGAAGTCCTCCCTGAAGCTCTACTTCGAGCTCCTCGACTCGGTCTTCACCGCGGCGGCCACCGATAGAATCCTCGGGGCCAATCCGTGCGACGGCGTGAAACTCGCCCAGATCCTGCGCGGCCTGTCCCGAGCACCGAAGTGGATACCCGACGAGGACCAGGTCGCCGCGCTGCTCCGCGTCGTCCCTGATCGGTACCGGGTCGCAGTATGGCTCGGCGCCGGCCAGGGACTTCGCCTCGGCGAAGCACTCGGTATCGAGGACAGTACCCGATGCACCGACCTCGTCCATGCGGAGCTACACGTCGTGCAACAACTTCGCTACGCACCGAAGGAGTACGAGGGCTTCTACCTCGCCACACCGAAGGCCGGTTCAACCGGAACCCTCGACCTCGACCCCCTGGTCGCCGAACACCTCGCCGAACACGTACGGCGATACCCGCCGGTCGAGGTTTCGCTGGTCGACATCACCTCCGGCGACCTCCGCCGCAGGGCCGTGCCGCTGCTGTTCACGACCACCCACGGCAACCCGATCAATGACAAGACCTGGTCTCGCGAGTGGGCCAAGTGGCGCGACGCCGCCGGCTGGCCCAAGGAGCACGGCACCTTCCACGCGCTGCGGCATTTCTTCGCTACGACACTGATCACCAACCACGTCGAGCCGCAAGAGGTCCAACGGCTGCTGCGACACAAGACGCTGCGGATCACCCTGGAGACCTACGTCCACTGGTGGCCCAAGCGCGGTCGTCCGCGTGGTGTTGTCGGCACGGTGCTGCGGGCTGCAACGAACCGGTGAGGCCGGGCAAGATCGAAGCCAGGTTGTGCCCAGGTTGTGCCCGACGATCTTGATCGTTATAAACCTGCAGGTCAGGGCGGGAAAGTAGTGGAGACGAGGGGACTTGAACCCCTAACCCCCGCCTTGCAAAGGCGGTGCTCTGCCAGTTGAGCTACGTCCCCCGGCTGGGCGCGCCGCGGCGCGCGATGCCCTCCGACCGCGTTGCCGCTCAGTGCAGCTCGGGTGCGGTCGTGGCCTCGTGCCACAGCGCCCGCTCGTCGTTTGCCTCCTTGACCTTCTTCGCAAGCAGCGCGGCGGCGCCGATCACGGCGGCAAGG
>DASRHY010000053.1:0-20490 GCA_035650275.1 Kribbellaceae bacterium | reverse complement strand
GGCGGGCGGGCACTACGATGGTGCTTCGAGTCCTCGCCTCGGAAAAGGGTGCACCCCAGTCTCATGGACATCACACCAGCCGGAGTTCCCGACAAGTTCGCCGTACTCGGACTGACCTTCGACGACGTCTTGCTGCAGCCGGTCGAGTCGGACGTGATCCCGTCCGAAGTCAGCACCCGGACCCGGGTCAGCCGCAATATCGAGGTGAACATCCCGCTGGTCTCCAGCGCGATGGACACCGTCACCGAGGCCCGGATGGCGATCGCGATGGCGCGCCAGGGCGGGCTCGGCGTTCTGCACCGCAACCTGTCGATCGAGGACCAGGCGCAGCAGGTCGACCTGGTGAAGCGGTCCGAGGCGGGCATGGTCGCGCAGCCGATCACGATCGGCCCGGACGCCACCATCGCCGAGGCGGACGCGATGTGCGGGCACTACCGGATCTCCGGTGTCCCGGTGGTGGACGACACCGGCGTGCTGGTCGGCATCGTGACGAACCGGGACATGCGGTTCGAGACCGACCGGTCCCGGCTGGTCCGGGACGTGATGACGCCGCAGCCGCTGGTCACCGGACCGCAGGGCATCTCCGCCGACGACGCGATGGCGCTGCTGCGCCAGCACAAGGTGGAGAAGCTGCCGCTGGTGGACGATGCCGGCCGGCTGACCGGGCTGATCACGCTGAAGGACTTCGTCAAGCGCGACCAGTTCCCGCTCGCCACCAAGGACGCCCGCGGCCGGCTCGTCGTCGGTGCCGCCATCGGCTTCTTCGGCGAGGCATGGAAGCGGGCGATGACGCTGATCGAGGCCGGTGCCGACGTCCTCGTGGTGGACACCGCGCACGGCCACTCGCGGGCCCAGCTCGAGATGATCCGCAGACTCAAGGCGGACCCGGCGGCCCGGGACGTGGACGTGGTCGGCGGCAACGTCGCCACCCGCGCCGGTGCGGCCGCGCTGGTCGAGGCCGGCGTCGACGGCGTCAAGGTCGGTGTCGGACCGGGCAGCATCTGTACGACGCGCGTGGTCGCCGGGGTCGGCGTACCGCAGGTGACCGCGATATACGACGCCGCGCTGGCGTGCAAGCCGGCCGGCGTACCGGTGATCGGCGACGGCGGGCTGCAGTACTCGGGTGACATCGCGAAGGCGATCGTCGCCGGCGCGGACACCGTGATGCTCGGGTCGCTGCTGGCCGGGTGCGAGGAGTCGCCGGGCGAGCTGGTGTTCATCAACGGCAAGCAGTTCAAGACGTACCGCGGGATGGGCTCGCTGGGCGCGATGCAGTCCGGCGGCCTGCGCAAGTCGTACTCGAAGGACCGGTACTTCCAGTCCGACGTCGGCGCCGACGAGAAGCTCATCGCCGAGGGCGTCGAGGGCCAGGTCCCGTACCGCGGCCCGCTCGCCGCGGTCGCGCACCAGCTGATCGGCGGGCTGCGCCAGTCGATGTTCTACTGCGGTTCGCGGACCATCGGTGAGCTGCAGGACAAGGGCAGCTTCGTCCGGATCACCTCGGCCGGTCTGCAGGAGTCGCACCCGCACGACATCCAGATGACCGTCGAGGCGCCGAACTACTCCGGGCACTGACATCACCGCGAGGTGCCGATCCCGGCCTCGCCCTGGCCGCGCCGAGCGGCGCGGCGCGTCACGGCACCGATAACCTGAGCGGATGAACGAGATCGAGATCGGCCGGGCCAAGCGTGGCCGCCGGGCGTACGCCTTCGACGACATCGCGATCGTGCCGTCGCGGCGGACCCGGGACCCCGAGGAGGTCTCGGTCGCCTGGCAGATCGACGCGTACCGGTTCGAGCTGCCGATCATGGCCGCGCCGATGGACTCGGTGATGTCGCCTGCGACCGCGATCGCGCTGGGCAAGGCCGGCGGGCTCGGCGTGCTCAACCTCGAGGGCCTGTGGACCCGGTACGACGACCCGTCGCCGCTGCTGCACGAGATCGTCTCGCTGGGCAAGCAGGCGGCCACCGCCCGGCTGCAGGAGATCTACTCCGCGCCGATCAAGCCAGAGCTGATCTCGCAGCGGGTGCAGGAGATCCGCGACTCCGGCGTCACCGTCGCGGGCGCACTGTCGCCGCAGCGCACCAAGCAGTTCGCCAAGCACGTGGTGGACGCTGGCGTGGACCTGTTCGTGATCCGGGGTACGACGGTCTCGGCCGAGCATGTGTCCGGCCAGGCCGAGCCGCTCAACCTGAAGCAGTTCATCTACGACCTCGACGTCCCGGTGATCGTCGGCGGCTGCGCCACCCACCAGGCCGCGCTGCACCTGATGCGCACCGGCGCCGCCGGCGTACTGGTCGGGTTCGGCGGCGGCGCCGCCCACACCACCCGGACCGTGCTGGGCGTCGCGGTGCCGATGGCGTCCGCGGTGGCGGACGTGGCCGCGGCCCGGCGGGACTACATGGACGAGTCCGGCGGGCGGTACGTGCACGTGATCGCGGACGGCTCGGTCGGCCGCTCCGGCGACCTGACCAAGGCGATCGCCTGCGGCGCGGACGCGGTGATGGTCGGTTCGCCGCTGGCCCGGGCGTCGGACGCGCCGGGCGGCGGGTTCCACTGGGGCGCCGAGGCGTGGCACGCGGACCTGCCCCGCGGCGAGCGGGTCGAGGTCGGTGTCACCGGGACGATGGAGGAGATCCTGTTCGGGCCGTCCCGGGTACCCGACGGCACGATGAACCTGGTCGGCGCGCTGCGCCGGGCGATGGCCACGACCGGGTACACCGAGCTCAAGGAGTTCCAGCGCGTCGAGGTCGTCATCGGCTGACCGCTGCCAGTCAGGGCGCGAACCCGCCGGGTGATCGGGCGAAACATTTCCGCCCATCCCTCTTGCTGCGCGCCTCTCCAGCACTACAGACTCGACTCGGGGTGGGTCACGCGACAGGCGTGAATTGACGGGGTGGGGGATGGTGCAATGACGCGTCGCAACGGTGCGGGCATGGTGATGGTGCGTGGAGCAACGATCTTGCTCGCGGTCGCGGCGATCGCGGCGAGCCTGGTGTCAGTGGCCGGTCCGGCCGAGGCGGCGACTCCAGCGCACGTCCAGAGCCGCGCCAAGGAGATCACCACCGGGACACTGAACAGCCTGAAGTTCACCAACGGCAATGCGGCCGGCAACCTGATCGTCATCTATGTTGCCTGGAGCAACACATCGGCCGCCACCATCACCGACACCAAGAACAACACGTACGCCGCAGCCGCGCCGGCGACGAGATGGAACAACAACACCTGGAGCTCCCAGGTCTTCTACGCCAAGAACGTTGCTGCGGGCACCAATACCGTCCGGGTGACGTTCGGCAGCGCCATCACCTCGTTCGGTGACCTGTACATCCACGAGTACTCCGGCATGGACAAGGCGGCTCCGCTCGACGTCGCGGCCGCTGCCGTGGGAACGGGCGGCGCCATGAACAGCGGTACGGCGACCACGACCAACGCCAGCGACCTGATCTTCGGCGCCGGGGCCTCGACCAGCACCGTGACGGCAGCCGGGACCGGTTTCACCACCCGCCGCAGCAACTTCGGCAACCGGACCGAGGACAAGCTGGTCGGCAGCACCGGTGCGTACAACGCGACTGCCACCCAGAACGGGACGGCCTGGGTCATGCACATGGTGGCGTTCAAGGCCGATTCCACACCGGTCGACAGCACGCCGCCGGCGGTTGCAATCACTGCGCCGGTCAATAATGCCGACGTCAACGACATCGTCGCCGTGGCGGCGGACGCCGGCGACAACGTCGGCGTGGCGGGCGTGCAGTTCCTGGTCGACGGCGCCGCGAGCGGTCCCGAGGACACGGTCGCGCCCTATGCGTTGAGCTGGGACAGCCGCACTGTCACGAATGGCGCCCACGTGCTGTCGGCCCGGGCGCGTGACGCCGCCGGGAATACGACCACGTCGGCACTCGTCAACGTCAACGTCACCAACAACAACTACTTCCAGAACGAGATCCTGGCGACCGGATTCGACCTGCCGACCACCTTCGAGTTCCTGCCCGACGGCCGCATGCTCGTCGGCGAGCTCCAGGGGAGGATCAAGGTGCTGCCTCCGCCGTACACCCAGGCGATTCCCGGCCTGTTCCTGCAGATCACCAACATCGGCTCGGCCGGTGTGCAGCAGGGCATCTACGACATCGTCCTCGATCCAGGCTTCAGCACCAATCACTTCTATTACGTGTTCTACACACTCGGATCGCCCAACCACGATCGCGTTTCGCGTTTCACGGCGAATGCCGCGCTCAGCGGCACCGTGGCCGGGAGCGAGCTCGTGCTCTACGAGGATCCGCAGGACGCCCACGCGGAACATCACGGCGGCGCGCTCAACTTCGCCAACGACGGAAAGCTGCTGTTCACCACCGGTGAGCACTTCGTTCCCGCGGCTGCGCAGTCGCTCACGAACCCGCGCGGCAAGGTGCACCGCATCAACCCGGACGGGACCGTGCCGACCGACAACCCGTTCTACGACGGCGCCGGGCCGAACGTCGACACCATCTGGGCGCGTGGCCTGCGCAACCCCTTCCGGGCCTACTACGACGCGCCCACTGGCCGGCTCTTCATCGGTGACGTCGGCGGCAACGATCCGGCGACCTCGAAGGAGGAGGTCAACGTCGGCGCACGCGGAGCGGACTTCGGCTGGCCCAACAGTGAGGGGCCGTGCACGGCGCCGTGCACCAGCCCGCTGCTCTACTACCCGCACGCCGGCCGTGACGCGTCCGTCACCGGTGGCTTCGTCTACCGCGGGTCGGCCTTCCCGGCGGCGTACCAGGGTGCGTACTTCTACGCCGACTACACGCAAAACTGGATCCGGGGAGTCACCCTGGACGCGGGCGGCGCCGTCAGCGGCACCTTCAACTTCGAGCCCGCAGATGGGTCGGTCGACGGCCCGTACGGCGACATCGTCTACCTGGCCCAGGGGCCCGACGGCGCCTTGTACTACGCGGATCTCGGCTACTCCGACGAGAGCGGCACCTTCGGCGTCAGCAAGATCCGCCGCATCAAGTACGTGCAGAACAACCAGGCGCCGGTGGTGCGAGCCACGGCATCACCCACGTCCGGTCCGACGCCTCTGAACGTCACGTTCTCGAGTGCCGGCTCGTCCGACCCTGAGGGCCAGCCGCTGACCTACGCCTGGGCGTTCGGCGACGGTACGACGTCCACACAGGCCGAGCCGACACACACCTACACAACGGCCGGCGCCTACCAGGCGCGGCTGACGGTCTCGGACGGCGTGAACAGCTCCATCTCCACGCCGATCGCCATCAGCGCGGGCAGCGTCCCCACGGCAACCATTCTGGCGCCCACCGACGGTGCCCAGTTCCAGGCCGGCGACGTCATCACATACAGCGGCGATGGCACCGATCCGGACGACGGCGCGTTGCCGGCGAGCGCCTACACCTGGAACATCGACTTCCTGCACGACGGCCATGTCCATCCCGGTACGCCGATCAGCGGGGTCACGGGTGGCAGCTTCACGATTCCGACCTCGGGCCACGACTTCAGCGGCAACACCCGCTACCGCATCACGCTGACCGTTCACGACTCGACCGGCTTGAGCTCGACCCGGTCGGTGACCGTCCATCCGCAGAAGGTGAACCTGTCCTTCGACACCGTGCCCAGCGGGCGCACGTTGTACTTCGACGGCATCGCCAAGGCGACTCCCTTCGTCGCCGACACACTGGTGGGCTTCAACCACACGATCGAGGCGCGCAACCAGGTTGCCGGCAGCACGTCGTACACCTTCGCGTCGTGGTCGGATGGTGGCGGGCAGCAACACACCATCACGGTCCCGCCGACCCCGCAGAGCTACGCGGCGACCTTCACCGCTACGCAGCTGCCGACCGGACTGGCGGGCGCCTGGGGCTTCAACGAGGGCGCCGGGACGAGCGTCGGTGACTCGTCGGGGAACGGGAACAACGGCACCCTGGCCGGCGCCGGCGCGACGTGGAACGCTGCCGGCAAGTACGGCGGGGCGCTGTCGTTCAACGGCTCGTCCGGCAACGTGAACGTGCCGCACTCGACCTCGCTCAGCCTGAGCTCCAGCTACACGTTCGAGGCGTGGGTCAGACCGACGGCGCTCGGCGGCTACCAGACGGTCCTCATCAAAGAGGTCACCGGCGGATGCGGCTACTGGCTGCAGACGACGGGCAACACGATCGCGAGTGGCTTCAACAACGGCGGCTGCCGCGAATATGTCAGCAGCACGCCGACCATTCCGCTGAACCAGTGGTCACACCTGGCTGCCGTCTTCAACGACTCGGCCAACACGTACACGCTCTACCTCAACGGCGTGGCGATCCTGACGGCCAACGAGACCACGGCGCCGGGGCCCAACACCCAGGCGCTCGTCTTCGGTCAGTCGGCCTGCAGCAGCTGTGGCAATGAACGCTGGCGCGGCCTGATCGACGACATCCGGATCTACAGCCGGGCGCTCACCACCGGCGAGATCCAGACCGACATGAACACCGGTATCAGCTGACTTGACAGCTAACTCAGCACCTCTCCGCAGAGCTGGTAAGTGGCAAATATTCCACGGTTCGTGAGTGGTGATCGTAACAACTGTTCATGATCCCGCTCGGGCCACCGGCGTGCCACGCTGGGTGCATGACCGAGCCGACCACGATCGTCCTGTACGGCGCGACCGGTGACCTGTCCCGTCGCAAGTTGCTGCCCGGCCTGTTGCACCTGCACCTGGCCGGCCTGCTCGGCGACGCCCGGGTGGTCGGGACCTCGGTGGACGAGCTGGACCGCGAGGGTTTCGTCGAGCTCGCCGAGAAGGCGATCCGAGAGTTCTCCCGTGGTGAGGTCTCCGCCGCCGATTGGGCCCAGTTCGCCGAACGCCTGGACTGGGCACCCCACTCGAGTGGCCCGGAGGCGCT
The DNA here is from genome assembly GCA_035650275.1 of Kribbellaceae bacterium. Lineage (GTDB taxonomy): Bacteria > Actinomycetota > Actinomycetes > Propionibacteriales > Kribbellaceae > DASRHY01. Next base: position 13,624 of record DASRHY010000053.1, on the reverse strand, counting down.
GCGGGAAGCGGTGCTGCGGGCCGAGAAGACTCTCGGTGGCGAGTCGCTGCGGTTGCACTACCTGAGCGTTCCGCCAGCGGCGGCGCTCTCCGTCGTACACCGGATCGCCGAGGCCGGGCTGGTCGAGCGCAGCCGGATCATCATGGAGAAGCCGTTCGGCACCGACCTGAGGTCCGCGAAGGAGCTGAACGCCCGGCTGCACGAGGTGTTCGACGAGCAGCAGATCTTCCGGATCGACCACTTCCTCGGCAAGGAGGCGGCGCAGAACATCCTGGCGTTCCGGTTCGCCAACGGGTTGTTCGAGCCGATCTGGCACCGCAACCACATCGACCACATCCAGATCGACGTCCCGGAGACGCTCGGGATCGAGCAGCGCGCCGACTTCTACGAGGCGACCGGGGCGTACCGGGACATGGTGGTCACACACCTGTTCCAGATCCTGGCGTTCACCGCGATGGAACCGCCGGCCGCCCTGGAGCCGGCCTCGATCAGCGAGGAGAAGGACAAGGTCTTCCGCTCGATGAAGCCGATCGACCCGGCGGACGTGGTCCGCGGCCAGTACATCGGCTATCGCGACGATCCCGGTGTCCACCCGGAGTCGGAGACCGAGACGTTCGTCGCGCTGGCGGCGTACGTCGACAACTGGCGCTGGGCCGAGGTGCCGTTCTACCTGCGCACCGGCAAGCGGATGGCCGAGAGCGCCCGGATCATCTCGATCGCGTTCAAGGAGCCGCCACGGTCGATGTTCCCGCCCCGCTCCGGCGTCGGCGACCACGGGCCGGACCACCTGACCTTCGACCTGTCCGACACCCCGCGGATGTCGCTGTCGTTCTACGGCAAGCGGCCCGGGCCGGGGATGCGGCTGGACAAGCTGTCGATGCAGTTCTCGATCCAGGAGACCGACTGGGCCGGTGCGGTGCTGGAGGCGTACGAGCGGCTGATCTACGACGCGATCCGTGGTGACCGGACGCTGTTCACCACCGCGCTGGGCATCGAGCGGCTGTGGGAGGTGTCCGTGCCGGTCCTGGAGAACCCGCCGGTGGTCCGCCCGTACCAGCCAGGCTCCTGGGGCCCGAACCAGATCCACCAGCTGATCGCACCGCGCACCTGGCGGCTGCCGTTCGAGCGCGGCTGGCGCGAGGCCAAGCACACGTGAGTCTCAGCCTTTGACGTAGGACAGCTTCTCGGCGATCTTGCCGCCGCGGAGCCGGATCACGTCCACGCCACGGACATGTCCGGGCTGGCCCTCGGGCCCGCGCCAGGTGAACCGCCACCGCACCACCGCGCGGTCGCCCCGGACCACCGACTCCTCGGTATGGAACTCGGCCTCCGCGGTCTGGTCGAACAGCTTCCGCCACTGCTCCCGGACTGCGTACGCGCCCTCGAACCGTTCCCCGTCCGGCGCGGGGCCGGTCGACTCGAACACGCAGTCGTCGGTCATCAGGGCCATGATCGCGTCCACGTCGCGGCGTCCGAAGGCCTCCCCGAACTCGGCCACCACCGTGTGCTCCGGCGTCCACCGCGGGTCCCGGCCGAAGGCCGCGAGCAACTCGTCCTGCGGGTCGCCGAACGCCTCGGCCGGTCGTGGACCGACGGCGCCGGAGGACCGGTACAGCTCCTCCCGGTCGGCGAACCAGTCGGCCACCGCGGCGACCACCTGCGGGTCGAGCCGGCGGTCCGAGCCGATCGCCACCGCCAGGTCCCAGCCGTGGATCAGGTGGTCCGCGACCAGCTGGTTGATGTACTCGGCCGCGTCCTCCTCGCCGTACGACAGCTGCACGGTGGACCGCAGCAGCACCGGCTCCACGACGGCGATCTGTGCCGCCCGGGCGGCGTGGGCGGCCGCGGAGGCCGGCTCGTCACCGAGCAGGTCGCCGTCCAGCATCGTGCCGACGTCGGCGATCGTGCGGCCCGCGAGCAGTGGTACCGCCCAGCGCTCCTCGCCGACGACATGGTTCACCAGCGTTCGCACGTCCCAGCCGACACACGGTGTGGGCGCATGCCACTGGTCGTCCTTCACCGCGGCCACCAAGGCCACGAAGTCCTCGGTCGCACGACGGTGCAGCTCGACGACGTCCATAGGTCCCCCCTCGGACTATCTCCCGCGAGACCAGACTCCTCCCCGGTGGTTGCCGCCGTCAACGGTCAGCTGCGGACGTCGCGCGCCGCAGTGAACGCGTCACGCGCGCGGTCCGACTCGCCCGCCGCGGCGAGCAGCGCACCGTGCCGCTCGATACAGTCCGCGACCAGCGACCGCAAGCCCTGGTCGCTCACGGTGAACGCGAGCAAGCTGTTCGCCAGCCCGCCGCCCCACGCTGCCATGTCCATCGCCAGCCCGGACTCGCCGGCCGCCTCGAACGCCCGGGACAGGTCGATCAGCAGGTCCGCCCAGACCGGGCCGAACTCGCCCAGCCGGAACCGCATCGCCTGAGCGCCGTTCCGCGAGCTGAGCGCGAACAGGTAGTGCGCCTCGAGCCCGAGCCGCAACCCGGCCTCGGGGTCGGTGCCGAGCATCGGTCGGGCCAGCCCGGCCAGCTCCCTGGCCCGCACCGGCGCGGCCTCCAGGTCGCACCGGCCGGACGTGGTCGCCAGCGTGGCGTGCGGCGCCGGGATGGTGAGCGAGATCAGGTCGTCGTACGACGGCGGCCGGCCGAGCCGTTCCGTGGCGGACGCGAGTGCCTGAGCCAGGGTCGGCGGCGGGTCCGCCGCCAGCTGCTCGGACACCGCCTGGGCGGCGTCGTAGTCGGCGTCCAGCGCGGACCGGAACAGCGGCCGGGCCTCGTCCATCCGGCCCGCGTCTCGTAGCCGGAGCGCCTTGCGGGTCATTGCCTCGACCAGCAGCCGCTCGTCGTCCGGCCGGTCGGAGTCGGCCAGCCGGTCCGCGGTCCGGACCGCGATGTCGTCGGCCTGCAGAGCGATCTCGAGGCGGCCGGACACCGCGTGCACGTCACCGGAGACTCGGGCGGCCAGGCAGAGGTGGTGGCTGTTCGTGGCCTCGGGCGGACCGTCGTCGAGCCGGTCGGTGTGCTGCAGGAACAGCCGGATCGCGGCGTCCGCCGAGCCTGCCGCCAGCTCCGGGTCGCCGAACAGCTGCAGCACCGACGCGTTCAGCGCGAGCGCCTTGGCTAATGCCAGCTGCGCGTCCCGGTCGCCGTTGGCGGCCAGGTCGCCGTGGCTGCTCACGCCGGCGTCCAGGTCGAGTACCGCCGATCCGCCGTACCCGCGCCGGTACTGGGCCATCCCGCGCAGCACCCACAGGTCCGCGAGGAAGGCGGCGTCACCGGTGCCGTGGCTGCTCGCGACGTACTCCTGCTCGGCCTGCAGCAGGGCCGCGATCGACTCGTCGAACCGGCCGTCAGTGGCCAGTGTGCGGGCCCGGTCGAGCATCTCGTCGAGCCGCCTGCGCTGCGTCGCGTCTGCCACCACGTCAGGCGCCACTGCACCCCATCCCTCGTCCCGGGCCCCGTACGGAATCGTCACGCTACTGCACGACGGGGTTGTATCCGAGAGGGTGAGCAAGGTCACCTGCGTGACGACGTGCTGACACAGCGGTTACCCGCAGGTAGCCTGGCGGAGTGAGCGAGCAGACCTCGATTCCCGCGGATCCCGAGCTCGACCCGACCGCCTCGTACGCGACCGACTCGGCGGTGATCCGCCGGCTGTCCGGGCTGCTGTGCGCGAGTGGCGAGCCGACGACGACCTATGCTCCCTCGACCGGCCAGCCGGTCGCACCGTTGCCGACCTCGACCACCGACGATGTGGCGCACGCGACGCGTGTCGCCCGCCGCGCCCAGCGGGCCTGGCAGCGCACCACCCCGGTCGAGCGGGCCGAGATCATGTACCGCTACCACGACCTCGTGCTGGACCACCGCCACGAGCTGTGCGACCTGGTCCAGCTGGAGTCCGGCAAGGCCCGCAAGCAGGCGTTCGAGGAGGTCGTGCACGTCGCGCTGACCGCCCGCTACTACGCCCGCAAGGCGGCCGAGCTGCTCGCCCCGCAGGCTCGGCTCGGACTGTTCCCGTTGCTCACCAAGGCCGAGCAGCGGTACGTGCCGAAGGGCGTCGTCGGCGTCATCTCGCCGTGGAACTACCCGCTCAGCATGGCGGTCGCTGACGGGCTGCCGGCGATCGTGGCGGGCAATGCGGTGGTGCACAAGCCGGACGGGCAGACCCCGATGACCGCGCTGCGCGCGATCGAGCTGATGCACGAGGCGGGCCTGCCTGCGGACCTCTGGCAGCTGGTCAACGGACCCGGCCCGGTGGTCGGGACGGCGATCATCCAGGCGGTCGACTACGTCTGCTTCACCGGCTCGACCAGGACCGGCCGGCTGGTCGCGCGGCAGGCGGGCGAGCGGCTGATCGGCTGCTCGCTCGAGCTCGGCGGCAAGAACCCGATGCTGGTACTGCGGGACGCGGACGTGGCGCGCGCCGCCGAGGGCGCGGTCCGGGCCTGCTTCAACAGCGCCGGCCAGCTGTGCGTCTCGATGGAACGGATGTACGTCGCCGACCAGGTGTACGACGCGTTCGTCGCCGCGTTCGTGGACCGGGTGAACAGGATGCGGCTGTCCGCCGGCACCGGCTGGGACGTCGACATGGGGCCGCTGATCTCGGCCACGCAGCTGGAGACCGTGACCCGGCACGTGGAGGACGCGAAGGCGCACGGAGCCGTGGTACTCACCGGCGGGCGGGCCAGGCCCGACCTCGGTCCGCTGTTCTACGAGCCGACCGTGCTCGAGGGCGTCACGCCGCAGATGGAGTGCTTCGACAACGAGACCTTCGGCCCGGTGGTCGCGCTGTACCGGTTCTCCGACGAGAACGAGGCGATCCAGCGCGCCAACGAGGGCGAGTACGGGCTGAACGCCAGCGTGTGGACCCGCGACACCCGGCGTGGCCGTGCGATCGCCGCGCAGCTGGTCGCCGGCACCGTGAACGTCAACGAGGCGTACGGCGCCACCTTCGGCTCGATCGACACCCCGATGGGCGGGATGCGGGCCTCCGGGCTCGGTCGCCGGCAGGGCGTCGAGGGTATCCGCCGTTACCAGAACAGCCAAGCGGTGGCGACCCAGCGGCTGCTGCCACTCGCCGCCAGCCACGGGATCAGCGATCAGTCCTATGCCGAGCTGATGACCTCGGCCCTACGGTTGCTGAAGAAGCTGGGCCGCGCGTGACCTCCTTCGACTACGACGTCGTCGTGATCGGGTCGGGGTTCGGCGGCAGTGTCAGCGCGCTGCGGCTGACCGAGAAGGGGTACCGGGTCGCGGTGCTCGAGGCCGGTGCGCGGTTCGACGACGCGTCGTACGCGAAGACCTCCTGGGACAAGTCCCGCTTTCTGTTCGCGCCCCGGCTCGGCTGGTACGGGATCCAGCGGATCAGCGCGGTCCGGGACGTGATCATCCTGGCCGGCGCGGGCGTCGGCGGCGGCAGCCTCGTGTACGCGAACACGCTGTACGAGCCGCTGCCGGCGTTCTACACCGACCGGCAGTGGGCGCACATCACCGACTGGCGCGACGAGCTGGCGCCGTACTACGACCAGGCGAAGCGGATGCTCGGCGTCACGACGTACCCGCACACCACGCCCGCCGACCGGGTGATGCAGCAGGTTGCGGACGAGATGGGCGTCGGCGAGACCTTCCACCCGACCCCGGTCGGGGTGTTCTTCGGCGAGCCGGGGGTCGAGGTCGCGGACCCGTACTTCGGCGGGGCCGGGCCACGCCGGAAGGGCTGCATCAACTGCGGCGAGTGCATGACGGGCTGCCGGCACAACGCGAAGAACACGCTGACCAAGAACTACCTGTATCTGGCCGAGTCCGCGGGCGCCGACGTGTTCCCGATGACCACGGTGACGTCGCTGGAGCCGCTGCCCGGCGGCGGGTACGCGGTCGACACCCGCCGCACGAACAGCAAGCGCATCACGCGCCGGTTCACCGCCGAGCAGGTGGTGGTGGCAGCCGCGGCACTCGGCACCCAGAAGCTGCTGCACCGGATGAAGGAGGACGGCAAGCTGCCCGGCCTCTCGGACCGGCTGGGCGTGCTGACCCGGACCAACTCGGAGTCGCTGCTCGGGGCGATCGCGCGCGACGGCGCCGTCGACTACACCCGCGGGGTGGCGATCACGTCGTCGTTCCACCCCGACGAGATCACCCACATCGAGCCGGTCCGGTACGGCCGCGGCAGCAACGCGATGTCGCTGCTGCAAACGGTGCTGGTGGACGGCGACGAGCCCGGCCCGGGCTGGCGGAAGTGGCTGCGCGAGGTCGTAGCCCAGCGCAAGAACCTCCGCAAGCTGTACGACCTGAGGCACTGGTCGGAGCGGACCGTGATCGCGTTGGTAATGCAGACCGCGGACAACTCGATCACGACGTTCGGGAAGCGGGACCGGTTCGGCCGCTGGAAGCTGACGTCGAAGCAAGGTCACGGTGCGCCGAACCCGTCCTGGATCCCGGTCGCGCACGAGGCAGTGCGCCGGATGGCGAAGGTGATGAACGGTACCGCCGGCGGCACGATCGGGGAGCCGTTCAACGTGCCGATGACCGCACACTTCATCGGCGGCTGTGCGATCGGTGACTCGGCAGCGACCGGCGTGGTGGACCCGTACCACCGGGTCTTCGGTCAGCCGGGCCTGCACATCATCGACGGCTCGACGATCTCGGCGAACCTCGGCGTGAACCCGTCCCTGACCATCACGGCCCAGGCCGAGCGGGCTGCCGCGTTCTGGCCGAACAAGGGTGAGGCCGACAAGCGGCCCGAACTGGGCTCGGCGTACCTGCGGATCGATCCGGTGCAGCCGGCCAACCCGGTGGTCCCGGCCGCCGCGCCCGGAGCGCTGCGGCTCCCGCTGGCATAAAGGAACCCCCCGGCGACGCTTCCGCCCAAACCATCGCCGGGGGGCTCACTCAGCCGGGGTGAGGCTCCCGGCGTCCGTGGAGGTAGTTCTTGGCTACCTAGGGTGCTCCCAGAATATCGGATCCAGTGGCCAAATCCACGAGGGTGGGAGCCGTCACCAGCCGCAGGCCGCCGGCGCGTACGGGACCGCGGGCTGGCGCATTTCCGGCGCAGGCGGTTCGCCCTGGCCGGTCGGCACCGAGGCACCGACCCTGGGGTCCGGACGGCCGGTCCGGGTTGGTGGTGGCGTCGGCGATGCGTCCGAGCCGGACGCCGAGACACCAGCCGTGGCGTTTGCGAAAGCGAAACCGCATCACGAAGTCCTTTCGGGGGACGGCGGCCGGGACAGCGGCGGGCAATTCTACGTCTGCCGGGTGAACGAGTGGACGAGACGAAGGTCACGATGTGAGTCTCGCCCGCGGCGCCATGGGGGCCATCGCTTACAGTCCAGGGTCATGGGCGACATCCTGGCGGTGGCACGCGAGCAGGTGCTGGAGCGCGGTGAGGGGCTGACCGAGGACCAGCTGGTCGAGGTTCTCCGGCTGCCGGACGCGGTGCTGCACCAGCTGCTGGCGCTCGCCCACGAGGTCCGGGTGAAGTGGTGCGGCGAGGAGGTCGAGGTCGAGGGAATCATCTCGCTGAAGACCGGCGGTTGCCCCGAGGACTGCCACTTCTGCTCGCAGTCCGGCCAGTTCACCTCGCCGGTGCGGTCGGTCTGGCTCAACATCCCGGAGCTGGTCGCGGCCGCGCAACAGACCGCGAAGACCGGCGCGACCGAGTTCTGCATCGTCGCCGCCGTCCGCGGCCCGGACGAGCGGCTGATGGCGCAGGTGCGGGCCGGGATCGAGGCGATCAACGCAGCGGTGGACATCAACATCGCCTGCTCGCTCGGCATGCTGACCCAGGACCAGGTCGACGACCTCAGGGCGATGGGCGTGCACCGGTACAACCACAACCTGGAGTCCGCCCGGTCGTACTTCGGCGACGTGGTCACCACGCACTCGTTCGAGGAGCGCTGGGACACCTGCCTGATGGTCAAGGAGTCCGGCATGGAGCTGTGCTGCGGCGGCCTGGTCGGGATGGGCGAGACGCTGGAGCAGCGCGCCGAGCTGGCCGTGCAGCTGGCCGAGCTGGACCCGCACGAGGTGCCGCTGAACTTCCTCAACCCGCGGCCGGGCACACCGTTCGGCGACCTGCCGTTGATGGACGGCCGGGACGCGCTGCGTACCATCGCGGCGTTCCGGCTGGCGATGCCGCGCACGATCCTGCGGTACGCCGGCGGCCGCGAGCTGACGCTGGGCGACCTCGGCACCCGCGACGGGCTGCTGGGCGGGATCAACGCGGTGATCGTCGGCAACTACCTGACCACTCTCGGCCGCAGGCCCGAGGAGGACCTGGACCTGCTGCACGAGCTCAAGATGCCGGTGAAGGAACTGCAGAAGACACTCTGATGGACGTCGAGTACTGCGGCCGCTGCGGCGAGCCGGTTGCTGTGGGCAATCACCAGGGTTGCGAGCAGGCGCTAAGGCTGGAGCCGCCGCGGTACTGCGCGCGCTGCCGGCGCCGGATGGTCGTCCAGGTGACACCGACCGGGTGGAGCGCTCAGTGCTCGCGGCACGGTGAGGTGCGCGGTGTCCCGGGCTGAGGACCTGCTCCGGCAGGACGCGGAGCTGCTCTGGCACCCGTACTCATCGCTCGCCGACCCGTCGCCGGCCCGGCTGGTCTCCGGTGCCGAGGGAGTCCGGCTGCGGTTCGCGGACGGCAGCACGGCGATCGACGCGATGGCGTCGTGGTGGTGCATGATCCACGGCTACCGGCACCCGGTGCTGGACGCCGCGCTGCACGAGCAGGTGGACCGCTTCAGCCACGTGATGTTCGGCGGCCTGACGCACGAACCCGCGATCCGGCTCGCCGAGCGGCTGGTGCAGATCACGCCGGACGCGCTGCGGCACGTGTTCTTCTGCGACTCCGGCTCGGTCTCGGTCGAGGTCGCGATCAAGCTCGCGCTGCAGTACCAGGTCGCGCGCGGGCGGACCGGCCGGACCCGGCTGCTGACCACCCGGGGCGGATACCACGGCGACACGTTCGCGCCGATGAGCATCTGCGACCCGGTGAACGGGATGCACTCGCTGTTCACCGGCGCGTTGAAGGAGCAGGTGTTCGGGCCGCGGCCACCGGCCGGGTACGACCGGGGTCCGGACGACCCCGAGGTCGTGGGGTGGGCGGCCCGGATGGCCGAGGTCGCGGCAGTCCACCGGGATGAGATCGCGGCGATCGTGGTGGAGCCGGTGCTGCAGGGCGCGGGCGGCATGTACCCGTACAGCCCGGAGTGCCTGCGGGTGCTCCGGGCGCTGGCCGACGAGCACGGCTTCCTGCTGGTACTGGACGAGATCGCGACCGGATTCGGCCGGACCGGCCCGCTGTTCGCCACCGAGCACGCGGCGGTCGAGCCGGACATCGTCTGCCTCGGCAAGGCGCTCACCGGCGGCTACCTGTCGCTGGCGGCCACCCTGTGTACGACGGAGGTGGCGCACACCGTGTCCTCCGGCCCGGGCGGTGCGTTGATGCACGGGCCCACCTTCATGGCCAACCCGCTGGCGTGTGCGGTCGCACTGGCCAGTATCGACCTGCTGCTGGCAGCCGACTGGTCCGCGAACGTGGCACGGATCTCGGCCGGGCTGGCCGCCGGGCTGGCGCCGGCCGCGGAGCTGCCTGGAGTGAAGGACGTACGCGTGCTCGGCGCCGTCGGCGTCGTACAGCTGGCTGGACCGGTCGACGTACCGCGGGCGACCGCCGCGGCGCTCGAGCACGGGGTGTGGGTGCGGCCGTTCCGAGATCTCGTCTACACGATGCCGCCGTACATCTGCACCGACGACGAGATCGCCGCGATCGGGCGAGCGGTCGTCGCCGCGGCGGACCCGCCGTGAGCCTCGACGACTGGCTCGCCGGGCAGGCCGCGGACCGGGAGGCGCAGGGTCTGACCCGCCGGCTGCGGCCGCGCGAGGCGGCCCGCCCGGGGACCGACGCGCCGATCGACCTGGCCGGCAACGACTACCTCGGCCTTGCCACCGACCCGCGGATCGCCGACGCCGCGGCCACCGCGGTACGTACCTGGGGTGCCGGCGCGACCGGGTCGCGGCTGGTCAGCGGCACCACCCGGCTGCATGCGGAGCTGGAGGAGGCGCTCGCCGACTTCTGCCGGCAGCCGGCCGCACTGGTGTTCTCGTCCGGCTACCTGGCCAACCTCGGCGTGGTCACCGCACTCGCCGGACCCGGCACCCTGCTGGTGTCCGACGCGCACGTGCACGCCTCGCTCGTCGACGCCTGCAGGCTGGCCCGATCCCGGGTCGAGATCGTGCCGCACAACGACGTCGACGCGGTCGAGCGGGCCCTGGCCGGGCGCGAGGAGCCCCGCGCGCTGGTGCTTGCCGAGTCGGTGTACAGCGTGCTCGGCGACGCCGCCCCGCTGGACCGGCTGGCGCAGGTCTGCGCCGAGCGGGACGCCGTACTGCTCGTGGACGAGGCGCACGGGGTGGGAGTCACCGGCGCGGGCCGTGGCTCGGTGGCGGCGGCCGGCCTGGCCGGTGCGGAGCACGTCGTGGTGACCATGACGCTGTCCAAGGCGCTCGGCGCTCAGGGTGGCGCGGTGCTCGGGTCGGCACGGCTCCAGCAGCACCTGGTCAACCGGGCGCGGACGTTCATCTTCGACACCGGTCTGGCGCCCGCGGCGACGGCGGCCGCGCTGGCGGCGGTCGACGTGGTCCGGGCCGAGCCCGACCGGGTGGTCGCCGTGCACACGGTCGCGGACCGGCTGGCCCGGGCGGCCGGCGTGCTGCCCGTTCCGGGCGCGGTGCTGTCGGTGCCGGTGCCGGGACCGCGGGAGGCGGTGGCCGCGGCGGAGACCTGCGCGGCGCACGGCGTACGGGTCGGGGCGTTCCGGCCGCCGTCGGTGCCGGACGGTGTCAGCAGGCTGCGGATCACTGCTCGCGCAACGCTCGCCGGGGACGCACTGGATCGGGCCTGTGAGGTCCTCGAGCATGCGGTGGAGAGTGTCCGATGACCCTGCCGGGCGTGGTGCTGGTGACCGGTACGGACACCGGCGTCGGCAAGACCGTCGTCACCGCCGCCCTCGCGGTCGCACTGTCCGCGCACGGCTCGGTGGCCGTGCTGAAACCGGTGCAGGCCGGTCTGCCCGCGGACATCGACGAGGTACGACGCCTGGCCGGGCTTGATCAGGTGTACGAGGGCGCGCGGCTGGACGATCCGTTGAACCCGACCACCGCGGCCCGGATCCGGGGGGTCACGCTGCCGTCGTACGCGGACCACGCGGCGACCGTTCACAAGCTGGCGGCGCAGTACGACACGGTGGTCGTAGAGGGCGCCGGCGGTGTCCTGGTCGGCCTGGACAACGACGGCGGCACGCTGCTCGACCTGGCCGACGAGCTGGACGAACCGTGCGCGGCGGTGGTCGTCACCCGGGCCGCGCTCGGCACGCTGAACCACACCCGGCTGACCTGTGCCGCACTGCGGGCCGCGCGTGTCCCGGTCGCCGGTCTGGTGATCGGCTCCTGGCCAGATCAGCCGGGCCTGGCCGAGCGGTGCAACCTGGAGGACCTGCCGGCCGTGACCGGGTTGCCGCTACTCGGCCGGGTGCCGGCCGGTGCCGGTGGGCTGGCGACAGATGAGTTCCGGGCGGCGGCGCCCTCGTGGTTGAGTCTGTCGGTGTGAAGGAACTGATCCAGCCTGTTCGCGGTGGGTGGAATCACGTCGATACGCTGTGCCGGTGAGCGCCGTCGAGCATGAGCTGGTCCTTGTCGTCGACTTCGGAGCCCAGTACGCGCAGCTGATCGCGCGCCGCGTCCGCGAGGCGAAGGTGTACTCCGAGATCGTGCCGCACTCGATGCCGGTCGAGCAGATGCTGGCCCGGAAGCCGAAGGCGCTCGTGCTGTCCGGCGGTCCGCAGTCGGTGTACGCCGAGGGCGCGCCGCGGGTCGACTCGGCGCTGTTCGAGTCCGGCGTCCCGGTGTTCGGGATCTGCTACGGGTTCCAGGCGATGGCTCAGTCGCTCGGCGGCGAGGTCCGTCGTACCGGGCTGCGCGAGTTCGGCCGCACCGCGGTCACCGTGACGTCCGCCGGCATCCTGCTGGCCGGTGTCCCCGAGGACCTCAACGTGTGGATGTCCCACGGCGACGCCGTACATGCCCCGCCGAGCGGGTTCGCCGTGCTCGCCGGTTCCGAGGGCGCCCCGGTCGCGGCCTTCGAGAACCTGGACAGCCGGCTCGCCGGTGTGCAGTGGCACCCGGAGGTGCTCCACTCGCAGGCCGGTCAACAGGTGCTGGAGCACTTCCTGTACGAGATCGCCGGCTGTTCGGCGGACTGGACCACCAGCAACGTGGTCGACGAACAGGTCGCACAGATCCGCGAGCAGGTCGGCGACAAGCAGGTGCTGTGCGCGCTGTCCGGCGGTGTCGACTCCGCCGTCGCCGCGGCCCTGGTGCACAAGGCGATCGGCGACCAGCTCACCTGCGTGTACGTCGACCACGGTCTGCAGCGCGCCGGCGAGTCCGAGCAGGTGGAGAAGGACTACGTCGCCGCGACCGGGATCCGGCTGAAGGTCGTCGACGCGGCGGACCGCTTCCTCGGCGCGCTGTCCGGCATCACCGACCCGGAGCAGAAGCGCAAGATCATCGGCCGCGAGTTCATCCGCACCTTCGAGGCCGCCGCCCGCGAGCTGGACGCCGAACGGCACATCGAGTTCCTGGTCCAGGGCACGCTCTACCCGGACGTGGTCGAGTCCGGCGGGGGGACCGGCACCGCGAACATCAAGTCGCACCACAATGTCGGAGGCCTCCCGGACGACCTGCAGTTCGACCTGATCGAGCCGCTGCGCACGCTGTTCAAGGACGAGGTCCGCGAGCTCGGCCTGGCCCTCGGGCTGCCCGAGGCGATGGTCTACCGGCACCCGTTCCCCGGCCCGGGTCTGGGCATCCGGATCGTCGGCGAGGTCACCCGCGAACGCCTCGACGTGCTGCGTGCCGCCGACCTGATCGCCCGTACGGAGCTCACCGCCGCCGGCCTGGACCGCGACATCTGGCAGTTCCCGGTCGTGCTGCTGGCCGACGTACGCTCCGTCGGCGTGCAGGGCGACGGCCGCACCTACGGCCACCCGATCGTGCTCCGCCCGGTCACCAGTGAGGACGCGATGACCGCGGATTGGGCCCGGCTGCCGTACGACGTGCTGGAGAAGATCTCCACCCGGATCACCAACGAGGTCGCCGAGGTGAACCGGGTCGTGGTCGACATCACGAGCAAGCCGCCCGGCACCATCGAGTGGGAGTAGCTGGTCACAGTCGAACGCGACGTGCGGCCGCACGCCGCCGCCGCGTTTCGTCGTCACAGCGCGGTTCCGGTCGGCGATCGCGGCCGCGACCTCGTCCAGCCGTTCGGGATCGCCCTCGACACTGACGTAGATGAGCTCGACCCGCTCGCCGGTGCCGAGCAGGTGCGCCGCGGTCGCCTGCTCGAACCGGTACCCGCGGTCGCCGACGATCAGCAGCACCAGGTCAACGTCCTCGCTGATCGATCGTGGCAGCAGGCTGATCGGTTCGAGTGGTTCGGTGCGGATCACCGGCCGGCGGTCCATCGCCGCCAGGACCTTCACGAACACCCCCCAGCTCGGTGTCAGCCGGCCGCGCTCGTACGCCGACAGCTTAGGTTGCGTGATCCCGCTCGCCGCGGCGAC